>CAJURU010000001.1:0-45200 GCA_910588845.1 uncultured Lachnospiraceae bacterium
TTGAAATATCTTGTCCGACAAAAGGAGCACTATTTATAATAGTTGTAAAGTGGTGATTATATTACTAATCATGGAAAATATCAGCGCTTTTGTCCCCGTTTTCATTTTTGGCAGTCTTTTCAATATGATTCTTGGTAAAAACTTTTCCGTACTGCTGAAAGCCTATAAAGCGCTGCCGGTTATGCTGCTTGGGGATGTCTTTCTTATGGCGGTTTATACAGGTCTTGTATGCGTTCGTAAAAAAGTTTCTAAGGTTTACATTGCAGAGCAATGTAAACACCATGAGGCTGTCGCACTAACATAAATTATAAGCGTTAGATTCGCTCAAAAAGTTTACATTGCAGAGCAATGTAAACAACATGCACAAAAATTATCTGGGGAAGCTAGCTTCCCCAGATAATTTTTGTGCATTCTGTCTTCGCCGCATAAGCGGCAAGACCTTTTGAACGAGTAAACAGATTCGTGCGATGGCCCCCCCTTTGGTACTATGCATATACAAAATGGGACACTCAAATTATATTACATATTATGAAACATATCATAAGAATCATAGTAGGAGGGAGATCCCATTTCCTCCATAATCTCTTCTATATAATTCAGATAGCCTTCCAAGCCGCCAAATTGTACAAACAGAGTGATAAGTCCGTAAATAAAGAACAGAATGCCAAAAATGATGGCGATAATGCCAAGGATTAAACCGGCTTTGGCGTAGCCGCTCGTAGTCATTTCACCACCGCGTGAGAGCAGCGCTAAAATGATTGCCAGGGAGCCAAAGATAATCGCCGGATAGATGCAGCAGCCCATGACCAGTCCGGCGATGGCCAGTACCAGAGAGGCAATCGCCATGCTGGCGGAGCGTTTTTCTATGTAGGATGTATTTGGTGTGTTTGGCATATGGTATTCGTTGTAGTCCATAGGAAAATCCCCCTTTGCTTTTTGATACTATTTCAATCTATTGTAGCATTTTAAAGGGAAAAATACAAATTAATATATGATTGCCGTAGATTGGGGAGATGTGCTATAATTCTATCATATGTTTCCCAAGGTTGGGAAAGATTTAATGAGCTGTTTGACAGCGTGGAGTGATTAAGGAGAAAGTAATGGACATTATCGCACAATTAGCAAAGGAATTGAATATTAAGACACAGCAGGCGCAGGCCGCAGTGCAGTTGATTGATGAGGGGAACACGATTCCCTTTATTTCCAGATACCGCAAAGAGGCGACCGGCGCTTTAAATGACGAGGTATTGCGTAACCTCTTTGAGCGGCTTACATATTTGCGGAATCTGGAAGAGAAAAAAGAACAGGTGCTTGCGAGCATTGAAGAGCAGGGCAAGCTGACGGAGGAATTGAAGCAGCAGATTTTGGCGGCGGAAACATTGGTGGCAGTGGAGGACCTTTACCGCCCTTACCGTCCCAAACGGCGGACGCGCGCGACGATTGCCAAGGAAAAGGGATTGGAGCCTTTGGCAAACATTATTTTGCTGCAGATGACGGACAAGCCGTTGGAACAGGCGGCAGAGAGCTTCTTGAACCCAGAGAAGGAAGTGAATACCGTACAGGACGCCATTGCAGGGGCCATGGATATTCTGGCGGAGGCAATCTCTGACGAGGCGGATTACCGCAAATACATCCGCGACCTCACGATGCGCGTGGGCAAGATTGTCTCGGTGGCAAAAGACCCCGAGGCGGAGTCTGTCTATGAGATGTATTATGAATTTGAGGAGGGCCTGGCAAAACTCGCCGGGCACCGTATTCTTGCATTAAACCGCGGAGAAGCGGAAAAAGTGCTGACCGTGAAGGTGGAGGCGCCCACAGAACAGATTTTGCAGTATTTGGCAAAGAAGACGATTATACGGGAGAATCCCCATACTTCTGAGGTTCTTCGTCAAGTGATAGAGGACAGTTATAAACGTCTGATTGCCCCGGCGATTGAGCGTGAAATTCGCAATGAGCTGACAGAGCGCGCCGAGGATGGTGCGATTAAGGTATTTGGCAAGAATTTGCAGCAGCTTTTGATGCAGCCGCCGATTGCCGGAAAAGTTGTGCTTGGCTGGGACCCCGCGTTCCGTACCGGATGTAAGCTGGCGGTGGTCGATTCTACAGGTAAGGTGTTAGATACCACAGTCATCTATCCGACCGCGCCCCAGAACAAGGTGGAACAGTCCAAGGCGGTACTCAAAAAGTTGATTCAGAAATACGATATTTCCCTGATTTCTGTGGGTAACGGCACGGCTTCCCGCGAATCCGAGATGATTATTGTAGATCTGTTAAAGGAAATCCCTCAGCCGGTGCAATATATCATTGTGAATGAGGCAGGAGCTTCCGTGTATTCGGCGAGCAAACTCGCCACAGAGGAATTTCCCAATTTTGATGTGGGGCAGAGGAGCGCGGCTTCCATTGCCAGAAGGCTTCAAGACCCGCTGGCTGAACTTGTAAAGATTGACCCCAAGTCCATCGGCGTGGGGCAGTATCAACATGATATGAATCAGAAGAAATTGAGCGGCGCCTTAAATGGCGTAGTGGAAGACTGCGTCAATAAAGTGGGCGTAGATCTGAACACGGCTTCTGCATCGTTATTGGAGTACATATCGGGTATCAGCAAAGCCATTGCCAAAAATATTGTCGCATACCGTGAGGAGAACGGCAGATTTCTCACACGCGCACAGCTTTTGAAGGTGGCGAAATTGGGACCGAAAGCGTACGAGCAATGCGCAGGTTTTATGCGTATCAGCGATGGCAAGAACCCCCTGGACGGCACCAGCGTCCACCCGGAGAGCTACGATGCAGCTAAGAAATTGTTGGAAAGGCTGGGGTTTGCGCCCGAAGATATACGCGGCGGCAAATTGTCCGGTATTTCTAAGAAGATTTCAGATTATAAGAAGTTAGCGGAGGAACTTAAAGTGGGCGAGCTGACATTGCAGGATATTGTCAAGGAATTGGAAAAACCGGCGCGCGACCCCAGGGATGAGATGCCAAAGCCCATTCTGCGCACCGACGTATTGGAGATGAAAGATTTAACGCCGGGTATGATTCTGAAAGGCACGGTGCGCAATGTCATTGATTTTGGCGCATTTGTGGATATCGGCGTTCATCAGGACGGTTTGGTGCACGTTTCCCAGATGACAGAACGCTACATTAAGCATCCCCTGGAGGCGGTCAGCGTAGGCGATATCGTGGAAGTCAAGGTAATGAGCGTGGATTTGAAGAAGAAACGAATTCAGTTGACAATGAAGCTGTAGTACGGATGCGTCTAGCAATAGTTTGTATTTTTCGGAAATAATTTAAGACATTTTTGTGAAAAAAAGACAAATTAATAACAAATATTACATAGGAAATAGTGAAATCCTCCTTTATAATAGTCTTATATTGGTAAATAAGGCTTAAAAGGGAGGGTTTTTGCATGAAGAAATGGAAACAACGTCTGGCGGCGTTGCTTACGGCTGCTATGTTCGTTACGATGCTGCCAGCGCCGGTGTCTGCAGCGGCGGGGATGGACAAAGAAGTGGCGGGAGAGCAAGGGGAACCGGCAGCCGCAGGCACACAAATGGAGCTATTGACCTCTTTTGACTTTAACCGGGAAGCGGAAAATGGCAAATTTTCAGGGAATGGCGCGGAAGCTTCCGTAGTGGGCGTTGTTACGCTGCAAGAGCGGGATGCAGTGAACGGCAAGGCGCTGTATTTGGATGGCTCGAAAAGTTATCTTGATATCAAGAAACCTTGCTTCTGATTTGGGTACCACCGGGGTGCGTGATCCGTTTATCACGCGCAATCCACAGACGGGTAAATTTTATATTATTGGCACGGACTTACGCGTGTTTGGTGCGTAGAAGGCCCGGCAGTCTTTAAAGACCACAGCCGGGACAATCGCTGGTATCTGTTTGTAGACGACCTTCCAAGCCCGGGGTATCAACCGATGATTTCCAGTGATTTAGACAAGGGTTGGGATTATCTGGACAGCAAAGATTATTTCTTGACGAAATTTACGAAGCGACCAGGGAATTGTAGAGGGACCGTATCTCTTTGCATATGGCGATAAGGTATATATCAGCTATTCGGGAGCTGCCGTAGATAAATATTATTGTCTGGGACTGATGATGGCGGATAAGCATAGCAACCTGATGGAACCGGCAAGCTGGACGCAGGTGCCCTATCCGGTGCTCTCTTCTTATGATACTTACGAAGGAACTATCGGCAAAGCAGCGCATGTGGGAGGCGGACACAATTCTGTAGTTTTGGATGAGTATGGAAATCTTGCCCTGGTGTACCATGCAAGGCCATATCCAGACCCCCATGCCGGGATGGACGGAGCCGGAGGGCTGTTTGATCCTTGTAGGCATACCGTGGTAAAAAGCGTCAATGTTGCGTATGACGGTACGCTGGTATTTAACATGTCGGCGGAGGAAGAGCTGGATCCGCAGTATAAGAATGTCACGGCGACGATTCGGGTAACAGGCACACAAATAAAACCGAATCCAGACCCTATTCCCACCAAGCCGGTGCGGGTGAAGAAGATAAAACTCAATAAGACGAAGCTTGTGCTTGGCGTCAAGGATGAATTTGCTTTGAAAGCAACCGTAACGCCAAAGAATGCCGCCAAGAAAAAAGTATCATGGAAATCCAGCAGCCGCAGGATTGCCACGGTTACGTCTAAAGGCGTGGTGAAAGGCAAGAAGAAATGGCAAGAAAGCGAAGGTTGTAATCACCGTAAAGAAATAGTATCATAAAACTACAGGCTGCTGCGCCAGAAATCACTGGACAGCAGCCGCGCGTTACAAAGTTAAGTTTGTGGAAGGGAAGAAAGGAGAGACGTGACATGCAAAGATTCAGCAACAAAAAAGGCAGGCTGGCAGCATGTTTGTTGGCGGTGGTCCTGGCAGTGACCGGGATACCCACAGCAGGCATACATGCGCAGGCAGCGGAGGGTGCGCCGGAGAGCGGCAATCTTCTGGCAAGATATCCATTGCAGGAAGATGCCAATGACATTTCCGGCAATAACAAGCACGGAGAAGCGCACGGAAACGTAGCTTACAATGACGGTTTGGTACTTTCCGGCGGGAAGAAAACGAGTGCGGCCGACGCGCCCTATGTAACTCTGCCGGGCGAGTTGTTTATGGGTAAAGAGAAGCTGACAATCTCCGTGTGGATTAAAAACGCATCGGATAAAGGCAATTATGCGGCGCTGTTTTTTGGCACCGCGCCCCAGGCAAATAATATGCCGCTCAATTACTGGCTGTTTAATCCTATCAATCCGGACAGCCGCTTTAAATCAGTTTTTACCAATAGCGATAATTCGGATGCGCCTTATAGCAGCGAGGCCGGCGTGACTGCTGGGGACACGGCGCAGTATAAGAATAAGTGGGCGCATTACACCACGGTTCTCACTGAGGATTCGATCACCGGTTATATCAATGGCGTACAGATTGGGACTGCCTCTAAGACAAAGAAAGTCGCGGATTTCAAATCTGAAATCCAGGCTTATATTGGAAGGTCCAATTACGTGGAGGACAATACATACGGCGGTTCATTCCGCGACCTGAAAATCTACGAGGGAGCAATGACGGCAAATCAGGTGCAGGAGCAGTATTTTGATACGGAATATATCAGCCCACAGATGCAGGAATCGCTGCTGCCATCCATTGCAGATCAGCTCTCCTTAGAGGGTCAGATGGAAAACGGCGTTATCATGGAGGCAAAAAAGTTAGAGCTTCCCGGGGAGAGCTATGGAGCGACGATTACCTGGTCTTCCGATAAGGAAGCTGTGATTTCGGGAGACGGGCAGGTGACCTTGCCGGCACAGCAGGAAACGGTTACTTTGACGGCGTCTTTGCAATTAGGAAATGCCAAGGAAAGCAGGACGTTTGTAATTACCGTTGTGCCGGCGGACAGCAGGCTTGCGTTTGTCAAAGAAAATTTACAAGTTCCTTATGTATTGGACAATGGCGCGGCTTTGCCGACAAACGTATCGGGAATTTCTATTTCCTGGAGCGGCAGCAGCGCCGTAAAGAGCGACGGCAGCATTGCCGCAGATTTTAAGGGCAAACAGGAGTATCAGTTAATGGCAACGCTTTCTGACGGCAGTAAGAGCGAGCAAAAAACGTTCCGCGGCTGGCTGTTAGGCGCAGACGCCGGATATGTTGCCAGTTATACACGCACGCCGTCCGGGGATTGTGTGGACAAATTGGCACGCAGTATGTTCCTTGCTTACAGTGAGAACGGCAGAGACGGATTTACAGCCTTGCATGACGATTACGGCGTGTTGTTTATGCGTGCGGAGAGTAAGGATAACGAGCAGCTTGTACCCAAGGGATTGAAAGACCCCTATTTATTCTATACGAAGGACGATAATTTCGGCGTGGCGGCAGTGCGCACAGAGGAGAAAGGCGGGCAGGACGCGACAAAGGCGTCTTCTGTGATGTTCTATACAACAAAAGACTTTGTCGACTATGACGAAGTGGGATTTGTGGATTTAAAAACGGATTTGGCGGTCTGTGAGCCGGTCTGCGAGTATGATTCTGCGATAGACAGTTACCGTCTTACCTGGAATGACGGCGCAGGAAATTATTACCAGAATACCTTATCTCAAGTAAGCGCGTCCGCGCAGGTTTCGCAGCCGGTGAAAGTGCCGGCGGCATCAATTCGCACAGCAGAATTAGGGCTGACTGGCGCCAAGCAGGGAAATCTTCTGCCATTAGAAAATGCCAAGGGCATGAAATTAAAGAATAAATTATCGAAACTTGTCAATACGGGGATGGAAGTACCGACCACGGTGAAAGCAACCTCCGCCGAAGATATGCAGGCAATTCGCGCTATTGCGCGTTACAATGACGGTTCCATAGCTTCTAAGAGCGTGGAGTGGGACGTGTCGAAGGTTGATTTCTCGAAACCTGGCGCCTACACGGCGACAGGTACGGTAACGCAGCCGACCTTCAACAACAGCCAGGCCTTGTTCCATGCCCGGCCGGACCCTCAAATGGTAAAATACAATGGCAAATTCTATTTTATTTCCACGGATGAGAATGGGCAGGGGAAAATTTATATCCGTCAGAGCGATACGCTGGAAGGGATTAAAAATTCTTCGGAAACGCTTCTGTTAGATGGAAATTCATTTCCACAATTATTTAAAACTTGTCTGTGGGCGCCGGAGCTGCATGTCATAGAAGGAAAGCTGTATATCTTTTTTGCAGGCAGCCTTACCAATTGGAGCGGTGTGCAGTCCCATGTTATGCAGTTAAAAGAGGGCGGAGACCCTATGGTAACGGCAGATTGGGAGACGCCTATCCGCGTACAGGATATGGATGGAAACAACCTGTATGATACAGACACGCAGGGAATTACCCTGGATATGACGTATTTCCAGGTGGGAGAACAGGGATATGTGGCCTGGGCGCAGCGTCAGCTTCATCCGGTAGACACGGGCTCCTGGCTGTATATTGCAACGGTCGATAAAGAAAGGCCCTGGCAGCTTACCAGCGAGCGCACGGCATTTTGTAAGCCGGATTATGGCTGGGACAA
Organism: uncultured Lachnospiraceae bacterium; assembly: GCA_910588845.1. Lineage (GTDB taxonomy): Bacteria > Bacillota > Clostridia > Lachnospirales > Lachnospiraceae > Petralouisia. The sequence goes on from CAJURU010000001.1 coordinate 7,516, forward strand.
TAACAATACCTTTGTTGTGGAGGCGCCGTTTACGATTCAAAAGGATGGTAAGATTTATCTCACGTTTTCGGGCGGGGCTACCGACCATACTTATTGTATCGGTCTGATGACAGCTTCGGCGGACAGCAATTTACTGGATGCGTCTTCCTGGAGAAAACGTAATGCTCCGATCCTCACTTCCTGGTCTGTGCCGGGACAGTATGGTCCCGGGCATAATGCTTATATCGTAGATGATGATGGCGTGATGTACAATATTTATCATGCGAAATGGGGAAGGAGCGCGACCAGAAGCGCCAGCATCCGCCGGGTGCATTTTGATATTGATGGCGAGCCGGTATTGGATGTGGTGGAAGAACGCGATTTGCTTGAACAGTACAAATCAGTAACCACCCAGGTAAATGTGCAAGGAGCCTCCTATAATCCCAAGGAGGATTTAAAGGAACAGAATAAAGTTTACACAGATTTAAAGAATAAAACCGGGCAGAGCTTGACTTCTGATGCGGATTGGAAAGAGTTCTGCGACAGTCTTGCCCAAGCGGAAGAACTGTTGAAACAGGCAAATGCGCCGCAAGTACAGGTGATGGCTGCGCTCAACCGTTTGGAGGCTGCGGCGGCAAAGCTTTGCTATATTGCCAAGCTGGAGATTCTTGCCAAGCCCACGAAGTTATCTTATAAGCTGGGAGAGGCTTTGAACCTTGCCGGACTGAAACTGGAGGCTGTGGACAACAAAGGCGGCAGGTATGCGCTTGACGTCAAAGACTGTACAGTCAGCGGCTTTCGTGGAAGTGTAGCGGGAACGCAGAAAGTTACTGTGTCGTACCAGGGCGGCAAGGCGGAATTTACGGTCACTGTCTCCGGTGCAAGTACGCCCAGAAAGCCGGGCGCTACATCTATCACAAAGAAGAGCGCTGTGTACAATGCCGTTACGTTGCAATGGAAGAAAATTAGCGGGGCAAGCGGTTACGACATTTACCGTGCGGATTCTAAGAAAGGAAAGTTCAAGAAGGTTAAAACGATTACCAATCCGAAAACCGTGACCTACAAGGACGGCAAGCTGTCATTTAATAAGACTTACTATTATAAAATCAAAGTTTATGCTAAATCCGGCAACAAGAAAGTGGAATCCGCATTCTCGAAGACGACGTCGGCGAAGACTGCGCTGGCTGCGCCGGCAAAAGTTTCTCTCAAGAAGAAGGGAAAAACGAAGCTTAACATCGGATGGAAGAAAGTTGCCGGGGCGAGCGGCTATAAAGTCCAGTATTCCCTGAAGAAGAAATCTGGCTTCAAGACGATCACGATTAAGAAAGCCAAGACCGCAAGTTATACGAAGTCCGGGCTGAAAAAAGGCAAAACTTATTATGTGAGAGTATGCGCTTATCGCACAGTCAAAGGCAAGAAGGTTGCCGGCAAATGGAGTAAGGTAGTTTCCAAGAAACTGAAATAAACGGATTCACATTAAAAAGTAAGTGTTAGAATGAAATATAGGCAGGCTATGCAATTCGCCGGGAAACATTTTCCAGGATCTTGCATAGCCTGTTTTTATCTTCTTATAGGAAAGACCTTGCCGCGCTAAAGCGTGCAAACCCACTTTGCTATTTGCGGTAAGATACTATTCATGGTAAAATATTTTACGCGCCGAAGCGCGCATAGGCGGCCATGTCATTGCGAAGCAATTCATGGCTATGGCGGGAGGGAAACAGACATTGAAAAAACACAGATGGGCAAATAATATGCTGGGACAGCTTCTGTTATTTGGTATGGTACTTATCATCCTCCTGGCGGTGACGTTTACAATGTCAAACGGTATTTCAAGAAGAATTCTGGTAAATCATTCTCAAAGGTCGGGAGAGCAGATTACTTTGCAGATGAAAAAACATCTCGATGATTTTAACGAGAATGTAGAGAATATTTTGATGAATCTTGGGTACAGCCCGACGATTGTTCAATTTTTTAAAGGAGGAGTTTCTGAACAGGTGCTTCTCCAGAATGATGTGATTGTGGTTTTGGGCAATACGGAAATTCTTCTTGATGATATTATGGGCATGGGCTTGTATGACGAAAATGGAGAGCTTCTCATTGATTATGGAGAATATTGGGCGAAAGCGAGATGGTAATTACGCCTACCCTGGAAGGCGTGCCGGCAGTTCAGGTTGAGGGTCAGACGCCCTCTACTGTCGATGTTACCAGTGTGACGCTGAATAGAACCAGCCTGGTTCTTAATGTGAATGCCAGTGCAACGCTCAAAGCGACCGTTAAGCCGGACAATGCCACAAACAAAACGGTGAAATGGAGTTCCGATAAACCTGCCGTTGCGACTGTGGAAAACGGCGTAGTTAAGGCGAAGAAGGCCGGAACAGCCATTATTACAGCCCAAGCCGGAGGAAAAAAGGCGACCTGCAAGGTGACGGTCAAGGCAGCTCCCGACAAGAAAGCGAAGGTTACACTAAATAAAAAGAGCGTAACATTGAAAGTGAAAGGGAAGAAAACCTTCCAGATTAAGGCGAAAATTTCCGGTAAAAAATACGGCTGCAACAGTTTTAAGTATACCGTAGACAAGAAAGGCAAAAAAGCCGTTAAAGTAGATAAGAACGGCAAGGTTACCGCCAAAAAGAAAGGGAAGGCAACGATCACAGTAAAGCCTTATAATGGCAAAGGAAAGAGTGCGAAATTGAAAGTGACCGTGAAATAAGTCTTGACTCTTACGCTACGTAATAGTTTATGATGTTCTTACGAGGGAGGAGGAAAAGACCATGATGACAGTAAAAGAAGTAAGTAAATTGACAGGCGTGAGCGTACGCACCCTGCAATACTATGACAAAATCGGCTTGATGAAACCAACAGAATACACGGCTTCCGGTTATCGGCTGTATGACGATACGGCTTTGGAAACGTTACAGCAGATTTTGCTGTTTAAGGAATTGGAGTTTCCTCTGAAAGAAATCAAAGAGATTTTAACGAGGCCAGATTTTGACAGAAGTAAGGCGTTAGAACAACAGATTACCTTACTGACAATGAAGAAGGAACATCTGGAGCACTTGATTGATTTCGCCCGTGGAATAAAATTGGTAGGAGTGAAGACGATGGATTTTACAGTATTTGACACAAGAAAAATGGACGAATACGCCAGACAGGCGAAAGAACAATGGGGACAGACAGGCGCTTACAAGGAATTTGAGCAGAAAGCCAAAGGCAGGAACAAGGAAGAAGACCAGGCTGTGGCAGCAGGATTGGTGCAGTTCTTTGTGGAGTTTGGGAAATTAAAAGCTGCACAAGAGAAGACAGATGCAGCCGTTGTCCAAACTCAGGTTAAAAAATTACAGGATTATATTTCAGAGAACTTTTATCAGTGTTCCAATGACATCCTGTCAAGTCTTGGAAAGATGTATGCTGGCGGCGGGGATTTCACAACCAACATAAATGATGCCGCCGGAGAGGGCACAGCGGAATTTGCCGCGGAGGCGATTGAGCTCTACTGTGGAAAGTAAAAAAGTCAGGCAAAGGGAATCATGGTTTGCGCCAGGTTCCCTTTTTCCTTTTTAAATAACAATCAATGAAAAAACGGGAGCTTGTAAACTGCAACAGCTTTCAGTATAATAAGGTTACGAATTCAGGAGGAGTGTGATTTTTATGAATACTACTCAAAAGAAAATCCCGATTGGCATTGAGGATTTCGAGAAACTCAGGAAAAACGGATTTTATTATGTTGACAAAACAGGGCTAATTATTGAATTACTGCAAAATCCGGCGGAGGTAACATTGTTTACCCGTCCTAGGCGTTTCGGGAAGTCCCTGAATATGAGTATGCTCAAATATTTTTTTGAACTGGATGGGAATAAGGAATTATTTGAAGGTCTGGAAATCATGGAAGAGCCAGAGTTGTGCGAGGAATATATGGGGAAATTTCCAGTGATTTCTTTGTCATTAAAGGATATTGATGCGGAGTCTTATGAGACAGCGTTTGAAATGGCAGCTATGCTGATGAACCGGGAGGCAGGCAGTCATCGTTATCTTTTGGAGAGCGAGTTTCTTGCAACGGATGAGAAAGAGGCGTTTTCCGAATTGTTGGATAGAAAAATGAATAAATCTGTATTCTGCGGCAGTATAGCATTGCTGTCACGGCTTTTGGAGAAGCATCATAACAGGAAAGTAGTAATCCTGATAGATGAATATGACGTGCCTTTGGCGCGGGCGCATGCCCAGGGCTATTATGAGCAGATGATAGTACTTATCCGCAGTTTTTTCCACCAGGCATTAAAGAGCAATAAAAGTATACAGTTGGCGGTATTGACCGGGTGCATGAGGATCTCAAAAGAAAGCATATTCACCGGGCTGAATAACCTAAACGTGTTGACGGTTGCAGACGCGCGTCAGGACGAGCGTTTTGGCTTTACGGATGAGGAAGTAAAAGAACTTTTACATTATTATGGGTTATCTGATAAATATAGTGCGATTAGAGAATGGTATGACGGCTACCGGTTTGGGGATGTGGAAATCTACTGTCCCTGGGATGTCATCAATTACTGTGCGCTTTTGCGCGCAGACCCTACGGCTTTGCCGGAGAATTATTGGGCCAACAGCAGCGGCAACGATGTAGTCAGGCGTTTCCTTCGGGAAGCAGGAGATAACAAAACGGTGAAACGTGAGATTGAGCGTTTAATCGCTGGGGAGATTGTCACCAAGGAGATCCATCAAGAAATTACTTATTCCGATATGTATGGTTCCATAGATAATATTTGGAGCGTTTTGTTTGCCACAGGTTACCTGACTCAGCGAGGAAGAGGTGAGGAGCGCAGTTTTCAGCTTGCGATTCCGAACTTGGAAGTGCGGGAAATATTTACCAGTCAGATTATGGATATGTTCAAAGAAGATGCGAAAAAGGATGGGGAATCGCTAGACGCTTTATGCATTGCTTTGCAGGACGGCGATGTCAAAGAGACGCAATATCAGCTGCGCAATTACCTGAAAAAGACAATCAGCATCCGAGATACATTTGCCAGAAGGGAGCTCAAGGAGAATTTTTATCATGGGATGCTGCTCGGTCTTCTGGCGTTCAAAGGAAGCTGGGTAGTCTCCTCCAACCGAGAGGCCGGAGAAGGGTACGCAGATATTCTCGTGGAAATTGATGATGATGAGCCAATGGGACTTGTTATTGAAGTGAAATATGCGAGGGACGGCAACTTAGACGCATCTTGTCAGGAAGCGCTGGCGCAGATCAAGGGGAGGCAGTATGGGGCTGCTTTTTATGATGAGGATATAGAAAAGGTACTGAAATACGGCGTGGCCTTTTATAAGAATAAGTGCAAAGTCATGTGCCAGAAAGCGGAAAACTTATCGTAAACGTACATCCGCCGCCCGGTGCGTCAGAAAGCGTAATTTTGCCATTATGCATGTGTATAAGCTCATGAGCAACTTAGTCCCAGGCCATAATGCTGCGTGTCTGTGCGAGCTTTGCCGGCTCAGAAAAACGGTTGAATTTGAAGCGTTTGCATCGGTATCTGATAATGGAAAGTTGATTTTTTGTCCCAAATAAACAGTAAAGCATCCCATTATGTAGAGTTTAAATCTCTGAAATGCTATAGTGTTTCCATGAAGGAGGAAACAAATTTATGAGAAAAAGTAAAATACGGAGAATGAAATTATGTAACTGGGTAGTTGTTATGGCAGCCTGCTTTTTTCTGTGTTCTACAGCGGCGTGCAGCAGCAGTGGCAATCAGCCGCAAGATACGTCTGCAATTGCTGATTTAGTAGGAGAACCATCGGATTATGCGCAGGAAGAAAATTGGCTGAAAATCCCCGAAATTACGCATGAAGTAGATACCTTCTATCTTTATCCTACCAGCTATTTGGACGAGGCGGAGAATGCAAAGCCAATCTGCGACATAGATAATGAGAAAGTGCAGGATAGGGCAAGACTGATTTATGAAAACCAGGCGACAGCGTATGAGGAGTCTACCAATGTGTTTGCGCCATTTTACCGTCAGAGCAATATCTATCAGGTGGCAGGCATGAGCAATGAGGAATTGGAGGAGTATCAAAGAAATGAACAGCGCACGGATGTTTATGCCGCGCTGGATTACTACTTTGAGAATTATAATGAAGGAAGGCCGTTTATCATTGCCGGCCATTCTCAGGGCTCTATTATGACAAAGATTGTTCTCGGCGAGTACATGCAGGCGCATCCGGAATATTATGAGCGCATGGTTGCGGCATATCCCATCGGTTATTCCATAACCAGAGATTGGCTGGAGGATCACCCATATTTGAAATTTGCCCAGGGAGCGGATGATACGGGCGTCATTGTTTCCTGGAACACAGAAGGAAAAGGGAATAAAGGGCAGCAAAATCTGGTTGTGGAGCCCAATGCTATCAGTATCAATCCGATTAACTGGAAACTGGACGATACTTACGCCGGATTTGAGGAGAATCTGGGCAGCCGTATTATGAATGAAGAGACAGGAACTTATGAGATTGTGCAAGGAGTTGCAGACGCGCAGGTAGATACGGAGCGGGGCGTTGTCATCTGCACGGCGGAAAATGTAGAATATGCGCCCGAAGCTTTATTTGGGCCGGAAAGCCTGCACTCACACGATTATGATTTTTATTATGTGAACCTGCGGGAAAATGTAAAGGCGCGGGTGGAAGCTTTTTTGAAAACGAAATAGTTTATATATTGGGTGTGGGCTGCCGCTTCACGAATTCTATTCGTTAAAGCGGCAGCTTCCATTTTATCTACAGTCAGGGAAAGGGCAACGTTACCATAATCTCTTTCGCCCCTTCCGGCACGCAGGCAACCACAGGAACATTCCCTTTCTGTTCTATCATCCTGCGGTTATCCTGCTCCATCCCATTTTCAGGATGGAAATGGTTTAGGATAACGCCTTTTGCCGGTATATGCTTGCTGTTGAGGTATTCCAGAGTAAGTAGTGTGGCATTGATGGTTCCAAGCCCGGAATCTGCCACTACCAGGCAAGGCAGATTTAATTCTTTTATCACATCTTCCAGCCAAAGTTCCTGCCTGCCATCCCAGCGCAGCGGACACAGAATGCCGCCGCTTCCTTCCATGATAACAAAATCATATTGCTGGCACAAAGCCTCATATCCCTGGCGGACCACTGAGAGTTCCACAGGATTTCCCTCGCGCCTGGCGGCCAAATGGGGGGAAACGGCTTCCTCATAAATATAGGGAACCATAGTCTCTATAGGCTGTGAAATCGCGGATATTTCTTTCACATACTTTGCGTCCCCTGGCACAAGCCCCTGTTTTTCCCGCTGATTTCCACTGACGGCTGCTTTATAGTATGCCGTGTTGATACCTGATTCTGTCAATTTTTTTACCAGCAAGGCTGTGACATAGGTTTTACCCACATCTGTCCCAGTACCGGTTATAAATATTCCTTTTGTCATAATCAAATCCTTTTGTTTATGCGGTTATTTTTCCCAGAATGCTTCTGGATGCCGGTACAAGGCGCACGGCAAGTCCGGCGGACAGAAAACAGAGCACAATATCACCAGGAATATCCAACGGAAAACAATCTGCAAGCACCATCACAAAGGCGGTCTTTTCCCCTACATAAAAATTAAGCATCATATATTTGTAAACCAGTCCAATGGCATAAGTTACCGCAAAGCCAGCGAAAGCTGCCTCCAGGTATTTGGCATAACCTTTAATTCCAGATGTATCAACAACCAGACCAGTAACAAAAGCTGCTAAAATAAATCCCAAAAGATAGCCAAAACTTGGGCGGAATATGTAGGCAATTCCTCCTCCTGCCGCAAAGATGGGCAGTCCGCAAAGCCCCAGCAATACATAGACGCCGACGCTGACAATTCCCATCTTATGTCCAAGAATCATTCCTGCCAACAGTACAAACAGAAATTGCAGGGTAAAATAATCCATCCCAGGGATGGGAACCTGTATAAAAGCGCCCGCCGCTACGAGCGCAGTGAACATTCCTCCGCAAACAATTTCTTTCACACTTAACTTTTTTTCCATCACATGCCTCCTAAATCTTAAGGTAATTGTTTTCTTTGTCTTAGGTCTCCACATTTTCTACCAATACTATATAGTAGGACGGTTTGTTTGTCAACTATAAAAATATATAGGTTAACAATTGGGGCGTTTGCGGTGGATTTACAACTTTTTCTACATTTTCGCTGGAAGCTTGTGGATTATTAGAAAATAAATTTTATGTGCAAGGCGGAGCATACATTATTTTGAGCGTAGTTTTTTGCATCGCGGGAGTGGTTTTGGGCAAGAAATTAGCGCTGTTGAGATAGTATGCGTTATACGTTTGCATTGAATGCTGCATAAAATGCGGATGTTCAAAAAAAATGCCTGTTGACAAAATAAGGAAAGCGCCTTATAATAATACCAACCAAAAGAGTAGGTAAAAAAGAGGAAGTGGAAAACACTTACGAGAAAGTATGTATGTACTCATGTTCAAGATGAAAGGAGAATGCATTATGTCTAATTATAAGTTTGAAACTTTACAGCTCCATGTGGGGCAGGAGAATCCAGATCCGGCAAGCGACGCCCGGGCAGTTCCCATTTATGCAACCACCTCTTATGTGTTCAAAGATTCTGCGCATGCGGCCGCTCGTTTCAGTCTTGCCGATGCCGGTAATATTTATGGAAGATTGACGAACTCCACGCAGGATGTCCTGGAACAGCGGGTAGCTGCTCTGGAAGGCGGTGCGGCCGCCCTTGCGCTGGCATCCGGTGCAGCGGCAATCACATATACGCTGCAAGCGCTTGGGCAGAACGGCGGCCATTTTGTGGCTCAGAAAACCATTTATGGAGGCAGTTACAATCTGTTGGCCCATACGCTTCCAGCGTTTGGCATTACGGCGAGTTTTGTAAATATACATGATCTTGCCGAGGTCGAAGAGGCGATTGAGAATAACACCAGGGCAATCTATATTGAAACGCTTGGCAACCCTAACAGCGATATCCCCGATATTGATGCTTTAGCGGAACTTGCGCATAAGCATGGTCTGCCTTTAATCGTAGATAATACGTTCGGTACGCCGTATTTGATTCGTCCCATCGAGCATGGCGCAGATATTGTAGTGCATTCTGCGACTAAGTTTCTTGGCGGCCATGGCACAACTCTCGGCGGTGTAATCGTTGATTCCGGTAAATTTGACTGGGCGGCTTCCGGTAAATATCCGGCGATTGCCGAACCCAACCCGAGTTATCACGGCATATCGTTTGTTAAAGCGGTTGGGCCGGCAGCCTTTGTGACATATATTCGCGCGATTTTACTTCGTGACACTGGCGCGACGATTTCTCCTTTTGCTTCATTTTTGCTTCTACAGGGAATAGAGACGCTTTCTCTGCGGCTGGAACGTCATGCGGAAAATACGAAAAAGGTTGTGGAATTCCTGTCAGGCCATCCGCAGGTTGAGAAGGTCAACCATCCGTCCTTACCCGAACATCCAGACCATGCGCTGTACCAACAGTATTTCCCCAACGGCGGCGGTTCCATTTTCACATTTGAAATTAAGGGCGGTGTGAAAGAAGCGCATAAATTTATTGATAATCTTAAAATTTTCTCTCTGCTGGCAAATGTTGCAGACGCAAAAAGCCTGGTAATCCATCCGGCAACGACTACCCACAGCCAGCTCACCGAGCAAGAGTTGGAAGAACAGGGCATTAAGCCCAACACTATTCGGCTATCTATTGGTACGGAGCATATTGACGATATTATAGACGATCTGCAAAATGGTTTCGATGCAGTAAAATAAATGGGAGGTAAATTCATGTCAAATATTTATACATCTGCCGATCAGTTGATTGGCAAAACACCCCTTTTGGAACTGACGCATATTGAGAAAGCGTATCGTTTAAAAGCAAGAATTCTCGCCAAGCTAGAATACTTTAACCCGGCAGGTTCTGTGAAAGACCGCGTTGCAAAGGCGATGATTGATGAAGCTGAGAAAACTGGCAAATTGGCGCCGGGTTCTGTCATTATCGAACCTACTTCCGGCAACACAGGCATCGGTTTGGCAGCCGTCGCCGCTGCGAGAGGTTACAGGATTATCATTGTCATGCCTGAAACTATGTCTGTGGAACGCCGCCAGATTATGAAAGCTTACGGTGCGGAATTGGTGCTTACCGAGGGTGCAAAAGGTATGAAAGGCGCTATTGCCAAGGCGGAAGAACTCGCGCAGGAGATTGCAGATAGTTTTATTCCGGGACAGTTCGTTAATCCGGCCAATCCACAGGTGCACAGAGAGAGCACAGGTCCTGAAATTCTTGAGGACACGGACGGAGAGGTGGATATCTTTGTTGCCGGTGTAGGAACCGGCGGCACCGTAACCGGCGTCGGTGAATACCTGAAATCAAAGAATCCTGCTGTCAAAGTAATTGCCGTAGAGCCCGCTGATTCGGCTGTACTTTCTACCGGTGTGGCAGGGGCGCACAAGATTCAGGGTATTGGCGCTGGATTTGTTCCTGATATACTGAATACGGATATCTATGATGAGATAATTCCTATCTCCAACGAGGACGCATTTGCAACGGGAAAGCTGATTGGCAAGAGCGAAGGCGTTCTGGTAGGCATTTCTTCTGGTGCGGCGGTTTTCGCTGCAATAGAGCTTGCAAAGCGGCCCGAAAATGAAGGAAAAACAATTGTGGTACTTTTACCCGATACCGGAGACCGATATTTATCCACACCGTTGTTTGCAGAGTAGGAGAAAGCGCCGCTGCCTGTTATTTACACCAGGGTCAAATCCCTCCTTGTTTGCAGCGGGGGATTTGCTCTGCTTGCAGCGGCCTTTTAGGAATAAGGAACATAATTATTTATGGGAGGTGGCCGATATGATGATTTCAACAAAAGGAAGATATGCGCTTCGGGTGCTGATTGATTTGGCAGAGAATTATGGAAAGGGATATGTGCCCATGAAAGAGGTAGCAGAAAGGCAAAATATCTCCTTAAAATATTTGGAACGCATTCTTCCTGTTTTGACAAAAAATAAGCTGATCGAAGGACTTCAGGGAAAAGGCGGCGGTTACCGCTTGACGGCTGAACCGGATAAATGCCGCGTAGGGGATATTCTGCGCCTTACGGAGGGAGAACTTGCGCCGGTGGCTTGCCTCAGCTGTGATATAAATACATGTGAGCGCGCCCAAACCTGTAAAACGCTGCCGATGTGGTCAGAGTTTTACAAACTTACAAACGTATATTTTGATGGAATCACATTAGCAGATTTGATGGAATAATTCGCCGGCAAAGATGATTGGAAAAGATTGTTTTTGCGGATAGGTGGAGGAGTAATTTGCATGAAGACATCATATAAGCGCTATGGATATATAGATTATATATGAGGAGATAAAGAAGTATGAGAAAAATTAGTCTATTTATTGCGATGAGCCTTGACGGATATATTGCCGATAGTAAGGGCAGTGTCGATTGGCTGAGAGGTCAAGGTAACGATAATGAAAATATCGACACTTACTCTGAGTTTGTAAAAAACATTGATACTATTCTGATGGGATGGAATACTTACCATCAAGTTGTTACTGAACTTTCTCCCAAAGAGTGGATATACAATGATTTTACAACTTACGTTATTACACATAATGAGCATACTTCCTCTGAAAAAGTTCAGTTTGTAAATATAAATCCTGTTGATTTGGTAAAAAGGCTAAAAGAAGAAAAGGGAAAGGGTATTTGGATATGTGGTGGAGCTAATCTCATCCAACAGTTAGTAATAGCAGATTTCATTGACTGCTATTACATTACGATTGTTCCAACACTATTAGGTTCTGGTATTCGTCTTTTTGGAAAAGCGGAACATGAGATTAAGTTAAAATTGTTAAATACACAGTCATATAATGGTATGACAGATCTAATCTTTACACGAAGGTAACTAGACGGAATTGACAGAGGGGAAATCTGGCCTCGGCTGCCTGGTAAAAGTGAGGATATTTTAGTATCATAGGATAATGGAAGAATATTAAAAAGTACAGAACGAATGTTCAAACTTGTATTGCTATCCTGGAAAACACTCACAATTCCGTCACCGTCAAACTGTCGTGTATATCTGCCCAAATACCAAATTGTTTGAATAACGTCACCCTCTTGTCGTAGTTCTAGCATTCGCCCTATTTCAGTTCTAATTGAAAACACATCCATTTTGTTCACCTTGTACTATGCCTTATTATATCGTGTTGCCCTCGATTTGCCGATTCGTTTTATCGTACCGCTTTTCACCAGAGCGCCAAGAACAGCTTCAACGGTAGTTGGGCTTACATCGGAAAGAATCTTACATATCTTCGCTTTGGAAAGCGGCGTCAGACTATTTAATATCGTAGCCTCAACACGGGCTTTCTTTGTAATCTTTTTTCCGTGAACAACAGCGAAACGTTTATCAAGTTCATTATAACACATATAAAGCATAGATAAAAAATTTTCGATACTTCATTCGGTGTTTTCCAGCCAAGCGGCCGCATAGGAAAGTGATTGTAATCTCTGCGGTTATACGCTTTTGGCCGTTTTGCGAAGTCATCAAAGGAATAAAAAATATGGGTGGCATAAAACCGCTCATTGTCCTTTCGGTGGCTTCTTTCCACTTTGCCATTATGTCTTGGTGTAAAAGGGCGTATCAGCTTGTGACCTATGCCATGCTCCTTTAGGCGCGCCTGAAAAAAGGGCCAGTTTATCAGAACCGCCATAGGGACTGAAACGTTTGGTAAATTCCTGCCCATTGTCGGTCTGCACGCATTCTATGGGGCATGGGAACATACTTGGGATTTTCGGGTTTCACAACCATGATGCCATGGGAACATACTTGGGATTTTCGGGTTTCACAACCATGATGCCATGTCTGCACAGGAAGCAGTACAGGCCGGAAATAGAGCGCGTATATCCACGCTGCCTAAATTTAACCCAGAAAATAACCAGACCAGTATAGGATTACGCCTGCGCATATCGGTAATAAGTTTGATCTCTTGGGGCGTATGCTGGTTGGGATGATGGTGAGGCCTGCGTGATCTGTCGCGAAGAGATTCGATAGAGCCGTCATAACGACGTTTCCAGCGATAGATATACTGTCGGTTGGTTTTATATTTAATGGCAGCGATACTTCGTCGCTTGTAACAATTTCCTCAATGGCATTAGAACTTTTAATTTATTTTACCTTTGCAATGCCTTGTGCCTTACTTTTGGGCTATAGTATTCCAGTATCCACCTGTTAAAGTGAAACGACCACGGCAATCAGCGGCCAGGCAATACACCGGAACGATGGCACTATTAAATTTTGTCGTTTATGAAACATTCTCCTTTTTTCGATAATGTTCTCGCCATATTTCAACTTGGAAAAGGAATTGAATAAATGACGGCAAATGCTCGAACCCCTTGAAAATAAAGGCTTTTTGCGTCTGAAGGCAGGGAATGGACAAGACGCTGGGAGAATGATATTCCGGCATATATGTGGTATATACCAGCCTAAAAGTGAAAGACTTTATGCTATTCTGGCTTGAAAAAGAGATGCGTCCACGCATTACAAGCGGCTCTTATAAAACTTATTCCAATATTGTGAATAACCATGTGATTCCAGCGATGGGCAACATCAGAATGATGGAAATCAAACGGAGCCATATCCAGAGCCTTTATTATGAAGAAGCGGCGGCTTCCGTTTCTATCGCAAGATTGGTAAAAACGGTGATGAATACGTCCATGCAGTATGCTGTGAATAAGAAAATCATTTCCATAAATCCAACGATTGATGTGGCTTTGCCAAAGCAGGTAGAGAAGAAAACCTACCACACCCGGAACATTGATACAAAAAAGACGCTGAATACGGAGCAGGTTTTAACGCTCATTGAAGCGAGCAGGGAAACGCCAATCCATATGCAGGTACTTTTTGCAGTGCTGTTGGGATTGAGGCGGTGTGAAATCAATGGGGTAAAATATTCGGATATAGATTATATCAATCGGACATTGAAAGTGCAGCGGCAGTTAGGCAAGAAACCAAACACGACCGCCGAGGACTTCCCGGCTAAGACGTTTACAAAGCAGGAAATTGGATTGAAAACGCCGTCCAGCTACCGAACCATCCCCATACCGGATTATGTGTTTGAAGCTATTTTGGAAGAGAGAAAAGTGTATGAGAAGAACCGTAGAAGGAGGTCAGGCACATTTCAGGATTTGGATTATATCTGCTGTTCCACCTATGGGCGTCCGAGAAGCAAGGATTTTCACTGGAGGCATTATAAGAAGCTGCTGGAGGACAATGGACTGCCCGATATAAGGTGGCATGATTTGAGAAAGTGAAAGCGGTACAGATTTTTCAGAAGATAATTATATAGAACAAATCAGTGAATTTCTTGCATGAAACTAAGATACTGGCATAACTGAATGGCATAAAAAGATATAAAAAAGCACAGAACAAAAGTTCGATTTTGGTCTGTACTTTTTTTGACTTATGTGTTATAATGAAAAACCAAATGACTGGATAATACTATCTGTACTGGTTGGTGTTATTCAGTGTTGTTTCGTTTCAAAAATACGGTTTTGTGACCTTCATTCGTGTAATTGCTATTTTAACGCTTATCCGCCAGCTTTGCAAGCCCAAATTACACGAATCGAAAACTGAATTACACGAATTTCGGGCGAATAAGCAAACTTTTTGCGCGGTAACAATGAGGAAAATGCCCTGCTTGCAGGAGCATTTGACGAATGTCGCGATAACGAGAAAACTTGTTTTCGAGTGTCCGGTCACAAATTGGAGGTTTTCATATGCCAGAGTTCAAATTACAAGCCCCCTACAAGCCCACAGGCGACCAGCCGCAGGCCATCGCCGAGCTGGTCAAAGGCTTCAAAGAGGGCAACCAATTCCAGACTTTACTAGGGGTTACGGGTTCCGGCAAGACATTTACGATGGCGAATGTCATTCAGGAATTGCAGAAGCCGACGCTGGTCATCGCCCACAACAAGACGCTTGCGGCGCAGCTCTACGGAGAATTCAAGGAGATGTTCCCGGAGAATGCGGTGGAGTATTTTGTGTCCTAATTTGGGGACAGGGTGAAAACCGCATTATTTCGTGTTATTTGGTGCTGATTGTACCGTATTTTGTGGATGAAATGGGGGAATATGGACGAAATAACACTAGGCGGATGGGTGGAGTTTGTGACCTGAATTTGTGTAATGGATAAAAGAACATAAAGTAGCATTATATGAAATTGGAAATTTAAAACATTAATGAAAAAGATTATGTGGGTTTTAGAAAAAAGTAAACAGAAATGATAAAGAGGGGGAGAAAAAGTAGATGAATAATAAGAAATACCAAGTGTTTATCAGTTCAACATATGCAGATTTGACAGAGGAGCGCAAAAAGATTCTTGATGTGCTTTTTATGGCAGACTGTATTCCGGCAGGAATGGAAGCATTTGTAGCAGCAGATACAGAGCAGTTTGAAGTAATAAAAAAAGGTTATAGATTTATGCGATTATTATGTGTTGATAATCGGTAAGCGTTATGGTTCTATTCATCCTGGAACAGGGAAGAGCTATACAGAAATGGAATATGATTATGCAATTGAACAGGGTATTCCTGTTTTAGTATTTGCTATTGATGAAAACATAGAACTGGCATCGGATAAAGTAGAAACGGATAAAAGTAAAATAGAAAAGTTAAAAATGTTTCGTACAAAAGCAATGACAAATAGATTAGCAAGTATATGGGCGACACCAGAGGATTTAACTGGTAAATTAGCAATCTCAATTATGAAGGCAAGAACAGAAATAAAACGTCCAGGATGGCAGCGGGCGGTTGATTTTGATGAGGCTTCACTTAGATGAGAAATTATGGAACTGAAAAATGAAAATAAAAAATTAGCAGATGATTTGAAAGCGGCCAGAGAAGAGATTTCTTTTTTGACAGAAGAAACAGATATTGCATTTGAAGATTGCGAAGTAAAGATAGAGTATCATTATCAAAGCCAAAGTGGATTGTGGGCGGGAAGTTTAAATGTAAGCTTGCAGGATTTGTTTATAACGATTGCCACTGAAATGATGGAAGTATCAATTGCTGAGCCTTTGGTAGAAAAAGCAATAAAGGTAAAATTCTTATATGGAAAGAGAGAAAGCCGCCTTGATGACAAACAATTCGTGAAAAAAATGTTGAATCAATACCGAGCTTTAAATTTAGTGTATTCTTATTGGAATAATGATAATAGAGAATTATATTGGGGATTAACAAACAAAGGGCGTAAGGTGAGAGACGACACCATTTTGATTAGAAATAATTAAATGTTTTTGAAAGTTAGGTGTTGTATAAAGTAATAAATTATATTTAGAGATAATAAAAAATGAATTGGCTACACGCGTGTAGCCAATTCATTGGAGGATGTATGGAAGAAAAAAATGAAGTAATAAAACAGAAAACAGCGGAGTTAGTAGTACCAGATGAGCAACAATTTTATACGGATGTGTGTTTCATATTACAGCAGGCAAGAGAAAATGCTTATAATAGCGCTAACGGAATTATGACATATGCGTATTGGAGCGTAGGACGAAGAATTGTTGAGCAAGAACAATATGGTGAAAAGAAAGCTCGCTATGGTTCTTACTTAATAAAAAACCTATCTATCCAGTTGGCAGATAAATTTGGAACAGGATTTTCGATTGCTAATTTAAAAAATTGCCGTCGATTTTATTTGACATTTCCAGAAGACTCATATGGATATTCAATAGCTGGTAAAATTCCGTGGTCTCATCTAAGAAGTATAATGCGTATTTCCGATGAAAAGGAAAGAAATTTTTATTTAAATGAAGTTATGACTGAAAATTGGTCTGTAAGAGTTTTGGAACGCAATATCAAAAGTGGATATTATAAAAGAATTCTTTCTACACAGTTGCCGGATAAAGAAAATAAAGTATTAGAATTTGTGAAAGATCCGTTTGTGCTAGAATTTATGGGAGTTACTCAAAATACCAGTCAATTGGAAAGTGATCTGGAAACAGCAATTATAAATAATCTTCAGAAATTCCTGCTGGAAATGGGAAAAGGATTTTCTTTTGTAGGTAGACAGATGAGAATATGTACTGAAACAACGGATTTTTATATTGATTTAGTTTTCTATAATTATATCCTGAAATGTTTCGTAGTTATTGATTTAAAAACAAAAAAGCTGACACATCAGGATATAGGGCAAATGGATATGTATGTCAGGATGTTTGATGATCTAAAAAGAAGAGAAGATGATAATCCAACAATAGGTATTATTTTTTGTACGGATAAGGATGAAACAATTGTAAAATATTCTGTGCTACATGAGAGTCAACAGATATTTGCTTCAAAATATATGACGGTGTTGCCAACGGTAGAAGAATTACAAAGGGAGTTGGAGAGAAATCAGTTGATTTATGAGTGCGATAAGTAAAAGATATTATTAAATCGCATGATACAGAATATGCAACAGACTACTTTGTAAACAGCTATGAATACAAATTTGTGACCTTCATTCGTGTAATTGCAAAAGTTTGCCTATAGACCAACCCTAAAATGAAAAATTACACGAATTTTTTTGAAATTACACGAATCTTGTGGCTCATAGTAGTCATAACAATTTTGAGAAAGAAAGGATTTTCATATGCCAGATAAAAGAGGAAATTCGCAATCCGTTTCACTACTTGCTCATGAAAGCAGCCCGCAAAGCGGACATGCTTTCAAATTACAAGCCCCCTACAAGCCCACAGGCGATCAGCCGCAGGCAATCGCCGAGCTGGTGAAAGGCTTTCAGGAAGGCAATCAATTCCAGACTTTACTAGGGGTTACGGGTTCCGGCAAGACGTTCACAATGGCAAATGTGATACAGGCCTTGCAGAAGCCGACGCTCGTAATCGCCCACAACAAGACGTTGGCAGCACAGCTCTACGGAGAATTCAAGGAGATGTTCCCTGAGAATGCAGTGGAGTATTTTGTGTCCTACTACGATTACTACCAGCCCGAAGCATATGTGCCATCCACCGACACATATATTGCCAAGGATTCTTCGATCAATGATGAGATTGATAAGCTTCGCCTGTCAGCTACCGCGGCTCTTGTAGAACGGAAAGACGTCGTTATCATATCCAGCGTGTCCTGCATCTATGGTCTGGGAAGCCCTATAGATTACAAGAACATGATGCTGTCTTTGCGCCCGGGCATGGAGAAGGACAGAGATGATGTTATACGCAAATTGATTGACATTCAGTATACCAGGAATGATATGGATTTTCAGAGGGGAACTTTTCGGGTTAGAGGAGATGTGGTAGAAATATTTCCGGCAAACTTTGGGGAGACTGCATTCCGTGTAGAATTTTTTGGGGATGAAGTGGACAGAATTACGGAGATTGATGTGTTGACAGGAGAAATTAAGAGCCAGTTAGAGCATATTGCGATATTTCCAGCCTCCCATTATGTAGTCGCCCCGGAAAAGATACGCCAAGCGGCGGCTGAGATTGAACAGGAGATGACGGAGCGCGTCAAATATTTTAAAGGCGAGGACAAGCTGTTAGAGGCGCAGCGGATTGCCGAGCGCACGAATTTTGATATTGAAATGCTCAAAGAGACTGGATTTTGCAGCGGCATTGAGAATTATTCCCGTTATCTGGCGGGGCTTAAGCCCGGGGAACCGCCTCACACGTTGATTGACTATTTTCCAGATGAATTTCTAATTATTGTGGACGAGTCCCACATTACGATTCCGCAGGTGCGGGGTATGTATGCGGGTGACCAGTCACGCAAAACCACACTGGTTGATTACGGATTCCGCCTGCCCTCGGCGAAGGATAACCGTCCCTTGAATTTCGGAGAATTTGAAAGTAAAATAGACCAGATGCTGTTTGTATCAGCGACCCCTAACGTCTATGAGAAGGAGCATGAGCTGCTGCGTGCAGAACAGATTATCCGCCCGACCGGACTGTTAGATCCCGAAGTGGAAGTGAGGCCGGTGGAAGGACAGATTGACGACCTGATAAGTGAGGTTAATAAAGAGATTGCAGGTAAGAATAAGGTTCTTATAACCACGCTCACCAAGCGGATGGCGGAGGATTTGACAGATTATATGCGCGAGGTGGGCATCCGCGTGAAGTATCTCCATTCAGATATAGACACATTAGAGCGCGCTGAGATAATTCGGGATTTGCGTCTGGACGTTTTTGACGTGCTGGTGGGCATTAATCTGCTGCGCGAGGGCCTGGATATACCGGAGATTACGCTGGTGGCTATTCTTGACGCGGATAAAGAGGGTTTCCTGCGTTCGGAGACTTCATTGATTCAGACGATTGGGCGTGCAGCCCGCAATTCAGACGGGCATGTAATTATGTATGCGGACAACATCACAGATTCCATGCGGGTAGCGATTGACGAGACGAACCGCAGGCGGAGTAAACAGGAGGCATATAATAAGGAGCATGGCATTACGCCCAAGACAATTCAGAAATCCGTCCGCGAGCTTATCAGCATTTCCAAGAAGGTGGCGAAAGAGGAGTACCGCTTCGAGAAAGATCCGGAATCCATGAGCAAGAAGGAGCTGGAAAAACTGATTGGCGAAATTCAAAAGAAAATGCAGGCGGCAGCGGCAGAGCTCAACTTCGAGGCGGCGGCAGAGCTGCGTGACAAGATGATAGAACTCAAAAAGAATCTGAGGGAATTGACCTAAGGAGGGACCCACGAAGTGGGAGGATGCCTTAGGTCTCTGAGAACAGCCAAGGAAGTAAAAGTGACCTAAGGAGGGACCCAACGAAGTTGGGAGGATGCCTTAGGTCTCTGAGAACAGCCAAGGAAGTAAAAGTGACCTAAGGAGGGACCCACGAAGTGGGAGGATGCCTTAGGTCCCTGAGAACAGCCAAAGAAGTAAAAATTTACCTGATATTATGAAAAAGGAGTTATTATATTATGGCAAAAGCGGAAAGAAAATATATCAAAATTAGAGGAGCCAACGAGCATAATCTGAAAAATCTTGATGTTGATATACCGAGAAATGAATTTGTAGTGCTGACGGGTTTAAGCGGATCGGGTAAGTCTTCTCTCGCCTTTGACACTATATATGCCGAGGGGCAGCGCAGGTATATGGAATCATTGTCTTCCTATGCGAGGCAGTTCCTGGGACAGATGGAGAAGCCGGATGTAGAGAAGATTGAGGGGCTGTCTCCGGCGATTTCTATCGACCAGAAATCAACGAACCGTAACCCGCGTTCAACGGTAGGAACGGTTACGGAGATATATGATTATTTCCGCTTGCTTTATGCCAGAATTGGTATTCCGCACTGCCCCAACTGCGGCAAGGAAATTAAGAAGCAATCGGTAGATCAGATGGTAGATCAGATTCAGTCTTTGCCGGAGGGTACGAAAATCCAGCTTTTAGCTCCGGTGGTGCGCGGGCGCAAAGGTATGCACCAAAAGTTATTTGAGCAGGCCAAGCGCAGCGGTTATGTGCGTGTGCAGGTAGATGGGAATATCTATGACCTCTCAGAAGAAATTTCCCTGGATAAGAATATCAAACACAATATTGAGATTGTGGTAGACCGTCTGGTGGTGAAGCCGGGGATCGAAAAGCGTCTCACAGATTCTGTGGAAAATGTATTGGAACTTGCCGAAGGACTGATGACGGTGGATGTCATTGGCGGGGAACCGATCAATTTTTCACAGAGTTTTTCCTGCCCGGACTGCGGCATCAGCGTGGACGAGATAGAGCCCAGAAGTTTTTCGTTCAACAATCCTTTTGGCGCCTGCCCGGATTGTTTTGGGTTGGGATATAAGATGGAATTTGACGTGGATCTGATGATTCCTGATAAATCGTTAAGCCTCGCCGGAGGGGCTATTCAAGTGATGGGCTGGCAGTCGAGCACCGACAAAGGCAGCTTTACTAACGCCATCCTCACGGCGCTCGCTGAAGAATATAAGTTTGATTTGCAGACGCCCTATGAGAATCTTCCGGCAAAGATACAGAATATTATAATCAATGGCACCGGTGGAAAAGAACTAAAGGTTCACTACAAGGGCCAGCGCGGAGAGGGCGTTTATGATGTGGCGTTTGAAGGTCTTGTGAAAAATGTCCAGCGGCGTTACCGGGAAACAGGCTCCGACACCATGAAACAGGAATATGAGCAGTTTATGCATGTGACGCCCTGTAAAACATGCGGCGGCCAGCGTCTGAAACGTGAAGCCCTCGCCGTGACAATTGCCGGGAAGAATATATATGAGGTGACATCCATGTCTATCCGCAAACTCCAGGAATTTCTGTCAGGCATGGAGCTGACAAAACAGCAGCAGCTCATAGGCGCCCAGGTATTGAAAGAAATCAGGGCACGCGTGGGATTTTTGGTAGATGTGGGGCTTGAGTATTTGACGCTGTCGCGCGCTACCGGAAGTCTGTCCGGCGGGGAGGCGCAGCGCATCCGCCTTGCGACGCAGATTGGCTCCGGGCTCGTCGGCGTTGCTTATATATTGGACGAGCCTAGTATCGGCTTGCATCAGCGGGACAATGACAAGCTGCTGAATACGCTCAAAAACTTAAAAGAACTGGGGAACACTTTAATTGTGGTGGAACACGATGAAGATACGATGCTGGCGGCAGACCACATCGTGGATATCGGGCCGGGCGCCGGAGAGCACGGCGGCAAACTGGTGGCGCAGGGAACAGCAAAGGATATTATGAAGTGTCCAGATTCTGTGACTGGGGCATATCTCAGCGGCAAGGTGCAGATTCCGGTGCCGGAGACGAGAAGAAAACCGACAGGATTTCTCAAGATTAAAGGCGCGCAGGAGAACAACCTGCAAAATATCAATGTGGAGATTCCGCTGGGAGTGATGACATGTATCACCGGAGTATCCGGTTCCGGGAAATCTTCGCTCACAAATGAGATTTTATACAAGCGTCTGGCGCGCGATTTGAACCGCGCCCGGGTGATACCCGGAAAACATAAAAGTATTGAGGGAATCGGGCGGTTAGATAAGGTGATTGATATCGACCAGTCTCCGATTGGCCGAACGCCGCGCTCTAATCCGGCAACGTATACCGGTGTGTTCGACCAGATTCGCGATTTATTTGCAGCGACGCCGGACGCCAAGGCGAAAGGCTATGCCAAAGGGCGTTTCAGCTTCAATGTTAAAGGCGGCAGGTGTGAGGCGTGCTCCGGAGACGGTATTTTGAAGATTGAAATGCATTTCCTGCCGGACGTCTATGTGCCGTGCGAGGTCTGCGGCGGCAAGCGATATAATCGTGAGACTTTAGAAGTGAAATATAAGGGCAAGAACATATACGATGTGCTGGATATGACGGTGGAGGAGGCGTTGACATTTTTTGAAAATGTTCCTTCTATCCGCAGGAAGATTGAGACCTTATACGACGTAGGACTTTCCTATATTAAGCTGGGACAGCCTTCGACAACGCTGTCCGGCGGGGAGGCGCAGCGCATTAAGCTCGCCACGGAACTCAGCCGGCGCAGCACGGGTAAGACAATTTATATTTTGGATGAGCCCACAACCGGACTGCATTTTGCCGATGTGCATAAATTGACAGAAATTTTGCAGCGTCTTGCCGAGGGTGGCAATACGGTTGTGGTCATCGAGCATAACCTCGACGTCATCAAGACAGCGGATTACATTATCGACATGGGCCCGGAAGGGGGAGACGGCGGCGGCAAGGTGATTGCTAAGGGTACGCCGGAAGAGGTCGCGAAGGTGGAAGGGTCTTATACCGGGCAATATGTAAGCAAATATCTTTCTAAATAAGGGAAAAGTATTTTTTGTGCAAAGTGTTCATAACATTTCGTGATGTGAACACTTTTGTAATATATAATTGTAGAATATATAAATGTTTGAATAATCATCTGGAAATCTGTAGGAAAGTTGTTATAATATGGCTTGAGGAGGAAACTGATATAACAAATTATCAAAGATATTTAAATATAAGGCACAAAGTTTAGAAAGGGAATGTTAGCGATGAAAAAGAAACGGACAATTAAGCAGACGATTGAATTTTATGTGATGTCGGTTGCTATTATTCTGGGCGCCCTTCTCACGATTATCATGATAGTCAGCAGTTTCATTTCAACAGACAAAATCCTTTTGGAGGACCTTCAGCTGATTGCTAAGACTTCGTCCCAGAATGTAGGAGCGAACCTGCATTTGTTGACAGACCGCATGGCAAATTTGTCCCAGGAGCAGACCCTGAGAGAAGAAGGAAGCTCCGTCCAGGAGAAACAGGATGTTTTGGATGAGCGTGAGACCCGCATCGAATTTGTGTGGCTTGGAGGGTATGACCTGTCAGGAAAGAAGCTGTATGGGGACGAAGAAGCCCCGGATAACATTGCTGATAAAAAGTATTATACATATTTGCAACAGACGGAAAATATTGTTATAGATGAGCCCTATTACGAAAATGATATCTGGCAATTGTGCGTTGCGCTTCCCATGAGCAGGGAAGGAGAAGTGGTTTCCTACTTGGTGGGCAGTTATAAGTACGATTTGCTGAACGATGTGCTGACGAATATCAACATAGGCGTGACAGGAGATTCTTACATAATCAACGAAGAGGGAATAATTATCGCTGACAAGAATCCGGAAAATATGCAGAATCATGAGAACATCTATGAGCTTTTCAATGCCAAGAAGAATAAAAAGATTTTTGCTAATATGCTTAATTTCCAGACGGGTTCTGAATCTACCTATATGCACGGGGTCAGCCATTATGTGGCTTATGCCCCGGTGCCGGGAACGAATTGGACGCTCGTGATAGACGCCCCAAGGAGAGAATTTCAGGCGACGTTATTTTTATCTGTGTTTGTCTGTATTATTCTTGCCGTATTGCTGTTGCTTGCAGCGCGGTATGTGATTGTCAGGATGGCGGACAGCATTTCAGGCTCTCTGTCCCTGGCTACAGGCAGGCTTACCTCTCTGTCCGAGGGAAATCTTAAGGATGAAGTTGTGCTTGCCGAAACGAATGAAGAAGCGCAGGTTCTTACCGGCGCTCTCGCGAAAACTATTGCGAGTATGGATCATTATATCAATGACATTAAGTCTTCCTTAGGGTATTTGTCTGAGGGCGACTATTCCCAGGAAGTGCCGGATTCTTTCAGCGGGGATTTTGTAGCCATCCGGGAAGCGTTGGATTCCATCACAGAATCCCTCAATGAGACGATGCACAGGATTAATCGCTCTTCTCTGGCGGTAAATGAGAATTCTTCCGAGGTGTCGGGCTATGCCAAGCGGCTGTATGACGGCTCTGTAGAGCAGGAAGTTGCGCTGGAACGCTTGATTGGCAGTATACAGCGGATTATAGATCAGATTGGGCATATTACTGAAAACGCTGCGCAGGTAAAAGAATGCGCGGGTGGAGCGCAGGATAAAGTGGATCAGGGACAGGAGCAGATGAACGATATGCTGACGACCATGCATGATATCTATGAGAATATGCAGGAAATCATTAAAATTAGCCAGTTGATCGAAGAGATTTCTTCTGAGACCAGCCTGCTTGCACTCAATGCGTCGATAGAGGCGGCGCGCGCCGGTGAATCCGGCAAAGGATTTGCGGTGGTGGCGCAGCAGATAGGCGTTCTTTCAGAACAGACGGCCAGCGCTTTGAAACAGACAGGAAGCATTATTGGGCAGGCAAATATTTCTATAGAAAGAGGTTTGAAAACGGCGGATGCCACGGCAGAATCCTTCCGGGAAATCTATCAGGCAACCGAGAAGTTTACCGGCATTTCCAACAGCATGGCGCAAGTGGTAGAACAACAGAAGGAAGCCGTCGCTATGGTGACGGAGGAAGCGGATAAAGTTCTTGAAATTGCCAATACAAACCGGCAGCTTGCGCAGGAGACGGACGAAACGGCGACATTGTCTCTGACCCAGGCGGAAGAGTTGGGAGAAGTGGTAGCGGCGGTGAAACTGAAAGGAGACGCTCTGGAATGAAATCAAAAGATATCAAAAATCATCAAGGCAGCGGCGGGGGGAAGCGCAGCGGCAGCTATGGAATAAAAGCGCTGGCGCTTATTATGCTTTCGGGTATGATGCTGGCAGGATGCGGAAATAAAATGAAAGATGGATATTATACGGCGGAGATGAAGGAGTTTTCCCATGGATGGAAAGAGTATGTCTGCATACAGGTAAAGGATGATACGATTGTTTCGGCAGAGTTTAACGCTAAGGATGCCAGCGGTTTTATCAAGGCGTGGGATAACGAATATATGCGCAATATGGGCACTGAATGCGGAAGTTATCCCAACCAGTATACCCGGGAGTACGTCGGACAGCTCATTGAAGGGCAGAAAGATATCCAGGTAGATACCATAACTGGAGCCACACATTCCGGGGACAATTTCAGGAAACTGGTTCCGGCAGCCATAGAACAGGCAAAGAAAGGAGACTCCACGACCGTGCAGGTGGAGTGAAGAATGGGGATGAAACGGGTATGCACACTTTACGCGAGCAACACACTCACAGGGCGTTTAGCCAGGCAGCCGCTCGGGCGCGAATATCCGGCTTCAGAACAAAAAACTGTGCGGACAAGTCCGCACAGCAAAGGATTCGGGGAGTACCTCCCGGATTCCTGAGAATCCGGGAAGCATGAGTTATGAAAAATTATATTAGCTTGTTAGCTAGTACAGGTACTAGTATAACCTGAGAATGTGACTACTATGTGAAAAAATAAAAAATATTTTCAAAAGAATATAAAAAATATATAAACTTCCCTAAGGAATTCCATGGAAACGGTTAATTATGGAAGTTTTTTGTATATTTTGAAAAAAACACTTTGAAAATCACTTGTGATTGTATATAATGTAAATATGTATGGAAAAATAAAGTTATTACGTTTAGCGATATTCAGATAGAGAAACGAAAGGGGACAAACAAAATGTCGACAGATATTGGAATCGATTTGGGAACTGCAAGCATCCTCGTATATATAAAAGGTAAAGGCGTTGTCTTAAAGGAGCCTTCCGTGGTGGCCTTTGACAGAGATACGAATAAGATTAAGGCCATCGGTGAAGAGGCAAGACTGATGCTGGGAAGGACACCTGGAAATATTGTTGCGGTAAGACCTTTGCGCCAGGGGGTTATTTCTGACTACACAGTGACCGAAAAAATGTTAAGGTACTTTATTCAGAAAGCTCTCGGCAAGAAAAGTTTCCGCAAGCCCCGAATTAGCGTGTGTGTGCCCAGCGGCGTTACTGAAGTAGAGAAGAAGGCCGTTGAGGACGCCACTTATCAGGCGGGAGCCCGTGAGGTTTCGATTATAGAAGAGCCTATTGCGGCGGCAATCGGAGCGGGTGTGGACATTGCGAAGCCCTGTGGCAACATGATAGTGGATATCGGCGGTGGAACAGCGGATATTGCAGTGATCTCCCTGGGCGGAACAGTGGTAAGTACTTCCATTAAGATTGCAGGGGATGATTTTGATGAGGCAATCGTCCGATATATGAGAAAGAAGCATAATCTTCTGATTGGTGAGAGAACCGCAGAGGATATTAAGATTAAGATTGGCACATGCTTCCCTCTGGCACAGAATGACACAATGGATGTGCGGGGACGTAATCTGGTAACCGGGCTTCCCAAGACGGTATCCGTATCTTCTGAGGAGACGGAGGAGGCATTGCGCGAGGCGACGCTTCAGATTGTAGAAGCTGTCCACAGTGTTTTGGAGAAAACGCCGCCGGAACTTGCAGCGGACGTTGCAGACCGTGGGATTATCCTCACAGGCGGGGGCGCGCTGCTTCGCGGCCTGGAAGAATTGATTGAGGACAGGACCGGTATTAACACCATGACGGCCGAAGAGCCCATGACTTGTGTAGCGATTGGCACAGGCAGGTATGTAGAGTCCCTGTCTGGGACGGTCAGGAAAGAGGAATAAAGTAACAGACAATCAGCAGAAAAAGGAGCAGAGATTATGGTAAAAGGATTATATACCGCTTATACCGGTATGATTAATCAGCAGAACCGCATGGACGTACTCACCAACAATCTTGCCAACTCAGCCACCAACGGCTTTAAGAAGGAAGGGGCGACTGCCCAGTCCTTCGATGAAATGCTGGCGATTAAGATTAAGGACAGTTCAGCGTACAACCTGCCGAGGGGGATAGGGGATGTTTCCCTAGGCGTTAAGATTGGGGAATGCTACACGGATTATGACCAGGGTTCTTTCCGCGTGACCGATAATATTTACGATATGGCGATTGACGGAGACGGCTTTTTCGCGATCTCCTATACGAATAAAGCTGGGGAGACGTCCGTAAAATATACCAGGGACGGCGCCTTTACGGTAACCAGAGAGGGATATTTGGTGACGAAAGACGGCGACTATGTGTTGAATCAGGCGGCAGCTCAGGCGGGCAATCCAGGGCAGGCCGGTTACATAAGAATTGATCCAAACGCACAACTTGTCGTGGATGAGAATGGCAATATGTACCAGAACGACGCGTTGGTGGGACAGATTGGCGTTGTAGATTTTGCAGATTACAATTTCCTTGCCAAGTATGGCGAGAATATGTATGACCTTGTGGAAGGCGGGCAGGCGCAGGCTTCCACTGCAAGGATAGAACAGGGAACGTTGGAGATGTCCAATGTGAACGTAGTTTCTGAGATGGTGGAGATGATTAACATTTCCCGTGCATATGAGAGTAACCAGAAAATAATTCAGACGATAGACAGTACGCTTGAGAAAGCCGTAGCAATGGGCAAGGCATAGAAAGGAGTTGTTTTAACATGATGAGATCTTTATGGTCGGCGGCATCCGGCATGATTTCACAGCAGACAGCGGTAGATACGATTGCAAATAATCTGGCAAATGTCAACACCACTGGCTACAAGACAGAGAAGGCAGAGTTTAAGTCCCTGCTGTACCAAACGTTACAGACGAGGACGACCACTGCCAATGGAGAACAGAAGCCGATTTCCGCGCAGGTAGGTTTGGGAACCAGGGTGGCGTCCATTACTTCTAATTTTGTACAGGGTGCGCATCTTGACAGTGAGAGCTATACAGCGATGGCGATTGATGGAGACGGTTTCTTTGCAGTGCGTGGCGCTGACGGCAATACATACTATACGAGAGATGGTGATTTTAAACTGAGCGTTGGCAATAATGGCAATCTTACGCTGGTGACGGCGAGCGGCTATCCGGTGCTTGATACGAATGGCAATCCCATTGAGATTCCTGCCGGAGTGAATGCCAGCAAGATGGTCGTTGACCAGGACGGGGCATTTGGCTATAAGGACGCCCAGAATAATTATGTTGCATTGAACCAGACAATTGGCCTGTTCCAGTTCAACAATCCGGCAGGGCTTGACAAAGTATCTAACAACCTGCTTGGCGTTACTGACGCCTCGGGGCAGCCGTTGAACGAGGCGACCACCCAGGGACTGGTTCTGAGTTCTGTCCGCCAGGGATATCTGGAGGGCTCCAATGTACAGGTGGCAGACGAGATGGTAAACCTGATTGTGGCACAGAGGGCTTATGAGATGAATTCCAAGGCAATCCAGACTTCGGATGATATGCTGGGCCAGGCGAATCAGCTCAAGCGGTAATTGACAGAAAGAAGGGTTAGAATATGAGTCTTACAATGGAGGGGTTGGGAGCTTTATATGATACCAACACGAAAAGCAGCGCGACAACCAATCAGCTGGAGGATACCCTGAAATCTGATTTATCCAAGGCTACAGAAGATGAGCTGATGGATGTCTGTAAGGATTTTGAGGCATATTTTACAGAACAGATGTTTAAGGCAATGCAGAAGATGATTCCCGAATCGGAGGAGGTTTCTGCTTCTACCAGACAGTTGCAGGATTATTACAAGGAGCAAATGGTCCAGAGTTTTGCCGAGCAGTCCGCACAGGGCGAAGGGCTTGGACTTGCGCAGATGCTCTATGAGCAGATGAAGCGCAACTATGGATTAGAATAGAGATGTGGAGACATTAAGTGGATATGTAGAGCATATCGTATTTCAGAATAGTGAAAACGGCTACACCGTATTAAATTTTGTGAGCGGGGATGAAGAGATTACCTGTGTGGGTATTTTCCATGGCGTTAGTGAAGGAGAGACCTTAGAGCTGACGGGGGAATACACCACGCACCCTTCTTACGGCAGGCAGTTTAAAATGCAGTCCTTTGGGGTCAAATCCCCGGAGGACATTTTGTCGATTGAGCGGTATCTCGGTTCCGGTGCTATCAAAGGGATTGGTGTAGCCTTGGCTTCGCGGATAGTCCGCAGGTTCAAGGAAGACACCTTCCGCATTATGGAGGAGGAGCCGGAGCGGCTTGCTGAGGTTAAGGGCATCAGCGAGCGCAAAGCTATGGAGATTGCCGGCCAGGTGGAAGAGAAACGCGAGCTGCGTCAGGCGATGCTGTTCCTGCAGCAGTATGGTATTTCCCAGACACTCTCCGTGAAAATATATCAGACGTACGGACAGGAACTTTATACAATATTAAAAGAGAACCCATACCGCCTGGCAGACGATATCCAGGGTGTGGGTTTTCGTATTGCAGACGAGATTGCTTCCAGAATTGGAATTCACACAGACTCAGATTTTCGCATCCGCAGCGGTATTCTCTATACGTTGCAGCAGGCAGCGGCGGAGGGGCATACCTGTCTGCCGCAGGAGACCTTGTCGCTGAGGGCGCAAGAATTGTTGGGGCTTGACGCGCAGTACATAGAGAAACATTATATGGATCTTGCCATTGACCGGAAAGTGATGATGAAAGAGATGGAGGGAGTACGCTGCCTCTATGCGTCAAATTTTTACTATATGGAGATGAACACAGCGTCCATGTTGAGAGAGCTCGACATTTCTTACGATATACCGGAAATTGAGATAGAAACGCGCATCCGCGCTATTGAGAAGAGTACCGGCATGGATTTGGACGGGTTGCAGGCGGAGGCGGTCAAGGAGTCTGTCCGTAACGGTCTGGTGGTGATTACCGGAGGACCGGGAACGGGAAAGACCACCACGATTAACACGATTATCCGTTATTTTGAGATGGAAGGCATGGATATCTTTCTTGCGGCTCCGACGGGGCGCGCCGCAAAACGTATGAGTGAGACGACAGGGTTTGAGGCGCGTACTATCCACAGAATGTTGGAGTTGAACGGCGGCATGGAAGGGAATGAAGGGTTTGAACGCAATGAGCAGAATCCGTTGGAAACGGATGTCATTATTGTAGATGAGATGTCCATGGTGGACATTTCCCTCATGTATGCCCTTTTGAAAGCGGTGGCGGCTGGGACAAGGCTGATCTTGGTGGGAGACGTCAATCAGCTTCCGAGCGTGGGGCCGGGAAGCGTGCTTCGTGATATCATTGAATCTGAACGATTCCATGTCGTGCGCCTGAGCAAGATTTTCCGGCAGGCGGCGCAGAGTGATATTGTTGTAAACGCCCATAAGATTAACCGCGGGGAAGAAGTGGCGCTGGACAATAAGAGCATGGATTTCTTTTTCCTCAAACGGTTTGACGTCAATGTGATTATCAGCGTGGTGATTCAATTGATTCAGCAGAAACTGCCGAAATTCGTGGAGGCGGAGCCTTTTGACATCCAGGTGCTGACCCCTATGCGAAAAGGGCTTCTGGGGGTGGAAAGGCTGAATCATATCTTGCAGCAGTACCTGAATCCCCAAGACGGCGGCAAGAAAGAGCGCGAGCATGGCGATATGGTATTCCGCGAGGGGGACAAAGTCATGCAGATTAAGAACAACTACCAGCTGGAATGGGAAATTCGCAGCAAATATGGCCTGGCAATTGATAAGGGTATGGGGGTGTTCAACGGCGACATGGGTAAAATCTGCAGCATTGATGATTACCAGGAGATTGTGACCGTAGAATTCGAGGAAGGCAGGCTTGTAGATTATCCATTTAAACAGTTGGAGGAGTTGGAGCTGGCCTACGCCATTACTATTCATAAGTCTCAGGGAAGCGAATACCCGGCGGTAGTGATTCCCTTGCTGACAGGCCCAAGTATGCTGATGAACCGCAACCTTCTGTATACTGCGGTAACTCGTGCGAAGAGATGCGTGACGCTGGTGGGCAATGATAGGACATTTCAGGAGATGATTGGCAATATCAGTGAACGGAAGCGTTACACAGGGCTTAAAAACCGCTTGATGGAAGAATTCGATTAACTGTTGCCTGAATATATATGCCCATTATGGAAATATGCAGCAGTTCTTTAGGCATTTAAGGAAATCTTTAGAAAATTTTGGTGGAAACGCGGTCGTGTGTATGATAAAATATAGGCTGCCAGAGAGATATTTTCAGAAAATTATATGAAGATTTACTGTAAACATTTGATACGTTTGCTGTTTCCGCCGAGATGCCCATTCTGTGACGGCATATTGCTTTCTTCCATATTTTTGCCGCCGAAGCTGGTCTGCGATGATTGCAGAGGAAAACTGGAGTATGTCGGGGAGCCCGCTTGTAAGAAATGCGGCAAACCCCTGGAGGACGAGCGCAGGGAATATTGTTTTGACTGCGCGCGTCATGCGTTTGATTTTGCACAGGGTAAAGCGCTTTGGGTCTACCGAGGGGCGGTCAAGGAGTCGATTTACCGCTTTAAATACCATAGCAGACAGGAATACGCGCAGTTTTACGGCAGAGAACTGGTGCGCGTATATGGGCAATGGATAAAAAAGCGAAAGATTGATGCGCTTATCCCCATACCGTTGTCGAAGAGGCGGCTGCGCCGGCGCGGGTTTAATCAGGCGGAATGTATAGCCAGGGAGGTTGGCAGGCAGCTGGGGATTCCTGTATATACAAATATCCTGTTCCGTGTGCGGGATACGAAGGCGCAGAAAGAACTAAATGACGAAGAACGCAAAAATAATTTGAAAAAGGCTTTTAAAACTACGTCAAATAAGGTACAATTAGAACATATATTACTTATTGATGATATATATACAACAGGAAGTACGATGAATGAAGCGGCAGGAGAGTTGAAGCGGTCAGGCGCAGGAGAAATCTACTGTCTGAGCGTCAGCATCGGAAGAGGCTACCAGGAGGAATGAGGCTATGGAAGTTAGAAATTGCAAAGGCTGTGGAAGACTTTTCAATTATATGCAGGGGCCGCCATTGTGTCCCGCATGTATAGGGGATCTTGAAGACAAATTCCAGCAGGTTAAGGCATTCCTGCGGGAGAATCCCAAGGCGCCCATGAGTGTGGTTTCTGAGGAAAATGATGTTTCCACGAAGCAGATTCGTCAGTGGGTGAGGGAGGAGCGTCTCTCTTTTACAGAAGAATCCCAGATTACGTTGGAGTGTGAGAATTGTGGCGCTAAAATTCTCACAGGAAGATTTTGCAGCAAATGTAAAAATGGGCTAATCAGCGATTTGAGTGGGGCAGTGAAGCGGCCGACTGCGACATTAGTACAGGAACCCAAAAAGGGTTCAGAAAAGGACCGCATGAGATTTTTGGAGAAATAAGAATGCTGGCAGTAGAACACCTGATAGATTGCAAGGGCCTTGGAAAATAGAAATTTTCAGGGTTTTATCTGCTGTTTGAATAATATGGGTGGTGCAGACATGTTAAATGAAGAGCGTATTCGCCTCATGACGAAGATGGCCTCCTACGAGGAGGGCGAGGGAAAGGAATATATGCCCATAAAACAGTATTACCGCAAAGATTATGTTGGTCTTGGCATGATTAAGACGTTTATTACGTCAAGCATTGCCTTCGGCATCCTGTTTTTGTGCTGGGTACTCTATGATATGGACAATATCACATATATTTTGTCAAACAGGGATTTGACGGAGCTTGGGATGTTTGTGCTGGTAATATACATTATCTTTATTGCAGTCTATCAGGTGATTGCCCTTGGCGTTTATAATTGGCGTTATTCGAGGGCGACCGCCAGTATTAAGGGGTATCATTCTGTAATGAAGAAGGTAGAGAAACTTCAAGAGAGGGAGGAAAGGTCGCTGCCTTTGGAGGATTGAACATGACGGGTTTGTTGGAGATAAGAGAAAAGCTGCGGAATTTTTATGGGAGGTACGAAGTCTATGTCACAGCGGGGGTGAAGTTCCTGCTGGGCGTGGTTACGTTTTTCCTGATTAATATCCAACTGGGCTACAGGGAGCAGTTGAATCAGCCGGCGGTGGCGCTGCTGCTGGCGTTGGCTTGTTCGTTCCTGCCTATCAATATTATGGTTGTGGCAGCTTGCGCCCTGATTTTACTACATTTATCTGCATTGTCGCTGGAAGTTTGTGCAATCGGATTGTGTTTGATGATACTGTTATTTTTTCTGTATGGGAGATTCGCGCCGAAGCATGGATATGCGGCAATCCTTACGCCTGTCTTATGCTTTTTCAGGATTCCGCAGGTAATGCCGGTTTCTGAGGGACTGCTTCACGGGCCCTCAGCATATTTGTCCGTGGTCAGCGGGGCGATGGTGTACTTCTATGTGGAAGGCGTGAAAACCAACATTGTCAACTTTACCTCTGTGGAGGAAGGGGAGGGCACCGCTAAGTTTACGGCGGCGTTAAAGATGCTGGTTGGAAATAAAGAGATGTATCTTTTCATCGCAACATTTCTTGTAACGTCCCTGGTGGTATATGCCATACGGAGGCAGTCTGTAAATTTTGCATGGAGGATAGGCCTGGTAGTGGGTAATCTTGTGCAGATGGTAATTCTTTTATCAGGATATGTTTTGCTGGGGATGCCGGAAAGGATCTTATGGGTGCTTGTTGGTACGGCAATTTCCGTGGCGGTCTGCCTGATTCTCGAATTCTTTTTCTATAATCTGGATTATTCCAGGATTGAACGGGTACAATTTGAAGATGATGAATACTATTATTTTGTGAAGGCGGTTCCCAAAGTTTATCTTGCCAGAAAAGATAAGAGAGTGAAGCGCATTACCCCGAAAAAGACAACGGTCAGCCGCAGGCAGCTTGAGGAAGATTTTGATATTGACAGGAATCTCCTGCACTAATAATCAGAAAGGAATGAAATTATGATACAGGAATTGTTCGCATTTATAAATTCATTTGCGTCCAAATATCTGTTCTGGATAGAAATGCCCCAGATCACCAAAACCGATATTGTGGAAATTATTATTATTTCATTTCTGCTTTATAATATTTTAGTTTGGATAAAAAAGACCAGGGCTTGGAATCTGCTGAAAGGGATTATTGTCGTTGCGATTTTCATTTTGGTCTGCGCGATGTTCCAGATGAATACCATCTTGTGGATCGTTGGTAAGACGATCAATGTGGCTATAATTGCAATTGCAGTTGTATTTCAGCCGGAGCTGCGCCGTGCCCTGGAACAGCTGGGGCAGCGTAATTTTATCATGTCCCTGTTCTCATTTGACTCCCAGAAAGATCAGGAGCGGTTTAGTGAGAAAGTTGTGGGTGAGTTGGTGAAAGCAACTTACGAGATGGCAAAGGTCAAGACGGGGGCTTTGATTGTCATAGAACAGGACGTTGTGCTGGGCGAGTATGAGAGGACGGGAATTGCCCTGGATTCACTGGTGTCCAGCCAGCTTTTAATCAATATATTCGAGCACAATACGCCATTGCACGATGGCGCTATTATTGTCCGTGGGAACAGGGTTGTTTCCGCTACCTGTTATTTGCCGCTTTCCGACAACATGGAACTGAGCAAAGAGCTGGGAACACGCCACCGTGCCGCGGTAGGTATCAGCGAGGTGTGCGACGCACTGACAATTGTGGTATCGGAGGAGACCGGAAATGTGTCGATTGCTATCGGCGGAGAGTTGTACCGTAATGTAGACGCCGAATATTTGAAAGGCAAGCTGAATTTTATCCGCAAAGGCTCTATGGATGTGGGAAGATTCCGAATATGGAAAAGGAGGATGAAGTATGTTTCAAAAAATGATGAAGCATCTGGCGAATAATCCAGGGCTGAAACTGCTGTCTCTTCTTTTTGCAGTGATAATCTGGCTGGTAGTTGTCAATGTTGCAGACCCGGACGCCACAAAAACGTTTTCGGTTCCGGTGGAGATTATCAATAAGGACATCATCACAGAGATGGGGAAGGTGCCTAATGTTGTGGGGGATACGGATATCGCAGTATTTACGATAAGTGGTCCCAGAAGTTATGTAGATGATATGGCGTCAGATGATTTCAGCGTAACAGCTGATTTCAGCCAGGTGGATTTGAGCCAAAAGGGGGAAACCAAGCTGGTTCCCATTGAGATAACGGCCAAGAAAAATGAACGGCACATTGAGATTATGCGCAGAACTGTGAATTTGCAGATTACGTTGGAGGATCGCTTAGAGAAGAAATTTGTGATTTCACCGGAATCCACGGGAACGCCGGCGGAGGGCTATGCGATTGGCGGTGTGGAGGTAACGCCGAACTTGCTTAAAGTATCAGGCCCGGCGTCCGTTGTGTCTAAGATTAGCCGTGTTGGCGCGTCTATCAATGTAGACGGTATTTCCAGCGACGTGTCCGACAACGTAATTCCAGTACTGTATGATGAGGCTGGTTCTGTGATTTCTTCAGACCTTCTGGAGATGAACCAGACGGCAGTTACGATTAAAGCGGAGATATGGGCGACTAAGAGCGTGCCGGTGCAATGCCGCGTCAGCGGAGAACCCGCGGCAGGCTATGAGTTCCGCAAGGTGGAATGTGCACCGGAGACCGTACTGGTAAAAGGAAGGGCTGTGGTTTTAAATGGAATCAACGCCATCAATATTCCAGCAAATGTCATTGACATTACCGGCGCCAGAGAAGACATGGAAAGTACGGTTGATATTGTTCCCTATCTGGAAGAGCTGGGGATTTCTCTGGTGGAACCGAACGCCAGCCAGATTGCTGTAACCGTTACGATAGAGCAGAAAGAAACCAAAACGGTTGATTTCCCGTCTAACAACATTAAAGTTAGCGGGCTGAACAATGAGTATGATTTGACGTTTAATATAGAGTCCGTATCAATGACTGTTCGCGCGCTGGAAGAGGATATGGAGACGCTTGCACTGGATCAGATAGAGGTGTTGCTGGATGTGACAGATTTACAGCCAGGCAGTTATACAAGATTGTTGAACGTTACTCTTCCCGGGGACAAATATGAGCTGATAGGACAGGTAAACGTGCAATTTACGATTGTAGACAGGAACGCGGAAACACAGAGCGAGCCAATAAACCCGAATGACAGCCCGGAAGAGAACAACGGAGGGGAAGACAGCGGAACAAATGATGAGACAGAGGAAGATTCCGGTGACGGCGAATAGAATTGTGAATATTATAATCAGAAAAGAAAGACAGAGGTGCGAAACATGGCGAGAATGTTTGGAACAGATGGGGTAAGAGGAGTGGCAGGAACAGAGCTTACGATTGAATTGGCGATGAAGCTGGGACAGGCGGGCGCTTATGTGCTGACGAAGGAAAAGGCGCATCAACCGACAATTATCGTGGGCTGTGATACGAGAATTTCCGGCGGCATGTTGGCAAATGCGCTGATGGCTGGCATTTGCTCTGTAGGGGCAAATGCGGTGTATATGGGCGTTATGCCCACGCCGGCGATTGCATATTTGACGAAGAAACATAAAGTGGATGCAGGAGTGGTAATCTCAGCTTCCCATAATCCCATGGAATTTAATGGTATTAAGTTTTTTAATGGGGAAGGTTATAAGCTTTCCGATGAACTGGAAGATGAGATTGAACAATTAATTGAGAACGGTATGAAAGACGTTCCTTTGCCTCTGGGTTCCGGGATTGGAAGGATCAGCTACCGTTTTGATGCCAGAGAGGAATACGTTTTCTTTATGAAGAAGACAGTTCCGGTGGATCTCAGCGGTATGAAGATTGTCATTGACTGTGCGGAGGGAGCTTCCCATTATACAGCGGTGGAGACATTGAAAGGGCTGGGGGCTAATTTGGTGGCGATTCATACGAATCCAGACGGCACCAATATCAATGCCAACTGCGGTTCCACTCATATGGATGAGCTGCGTGCACGCGTAGTATACGAGAAAGCTGATTTGGGGGTCGCTTTTGACGGCGATGCAGACCGTATGCTTGCCGTGGATGAGAAGGGAAATATTGTGGACGGCGACCAGGTGATGGCGATTATTGGCAATGATATGAAGAAAAACGGTACGCTTAAGAAAGACACGATTGTAGGAACAGTCATGAGCAACCTCGGCTTTACGTTGATGGGGAAAGCGTGCGGCATCCATATTGAACAGACAAAGGTGGGCGACCGCTATGTTTTGGAAAATATGAGAGAAAATGGTTATAATATTGGTGGAGAGCAATCTGGGCATATTATTTTCCTGGACGAAAATACAACGGGGGACGGACTTTTGAGCGCCCTGCATTTGCTGGAAGTGATTGTCAAGACCGGCAAGCCGCTTTCAGAGCTGGCAGGAATTATGGAAGTACTGCCCCAGGCATTGGTGAATGCCAAAGTGCCGAATCACAAGAAAGAGAAGTTTATGGATTACCCGGAGGTTGCTCAGGCAGTGCATGACCTTGAGGAGAAATTTGCCGGCGAAGGCAGAGTGTTAATTCGTCCGTCCGGTACGGAACCGCTGGTAAGGGTCATGATTGAGGGCAAAGATCAGGAGGAGATTTTTAAGGATGCGCAGGCATTGGCAGACTTAATTATGAGAAATGTGTTATGAATTGGCATGAGGAGGGACCCAGCGAAGCTGGGAGGAGCCCTGATGCCTCCTAGAATAGCCAAGGAAGTGAATTGGCATGAGGAGGGACCCAGCGAAGCTGGGAGGAGCCCTGATGCCTCCTA
>CAJURU010000001.1:45300-272242 GCA_910588845.1 uncultured Lachnospiraceae bacterium
ATTGGCATGAGGAGGGACCCAGCGAAGCTGGGAGGAGCCCTGATGCCTCCTAGAACAGCCAAGGAAGTGAATTGGCATGAGGCTGGACCTAAGGAGGGACCCAGCGAAGCTGGGAGGATGCCTTAGGTCTCCTAGCGGTATCAGAGAAGTAAAAGGAAGTAAATTGACCTGAGGAGGAAAAGTATGGTTAGTCAGAAAGTTACAATAAAGAATCCTACTGGGCTGCACTTGCGCCCAGCGGGAATTTTATGTAAAGAAGCAGTGAAATACCAGGCCCTGATTACCTTTAATTTCAAAGGGGGAACAGCAAACGCCAAAAGCGTGTTGAGTGTGCTCGGGGCATGTATCAAATCGGGTGACACGATTGAGTTTGTGTGCGATGGCGAGGACGAGGACGAGGCATTGCAGGCAGTAGTAGCGGCAGTGGAAAGCGGTTTGGGAGAATAACAGGAGCATATGGGAACGAAGAAAGTTCAGATTCTGATGTCAACATACAATGGGGAACGTTTTTTGGCGGAGCAGATAGAGAGCCTGCTTCGCCAGACCTGGGGGAATCTGGAAATTTTAATCAGGGATGACGGTTCTAAAGACGGAACCTCTGATATTTTAAAGGAATATGGTGCAAAATATAATAATATTAAGGTTTTCTTGGAAGAAAATCTGGGGGTAAGCAGAAGTTTCTTTGAACTTCTCAAGAAAAGTGATGCGGATATGGTAGCTTTCTGCGACCAGGATGATATCTGGCTGGAGCAAAAGGTAGAAGCCGCCGTGCAAAGGTTGGAACATGAGCAGGGTCCCGCGCTTTATTGCAGTAATAAGATTTTGGTGGACAGCGATGGAACCCCTATGGAGAAGCAGGATAGGAGAGAGCGTGTGCCTGGGTTTGGCAATGCTGTAGTGGAATGTATCTGTACTGGCTGTACAA
Source organism: uncultured Lachnospiraceae bacterium (assembly GCA_910588845.1). Lineage (GTDB taxonomy): Bacteria > Bacillota > Clostridia > Lachnospirales > Lachnospiraceae > Petralouisia. The sequence goes on from CAJURU010000001.1 coordinate 46,226, forward strand.
CGGTGATGAACCGCGAGATGGCGCAAATTATCAAGGCCAAGACGCCGCAGCGCGCAATCCTGCATGATTGGTGGTCTTATCTGGTTGCCGCATATGCAGGAAAAGTCATCTTTGATAAGAACGCCTACATCAAGTACCGCCAGCATGGAGGCAATGTCGTGGGCGCCAAAGCAGGTTTTATAGGTGAAATCCGCTCCAAGGCAGCATATCTCAGGAAAAACCGCGGTAAGCTCTATGGACAGCTCAGTGAATTCGCAGAGCTTTATCAGGGGGATGATGAGAAAGATGCGCTGGTGAAAAAAGTTCTTGCGGCCAATCGTTTCGCGGGTAGATGGAAGATTCTCTGGAATCGTCAAATCTACCGTCAGAGCCGGCTGGACGGTATCGTCATGCGCATATTATTTTTGGCAGGCAGGATGTTATAAGGAGGTAATAAAATGAAGAAAATTCTTGTTACAGGCTGTAACGGGCAGCTTGGACGAGCCATCAATCAGGAGTATGGCAATGAGGCAGAATTTATCAATACAGATGTGCAGGCGGGCGATGGCGCGATTGCGCTTGATATAACGAAGGTGGAGGATGTGCTTGCTCTGGTACGTGAGACGAAACCGGATGTTATCATTAACTGTGCGGCGCACACGGCGGTTGATCTTTGTGAGCAGCAGTGGGACAGCGCGTACAGAATCAATGCAATCGGCCCCAGGAATTTGAGCATTGCCGCATCAGAGGTAGATGCGAAACTGATTCATGTATCGACCGATTATGTGTTTGACGGCAATGGCAGCAGACCTTATACGGAGTTTGACGCGCCGGGGCCGAACAGCGCTTATGGGAAGACGAAGCTGGAAGGTGAGAATTTTGTCAAGGCGTTTGCCGGGAAGTATTTTATCCTGCGTACGGCATGGCTTTACGGAGATGGTAAGAATTTTGTAAAGACAATGCTGCGTCTCTCGGAGAGCCATGATAAAGTAACTGTGGTAGACGATCAGGTGGGATGCCCCACCAGCGCTTCAGAACTGGCGAAGATGATCCATTTCTTAGAGCCCACGGAGAATTATGGTTTGTTCCATGCAGTCTGCGAGGGAAGCTGTAGTTGGGCGGATTTGGCGGAGGAGACGTTTAAGCTGGCAGGTAAGAATACTGTGGTAGAACGCGTAAGCACGGAAGAATATTGCCGACGCAATCCAGGGCAGGCGCCGCGGCCGGCTTACTCAATCCTTGACGATTATATGATTAAACTGACGAGTGATTTCCGCATGGCCGACTGGAAAGACGCTTTGAAAGTATACCTGAGCGGTAATGCCTGAGATTTTAGAAGAGAAGGAGACGATTATGAGAACTTATTTAGTTACCGGAGGAGCAGGTTTTATCGGCTCTAATTATATTCAATATATGTTTCGCAAATATGATAATGAAATCCGTATCATCAATGTGGACAAGCTCACTTATGCGGGCAACCTTGAGAACTTGAAAGAGGTAGAGGACAGGGAAAACTATACGTTTGTGAAGGCGGATATCTGTGATAAAGAGGCCATCAGCAAGATTTTTGCAGAGAATGATATCGACAGGGTCGTGCATTTTGCAGCGGAAAGCCATGTAGACCGCAGCATTAAGAATCCCGAAGTATTTGTGCAGACCAATGTTCTGGGTACGGCGGTTGTGCTCAACTGTGCCAAAGCTGCCTGGGAGCAGGAGGATGGAACGTTTAAAGAGGGCAAGAAATTTCTTCATGTGTCCACGGATGAGGTATACGGTTCCCTTACGGAGGATGGGGGGTATTTCTATGAGACAACCCCATACGATCCGCACAGCCCTTATTCGGCGAGTAAGGCCAGCTCTGATTTCCTGGTAAAATCTTATATTGATACCTACCATTTTCCGGCGAATATTACGAATTGCTCGAACAATTACGGGCCTTACCAGTTCCCGGAGAAGTTAATTCCCCTGATAATTAACAATGCGCTGCATGGCAGGAAGCTTCCAGTGTACGGCGACGGCAAGAATGTCCGGGACTGGCTGTATGTGGATGACCATGCCAAGGGAATCGACATGGTGCAGGAGCATGGGAAATTGGGAGAGACTTACAATATCGGCGGGCATAACGAGAAGCAGAATATTGAGATTATCCATATTATTATCGAGACCTTACTGGAAATGCTTCCGGAGGGCGACCCCAGAAGAGAATTGGTGAGCAAAGACCTGATTACGTTTGTGGAAGACCGCAAAGGGCATGACCGCAGATATGCGATTGCGCCGGACAAGATTAAGGCAGAAATTGGCTGGGAGCCGGAGACCATGTTCAAAGAAGGAATTAAGAAAACGATTGCCTGGTATTTTGAACATGAAGCGTGGATGAAAAACGTAACCAGCGGCGACTATCAGAAGTATTACGAGGATATGTATCAGAATAAATAGAAACACGTATTTGAACAGAACACACAAAGATAGTTATCAGGATAAATGGGAAGAGAATATGGAGTTTAAACCACAGGATCATACATTTGCAATTTGCGCTTATAAGGAAAGCCCTTATCTGAGGGAATGTATTGAATCATTAAAGAAACAGACGGTTGCGACGAATCTTATCATGGCAACCAGCACAGAAAATGATTACATTCGGAATCTGGCAAAGGAGTACCAGATTCCTTTGTATGTAAACGATGGACCCGGCGGAATTGCCGGGGACTGGAATTTTGCTTACCATTGTGCGAAGACGAAGCTGGTTACCCTGGCGCATCAGGACGACAGATACCAGCCGGAATATGCGCAGGATATGTTGCAGAAAATCAACGCCTCGAAGCAGCCGCTAATCTATTTTGCAGATTATTATGAGCTGCGTAACGGAAAGGTTGTGGAAAAGAGCTCGATGCTGAGAGTGAAACGATTGCTGCTGCTTCCGTTAAAGGTCAGGGCATTCCAGGGGAAATCCTTTTTTAAGCGGTTGGTGTTATCGTTCGGCAATCCGGTGGCTTGCTGGTCTGTAGCTTATGTGAAGGACAGCCTCCCAAAGACGGTGTTTATCTCTGAGTTTCGCAGCAACCTGGACTGGGAGGAGTGGGAGAAGCTCTCGAGAGAGAAGGGAGAATTTGTGTATTCCCCCAAACCAATGACTTGCCATCGTGTGCATGAGGGCTCGGAGACCTCGAATACTATCCGCGAGGGTAATATCCGCGCCAAAGAGGATTATGCGATGTTCCAGAAATTTTGGCCGGTATGGTTCGCAAAGTTACTTATGCGTTTTTACATCAAAGGAGAAAAGTTAAATGAAGTGGATCACAAATAAGCAGCTGCATGTTCCGCAAATTTCCAAAGATTTTAAGAAGCTGGCAGTCATCCTTGTGGCGGCGGCAGCGCTTTCCTTCGGGCTGGAACGGCTGATTGCCTTTATTTTCTATGGGAATGATGTGTTTTTCTGGGGAAGGTATATGGGAGTCTTTGTGGTGGTGGAGCTGGCTGCGCTTTTCGTCTGTTTTCGCGAGGTTGTCGCCAAACAGGCGGAGATTGCGGTTCTGGTCGTTATTCTCAGCGTGGGCACATTGTACGGCGTGGCGATTCCATCGTCCTGCGGCGTGTCCTGGGATGATGAGTGGCATTACTATCATCCTATGCTGTTGTCCCATGTGTTAAAGCCCGGTATTACAGAAGCGGAAATGTATTACATGAACAATTTTCCGCAGACGGCGCTTGAGCGCAAGAATTATGATAGGGAAAGCCAGCGGATAACGTATCAGGAAATAGAGGAACGTTATCAGCCTGAGAAGGCGGCGTTGACGGAGCGGACCTGGCCGCGTTACCGAAATTTTTGTTACCTTCCGGCGGCGTTCGGCCTCTGGCTGGGAAGGTTGATTCATCTGCCCTATCATATGACGTTTATGCTGGGACGGTGGTGCAATCTATTGTTTTACGCCGTTTTAGTGTATCTGGCAATTCGCAAACTGAAATCTGGCAAAATGTTGGCGGCGGTGATTGCGCTGCTCCCATTTAACATTTTTATGGCGTCCTCTTACTCTTACGACCCTTGGATAACGGCTTGGTTTCTCTATGGTTTCTGCTGCTTCTTCGGAGAATTGCAGCAGCCGGAAAAGAAGATGACGACGGTGGAATGGCTCTGCATGATATTTGCCTTTTTCATTGGGGCGGGCCCAAAACTTTTATATATTCCGCTGCTGTTGCTCACACTGCTTCTGCCCAAGGAGAAATATGCAAGTCCGAAGCAGAGGAAAATTATGCTTGCCGTGCTGGCATGTGTGTTCATTGTGGCATGTGTGAAGCTGCTAATGCTGTTTACGGTTCCAGACGCCGGGGGTATTCAGGATACGCGCGGCGGGGAGGATATTGATGCTTTCGGGCAGATTTCTTATATTTTTTCCCATCCATGGGAGTATACGAAGACGCTGTTGGGGTTTTTGGCAGATTATGTATCGCCGAAATCGGCGGTTCATTATTTCTCCTATCTGCACTATTTTACCGAGTTAGAGCCGACGGTTTTCTCATCCCTGATGGTGGCGGCTTTGGCGGTAGTGGCTTTTACAGATAAAGGCGAGCTTGACAACAGAGTGAAGATGCTTCCGAGAATTGCCTGTTTTGTATTGTCGTTCGGCGTGCTCTGCCTGGTGGCGACCTCCATGTATGTCGCTTTCACCGCGGTGGGCAGCGACACCATAAAGGGCTGCCAGTACCGTTATATTGCGCCGGTAATGTTCCCGGTACTTTATTCTTTGGGAAGCGGCAGGCTTGTAATCTGGATAAAGCAAAAATGCGAGATCGTAAACAGGATAAAGCGTGAATATTATAATGGCATTGTACTGGCTATCTGTGCGTTTGTGTCAATCCATGCAGTATGGGTATATGCCATCAACCAGTATTAGGAAAGGAGTTTACAAATGAAGGAACAATTTGAGCTGACAATACTGATGCCCTGCCTCAATGAGGCGGAGACATTGGCAACCTGTATCGGCAAGGCCAAAACTTTTCTTGCTAAGAGCGGGGTAAATGGAGAGATTGTAATTGCCGACAATGGGAGTACGGACGGCTCCCGGCAGATTGCGGCCGACAACGGCGCAAGAGTCGTGGAAGTGGAGGAAAAAGGGTACGGCGCGGCCTTGATAGGCGGCTGCAACGGCGCCCTTGGCAAATATGTAATTATGGGAGATGCAGACGACAGTTATGATTTCCTGCATCTGATGCCGTTTGTGGAGAAGCTCAGGGAAGGCTATGATCTGGTGATGGGAAATCGTTTTAAGGGCGGAATTGAGCCGGGGGCTATGCCGCCGCTGCACAAGTATTTGGGGAACCCGGTGCTCTCTTTCATTGCCCGGCTGTTTTTCCCCTGTGAAATTGGCGACTACCATTGCGGGCTCAGAGGTTATAATCGGGAAGCCATTTTGGGCTTAGGCCTGGTGACGACCGGTATGGAATACGCCAGCGAGATGGTTGTAAAAGCGACGTTGAACCACTTAAAGATAGCGGAAGTGCCGACAACCTTGAAGAAGGATGGACGATCCCATGCGCCTCATCTGCGAAGCTGGTCGGATGGCTGGCGGCATTTGAAATTTCTGTTGATGCACAGTCCGAATTGGCTGTTCATGTACCCGGGGTTGATTTTGTTTGTCATTGGACTGATTCTTACGGTTGTGTTGAGCCTTGGCAATATTCAGATTGGCTCGGTAGGGCTTGGCGTGCATACGTTGATGTATGCGGCGGCCGGTATGATGGTCGGCGCTAACTTAGTGATGTTTTCTCTGTTTGTACGTTCCTATGCCAGCGTGACCGGCTTCATTCCCACAGAGGGCAAATTGGATAAATGGCTGGAAGACACTACGACAGAAAAGGGAGTTGTCATCGGACTGATCTTGTTTTTGCTCGGCGTGGTGATTACAATTGCAGCTTTCTGTATCTGGGGAGCAACCGGTTTTGGCGGTCTGTCGCCGGAGAAGATGATGCGTATTACCATTCCGGCGATGCTTTTGATGGTGGTTGGCATTGAAGTGGTATTTGGCAGCTTCTTTATCGGAATTTTGCATATTAAGCATAAATAGAAAGCTAATTCGGGGAGTTTAAGACTGAAGAACGGACATGAAGGAAAGGTTACATGAAGGATAAAGCAATTTCGGTGTTAAAAGGACATAAACTTTTGCTGGTGTTTCTGGCGGCCGCGCTCATCAAACAGATTCTTGTAATTGGGCTTCCCATCTATGTGATGCAGGGTTCTCCCTGTGATGACGAACTGATGAAAGAGTGGGCATTTTCTATTTCCAAACTGGACTGGACCGGGGATTTTAACTCGTATACGTTTATGAAGGAACCTGGGTTTGCCATCTTTCTGGCAGTTTGTTACCGCTTGCATCTGCCGTATATTTTTACGCTTACGCTGGGATATTCCATATCGTGCATGGTATTTAGCAGCGCTCTGGAAAACATATTTTCATCAAAGAAATCTGTGATAATTATTTATATTGCATTGTTGTTCCACCCCATTTCCTATTGCAGCACCGTGTTGCAGAGGGTGTACCGGAACGGTCTGGGAGTAGTACTGGCGCTCTGCGTTTTCGGCGGCCTGCTTCATCTGTATTTCACAATTGGCAGGGAGAGTATACGCGAACCCTTGTTATGGTCGGCTTTTACAGGGCTTTCTCTGGGATATCTGTGGATAACGAAGAGCGATACGGTCTGGGTTTTGCCATTTACCGGGACAGTCTGTCTGGTAATGTTTTTCTTGCTGATTGGCAAACGCCGGGAATTGAAAATTTTGCCCAGGTGTCTCTGTCTTCTTTTTCCGATTCTGGGGATTTTGTTATGCTCTTCTATGGTAAAATTATTGAATATACAGAGATATGGGGCGACTGCTGTAGAATATTATGGAGAAGTTATGGATGACCTGACCCATATCAAATCGGGAAGGGTGGATGAAAAGATTCCACTTACGAGGAAACAACTGCGCGGGCTCTATGATATTTCTCCGACGTTGGCGAGTGTGAGAGCAGAGTTGGAGATTGCCATGAGCGATCATAGCGAATACGATACGAACCCGCATGATGGGGAGGTGGAAGCCGGCTGGCTGGGCTGGGCGTTTGTGAGAGGTTTTTCGGAGGCCGGCGTCTATGAAGACTGTGAGACGGCAAACACATTTTATAAAAATATCTATGAAGAGCTGGAAGCTGCGTTTGCATCTGGCAGGCTGGAAAGAATAGAGATTAAAACAGCGGAAAAATATTATATTGATACGCCGGAACATTGCCGGGAATTGGCGGGGCGTACCCTGGATGCAATCGCATACATGGCGAGTTACCAAAGGACGCGCGCCAGGGCCTTTGTACGGAAAAGGTATGAGGGCGACTATCAGGATTTTGAGCAGCTTACCCGGAATAAGGCGGCGTCTTTCCGGCATAAGCATGACCATTATATTGCGGGCTGGATACTCTTTCCGGAATATGACGGAATAGAGAAACAGATCTACGTGGAAGATGAAGAGGGAAACCGGTATAATGAGCTGGAATTTGAGAAGAGCGATGATGTCTATGAATACCTTGAGAAAGAAGGCTCGGCGTTGGAAGACGCCAGAAACTGCCATTTTAAGGAAAGCTGGGATGTAGCGGAGGGGAAGAAAGACACCCGCTGGTATTTATCATTGTATGTAAATGGACAGAGAGAGGCGAAGATCCTTATAGAAAGAGGCGGATTTACCGGAGAGGGAAATGTTAAGTTTAACGGTTTGATAGATACATATACCAGCCAAAAAGATGAGATAAACATAGAGAATAGCAGCAGAAAGGCTTCCAAAAGAATGAACAGCATAGGTTCTTTGTACCGTGCGGGCAAAGATGCAGTGTTTTGGCTGGGAATGATTTCTTACATCGGTCTGACGGTTGCCATAATCTGTGACTTGCGCAAGAAAAGGTTTGCACATGGGAACGCCTGGCTGATTGTTACCGGCCTGGGATTGAGTGTTCTGGTGCTGGCGGCCGGAATTGCGCTGGTAGATTTGACAAAATGCCCGGCAGTCAATACCATGTATTTAAGCTGCGGCTACCCGATCCTTATGGGGGCGCAATTAATCAGTATATGCAAATGTGCAGAGCTGGCAGCCCATGTGGTGCGCGGCATTAAAAGCGGGAGAGAATTAAATGAATAAGAAACACTCCGTAACTTTTAATTTCATTATGAATTTTATTCTGACAGCGTCCTCGGTAATCTTTCCGTTGATTACGTTTCCCTATATTTCGAGGATTCTCCTTCCGGTGGGAACCGGTAAAGTCGCTTCTGCCTTGGCGGTAGTCAATTATTTTTCGATGGTGTCGATGCTGGGGATTCCCACTTATGGAATCCGCGCCTGCGCCCAGGTGAGGGACGACAAGGAGAAACTCTCGCGGACGGTACAGGAAATTCTCATCCTTAACTGCGCGATGACATTGCTTGTGTATATCGTATTTGGGATCAGCCTCTATACGGTGCCGAAATTTGCTGAGGACAGAACTTTGCTCTTTGTGATGAGTTCGGCGATTATTCTCAACGTTATCGGTGTGAACTGGCTGTATTCGGCTTTGGAGGAATATGCTTACATCACGGCGGCCTCCCTCATTTTTAAAGTTATCGCGGTATCGGGCATGTTCCTGCTCGTGCATAAGAAAGAGGATTATATCATCTACGGCGCGCTGACCGTGACTTCCAACATAGGCTCTTATGTGATTAATTTCTTGAGGTTGGGTAAATATATCAGCTTAAAGCCGATGGGCAGTTATAACCTGAAACGCCATATCAAACCTGTCGGGGTGTTCTGCGCCATGACAGTGGCTAACAGTATTTATACGAATCTGGACACAGTAATGTTGAAATTTATCAGCGGGGATGAGCAGACCGGTTATTACAATGCTGCAGTTTATGTCAAAACTGCGATGGTGAGCCTGGTGATCTCTCTGGGCACGGTGCTGCTGCCGCGTCTTTCTTATTATATTGAAAAGGACATGCAAAAGGAGTTTAAACGCATCACGTCCCATGCCTTGAGCTTTGTGTTGATGATATCGCTGCCGCTAGCCGTATATTTCATGCTGTTTGCGGAAGAGGGAATCGGATTTCTGTCAGGCCCGGCGTATGCGCCGGCGGCAGTTTCCATGCGTTTAATTATGCCGACGATTATTTTTATTGGACTGTCCAATATCCTGGGCATGCAGATCCTTGTGCCTACGGGCAGAGAAAGAAAGGTACTACAGGCCGTCATTGCAGGCAGTGTGATAGACTTAATCATCAATTTGCTGCTTATCCCTGCGCTTGGCTCCTGCGGAGCGACAATTGGCACGCTGGTGGCAGAGTTTGCGGTGGCGTTGGTGGAAGCTGTGGTGCTGTGGCAGTTTTTAAAGGAAATCTGGCATATGAAACGCATGGTTCCATATGTGGCGGCGTTGATTCCATCTGTGGCTGGCGCCGTGGCGCTGCACAGGCTGGTTTTGCAGGATGTGGGAAACTTTCTGACACTTGTATTTACGGCGCTTGTGTTTTTTGGCATCTATGGGGCGGCGCTGTTGGTGCAGAAAGAAACGATTACTATGGAGTTTGTGCTGCCGTATGTGAAGAAGCTGTGCTTGACAAAAAAAGCGCCATAGCAGAAAATGAATAATATACAGCGTTGCGGGTAGCCTTTTAAAGATACAACTGACAAATGTAAGAGGTATGTAAGATGAAGAAAATTAGTTTGATTATTCCCTGTTACAATGAAGAGGGCTGTCTGCCTGCCTTTGACAGTGAGATAGCAAAGGTTGTGGAGCGGATGCCGGAGTATGAGTTTGAGATTCTTTTTGTAAATGACGGTTCTGTGGATGGGACGCTCCCATTGATACGCGGGTTTGCCGAAAAACGATCTTATGTCCGTTACCTTTCGTTTTCCAGGAATTTTGGCAAAGAGGCGGCCATGTATGCGGGATTTACGAACGCCACGGGAGACTATGTGGCTGTCATGGATGCAGATTTGCAGGACCCTCCAGAACTTCTGCCAAAGATGGTGAAGATTTTGGAAAGCGGGGAATATGACAGCGTTGCCACGCGGCGGGTGGACCGGGCGGGGGAACCTCCAATCCGTTCTTTTTTTGCGAGGATGTTTTACAAATTAATTAATAAAATTTCTGATGCGGACATTGTGGACGGGGCCAGGGATTATCGCCTGATGAAGAGGGAAATGGTGGACGTGATTGTAGAGATGGGAGAGCGGAACCGCTTTTCTAAGGGGATTTTCGGCTGGATTGGTTTTCGTACTTACTGGTACGCTTTTGAGAACGTAGAGCGTGCTGCCGGGGAGACGAAATGGAATTTCTGGAAACTTTTTAAGTATTCTATTGACGGCATTATCAGCTTTTCCCAGATGCCCTTAAACATAGCGTCCTGGATGGGCGTGGCGTGTACCGGCATTTCCCTGCTTGCCATTCTCTTTATCGTCGTAAGAAGGCTTATTTTTGGCGATGCTGTGCAGGGCTGGGCATCCAATATGTGCGTGATGATTTTTATCGGCGGAATACAATTGTTCTGCCTTGGCGTTATTGGGCAGTACATCGGCAAGACTTATGTGGAGACGAAGAAGCGGCCGCACTATATTGTCAGCGAGTGCAGCGATGAACAGATCAAGAGAGTGGGATGAGAGATTTTACAGAGGTGCAGGAAATGGTACAGGATATGAAATTATTTGCGAAGACACATAAAAACGCTTTGCTCGTCAATGCGGTTATGGTATGCATTTGTTATCTGCATATGGCTTTCTCACAAAATGTGGGAATTGATACGGAGCGGATCATAGTGGCGGAGGGGCCGCTGCTCGATTCGTGGAAGACTGTCGGCAGGCAGGGGCTTCTCCTCTCCAAGATGATAGGGATGCCGGGCGGGTACAATCCGTATCTCTCGGGGATGATATTTCTGCTGGGGTTTATGCTGCTGGGCGCTTTGATTGGTTTTCTTTGCTGGACGGTAAGCGGCAGGGACGACGGATATCCCTATGGGCTGTTCATGGCGCTTTTCGCGGTGTGTCCGGTGTGGATGCCGCAGTTCTATTTTGCTTTGCAGAGAGCGGAAGTTGTGCTGGGGATGATTTATGCGGTGATTTCCGTTTTCGCTTTGAGCCGGCTTATTTATGATAAGTGGGGAAAAGGACGCATGGTTATCTGGGCGGTCTTTGGCCTGGCGTTCGGAGTTTGGAGTTTTTGCACCTACCAGGGGTGCGTGGCGTTTTATATCGGCCTTTGCATTATGGTTTTTCTCATGGATTTTGCCAAAAGTTACCGTGAGAAACAATGGCGGGAATATGCATGGGCGATCCTTGGGCTGATCGGCGGATTTGCGGCCGTCTATGTTGTAAATATGGCGATTACGAAGATATTTTTCGGACAGGGGCAGTATTTGCAGGGGCAAATTGTCTGGGGTCAGGCGTCTATTTCAGATATTATACACAATATTTTGCGCCACGTGAAGAACGTCCTCTTTTGGGAAAATGCAGTATACCGCTCCGTTTATCCTCTTGTTTGCGTTTGCCTGGCGATTGTGTGGATTGCTTTCTGCTTCAAGCGGGAGTACAAAATATCTATAAAAGTTGTATTTACACTTGCGCTTGCAGGTTTGCTGCTGACACCCTTTCTGCTAACTATTTATATGGGCAATGAACCGGCAGTGCGCTCTCAATTTGCCTTGCAGCTCATTGCGGCGTTTGGCTGCATGTTTGCATATGGAATCTGGAGCAGGCAGGATGCGCGCAAATGCTTGTGGGGGCGGCGGGCAGTCATGGCAGTCTGTGTTGTGGCAATCTGGTTTAGCGTCGCCACAAATTTGCGGCTTTTATATACAGATGATGTACGCAATCAGGAAGATCTGCGTGTTGCAGGGCAGATTGCGCAAGATATTCAGAGGATGAAAGGCGCGGATAATCTTCCCATCATTTGTGTGGGAGGATATGAGGCGCGTTTGAATGAAGCCTCTGAGAGAGTAGATATGTATGGCGTCTCTTTTCTGTCCTGGGATTATACGCCGGCCAGCCTGGCCGGAGCCACCGGACGTGTCGTCGGCATTATGAATACCATGGGCATTGACATAAATGGGACGCTGGAATATCAGGACGAGGCGATTGAATTAGCGAAAGAGATGGCCCATTACCCGCATAATGGGTATATTTCAGTGCAGGATAGCTATGTTATTGTAAAGCTTTCTGATATAAAATAGTAAATGGAAGGACATACCCCGCGGGTCTATAGCGGGGTATTCGTTTAGGAGGTGAGATATTATGGAAGCAGCCAGGTAATTGTGTGGGATTACATTGCAGTGAAGTTTGGGATATTCAGATAACAATTCTGGATAGTGTTAAGAGACAGAAGGGATCAATATGGATAAGAAGAGGATATTATCAATACTGCTGGCAGCCGTGTTGTTGTTTACCATGGACGCAGGCAGTCTCTACGCCATGGAATTGCCGCAGGGATCACGGCAATATGGAGAGGAATCACAGGAGGGGAACGAGACAGGGGATGAAACAGAAGACGACGATGAAACAAAAGTTGATGACGAAACAGACGACGAAATAAAAGACGACGATGAAACAAAGGAAGATGAGGAGAACTGGCGCACGGTCTATTTTGAACTGGATGGAGGAACGACAGCGGAGGGGGAGAAGCGTTTCACCATGGAGGTAAAAGATGGTGAGACTGTGGACGCGGCGGCAGTCCTGGATGTGGAAAAAAGGGGCTATCTCTTTCAGGGCTGGTTGGACAGTGAAGGGAATTACTATGTCTTTGACGCGCCGGTGACGGAGGACATAACGCTGTCGGCGTCCTGGACGCCGATTACATATCGTATACAGTTTGATTTGAACGGAGGAGAAGGTAAGCCGCCAGCGGGCCAGATAGTCGCTTATGATGAAAAACTGACGCTTCCGCGCAGTGAGTGCCACAGGAAAGACTATGTGCTGATTGGCTGGGAGCAGGAGGGCGTGGGTATCTATCAGGAAAATTCTATAGTAATGAACCTGGCGGATGCGGAAGGCGCAGTAGTCGTGCTCAAGGCAGTCTGGCGGCGCGGACAATATAAAGTCCGCTTCCATGCCAACGGCGGCAGCGGGAAGATGGAGGACGAAGCATTTTCCTGCGGTAAGAGCAAGAAATTAACGAAGAATAAATTTACGCGGGCAGGCTATTCGTTTGCGGGATGGAATACGAGAAAGGACGGCAAAGGCGTCAGTTACAAACAGCAGCAGAGCGTTTCTTTTGCCAATCAAAAGGATGGGTCTACTGTCACGCTCTACGCTATGTGGAAAGGAAATTCCTATAAAGTAAACTACAATAGCAATGGTGGAAAAAGCGGCAAGGTTTCTTCCTCCAAGCATGTATACGGCTCGCCGAGCAAGCTGCGGGCAAACTCTTTCAAGCGCAAAGGTTATAAGTTTGTGGGCTGGAATACGCAGAAAAACGGCAAGGGAAAGACTTACAAGAGCGGCGCAAAAGTGAGCAAACTTACGACAAAGGCGGGAGGCACGGTGACCCTCTATGCCAGGTGGCAGGCCGTATCATATAAGATCAAGTATGATACAAAGAAAGGCAAACTTCCTAAGAAAGCAAAGAAAAGCTATAAGATCACATCTAAGACATTTGACTTACCGATTCCCACGCGCAAGGGCTATGATTTTGACGGTTGGTATAAGGATAAGAAATGTAGAAAGCGCGTCGGTTATCTGAAGAAAGGGAATACCGGTAATAAGAAGTACTATGCAAAATGGGTAAAATGCACGCGCAAGCCGAGTAAAAAATACGCTAAGATAACGTTATGTAAGGCTACAGCGACAGGAAAAATCAAATTTAAGGCTACCGTGAAGAAGCGTGTGGCGAGTTCAGACGACCGCTATTACCTGGTCTATGTCAATCCCTTAAACGGCAAGCCTTATAAGATGGCGAAAAGAGCCTACAAAAAGAAGAAGCTCAGTTTTACCTTAAAGACTTCGGAGAACCAGGGGTACGCCTTGGCAATGTTTGGGGTTGCCGTGAAGAAGAAGGGCAAATACTATCTTGTCAGCGAGCCTTCCTATGTGAAAAACCCGGAAAAGGCGGCCAGGAACAAATCGAAATATAAGCTGGGAAAAACAAAAAAGGGTATGCAGTTTTATAATAATACCATGGACGAAATTGTCGACTGCAATGCCAGAAATACGTTTCTAAATCTGACGTTGTCCAGTGTTTATACGAATCCGGCCGTGGCCTATAAATATAACGGCAAGACGTATTATTTCAGTGCGATGGATTCTTACCGGCAGCTTGTATCAGAATGCAACAAAAAGGGAATTAATGTTACTGTGCAGATTTTACTTGATTGGGTGGAAGGGCAGACGAACCTCATTGACTCCAGGGCGAGAATCGGAGGCGCGGCGCCTTATTATACCTGGAATGTACGCAGTAATGGGGCCAGAGAAAAGATGGAAGCGGTGTTCTCTTATCTGGGCAAAGTATTTGGGACTAAGAAATGTTATGTGTCCAACTGGGTTTTGGGAAATGAAATCAATAATCCCCGCAATTGGAATTATGCGGGAGCAATGTCGGAGAATTCCTACTTTACGGTATATGCGTACGCGTTCCGTTCCCTGTATTATGCTGTGCGCAGCCAGTATTCCAATGCGCATGTATTCATCTGTATGGATAATCTCTGGAATACGTCTGTGGCAGGCGGGTACAGCGTAAAGCATTCCATCTCTTCGTTTGTGTCACATTTGAAAAGAGTACAAAAGGGGCTGAAATGGAATCTCGCCTATCATGCGTATTCCGCGCCCCTGACGTACACCAATTTCTGGGATGGGTACGGAATTACAGGCGATGAGAACAGCCCCTATATTACGATGAAGAATCTGAATGTACTGACAGATTATATCAAGAGGCATTACGGTTCTTCGGTGCGGGTAATTCTCTCAGAGCAGGGGTACTCCTCCAACTGGGGGCAGGCCAATCAAGCGGCGGCGATTGCAGCCAGCTATTATATCGCAGCCTGCAATCCCATGGTAGATGCCTTCATTATCCGCAGCTACCAGGATCATCCGGTGGAGGTGGCGCAGGGACTGCCTATGGGAATCAAGGGTAAGGAAGCGTTTGAGGTGTTCCGGCATATGGATACGGCGGCGACTTTCCAATATACCGACCGCTATCTGGGCCTGATTCGCATCACTGCCTGGAACCAGCTTGTGCCGGGATTCAGTGCGAGGAGGCTTTATACCATGTACCGCAGATAGCAAAACTGGATAAATTTGCATTTGCCGTGTACGCATGGTATAATATCGGCAGATATTATACGCGCCGAAGTGCGCATAGGTTACCATGCCATTGCGAATGAATTATAAAAAACAGGAGAATTGATCATGCAGCCAGCAGTATGCTTACTTATGCTTTTACTATTGGGAATAGAATTTATCATATACGGCATTGCATTTATGACGCTGTTTCGCCTGAAGTTCAGAAAGTATGAGGCCGGCCTTGTGGGATTCTTCGTATATTTTGGATTATTTCAGATGGCGGCGCTGCCGCTGATACTCCTGCAAAGACCGTTTCATGAACTCGTTGTTTTGTGGCTTATCGTTGCGGCGGCAGTCAATATTTATGCGTTTGCGGCGGCGGGAAGGGAGCTTGGCGCATGGGTAAAGAGTATGTTGGCCGGGCTCTGGAGGAATAAAGGGATTCTGTTGTTGGCAGTAGTTCTTTTGGTACTGTTCTGCTGCTGGTTTGCAGGAACGCAGCAGTATGTAGGGTTTGATACTTCCTACTATATAGGGACAATAGATACGACAACGATGACCGATACGATGTACGTGTATAATGGTGAATCCAACGTTATGGAGGAAACGTTGGATTTCCGTTACGCACTCTCTGCGTTTTACATGCATTCGGCGTTTATTTGCAGGCTGACCGGCATTGGCGGTATGATTATTCAGCATTATGTGCTGGGTACGCTCTGCATCCTCATGCATGCATACGTCCTGTTTGTCATAGGCAGGCGCCTTTTCCCGCAAGAGGAGAAAAAAGCGCTGTTTCTGACAGGACTGGTATTTGTGCTGCATCTGGGATTCCATACGGGTTATACGGTATCGGATTTTCTGCTGGTGCGCAGCTATGAAGCGAAAGGATTTTGCGCTAATGTGGTAATCCCGGCAGTCTTTTATGCAATTCTCTGTCTGTGGAAAGATAGGAACAGGCGGGAACATTGGGTTCTGGCATTTGTCATCTGTTTTTCCAGTATTCCGGTATCTATGTCTTCACTGGTGATTGTTCCGGCAATCCTGGTGATTGCCGTATTGGCTGAATGGCTGACAGAGCGGAATTGGCGGATACTTTGGCGTGCATTTTGGTGCGTGCTGCCCAATGCTGTTTACGTGATGCTTTATTTTATGTATACCAGGGGCATCCGCATCCCCATAAGGTAGCGTTAGTTGCAAGCGGGCCAGGACCACAGTATAATGGATTAAGAGGTAACAATATGTATGGTATAGAGAGTGTTAGGCAAGTATTTGAGACGTATATGGGACCGACGGCGTATATGTCCCTGTTTCTCGTCTGTATTGTCTATGGCTTTTGCCACGGCGATGAGAGAGGGCGTAAGCGTCTCATATTTTCCGTAATCCTGAGCGTCCTGTTCATATTCAATGAATTGTCGCTGCGGTTGATGGGGAAAGTGACGGGTATTAATACTTATTACCGCTTTATCTGGGCGGTTCCGGTTCTGCCGATGATTGCCTGGGTGGGTACGAAAGCTGTCATGGAGCGCAAAAAATTGTGGGAAAAGGCGGCGGTCTGCGTGTTGCTGCTGGCTCTTTTTGGCGGCGGTACGAGTACTTTTCTCACGGAGGGAAGCATTCGGGTTCCGGAAAATATATATAATCTTCCGGTCGATGTGATAGAGGTTTGTGAAATTATTGATAAGCATAAAGAGAAAGAACATCCGGTGGTGGCGTTTGAGAGTGAGAGCCAGACGAGGGCGAGGCTGTATGATCCAACGCTGGTGTGGGCCATTAGCCGTAAGGCTTACCAGAGGCACAACAATGCCGAAGGGTATGAGAATGTCGGCAAGAAATACAGGCCGCAGAAGGCCATTATCCGGGCGGTCAACCATGGAATGAAGGATGAGCCGGAACGTCTGGCAAAGGCGCTGGCAAAGGAAAAGGTTGATTACATTGTGACCTTCAGCTCCTTTGAGATGGACGCTTATCTGGAACAAGTTGGTTATGGGCTGGTGGATTCTACAGGGACGAGAAGTGTATATGCCCGCAAAGAAAATGATTTGGAGGTAAATCAATGAAAGGAATAATTTTAGCCGGAGGTTCCGGAACGAGACTGTACCCATTGACGAAGGCGATCTCTAAGCAGATTATGCCGGTGTATGACAAACCGATGATTTATTATCCGCTGTCGACGTTGATGCTGGCAGGCATCCGCGAGGTCTTGATTATCTCGACCCCCAGGGATTTGCCGGTATTTGAGGATTTGCTGGGCGATGGAAGCCAGCTTGGTATGCGGTTTGTATATGAAGTGCAGGAGGTGCCCAGGGGCCTTGCTGATGCATTTATCATCGGGGAAGAATTTATTGGGGAAGATGCAGTAGCGCTGGTGCTGGGGGACAATATCTTTTATGGACAGAGTTTCTCCAGAGTGCTTAGGACAGTTGCCGATCGCACGGACAGCCAGCCGGGAGCTACCATTTTTGGCTATTATGTCAGAGACCCCAGAGAGTATGGCGTGGTAGAATTTGACGAGGCGGGGACGGCGATTTCCATAGAGGAGAAACCGCAGAAGCCGAAATCCAATTATGCTGTGCCAGGGCTGTATTTTTATGATAATGACGTTGTGGAAATAGCCAAGAACGTCAAGCCTTCAGCGCGCGGAGAGATAGAGATTACCAGTGTAAACAATGAGTATTTAAGGCGTGGAAATCTCAAGGTGGAGACGTTGGGACGCGGCTTTGCCTGGCTTGATACGGGGAGCCATGATATGCTTCTTGCGGCGGCAGATTTTGTGTCGGCCTTCCAGAAGCGGCAGGGGCTCTATATTTCTTGCATCGAGGAGATTGCTTACAAACGCGGATTCATTGACGAGGAACAGTTAAAGCGGCTGGCGGAGCCATTGATGAAGACGGAGTACGGTCAGTATTTGATGGAAATTGCAGCAGGACTGTAACATATGGCTCGTTTTCTGTGGAAAATGCAGGAGACATGGAACTTGCAAACTAAAAATGTTTATAAAGAGGAGATTGAGATGGGAAAAATTAAGGTGACAGACAATTGTAATGGGATTGCAGGCTTAAAGGTGATTGAACCCGCTGTGTTCGGCGATGCGCGCGGGTACTTTATGGAGACTTATAATTACAATGACTTCAAGGAAGCAGGCATAGACTGTGAATTCGTACAGGATAACCAGTCTGCGTCCAAGAAAGGCGTGCTGCGCGGGCTGCATTTCCAGATTAACTATCCGCAGGATAAGCTGGTGCGTGTAGTGAACGGCGAAGTGTTTGATGTGGCAGTGGATTTACGCGACGGTTCGGAGACGTTCGGCAAATGGTACGGCGTTACCTTGTCGGCGGAGAATAAGAAACAGTTTTTTATTCCCAAGGGGTTTGCGCACGGTTTCGTCGTGCTATCCGACTATGCAGAATTCTGCTACAAAGTGACAGACTTCTATCATCCCAATGATGAGGGCGGACTTCTGTGGAAGGATGAGAAAATTGGCGTAGACTGGCCGCTGCCGGAAGGGATGACGGAGGATGATTTGATTCTCTCTGACAAGGATAAAGTGTGGGGCGGCATTGAGGATTATGTGAACAGCCGCTGTGAAAAGTAGAGGGATTGCCGGCTATCAGGGAGAGGGTTATGGAGGAGTGTATTTATAAAGAGGAGGATATCATATGAAAACACGTTTTTTGTCAGTTTTATTGATAGCAGTTATGCTCCTGACTGCGTCCCCTGCCGAGGTCTTTGCCACCGTTTCTTCTGATGATGCCCCTAGACAGGGAGAAACTCAGAAATACAGCCTGCAAGAGATGGAGGTTGTGGAAATTTCCGATGAGGCGGCAGAGGAGATTGGGATTATCGGCACGGAAGATTTGGCTGCGGATGGGCAATTGCAGTTTGAATCCAATGTTTATGGTTCCCAGGTTTACAACACTTCCTGGGATGCTTATTCATCTAATTATATTTATAACAGGCTGGAGGCAAAAGAGCGCAAGCTCTGGGATCTTCTGGACGCGGAGTGCAGGAGATATTTGACGTCTACAGTCAACGCTAAGAAGCAGAGGGTTACCGACAGGACGACAGGCTTTACAGATACTTATTATGCGACGGAGGGGATCGAGTTTTTAACATTGGGATTGACGCCGGATAAGGCCGGTAATATTTATCTCATGTTCGGTTATGCGAATCCTCAATATTATTTTCTGGACAGCGGTTATCTCAGAAGCGCCAACGCCATATTTCCAATGGTTTACGATAAGTTTGCCAATGGCATGGAGCGCAAGGCAGAGACTACAAAAATGAAAACAGAAATTAATAAAATGAGGGAGAAGGTGGAGAAGGGCGAGACAGAACTGGAGAAGGCGAAGATTGCCCATGATCTGGTTGTCCGCAAGGTATATTACGATCATGCTTATAACACTATCAACCCCAATACGCCGTACCATCAGAGCGCGTACAGTGTCTTTTGTGATTCGTACACGGTCTGCGCAGGCTATACGAAAGCTTTTGCGATGCTCATGAACAGTGTGGGGATTGATACCATCGGAGTTACAAGCCTCTGGATTACAGGAATAGATATTTCGGGCAAGGAGAAGAAAGAAGGGCATGCCTGGAACACCATCTGCCTGGACGATTCCTGGTATAATGTGGACTTGACCTGGGATGACCAGGACGGGCAAGGCGGCAGAGAAGAAATCTATACCTGGTTCGGCCTCAGCAAGGCTACTCTTACGCAAGAGATGGACCGGTCGCCCGCGCACAGGGAACAGTCCATGTATTCCGGCTTGACGCCGAAGTGTACGATGGATCTCGGTTCCACGCAAGATCAAATCGGAACCTTGACAATGACGGCGCGGGTTACGGAAGCGCCCAGGATCACGCAGAAAAAAACGGCGGACGGAATGAAAGTGACAATGACGACAGGAACATCGGGAGCGGACATTTATTATACAACGGATGGGAAAGACCCTTCCGCATCATTTACCAGGAGCTATCATTACACGGGGCCGTTGACGGTTAATAAGAATGTGACCTTAAAAGCAATCGCCGTCTGCAATAAGAGAAAGGACAGCAGCGTTACTACGGTAAGGGTGCAGGGGAAACAGTATAAGGTGAAATTTGACGCCAAAGGCGGCAGCAAAGTCTCAGCGAAGAAGGCGTGGCCGCAGCAGAAAGTGTCAAAGCCGGGCAATCCCAAACGTAAGGGATATCAGTTTGCAGGGTGGTACAGTAATAAAAATTGTACGCAGAAATGGAATTTTGACCGTGATGTGGTAAGCGGGAATATCACGCTTTATGCCAAGTGGACAAAGGTGAAAGTCGGCGACGCATCGCTCAAAAAGCTGAAAAAACGCTCCGGCAGCAAACTTGACGTTGTGATCCGTAATGTCAGCGACGCCAAGGGTTATCAGATCCAATACTCCGTCAAATCTAATATGAAATCGTCGAAAAAGGTATTGACGAAGTCAACGAAAAAGACAATTTCCGGCCTTAAAGCGGGCAATAAATATTATGTGCAGGTGCGCGCTTATAAGCTTGATTCTGCTAAGAAGAAGGTTTTCGGCAAGTGGAGTAAGAAGAAGGCGGTTACCATACGCAAATAATCGCCGGATATGAGCGGGCAGTTACAGCGAAAATTTTCGCAGGTGATTGCCCGATAACAGTAAAGGAAGTCAGGACACATATGAATGCATCATCGAAAAACATCGTAAGGGAAATGGTAGAGAATCGGGCGTTGATTAAGAGTTTGGCAAAGAATGATTTTAAGATAAAGTTTGCCGGCTCTTATCTGGGCACGGTATGGGCGTTTGTACAGCCGGTTGTCACCGTATTGATTTACTGGTTTGTATTTGATATGGCAATAGGGGCTGCGGCGCCTATCCGGGGAGAGCGGCCTGTGGCGTATGTGCTGTGGCTGGTGGCGGGCATTGTTCCGTGGTTTTTCTTTTCCGATTGTGTGAATGCGGGGACTTCCGTATTGACAGAATATAATTACCTGGTGAAAAAGGTAGTGTTCAATGTTGATATATTGCCAGTGGTAAAAGTATTTTCTTCTATTTTTGTACATGCGTTTTTTGTTGTATTTATGCTCGTATTGTTTCTCTGCTACGGCTATTTTCCAGATTTGTACGTCTTGCAGGTCGTTTACTACAGCCTGGGGGTTTTGGTTCTGGCGTTGGGTATGAGCTACCTCACCAGCGCAGTGTCTGTGTTTTTTCCGGACGCCAGGCAGATTGTGGGCATTGCTTTGCAGATAGGTATCTGGGCGACGCCGATTATGTGGAGTATTGACGATATGAAAGGGAAGCTTCCCCATGTTGTGATGGAAGCAATGAAGCTGAATCCCCTTTATTATATAGTGCAGGGCTACCGGGAAGCGTTGATTGATAAAGTATGGTTCTTTGAACATCCGGGCATGACATTGTATTTCTGGTGCTTTACAATTGTCATATGTTTCCTGGGTGTCACGGTATTCCGGCGGCTGAAAGTACATTTTGCAGATGTGTTATAGAAAGGGACGATATGGGTAAGACAGCGATAAAGGTAACGCAGGTTAGTAAAATATATAAGCTCTATGACAGTCCGTCGGCACGGCTCCGGGATGCGCTGGGGCTTTCGCGCGGCAAAAGCTGTCGGGAGCATCAGGCATTGCGGGGCGTGGATTTAGAGGTTAAGAAGGGTGAGACGATAGGAATTATCGGCACCAATGGTTCCGGCAAATCTACGCTGCTCAAAATCATTACTGGCGTAATTGCCCCCAGCAGCGGGGAAGTAGAGGTAGCGGGGCGTATTTCCGCGCTGCTGGAACTAGGCGCGGGCTTCAACCAGGAATATACGGGAATCGAGAATGTGTACCTGCAAGGGACAATGATGGGCTTTTCCCGTGAAGAGATTGCCGGCAAGATGGATGATATTTTAGAGTTTGCAGATATCGGGGAATTTGTCAATCAGCCGGTCAAAACATATTCCAGCGGTATGTTTGTGCGCCTTGCGTTTGCGGTGGCAATCAATATAGAGCCGGAAATTCTCATAGTGGACGAGGCGTTGTCTGTGGGAGATGTATTTTTTCAGGCCAAATGTTACCGCAAGTTTGAGGAATTTAAGGAGCTGGGCAAGACAATTCTCTTTGTCAGCCATGATTTGAGCAGCATTACAAAGTACTGTGACCGGGCGGTTCTTCTCAATAAGGGCGTCAAGGTTATGGAGGGCACGCCCAAGGAGGCGGTAGACCAGTATAAAATGGCGCTGGTGGAACAGAAAGAAGCCCAGCGCCTTCAAAATACCGCGCTGTGGAAGCCGTCGGATTGCGGGGAGAAGTGGAGGGAGCGCATCAGCATCAATCCTGAGACCCTGGAATATGGTGATAAGCAGGCGGAAATCATAGATTTTGCTATAGTGGATGAGACCGGCAAACTGTCAAATGTGATTGAAAAGGGCACGCAATTTACAATTAAGATGAAAGTGCTGTTCCATGAAGATGTGGCAGAGCCGATTTTTGCATTTACCTTAAAAAATTTGATGGGTATTGAGCTGACTGGTACGAACACCATGCTTGAGAAAGAGATGTTGGAACCTGCGAAAGCGGGCAGCGTCCGCACGGTGAGTTTTAGCCAGAAGATGACATTGCAGGGCGGAGAATATCTGCTGTCGTTTGGCTGCACGGGTTATGAGAAAGAGGAGTTTAAGGTGCATCATCGCTTGTATGATGTGTGCAGCCTGGGCGTGGTTTCCGAGAAAAATACCGTAGGGTATTTTGACCTGGAATCTGTTGTGGAAATTGAGTAGGCGACGGGGTATTTGCCGCAGAAGTTTCACAAAAACGCCGCAGTTTGAGATAGAGGATTAATGAGTATGCTGGAGAAATTTAACGTAGTAAAGGTCAGGTTTCATATAGAGGACGCCGGAATTCTGGTGATTCAGGGCTTCAAGTACCAAATGACGGGCGCGGAAACGCTGGCGGTGACCCTCGATGGCGAGAAGCTGTCTTTCAATATAAAGATATACGATGGCATGGAGGTGCGCCAGCGTTATATGATATACGATTTAGGCATTAAGGAGGAGTATTTTCTGTATGTGCATCTGCCGCAGGATTTTGCACGGAGAAAGGAGTTTGTGCTGTGGGCGGGGGAACATGCAGTCCGCAGCTTTAAGGCCTCAGAACTGTATAAGAGACAGCGGGAACTTGACGTGTTTGTAGAACAGACGGTACTGGAAAAAGGGCAATGCATTGTGAAAGGCTGGGCGGCTTCTAAATCGCCTGTTACGGTGGCAGCTTTTGGCTCCTGGGGACGGAAACTTCCCTGTGAGATTTCCTGGCATGAGCGCAGGGATGTGGCGCATGTATACCGGGAGACGGATTGCCTTCCCGACGCGGGTTTTGAGATCAAACTTCCCCACCGCGGGCTTTCTAAAGTGCGCTTGGAGTTTGCAGGCGGCAGTCGCAAGAGCAGCTTGACGGTTCCGGTAGTTTCCACTTACCTGTTTGAAAATGTCATGGGCAGCAGTTACCTTGGCAAAGGTATGCGTTTTCTGCGGCAGCATGGGTGTAAGGAGTTCTGTACCCGCGCCATGCAGGTATTGATGCAGAAATCAGCGCCCCAGGGGGATTATGAAAAATACCGCCGCGCCGTCATGCCTTTAGGGGATGAACTGGAACGGCAGCGGACACAGCAGTGGGAGACGAAACCCCTGTTCTCGGTGGTGGTGCCTTTGTATCAGACTCCTGTCAAGTACCTGGAACAGTTGGTGAAATCCATTCAGGCGCAGACGTATGAAAATTGGCAATTGTGCCTGTCGGATGGCAGCGGTTCCCCTTCTCCGCTGGAAGAGTACCTGAATAAGCTGGAAAAGAGGGAAAAAAGGGTGCGGGTTGTGCGCCATCAAAGCCCGCAGCGGATTTCAGATAACACGAATGCGGCCATAGAGGCGGCAAACGGGGATTTCCTTGTGTTTGCGGACCATGACGACTTGTTGACAGCGGATGCGCTTTATGAGTGCGCCAAAGTATTGCAGGAGCAGCCAGGGGCGGAGCTGATTTATTCCGATGAGGACAAGGTGTCGATGAACGGCAAGCGGTATTTTGAGCCGCACTTTAAATCAGATTACAATCCCGACCTTCTGTGCAGTATGAATTATTTCTGCCATCTGGTTGTGGTGAAACGCTCACTGGCAGAGCGCGCAGGGCTTTTACAGGGGGAATTTGACGGCGCCCAGGATTATGATTTCGTGCTGCGCTGCACGGAACAAACCGACCAAATCGTTCATATCCCCAAGGTTCTCTATCATTGGCGTGCGCATGAGAATTCCACAGCGGAGAATCCCGAGAGTAAACGGTATGCCTTTGAGGCGGGAATGCGCGCTGTGCAGGCGCATTACGACAGGCTGGGGCTGCCGGCGGAGGTTACGATGGGAGAATATCCGGGGCTTTATCGGACAACCTGGCATTGGCGGGAGCAGCCGTTAATTTCCATCCTTATTCCCAATAAGGATCATACCGAAGACCTTGACAAATGCATCCAGTCCATTGAGCAGAAATCTGCCTACCGCAATTATGAGTATATTATTATCGAGAATAACAGCGAGCTGGAGGAGACTTTTGCATATTATAAGGAACTGCAAGAGAACAATGAGAAGGCCCACGTCGTGTATTGGGATGGGGGATTCAATTTCTCGGCGATCAACAATTTCGGCGCCAGCCATGCCCGGGGGGAATATCTGCTGCTTTTAAACAACGACACAGAAATGATTCATCCCGACTGTCTGTGGCAGCTTCTGGGTTACTGTATGCGCGAAGACGTAGGCGCCGTAGGCGCAAGGCTTTATTATGAGGACGGTACGATTCAGCATGCCGGGGTAGTTCTGGGATTCGGCGGCATTGCCGGCCATACCTTTATCGGGTTTGAGCACAATGCCAACGGCTATTTTTCAAGGATTATCTGCGCGCAGGATTACAGTGCGGTTACGGCAGCCTGCATGATGACGAAGAAGTCGGTATTTGAAGCGGTGGGCGGACTTACCGAGGAGCTTGTGGTAGCGTTTAACGATATAGATTACTGTATGAAAGTGCGGGAAATGGGCAAGCTGGTGGTCTACAATCCTTATGCGCAGCTTTACCATTATGAATCCAAGTCCCGTGGGCTTGAGGATTCCCCGGAGAAGATAGAGCGTTATTACCGGGAAATGAAATATTTTGTAGAGAAATGGAAGGAATGTATGGATCATGGAGATCCCTATTATAACCCCAACCTTACGTTGTCAAAAGCGGATTTCTCTCTCAAACAGGTATAGTCTTACAGCACAGAACGGAGGAAATTATGGAGCGAATCGGAAATGTCATTTTGGATGATACTCATTATCCGGGAGAGGATCTCTACAGTGATGGGGCGGTGGAGGACCGTATTCTGGATTTGGTACAGTCCTGCCCGGGGAAGGAGTTTCCAAATGTAATTGCAAAGGAGCAGGATTGGGCGGTCATGTACCATCTGGCGCATGAGCGCGAGAATATCTTGAGCTGGTATCCGTTTGCGCCGGGAGCTAAGGTGCTGGAGGTAGGCTCAGGCTGCGGCGCGGTCACTGGGGCGGCGGCGGCAGACGCCAAGTCTGTCACCTGTATAGATTTGTCTAAGAAGCGGAGCATGATAAATGCCCAGCGTCACAAAGACAGCGGCAACATTACGATTCGTCTTGGCAATTTCCAGGATGTGGAGAAAGATTTGGAACGGGATTTCGACTATGCGACATTGATTGGCGTGTTTGAGTATGGGCAGGGCTATATTGGCGGGGACAGACCTTACCACGGATTTCTCACTACTGTTATGGAACACGTTCGTCCGGGCGGGAAATTGTTGCTTGCTATTGAAAATAAATTTGGGCTTAAATATTGGGCGGGATGCCGTGAAGACCATGTAGGCACGTATTTTGAAGGACTTGAGGGCTATCAGCATACAGCTGGCGTGCGTACGTTTACGCTGCCGGGGCTCAGAAAGATTATGGAAGAGTGCGGTTATACCGATTACAAGTTTTATTACCCTTATCCCGATTACAAATTTCCAGCCGTGATTTATTCAGATGGCTATCTGCCGCGGCAGGGCGAATTGAACCGCAATATCTGTAATTTTGACCGGGACCGACTGGTGCTGATGGATGAGGGGAAGGTCTATGACGAGATTTTAAAAGACGGACTGTTTCCTTTGTACGCGAACTCTTTTTTCGTGGAGATTACCAAACCGCAGGCGGAGAATCCGCAGGCTGCCCAGGTTGAACCAGGCGGACAGGAAGTTACGGCGGCACAAAAAAAGAGCAGGCAGCCGGAATGTATATTATATACAAAATATTCCAGCGGCAGAAGCAGGCAATTTTCTATCCAGACGAGGATTGTCAGCGGCAGGGATGGGAACAATATTTTATACAAAAAGGCAGAGTACCCCGAGGGAAAAGCGCATATTGCGCATATTGCCGAGGCGGGCAGACGGCTCGCGGAACTCTGGCGGGAGCGGGGGCAGCTTTTGGTGAACAAATGTACGCCCGGCGACGACAGGGCCACGTTTGAATATTTACAGGGGACTACCGTGGAGGAAGAGCTGGACCGCTTATTGTCGCAGGGCAAGACGCAGGAGGCGGCAGATATGCTGAGAAAGACGGTTCTGAGAATTCAGGAGAGCGCTGCGCCAAAGAATTTCCGTGCGACCCCGGAGTTTCACAACGTTTTTGGCGATGTTCAGATTCCCGAAGATGCGCCTTCGTTTGCAGTGGCGGATGTGGACTTAATTTTCTCCAATCTCCTGCTGACGGAAGATGGACGTTTCCACGTGCTGGATTATGAGTGGACGTTTTTCTTTCCGGTTCCTGTGGACTATATTTTATTCCGCGCGCTGCACTATTATCTGGAAGGCGCGCCTGTTCGGGCAGAATTCGGCAGGAAATTTGATTTCTATAAAGAGTTTGGGCTTGCGCCGGAGCAACAGGAAATTTATCGGCAGATGGAAAAGATGTTTCAGATTTATGTGGCGGGAAGCAGTATTTCACCCGGCAGCCTGTACCACAGCATGGGAAAACATGCCGCGCCTTTGGGCGAACTGCTGGCTGAGAGGGAACGCAGGCGGGTACAGGTGTACGTAGATGATGGACAGGGATTTCGCGAGGACAATTCGTATTTTATTGATACCGCAGACGGCAAGGATTTGCGCTATACCGTGACAATACCCGCGGATACTGTGGGCGTGACGGTGGACCCGGCGTTTAGCGCCTGTTTGTTAAAGGATGTGAGCATGATCTGGATCGGTAAGGACGGCGAAGAGCTTGCGCCTGTCCGTTACAAAACGAATGGCTATCGGGCGGGGCAAAACAGCTTTTTGTTTGACAATTCTGACCCAAAGATTATAATAGAAGAAATGATGCAGCAAAGCAGCAGCATAAAAGTTTCTTACCGGATCAACATTTTAGAGGAGGAGACAGTCGATTTGCTGCTGGGCGAGATGGGTACAAAAGGGCGGGATAAGAAGAAAATCCGCAGACTGATTAAAGGATAAAGATATGAGAAGAAGAGAGCAATACAAGCATTTGTTGAATTTAGCTGCAAATGCTGTTATGCTGCTGATTGAAGCAGTGATGTTCGGGTACACGTGGTATCTGGTTTACACGCCGATGCTGGCGAAGGAAAATCGTTTCTGGAACAAGGGTAACTGGGCAGTTATCGGTATGTATGTGCTGATCATGTACTTTTTTACCAGGATATATGGCGGTTACCGTATTGGTTATCTGCGCATTACCGATATCTGTCTGTCGCAGATACTTGCCATATTGTGTACGAATGTAGTCGGCTATATTCAGGTCTGTATGATTGCCAACAATTATATGCCTGTCCATCCGATGGCTGCGCTGATGGGCGCCGAGCTTTTGGTAATTCTGCCGGGGGTCTACCTGGTGCGCTTTATCTATACCAGGCTCTATCCTCCGAGAAGGATGATTGTTATCTACGGGCAGCATTCCCCCGATGATTTAATCCGTAAAATCAATTCTCGCAAGGATAAGTATAATGTCTGTGCGACAGCCAGTGTGTATATGGGTTATAAAGCATTGTATGAGAGAATTATGGAGTATGAGGCGGTTGTGCTCTGCGATTTGCCGACGAAGATGCGCAATCCGATCCTCAAATTCTGTTTCGACCAGAATAAGCGTACCTATATTACGCCTAAGATTTCTGATATAATTCTGACAGGGACAGAACGCATCCATCTGTTTGACTCTCCGCTGATGCTCTCACGCAACCAGGGACTTACGATTGAGCAGCGTTTTGTGAAGCGCGCGATGGACATTGTGTTATCACTGATTGCCATTGTGATTTCATCGCCGGTCCTTCTGCTGATTGCGGCGGGAATAAAACTTTATGACAGAGGGCCGGTGTTCTACACACAGGAGCGGTTGACGCGGGACGGTGAAATTTTTAAGATTATCAAGTTCCGCAGTATGCGCATGGACTCAGAGGAGAATGGCGCGCAGCTTGCCAAAAAGAATGATGACAGAATCACGCCCGTAGGGCGGTTCATCCGAAGAATTCATTTTGACGAGCTTCCCCAGATATTTAATATACTCAAAGGGGAGATGTCGTTTGTGGGGCCGCGGCCAGAGCGGGAAGTGATTGCCAACGAATATGAGGCAATTATTCCCGAGTTCAGTTTCCGTCTCAAAGTAAAAGCGGGGCTAACCGGGTATGCTCAGGTGTACGGTAAGTACAATACAACTCCGTATGATAAATTGAAATTAGATTTAACTTATATTGAGAACTATTCCTTCTGGCAGGATATTCGTTTAATGTTGATGACGTTCAAGATTATTTTCCAGAAAGAGAATACAGAAGGAATTGATAAAGGGCAGATGACGGCAGTGAAAGAGTAAGAACCTGGCTCGTCCAACGGATTCTTACTCACTATTATAACAATGGGAGAAATGTATGGAGAATCAGATTGTCGTGTCGGTAATCATGCCGGCATACAATGCACAGAAGTATATTGCCAAAGCGATAGAATCTGTGTTGTGCCAGAACGTACCATTAGAGCTTTTCATTATAGATGACTGTTCGACAGACCATACCGCTGAGATTGCGGGGAAATATGTAGATAGCGGCAGGGTAATACTGCTGCGCAATGAACGCAATCTGGGAGTTGCTGAAAGCAGGAATATTGGTATTCGGCGAGCGGCGGGGAAATACGTTGCTTTTCTTGATGCAGATGATTGGTGGGAGGAGAAGAAGCTTGAAAAGCAATGCAGGAGGCTGGCGGAAACAGGATGCGTGCTCTGTTGTACGGGGCGGGAATTGATGAAGCTGGACGGAAGCTCTTTGCATAAAGTGATTGGCGTATCGGAAGAGATCACGTACGCGATGCTGCTTCGCACCAACAGCATAAATTGTTCTTCTGTTGTGATGGAAACGGCAGTGGCGAGGGAATTCTACATGTGCCATGACGAATTGCATGAGGATTATATCTTATGGTTGAATGTTCTGCAAAAATACGGCAAAGCATACGGCGTCAACGAGCCTTTGCTGAAAAGCCGTATGAGTAAGGGCGGCAAATCCAGAAATAAGTTAAAATCCGCCAAAATGCAGTTCGGCGTTTATCGGTATATGGGATTTGGCGTTTTGAAATCCTGCTATTATTTTCTGATGTATGCGTTCCATGGCGTTTTGAAATATATGTAGGCGTCTTTGCGAATGGCGCGGGCTGAACTGTTGCATGCGGTCCGAGGGAAAAGAGCCTGTTCATTGACGCAGTTGTGTTTTTATGATATGATATACAATTGATTATAATATGGAGTACGGAGGAAACAGCAGTGAAAAGATTCCTGGCAGATATGAAGAAATATAGAGAATATGCCGTATATTCAGCGAAGTCCGGGCTGAAAGCGGAAGTGGCAGACTCTCATTTAAGCTGGTTGTGGTGGATTTTAGATCCATTGTTGTTCATGCTTGTCTATTCTTTTGTGGCAATTATTGTGTTTGGCAAAGGAGAGAAATATTTTGCGGCATTTGTGTTTATCGGTCTGTCATCCTGGCGGTTTTTCTCCGGGACAATCAAACAGAGCGTGCGGATGGTGTCTAAGAATAGCGCTATTGTCTCTAAAATCTATATGCCGAAATACGTATTGATTATCATTCAGATGTTAATCAATGCTTTTAAGATGTGCATTTCATTTTCGCTTGTAGCAGGCGCGATGGTTCTGTATCTGGTGCCTGTAAGTTATCGACTGCTCTATATTATTCCCTGTATGTTGGTATTATTCGTGGTAACGTTTGGCTTTAGCTGTATTGCGCTTCATTTTGGCGTATATGTGGATGATTTGAGCAACCTAATCAATGTGTTTCTTCAGCTTGTCTTCTATCTGAGCGGTATCTTCTATTCTATAGAAACCAGGGTTGGAAAGGCATTGGGAGACGGTTATGTTACGCTGCTTCTCAGGTGTAACCCGGCGGCGCTTGTGATTGACAGCCTGCGCAAGTGTATGTTGTATAATACGGAGCCGGATTTTGCGGCATTGGGCCTCTGGCTTGCGGTCGGATGTATATTCTCAGCAATCGGCATTCGGTTAATATATAAGAATGAGAACAGTTATGTGAAAATTATGTGATGGTGAAGGTGAAGGCATGGAAGATAAAAAGTATGCAATCGAGGTAAAAGACCTGAAAATCAGGTATCGCTGCCTGAATAAGATGTCGATCAAGCAAAGTCTGTTCAAGTTAAAGAAGAGCAATATGGAGATTTTCGAGGCTGTGCGTGGAATTTCTTTTAACGTGCCGAAAGGCGAGATTATGGGTATCGTGGGCAAGAACGGAAGCGGTAAGTCAACGCTTCTGCGCGCCATTGCCGGGATTTTTGCCCCCGACGAAGGCAGCATTGATCTGCATGGGCACACGGTGTCGCTGCTTTCCATTGGCGTGGGATTTCAAAAGAAACTTACCGGGAGGGAAAATATTTTACTTTCCGGTATGCTGTTAGGATTTTCCGAGGAGGAGATCAGAGAGAGGATGCCGGATATTATTGAGTTCTCGGAACTGGGGAAATTTATTGACCGTCCAGTGAGGACATACTCAAGCGGTATGCATTCCAAACTTGCTTTTTCCATCACAGCTATTTTGGAAACAGAAATTATGCTGGTGGACGAAGTACTCAGCGTTGGGGACGCCAAGTTCAAAAAGAAGAGTTTTAAAAAGATGAAACAACTGATTAATGATAAGGACCGTACAGTTGTCATTGTGTCCCACAATGGGGATACCCTGCGAAAGCTGTGCGATACAATCCTGTGGCTCCATGACGGGGTAATTAAAATGCAGGGAAGCACCAAGGAGGTATTGCCATTGTATGAGGAATTCATGTCATAAGATTGAGGATCAAAAGACATATGACATCAAGCGGCTCCATAGGCATTTGCTGGATATTTTGTCGGACGTGATACGCGTATGCGCAGAACTTGAAATTGATTATTTTATCATGGGGGGGACTGCGCTGGGCGCCGTCCGCCATGGGGGATTCATACCGTGGGATGATGATTTGGATATCGGGATGCGGCGGGAAGATTATGAGAAATTCCTTGCCGAAGCGCAAAAGCATCTAAGGGAAGACCTATTTTTACAGACTTACCGGACAGAGCCGGGGTCTCCTTTTTATTTTGCCAAGGTAAGGAAGGATAATACGAAATTCGTTGAAAAGTATTGCCGGAAACTTGCTATCCATTCTGGAATTTATATTGATATTTTCCCCTATGACGCCTTGCCGGACGATGAGAAGGAGCGAAAGAATCATTACCGCAGGATGAAATGGATGCTGAACCTGTACATTGCCAAATGCGTGACAGGTACGAGCGTGGAGTATCGGGGCATGAAGAGGCTCTTATATGGCTGTGTGCGCCATACGCTTCATCTGCTGATGCTGCCTGTATCCAAACGTTTCCTGTATCGCCAGACAGACAGGATGATGCGCAAATATAATGATCATCCGTCTCAATATCTGGGCTATGGCGGGCTGCCGAAAATTCAGGTGCCGCGGGCGGACGTCCTCGAACCCGCAGAGATTGCATTTGAGAATTTGACCGTCAAATGTCCGCAGAGAATTGAAACATACCTTTCGCACAATTTTGGCGATTATAAGAAGCTGCCTCCCGAAGAGCAGAGAGGAGGACATGCTCCCTGGCTGATTGAATATTAAAAATCAGCATAGAGAATGATGGTAATTGGTAAAAATAATAGCGTATAACGATAATATGGAGGAATCGTAAATGCAAATTAAATATTTATTAGATGAAATTGAAAAATTGGGCGTATCGTTTTACACAGGCGTGCCGGATTCTCAGCTCAGGGCTTTATGCGATACGCTGATGAGCCGTTACGGTATCGGTGAGAAGCATGTGATTGCAGCAAATGAAGGAGCGGCGGTCGGGCTGGCGGCGGGCCATTATCTGGCAACCGGCAATCCGGCGGTTGTCTATATGCAAAACAGCGGCATTGGCAATGCTGTAAATCCGATCTGTTCTCTGGTGAACGATAAGGTCTATGCAATTCCGGCGTTATTTATTGTCGGCTGGCGGGGAGAGCCGGGAGTTCACGATGAGCCGCAGCATATTTATCAGGGAGAGGTTACCAGGGAGTTGTTGGACTGCCTGGGCGTGCAGAATTATGTAATCTCGAAAGACACTACGCCCGAGGAATTAGCGGAGTATTTTTCCAAGATTAAGGAAGAATTTGCTCTCGGGCATCAGTGTGCGTTGGTTGTGAGGAAAGGCGCGCTGGAGTCGGACGAGAAGCTCAAATATGCCAATGATTATCCATTGTCCAGGGAGGACGTCGTGAAGCTGTTTGTAGATCATACCGATGAACGCGATATTATTGTCTCCACGACAGGCAAGCTTTCCAGAGAGCTTTTTGAGGCCAGGGAAGCGCGCGGACAGGGACATGAGAAAGATTTCCTGACGGTGGGTTCTATGGGGCATTCCTCCATGATTGCCATGGGGATTGCCAGGGAGAAGAAAGAGCGCCGTGTGTTCTGTTTAGACGGCGACGGCGCGGTATTGATGCATATGGGAAGCCTGGCGGTAGCAGGCAGCGCGCAGCTTCAAAATTTTGTCCATGTGCTGTTCAATAATGGGGCGCATGAGACGGTAGGAGGCATGCCCACGGTAAGTGAGAAGATAGATTATCTTAAGATTGCCGAAGCATGCGGTTATGAGAATATCTATACGGCTGAAACGGAGGACGAAGTGCTCTCGTTATTTGAAAAGATTGCCAGAGCAAAAGGCTCAGTGTTTGCAGAGGTCAAGACAAACCTTTTATCACGGGCGGATTTGGGAAGGCCGACTACGACGCCGATACAGAATAAGGAAGCATTTATGGAATTTTTGAAATAGGGGAAAGATTATGAAAGCATTGATTTTAAATTCAGGAATTGGCAAGCGTATGGGCGAGCTGACAAAGACGAAGAATAAATGTATGGCGGAGATAGCGCCGGGAATTACGATTCTTGACTGGCAGCTTAAAATGCTGGTTAAAGTGGGGATTACAGATGTGGTGATTACTACGGGGCCCTTTGCCGAGCATTTACAGGAATATGCGTCAGGGAGATACCCGGAGATTTCTTTTACGTTTCGCCATAATCCGGTGTATGACCAGACAAATTATATCTATTCTATCGCCTTGGCGGAGGATGTGCTTAAGGATGACGATATTTTGCTGATGCATGGCGATTTGGTCTTTGAGGAGAGCGTGTTGAAAGAAATCGCCGGAAGCGAGGCCAGCGTGATGGTGGTGGACGAGACGCTGCCCCTGCCCGAAAAAGACTTTAAGGCGGTTGTGCAGGAGGGAAGGATTACCAAGGTCGGGATAGAATTTTTTGAAAATGCTTATGCGGCCCAGCCTTTGTATAAGCTGAACAGAGAAGACTGGTCCCAGTGGCTTGCGCATATTTTAGTATTTTGTGGGCAGGGAACCCGCGGGGTCTATGCTGAAAATGCGATGAATGAGATTTCAGGCAAATTAAAGATATATCCGTTAAATGTTGCGGGCAGGATTTGTACGGAAGTCGATAATCTGGAAGATTTACAGCGCGTGCAAAATATGATGGAGCCGGTGATTGCCAAAGAGGGCTGATGTGGAGGCAGAGGAGTGTTTTATAATATCAAGCAGTCTATAAAAACGGTACTCAAGCAGGGAATCAAAGTATGGTATGGGTTGATAGGGATTTTAAGAAGCCATGGAATCGTATTTAGCGGGAATGCGAGGAGGCTCTTGTCTTATCGGAATAAATATGATGGGCAAAGATGCTTCCTTGTAGGCAACGGGCCAAGCCTGAGGATGGAGGATTTGCAGAAGCTTAACGGGGAGGTTTCTTTTGCCTGCAATATTATTTATAAGGTGTTTGATAAAGTCAGTTGGCGGCCGACCTACCATTTTATCTCTGATGTTGTGGCAGTTCATGCGATCAATGAGGAGGGAATGCTTGATAAGGTTTTGGAACGCCCGTTGTTTTCCAATAAAGATGTATATGAGAAGATCAAGCGTATCAAATATCCAGGGGAGCAAGTCATCTATCTGAACCGCATCAACCAGCAGAAGTACAGAGTCAGTAGAAATCCGCTGGCATATTATGTGCCGGCGCAGGCAACCGTCATGACATTGATGATTGAAATGGCTGTCTTTATGGGTTTTCAGGAAATCTATTTACTGGGCGTGGATTGCACGAACACCTTTACCGCCGGCCATTTTGAGAAATCTTATACGGGTAAGTCGGTGGATGAATATAATTTGGAGTGGGTGCGCAAGAAGACGAACCGCCCGAATCTGACATTGTATGAGCTTGGCGAGGAGCGCAGGCTGCGTTCGCTGGATGCCTACCGTAAACTCAAGGAATATGCAGACAGGAAACAGGTAAAAATATATAATGCCACGCGCGGAGGCGCCCTGGAGATTTTTGAGAGGGTGGATTTCGATACGGTGGCGTCAAAATAGCGGTTTGGAAACCGCAGGGAGGGCGAACGCCATGCGAAAAGAAAGTTATAAAACCCAGGAAATTGTCAGTGGGCCGGGAGCCTTGCAGGAGGCGGCGCAGATTGCAAAAAATTTAGGCGCTCAGAATATACTGGCAGTCTGTTCAAGGTCGGCAAGAAAACATTGCGGCGAGGAGTTCTGGCGGGAATTCCCGGGAAAAGTCGTTTTTTTCCATGAATTTTCCCCCAACCCCAAATATGAAGAAGTAGAAGCGGGACTTGCATTGTATGAGAAAGAGCGGTGCGGAATGATTCTTTCCATGGGTGGAGGCAGCGCTATGGACGTTGCGAAGTGCATCAAGATGTTTCTGCCTATGGACAGGGATAAGAACTATTTAAAGCAGGAAAAGAAGGCAGGCGATATCAAGCATATTGCCATACCTTCCACTGCCGGGACAGGAAGTGAGTCTACGAGCTTTGCCGTGGTCTATTACCAGGGGGAGAAGCAGTCTGTGGCGCATCCGTCGCTGCTCCCGGATTATGCTGTTTTACATGCGGAATTTTTAGAGCATTTGCCGCTGTACCAGAAAAAAGCGACCATGTTGGACGCATTATGCCAGGCAATAGAATCGTATTGGTCGGTGAATTCCACGGAAGAGAGCAGAGGTTACGCACGCCAGGCAATTGCAGCGGTGCGCGAATCATGGCCAGGCTATGTGCAGGAGAATACAAACTGGCGGCAGATTATGGAGGCGGCGAACCTTGCGGGACGCGCCATCAACATTTCCAAGACGACAGCGGCGCATGCTATGAGTTACAAGATTACGTCCATGTATGGATTCGCCCATGGGCATGCGGCGGCAATCTGTCTGCCGGGGACCTGGGCTTATCTGCAAGAGCATATCGAAGACTGTACCGATAGCAGGGGCAAGGATTACCTATTGCAGACATTAGTGGAATTGAACCAGATGCTGGGCAAGGAAAATACGGAGGAATCTGTAGCCTGGTTTACGCGGCTGATTGATACGTTAGAGCTTCCCTATCCGATAGAGAGCGGGGAGGAAGATATAGAAATTTTATCCTCCTCCGTCAATGCTGAACGGCTAAATAATTTTCCGGTAAAAGTAACAAAGGAAGCGCTGCGCATTATGTATCGGCAGATTGTGAAAGAGCCGCAGTAAGGAATTTCGGGAACTGCCGCTGACAGAAACCAGGCGGCTTCTCTGAGAAGAGGGAATGATATGTCAATCATCACAAAGGTCCGCAACCGCGTGGAAAAGAGAATCGCATATGTTTTTTTCCGCACGTTTCTTAGACAGGATAAAAACCTGGTGTTGTTTGAGTCCTACAATGGGGAAGATAACAGCTATAGCTGTAACCCGAAAGCCTTATATGAACGGATGCTTAATGCGCCGGAATATAAGGCTTACCGATTCATATGGTCGGTGCAAAAACCGGAGAAATTTTCTTTCTTGCAGAGGAATCCCCGTACAAGCGTAGTAAAAAAAGGCAGTTACGGATACCTGAAATTATGTGCCAAGGCGTCCTATTTGTTTACAAACACCGGACTGCCAAGCTATATTTGGCCGGGCAGGCGTCAAAAGCTGGTGTATCTGTGGCATGGAAAGCCCCTTAAATGCATTGGCTGCGGGATTAAAGGCGCTGGCGACGGCAAACGCTCTAAGGCTAAGATAGATATGGATTACAGAAGTTCCGGCAGGCGGTTGGATATCCTTTTGTCTCCTGCGCCCGTATTTTCAGACGTTATGAGCCAGGCCTATGCCCTGAGTGATAAGAAACGTGAGCGTGCGCTGCTTCTGTGCGGTTATCCCAGGAATGATTTCCTGTTCCGTTATACGAAAGAGGATGTTGCGCGCGTAAAAGCGAAGCTGTCTGTCCCCGAAGGGAAGAAGGTCATCCTCTATGCGCCGACCTGGCGGCCTTACCATTGGCTGGGTGGGAATCATTTTCAGCATACAGGCGGGCTTGACTATGATTTGATGCGGCGCAAGCTGGGAGAGGACTGCGTACTGCTCTGCCGTCTGCACCATATGGAGAGAGGAAGCGTCTGTTACGATGAATATCCGGGGTTCTTGTATGATGTGACAGATTACCCGGAGGTCAACGATCTGTATATTATTAGTGATTTGATGATATCGGACTATTCGGGGACAATATTTGATTATGCCAATCTGAAACGTCCGATGGTATTATACATGTATGACAGGGAACAGTATATTGAGCATGCAAACGGTCTTAATTTTTCCTTAGATACGCTTCCAGGCAGGATTGTAGAAAATTCGCAAGAGCTGGCGCCTGCCGTTTGCGAAGAATTGTCCGGCTTTTCCTATGATGCGAAATATCGGGAATTCAATGAGACATTCAACTGC
Source organism: uncultured Lachnospiraceae bacterium (assembly GCA_910588845.1). Taxonomy (GTDB): domain Bacteria; phylum Bacillota; class Clostridia; order Lachnospirales; family Lachnospiraceae; genus Petralouisia. The sequence continues at coordinate 83,789 of CAJURU010000001.1, forward strand.
CTGGAGGGTGCGGATTCGTCCGGCAAGCTGCTTGCGGCGGTAATCGGGCAAGAGAAAAAATAAAAAGTTGCATCTGATGCAATGAAAAGGGAACGATATGCATTATCTATATGTTCGTAGTAGTTCCCTTGCTTGCAAATATAGGCTTTGAATGGTATAATGTTACGAAGCAAATTTTGGCAATGAGAACAAAGGAGGAACACTGTGTACACCTTTCTATACGATTTTAATCGTTCGGCGGAAGAAGGATTATATGATAAATATTTACCGGGCGGCGAAGGGCTTATCGAGCGTCAGCTCAGGATACTTCAGGAAGCGGGGATAGCAGAGATTAAGATAGCCGGCAATGAAGCGCTGTTTCGCTACTGCCAGGATTTCGCAGGGGGGCGTAAGGATTTTCGCAGAATATCATTTGAATATATAGGAACAGAGATTAAGGAAGATATGGTTGCAGATAAAGAGGAGACATATCTGTTTTTGGCGTATAATCTTTTTTATGCGCGTGAGGATTTCCAGAATTTTCTGGCGGTGTCTTCCAAATATGCCATTGCCTCGTTCCCAAGGCAGGCGGCAAGCCAGGAATTGGCGGCCAGAATAGATATGGATTGGATTGTGGAGCTTGGCGCAGATTTAGAGGGTATTGATACCTGCGGCGTATTTCCCATGATTAAGATCAATCCCGATCAGCCGGAGGAAGAATCCATTTCCGCCGCGCCGGCTTTTAACTGCCAATCAAACCGGGAGTTTCTTTGTTCATTTATCAATTCTCTTGCCAAAGATATCAAGGGCATCTTGTGGTTTGACGAGGAGCAGGGAATCGGCCAGGCCAGAGATGGACAGGTGGACGAGCAGTTTGCCGCACGTATGGCGAAGGAAGATTATCTCAGCAGGAAAGTTATTTCCGGCCAGGGCCATGCGGTGTATATCAAACAGCTGATAGAGCGGAGCCAGGCCAGGAATGTAATGTTGGTGTGCGATGAGTTGTCGGGCAAAACGGCGCTCAAAGAATTGCTTCATTACCAGGAGGTTGCATATAAAGAGTATTTTGTTTCCAATACCAAAGAACAGGGACAGGCATTGTCAGAACTTGTGCGGGCCTTGCAGCAGGAGCAGATTGATTTGCTGCTGGCGGTTGGCGGCAATAAGACGCTGGAACTGGCGCAGGACGCAAGGGAGCAAGCATGCGAAAACCGGAAGGGACGGGCGGATATTTTGTTGGCGGCTATGCCCGCAGAATATGGCGATTGGTCTTTCTGTACGGCAGACGATTGGATTTTAGACAGCAATATTGCGGGTGCAGATTTCATAGAAGAGGAGGACAAGGCAAAGATATATCTCCTGATGTACCGCGCGTTGTGCGCGCTTTTGCGCGAGGATTTGCCGGAGAAAGAGCAGGCTATGGCCCGCAGGGTTTTCAGTGAGCTTGCGAAAAACCGTTCAAAATTCTTTACAGGTAATAGGGAAGGCTTGCAGGCGGCATTGTATGAGAATTATACGTTAGGGTATTTCAGCAGATTTTATGGAAGCGGATTGGAACAGATGCCGCATATGGTTGGACAGGCCATCGGAGTTCCGGCGCAGGACGTGGCGGCTGTGGCGATTCCCTATCTCGTTCAGCGGTTTTATGCCCATGTATCGGAAGCGCCCCGAGAGGGAAGCAGCATGTTCAAGCGAATTTATACCCTTGAGCTGCATACCCGGATTCTCAGAGAGGAAGCGTTTGGCGGCGCCTTAGAAAAATGGTCTCAGGATTTGGCAAACCGCAGGATTTATTTCGGCAATAAGTCTTATGCCTCCTACCGGGAACAGATTATGCGAAAAATCCGGGAACTGGCGGTTCCACAGGATTCTCTGATTACTATGGAGGATTTACAGGAAGCGGTCGTACAGATTTTATCTTACAGCAACCGTAAATTAAAGCCGCAATGGAAATTCATTGAGCCGGAAAATGAAGAGGAACAGCAGAGGATAGAAGAAGCGGCGGAGGAGGAGCGTTTAGAAAAGATTAAGAATCTACCGCTCAAGAAGCGCATATTCCTCGTGCTTAAACGGGCGAAGTTCTTCCGTGAAATGAATAATCTGCGCAAGAAATTGCGTTATATCTTGTATCAGTTTTTGTATCCGGTACAGACAAAGTGGGTTGTCTTTGAGTCTTATGGCGGGACGAATAATTACGGCTGTAATACGAGGGCTATTTACGAGTCCATGCTGCAAGACCCGGATTATTTTGATTATAAATTTATCTGGGCATTCAATAATGTCAAGAAGTTTAATTACCTCAAGCAGAATCCGCATACGGTGCTTGTAAAGCGCGGCTCCAAACGCTATATTAAGTTCTGCGCCCGCTCCAAATATATATTTACGAACACCGGTATGCCCAAATATATCAAGCCGAATAAAGAGCAGAAGATGGTATACACCTGGCATGGGAAACCCTTGAAACGGATTGGCTGTTCCTTCCAGGGAGAATCGGAAGGCAAGCGCAGCAAGCGGCAGTTGATGAAGGATTACACGGGTTCGGGCAAGCGGCTCTCCATCTTGACTTCACCGTCTCCGGTCTTTACGCCGATTATGGCTGACGCCTATAATCTAAGCCCGAAAAAGCGGGAGACGGCAATGCTTGAGACAGGATATCCCAGGAATGATTATTTGTTCCGCTATACGCAGGAGGATGTTCTGCGGATCAAAATGAATCTGGGGATACCGCTGGACAAGAAGGTTATCCTCTATGCGCCGACCTGGCGCCCTTACCGTTGGATCGGAGGTAAGAGCTTTGAGCATGTGCCGGTGTTGGATTTGGACAAGCTGCATGAACAGCTGGGGGATGATTATGTATTCCTGTGCCGTCTGCATCATTTGGAACGCGGCTCCATGCGTTTTGACAAGCATCCGGGATTTGTGTACGATGTCTCTATGGTGCAGGACGTAAACGAGCTTTATATTATCAGCGATACGCTGGTGTCTGATTATTCCGGTACGGTGTTCGACTTTGCAAATTTGTGCCGTCCGATTGTATTTTTTATGTATGATATGGAGGAATATGTGGGCGGCGCCAATGGACTTAACTTTGATTTAGATTTTCTTCCCGGGCCGATTGTAGAGACGCAGGAAGAGATGGTGCGGGCGCTCAAAGACCAGTTAGCGCATTTTGTATATGATGAGAAGTATCAGAAGTTTAATGAGGCGTGCAACTGCCTTGACGGCGCGGACTGCGCTTACCGTACATCCCATCAGATCGTGGAGGTAAACCCTCCTGAAACTAAGAAACAGAAGCGGATTGTCAAATATAAGATTTTTGGCAGGAATACGAAACTTGTGCTGCGGGGATACTTCCAGAAGCTGCCGTTTATCAAAGATGACAATACGAGAAGAATTGAATCTTTCCGCAATAAATATAAAGGGCAGCGTTGTTTCCTGATTGGCAATGGGCCAAGTCTCAGGCTTGCCGATTTGAATATGCTCAAAGATGAAATTTGTTTTGGCTGCAACATGATTTATAAAGTGTTTGAGCGCACAGACTGGCGGCCGACCTTCCTTTGCGCGTCAGACCGCGTGGTAGCGCAGGCAGCGGCGCAACAGCTTCAGGCCAACCCTGAGTGTACGTTATGGGTGTCGCGGACTGCCTATGATTTGATGAAGTTCAAAGGAGATAATTTAATTTATGTCAGCAATCTGCGCAAGGAGAAATTTTATGTGCATGGAGATATGACGGAGTACTATGTGCCGTCGATTGCCACAGTTATGACCTTCATGGTTGAGCTTGCCATGTATATGGGATTTTCCGAGATTTATCTCTTAGGCGTGGATTTCACGATTGGCAGGGGCAAGAACGACCATTTCATGAACAGCTACCGAGATAAAGAAATGACGAAATTAGAGCACATGAAGATGCGCAATATGTTTAAGGGCGAGGATATCGGCGTGCATGACGCGCAGATTCGCTTTGAGGGACGCGCGCTTTACGCTTATGAGCAGTTGGAGAAATATGCGAAAAAACACGGTTACCATGTATATAATGCTACCCGCGGCGGCATGCTCGAGGTATTTGAGCGCGCAGATTTAGACGAAGTAGCAGGAAATAAAAGCAAATAGACAAATGCAAACAGGAAAAGGAGAAGAAGATGAAAGATAACCAACCATATGTAATTGCAGAAGCAGGATGCAACCACAAAGGCGAGATGGAGATAGCAAAGGAATTAATTAATGTAGCGGCAATGTTCTGTCATGCAGACGCGATTAAGTTTCAGAAACGCTGCCCCAGGGAATTGCTGACGGAGGAGCAGTACAATGCGCCGCATCCCAATCCGGCCAACTCTTACGGGGACACTTATGGTGCGCACCGGGAATTCTTAGAGTTTACGGTAGACCAGCATGCACAGCTCAAAGAGTGGTGTGAGGAGGCAGGCATCACTTATTCCACGTCCGTGTGGGATATGACGTCCGCTAAAGAGATTGCAGGCTTAAATCCAGAGTTTATCAAGATTCCTTCGGCCTGCAACAATCATTTTGATATGCTGCAATGGCTCTGCGATAATTACAAGGGCGAGATTCAGCTGTCTTTCGGCATGACAACCCATGAGGAGGAAGAGGAGATTATTCAGCTTTTTGAGAAAAACGGCAGGAACCAGGATCTGGTGATTTTTAACTGTACGTCCGGTTATCCAGTGCCCTTTGAGGACGTCTGCCTGCTGGAGATTAAGCGTATGCAGCAGAGCTATGCAGAGCGCGTGAAAAAGATCGGCTTCTCCGGGCACCATCTGGGAATTGCTGTGGATGTAGCGGCTTACACGCTTGGCGCGCAAGTGATTGAGCGTCATTATACGCTGGACCGTACCTGGAAGGGCACAGACCATGCGGCATCCTTAGAGCCGGACGGCATCCGTAAACTTGTGCGTAACTTAAAGGCCGTACAGAAGGCTTTGACATACAAAGAGCAGGAAATTCTGCCGATTGAGCAGGTACAGAGAGATAAATTAAAATACCGCAAGAAATGAAAGGATTTTGGTATTATGAATGTAGCGTTTATACCGGTTAGGGGCGGAAGCAAATCTATTCCGCTCAAGAACATCAAGCCCATCTGCGGAAAGCCTCTGGTGTATTGGGTAGTGAAGGCGGCATGTCTGTGCAGCCACATTGATAAGGTTTATATTGCAACGGACAGCGATAAGATTAAGGAGACCGTAGAACAATTGGGGTTTGAAAAGGCCCAGGTGATTGGAAGAAGCGCGGAATCTGCGTCCGACACGGCTTCTACGGAATTTGCAATGTTGGAGTTTGCAGAACAGTATGAGTTTGACAATATCGTGCTGATTCAGGCAACTTCCCCGCTGCTCACGAGCGACGATTTGGAACACGGGTTTGAAATTTTTGCGCAGGAGGGGACGGACAGCGTTCTCTCTGTAGTGCCGCAGAAGCGTTTTTATTGGGAATATGATGAGGCCGGCAATGCCGTGCCCATCAACTATGACGTGTATGCAAGGCCAAGAAGGCAGGATTTTGATGGATGCCTGACAGAAAATGGGGCATTCTATATAACAACGAGGGACGGTCTTTTAAAGAGCAGGAACAGGGTGTCCGGCAATATTAAGGCTGTAGAAATGTGTGAAGATTCTTTCTTTGAGATTGATGAGCCAAGCGATTGGGTGATTATCGAGGGGCTGATGAAAAAAAACGGCGTTGCCTCCGGGGACAGCAGACAAGAGGTTTTAAAGGACATTAAAATGGTGCTTACCGACTGTGACGGATGCCTGACAGACGCGGGTATGTATTACTCGGAACATGGAGATGAACTAAAGAAGTTCAACACCAGGGACGGCATGGGCTTTAAGCTGCTTCGGCAGGGCGGGATTCTTACTGGAATCATCACCAGTGAAAACGTTGATCTTGTATCGCGCCGTGCTGATAAGCTGCAACTGGATATTTTAAAGATGGGTGCGGCTGACAAGTTAAGCATTGTCAAGGAATTATGCGGTGAGTATCAGATAGGCTTAGAACAGGTAGCGTATGTAGGCGATGATATTAACGATCTTGAGGTAATTACACATGTCGGCTTTGGATGCAGCGTAGCAAGCGGGATGGAATGCGTCAAAGAAAAAGCCTCTTATGTCACTACTGCCAAGGGCGGCGAAGGGGCAATCCGTGAAGTGGCTGAGTTGATTCTTGACGCTCAGGGCAAAATTGTGTGAAGAAGGGATAAGTGCTGAAAGGAAAGGTGAAGGGATATGAAAAAAGTTTTATGCGGACTTTTATCGTTAGTGGTAATGCTTACTTCTATACAACTGAATGTGCTGCCGGCAGAGGCTGCAACGACGGAGATGACAATTTATGATCTCTTTCTTGGTGTCAATACCGGCGCCAGCAGCACTGAAGCGGAGGAAGATGCCGGCAAAGGCGGGGACAGTGTGATGCTTGAGTCTCAGGGAGAATACCTTCTGATGGATATGGGGTACTATGAGCAGGCGCAGAAGTATGTGATCCCCTTTATCAAGAAACATAAAATTAAAGAGCTGAGTATTTATTTTAGTCACATGCATATTGACCACTACGCCGGCAAGTCAACAGATATTACCGCGGGCCTCGATGCAGTGGCGGCTATACCCGGCATTAAAATCAAAAATCTTTACCTTCCAGACGCATCCATAGGCAGGACGAATCCAGAGTACTCCGCGAAATATGATAGATTTGTAGAGGCATACAATAGTTACAGTAATACGACCGGCAAAGTGATTCGATTGAAAAAGGGTAAGACTTTTACAATCGGTTCAGCTTTCGCAGAGGTAATTGGACCTGTGAATGTCACAAAGAAAATGTCACAGAACGATTTATCGTTGGTGACGATGATTACCTGTGGGAAGACGCGATATCTTACGGCGGGGGACTGCATGAGTACGCAGGAGGAGCTTTTGCTCAAGGAGTATAAGGGTACGTCTAAGCTGAAAGCCGATATTATGAAGCTGTCTCACCATGGGACTCCCCAAGCCAATACGGAGGAATTCATCAAAAAGGTAAGACCTCAGTATGCGTTTGCACAGAACAGCGGCTATACTGGCAAGCTGACAGATACGCAGTACAAATGGCGGATTATGCACCGCGCATGGAGTTCAGTCAACGAATATGGAATGGCTTATCTGACGGCGAATGAGAAAAAAGACTTAGTAATTAATGTCAATAACAATAAAATTACACTGTACCGCGGGACCGAAACGTCGTCAAATAAGCTTTCCGGCTGGGTAAGTTTACAGGGTGGCACAGGATTAAAAAATGACACAACTGTAAAATATTATATCCAGAATGGTAAGCTTGCCAAAGGCGTGAAGAAGATTGGCGGCAAAAAATATTATTTTGACACCTGTATGATGAGGGGAAGATACTCTGCCAAGACAAAGAAGTGGGATTCACTGGTGGGATTCGGAAAGAGCTATCGTTATTTCAATACTACCACCGGAGTTATGACGACCGGATTTCAGACCCTGAAAGGCAGTAAGTACTATTATGATGAAAATGGCCTGAGGCTTATGGGAACCGGTTCATGCACCATCAAAAAGATAAAGGGCAATTACTATGGCCTTAGCAAAGCCGGCGTATTTGCACGTAACTGCTGGCGTAAGTTTTCTAACAAAAGATACCGCTATTTTGATAAGACCGGAAAGATGCTGATTGGCTGGCAGACGATGGGAGGCAAAAAATATTATTTCGATAAAGATGGATTCCGTACCGATAATAAAATTGTCAAAATTGGCAAATATAAATATTATTTTACCAGCAGTGGTAAGATGGTAGCAGGCCAGATGTACAACGTCGGCAAATACCGCTATTATTTTGATAAGAAGGGACGTATGGCGGTTAAAAAATATGTGACTTACCAGGGCAGGAAATATTATTTTGATAAAAACGGGAGAATGGTACAGGGAAAATGAATAAGCAGATAAAGAAAGTATTAGTAAATGCCGCGCCTTACGGTGTGATCGAGAAACGCCGCCGTAAGCAGCGGGAGATAGAGCAGGAGAAGAAACGCTTAGAACAGGAACAGAAGCGTTTGGAGAAAGAAAGGCAGAAAGAGCAGGCGCGCATAGAGAAGGAAAGGCTTGCCGAAGAGAAGAGACAGCAGAGAGAAGAGGAAAAACGCCAGAAATTCCTGGCGACAGGAGCCTCGCCAAGATGGGGAAGGTTTTATTCAGAATACCATGAAAAGGAAGAACTGGAACAGAATTGGATTATGTACGAATCTTATGCCGGTATCGGTATGATAGATAATCCGTATGCAATCTTCAAATCATTTATGGAGATGCCTGAGTTTACGGATTACATTCATATCTGGGTAATCCGGGATGTAGAAGAAATAACATTGCTCAGAGAAGAATACAGTGCTTATCGTAATGTTATTTTTATTCAATTCCAGAGTAAAGCATATTCCTTTTTTCTTGCGAAGGCTAAATGGCTGGTTAATAATGTAGGATATATGCCGTTGGTCTCCAAAAAAGAAGGACAAATTTACTTAAACACATGGCATAGTATAACAGTTAAGACTTTAGGATATGATATACCAGATGCGCGCAGAGTAAATAAAAATGTTATTCGTAATTTGCTGATGACCGACTATATCGTTTCTCCCAATGAGTTTATGACCGAAATTTTTGAGAAGTCATTTCGCCTTGAAAATTTATATGAGGGAGAATATATTCAGGAGGGGCATCCGAGAAATGATTTGGTGGTTCATACAGAGCGGGATAAGATAATAAGAAAGCTCGAAGAACGGGGAACAAGTGTAGATAGAGACAAAAAAGTGATACTTTATGCCCCGACCTGGTCTGGAAACGATACAACTAATCCAGTCATGGATATGAAAAAGTATACAGATTTATATGAATATCTGATGGCAAATATTGATAAAGATAAGTATCAGATTTTAATCAAGCCACACCAGATTGTTTACAAACGTTTAAGCGCAGAAGAAAAAGAGAGTGGACGCTATGTATCTTATTCTATTGATACGAATGAACTTTTGTCTGCTGTAGATATTTTGATTACGGATTATTCCAGTATTTATTTTGACTTTCTGCTGACAGACCGTCCAATCTTGTTTTATATACCAGATTTCAAATCATACGAAAATATGCGGGGTATTTATTTTAAGCTGGAAGAACTGCCGGGGCCGTGTGCAAAAGACCTTGTATCGCTTGCGGACCAGATTAATCATATAGAAACCGTTGAAAGGGAATATAAGGAAGTTCGTAACCAGACCAGAGCTTGGGCGTGCCGTTATGATGATGGTAAAGCGGCGGAAAAAATTGTAGAGGTTGTATTCAGAGGTAAGAAGAAAGGGCATGCTGTTTTCCCGGCGGTAAAAACAGGGAAAAAGAAAATTTTAATGTATGTAGGCGGATTTCAGATGAATGGGGTAACCAGTGCAGCCCTGAATCTGTTAAATGCAATTGATTATGACAAATATGATGTCAGCCTGTTTTCCCCATATTTAAAGGGCGAGATAGAAAACCGTAATTTTGACGAGATTCCTGAAAGCGTTCGTGTATTTCTCTTATGTGGAAATATGACGCTCACGGAAGAGCAGAAAAATATATGGAGTAATATGAAGCGTGATGGATTTGGGATTGCGCCGGAAGAACGTCCGATTATGGATTACCTGCTGAAACGGGAATATATGCGTTGTTTTGGAGAGAGCCAATATGACTATGTCATAGATTTTTCAGGATATGGCGTATACTTTCCCTGCCTTACGGCAAGACAATGTCCACAGGCAAAAAAATATATTTGGCAGCACAATAATCTAAAAGAGGATTTCTCCAATACACAGAAGCGCAGGTTGAATGATGCGGTTACCACGTTAGAAGGATTGCAGTCAGTTTATCCTTATTTTGATAAAATTGTTTCCGTAAATCAACTGATATGTGAAATTAATAGAGAAAAACTTGGCACAAAAGAGACAGCGGAGAAATTCACATACTGCAGAAACCTGATGGATGCGGAACGGATAGAGAAACTTTTGCGGAGTGCGGGAAGCTGCCAGATGGATGGCAGGAATTATATCAGGATTGTTACTGAAATCAGAGATAATGGGGTCATGAGCGCTACCTTGATTCCGTTTTCGCACATGGAAAAAGAATGTGTGAAATTTGTAACTATGGGGAGGTGTATGCCGGAGAAGAACCATCGCAGTATTATCCTTGCCATGAAACGTCTGATTGAGGAGCGCATATCATGTTGTCTGTACATTATCGGTGATGGCCATATGCGGGAAGAACTGGAAGGGTTGTCGAAAGAACTTGGTATAGAGAACAGGATTATGATTACTGGTTTTGTTCCGAATCCATTTGCAATTTTAAAGGAATGCGACTGTTTTGTATTTCCATCCAGTTATGAAGAGCAGCCGTTTGCCGTACTGGAGGCCAGGACTGTGGGACTGCCGATTGTCGTGAGCAATTATCCTGCGGTTGAATCCGTGATGCTTGAGGATAAGCAGTATATTATGGAGGGGACGGATGAGGATGCAGTCTATCAGGGTATGCGCGCATATCTGGATGGAAAAGTCCCCAGCGACTACCACTTTGATGTAGAGGAATATAACAATAGCGCATATCGGGAATTTCTGGTAATATTAGATGAAAACATTGATTAGAAAAGTCCGAGTGATCATAGAAGGAGGAAGAAATGAGTACAGTATATTTGAGTATGAGTACGGATATTATTCATGGAGGACACATGAATATTATTGAGAAGGCGGCAGAGTTAGGCGATTTGATCGTTGGCGTACTGACAGATGATGTAGTTGCAAGTTATAAACGTTTCCCACTGCTGGCGTATGGAGAACGCGTAAAGATTATCCAGGGAATTAAGGGTGTTTCGCGCGTTGTTCCGCAGGACACGCTTAGTTACAGGAAGAACTTAGAAGAATTGAAGCCGGATTATCTTGTGCATGGCGATAACTGGAAAGAAGGCTTCCAGAGTTCCGTGCGTGCCGAGGCGATTGAGGTGCTTGCCTCTTACGGCGGTATTCTAAAGGAGTTTCCCTATTCTTCCGATGCGCAGTACCAGAGACTGGAAGATGCTTCCCGGGATAGATTATCTATCCCGGATGTCAGAAGGAGCAGACTGAAAAAGCTGCTGGGTATGAAAACAACAGTGAGCGCGATTGAGGCGCACAGCGGATTGACTGGTATTATTGCTGAGAAGACGCAGGTGTTGGAAGAGGGGAAGGCGTACCAGTTTGACGCTATGTGGGTGTCCAGCCTTTGTGATTCCACATCAAGAGGCAAACCGGATATTGAGCTTGTAGACATGACGTCGAGGCTTCGGACGATTGAAGAGATTATGGAGGTAACAACAAAGCCTATTATTTTTGACGGCGATACAGGCGGATTGATTGAGCATTTTGTTTATAATATTAAGACATTAGAGCGTATTGGCGTGTCTGCCTGCATTATCGAGGATAAAACGGGGCTGAAGAAGAATTCTCTGTTTGGCAATGAGGTTGTGCAGACGCAGGATACAATTGAGCATTTCTGTGAGAAGATCCGCGCCGGCAAGAAGGTGTTGAAGACCAGCGATTTCATGCTGATTGCGCGTATCGAGAGCCTGATTTTAGAGCAGGGAATGGACGATGCTTTGAATCGCGCATTCGCCTATGTGGAAGCAGGAGCGGATGGAATTATGATTCATTCCAGACTGAAAGACCCGGCAGAAATATTTGAATTTTGTGAGAAATTCAGGGCAAAAGATACGACAACTCCAATCGTCGTAGTGCCGACCTCCTTTAATGGCGTTACAGAAGAGGAGTGGGCCGAGAAAAATGTCAATATTGTTATTTATGCCAACCAGCTCACCAGAAGCGCATTTCCGGCAATGCAGAATGTGGCGGAAACTATTTTGAAGAATCATAGAGCGAAGGAGGCGGATGATATGTGTATGTCATTTAAGGAAATTATCACATTGATTCCGGAAGAGTAAAAAACAGTATGAGCATATTGAAGCTGAAACCAAGCTGCAAGGATAATCTTTGGGGAGGCAGCAGGCTGAAAGAGGAATATGGCAAGGAGTGTGAAGGAGATGTTCTCGCGGAGACGTGGGAACTGTCCTGCCATCCTGACGGGTATTCTACAATTGCAAACGGTGAATTCGCAGGTAAAACTTTAAAGCAGTATATAGATGAGATGGGGAAAGAGGTATTAGGCAGCAACTGCCGGAAATTCAAAGATTTTCCTATCTTAGTTAAGTTTATAGATGCCAAAGAGAATATTTCTATCCAGGTTCATCCTGACAACCATTATGCCCTCAAGAATGAGGGGCAGTCTGGCAAAACGGAGGTATGGTATGTGATGGATGCGGGGGAAGATGCTTTTTTGTATTATGGCTTTAACCGGGAAATTACGGAAGGGGAATTTATCAAGCGTATCCGTGAGGATTCTCTGGTTCCGGTGCTGAATGCAGTCCGTGTACGCAAGGGAGATGTGCTGTTCATTGAACCAGGGACAATCCATGCCATTGGCAAAGATGTAATTGTAGCAGAAATTCAGCAGAATTCTAATGTGACTTACCGCGTTTATGATTATGGCAGAGTCGGTAAGGATGGGAAAAAGCGCGAACTGCATATCGAAAAGGCAATCGCAGTCACAAATTTTCATCCCAGTGTAAAGGATAACAGAAGTTACCCGCATGTGGCAAAGTGTGGGTATTTTACCGTCGACAAATTAAACCTGGACGGCGCTATTATGCAAAAGATGGAAGGCTATGTGTCAGAGGAGACATTTGTTAATATTTTGGTCTTAGATGGAGAGGGAGTTATTTGCGACAGCGGCCAGGCGGTTGAATATAAAAAAGGCGACAGCTTCTTTTTGCCCGCGGGAGTAGGAAAGTACACCGTGACCGGTCGCTGTGATGCTTTGGTGATTACCATTCCCAAGTAAATGTCTGGCTTGATGTGACATCCGGCTGTTATGTTTCAGGATGGGGGCGTGAGGAGAATGAAAGGGAAGATAAAAAAGGCTTTGGTGAGTGCAGTTCCTTATGGGATTATTGAGAAACACCGCAGTAAACAGAAAGAACTGGAAGCGGAACAGAAACGTTTGCAGGAGGAACAAAATCGTTTAGAAAAGGAACAGAAGCGTTTAGAGGAGAAACGAATCAATAAAGAACGCTTAGAAAAAGAGCGCTTAGAAAAGAAAAACAAGGCCCAGAAGAAAAAAGAAGCGAAAATAAGGAATTTCTTAATGCAGAGCGCCTCGCCGGAATGGGAAATGTTTTATGCAGAGTATCATGAAAAAGAGCAATTAGAGGAAACGTGGATATTATACGAATATTCTTCGGGAATTGGTATGGGAGGCAATCCCTATGCAATTTTTAAATCATTTGAGAAAATGCCGGAGTTTGCGGATTATATCCATATATGGGCAATTCAGGGGGCAGAGGAAAACAGGATTCTGCAAGATGAGTACCGACAGTATAGGAATGTGATTTTTATTCATTTTCACAGCCAGGCATACGCATATTTCCTGGCAAAAGCCAGATACTTGATAACTAATAGCTTTTTCCCTCATATTTTTTCTAAAAAGCAGAACCAGGTACTGATAAATACCTGGAACAGCACAGCGGTTAAGAAGCTGGGATATGATATGCCTAATGGCAGGAAAGCCGTCAAAAATATGATACGCAATATGTTGATGGCTGACTATATTATATCTCCCAATGAGTTTATGTCCAAAATAATAGATAAATCTTTTCGGTTGACTGGGCTTTTTGAGGGAAGATATATTGAAGAGGGAAGACCGGGAAGTGATTTGGTGCGGCTCACGAACCGGGAAGAGATTATAAGGAAACTGAGAGTGCGCGGTACAAGAGTAGATTCTGGGAAAAAAATTATTTTGTATGCACCAGTTAGAACAAAGAATAATGCGGCTAATTTTATGAGTGATATGCAGAAATTCACAGGGTTCTATAGTCATCTCACGCGGCATATTACTACAGATGAATATCAGATTTTGATGCGGCCGCATAAATATATCTATGAGAATTTGACAGAAGAGTGGCGAAAGCAAGGATGTTTTGTTTTTTATGGAATTGATATGAATGAATTGTTGTCTGTGACGGACATCCTGGTTACAGACTATTCAGAGATATTTTTTGACTTTCTGCATAAGGGCAAGCCAATTCTTTTTTACTTACCGGATATGCAGTCGTATCAGGGCATACAAGGCGTTCATTATAAACTGGACGAGCTGCCTGGTCCTTATGCCAATGATTTAGATGGGCTTGCAGCGGAAATAAATGGTATACAAACATATACAACTAAATATCAGGAAATCAGGGACAAAATTTTCTCATGGGCGTGTCCATATGATGATGGGAAAGTATCAGAGCGGATGATAGATATTATATTCCGTGGGGAAAAATGTTATCGTCTGCTGCCTGCGGTGCAGACAGGGAAGAAAAAGATTTTAATGTATGCCGGAGCGTTTCGCGTCAATGGAATCACAAGCGCAGCCTTGAGCCTGCTAAATGCAATTGATTATGAAACGTATGATGTGACATTGTTTGTAATAGAATTGGGGGAAAAATTACAGGAAAATAATTTGCACAGGATTCCCAGTGAAGTTAGAGTATTAATGCGGTACGGCAAAATTATTCTCACAGAGAGACAGCAGTGCATATATGAATCCATGATGCGCGAGGGATTTCTTATGAAAGCAAATCAATTGCCGGAATTAGAGTATCTGATGCGCCGGGAGTATATGAGATGTTTTGGCGCCAGCCAATACGACTATATTATAGATTTTTCAGGTTATGCGCCTTATTTCACCTGTCTAACGGCAAAACAGTGTCCGCAGGCAAAGAAATTTATCTGGCAGCACAGTGATATCAAAGAAGATTTTATGAATACGGAGAAACAGAAAATGAATAAGACAGTTGCTCGGCTGCAGGGGTTATTGTCGGTATATCCGTATTATGACAGGATTGTCTCTGCCAGCAAGATGGTATATGAAATAAATAAAAAGAAACTTGCTGCTGAGGAGACAAGAGACAAGTTCACCTATTGTACAAATTTAATGGATGAAGCGTGGATAAATAAGCATCTGCACGGCGGGCGAAATGCAAAAATGGACGGGATGGATTATATTGGAATTGAAAACGGCCAGGGAACTGACGGTTTTATGAATATGACGTTTATCCCATTTCCTTCCGATAAAGGCGTAAAGTTTGTGACAGTGGGCCGTTGTATGCCGGAGAAAAATCACAGGAGCCTGATCCTGGCGTTAAAGCGTCTGGTATCAGAAAATGTTTCCTGTATGCTGTACATTGTTGGAGACGGTTATATGAGGGAGGAATTGGAGGCTCTGGCAAAAGAAGAATGTGTCAGTGACCGGGTGATAATTACCGGATTTGTCACAAATCCTTTTGCTGTTTTAAATAAATGCGACTGTTTTATATTTCCGTCCAGCTATGAGGCGCAGGGCCTTGCCGTACTTGAAGCAAGGGCGGTAGGGCTGCCGATTGTTGTGAGCAATTATCCGGCAGTGGAATCTGTGCTGATAAAGGATGGGCAGTATATCATAGAAGGTACAGACGCAGATGATGTCTATCGGGGGATGCGTGCATTTTTGGAGGGGAAAGTACTGTGTGATTACAATTTTGATATCAAGGATTACAATCACAAAGCATATCGGGAGTTCATAAATCTGCTGAATGGCGGATAGGTGTATAGGGTGGCTTTATAACCAGATGCAAAGGAGGAATCGGGAGAGATGAAGAATGTGCTGAAAGCAGTGGCTTTCCTGCTGGTGGGCGTGATTCTTATTGGCGGTGTGTCGCAAGTGATATGCGGAAAATGGATGGATGCAAATAAGGAGACTTATACCACAAAAGAATTCTATGATCTCAAAGATAACAGCATAGAAGTTTTTATTGTTGGCAGCAGCCAGATTGTGACAGGCGTTTCGTCTATGACGATGTATGAAAATTATGGCATATCTGCTTTCGGCCTGGGGACGGGCAATGCGCCTATGGCAGGAAATTATCATTGGCTTAAGGAGTGTGAGAAGACGCAGGATATCTCGATGGTTGCGATTGAAGTCAGCATGCTCTATGAGCCGACCAAACAGTTTCTTTTCCGCAGAGCGTTTGACCCTATGAAGCTGTCTCGCAATAAGCTTGAGGCCGTATATGAGCAGAGCAGAGCCTATGACGGGGACAGCGTTTTGAGCTATGTGTTTCCGATGATTAAGTATCATGACAGGTGGAAAGAGCTCACCGAAGAGGACTTTGTATTCCACGAGGAAGATAGTCTCGTTTACCGCGGCAACGTTATGAAATCCGGTGTTAAGCCGGTGCCCTATGAAAAGGTTATCATAGATAACGATGCGTTAAGAGACATTGAGATGGAGGCGGAACAGCTGGAATACTTTGAAAAGATCTTGTCATATTGTAAAGAGAATGGCTGGGACGTCGTTCTTTTTAAGACGCCGAAAACTTCCTGGAGCTTATCGAAGTCAGAAGGAGTGAAAGCGCTGGCAGAGCAGTATGGCGTTCCATTTTTAGATTTCAATTATGATAAGCTGATGAAGGAAATTAAGTTTGACCCTATGCGCGATTTGCGGGATGCAGATCATCCCAATCTGCGGGGGGCAGAAAAAATTTCTGATTATCTCGGAAAATATTTGCAAGAGAATTATGACTTGAAAGATTATCGCCAGGATGGTATAGACCCGGTGAATATGCAGTTATATCATGAGGATCGGGAGGACTGTTACCTCAAAATGTCCACGGAACCTATGGAATATCTTGAGAATCTCAATAATGACAGATATGGTGTGATTGTCCAGTTGACAGGCGATATTTCAGAAAGCTGGAACGGCGCGGTACAGGAGAAGTTTGCAGCTCTCGGTTTCAAGACAGATATCAGCGCAATATCCGGCAGAAATTATGTAGGAGTTATAGAGCGCGGAAATTGTGTATTTGAGGAGGCCGTGGTTGGGCCGCTTGATTATTCCGGTAGTTTTGATGGACGTATAGATTATACTGCCTGGAGCGACATTATGTATGATGAGGATGACGTTAAGATGGAAGTCGCTGGCGAAGAGGAATTTTTTGATGAGAAGGGCATGAATATTTTGGTGTACGATATTGCCAAAGGCAGGATTCTCAGTGAGGTTGCCATCAAGAAACAGGCGGATTCAGAGGATTTGGAATTAGAGACCGTTTATTTATTCGAGTAGGAAGATAGGAGCTTATTGATATGACATTTATTTCCGCAGAGTTTTATATCTTATTACTGTTTGTGGTAATCGCATATTTTGCGATACCTTTGAAATACCGCTGGACGGCGCTGCTTATGGGGAGTCTTGTCTTTTATATCTTTCAGGGCATTGAGATGCTTCCAATGTTATTAGCGGCGACGGCTGTAGGATGGCTGTCAGGACTTGGCATTGGCAGAGTCTATAGCGATGAGGGACAGGGGGCGCAGGAAGCCAAGAAAAAAGCGAAGCTTGTAAGTGGAATTGGGATTATAATTCTCATTGCAGTCCTGACGCTTGTGAAATGTACGCGCTATATGCCTGAGAGTATGGCGGCAAAGATTATTGTACCGTTGGGAATCTCTTATTATACGTTTTCCATTATCTCTTATTTGATTGATATTTACCGCAGGAAATACCAGCCGGAGATGAACGCGCTGAAATTCCTGCTGTTTACAGCGTTCTTTCCCAAAATTCTTCAGGGACCGATTGCGCGATACGACAAGCTGGCTAATCAGTTGTACGAGGGGCATCGTTTTGATTATCGGCGGACGTGTTTTGGCTTGCAGCTTTTTCTGTGGGGCCTGATTAAGAAATTGGTAATTGCAGACAGGCTTGCGATATTTACGGGCAATGTGTTTGGTGATATTCCCAGAATGTCGGGGAGTATGTTGTTGGTGGCGGCCATTTTTGCAACTGTAGAGCTGTACTGTGATTTCTCAGGATGTATGGACATGGCTTTTGGCGTCTCGCAGATTTTCGGCGTCGAGTTGGAGCAGAATTTCAAGCGGCCGTTTTTCTCAAAAAGCGCCGCGGAGTTTTGGAGGAGATGGCATATCACGCTTGGCGCGTGGTTCAAGGATTATGTATATATGCCCGTTGTGACGTCCCCGCGAATGGCAAAGATTCTCCAGTGGGCGAAAAAGCAGTTTGGCGCGCGGGTAGGAAAATCACTGATGGCGGTTATTCCGCTGGCGATTGTGTGGATTCTCACCGGCGTCTGGCACGGTACGGGCAAGGCGTACGTCGTCTGGGGCGTTTATTGGGGGGCGATGATTATCGCATCGCAGATATGGGCGCCGGAAATCAAGAAGCTCAGTCAGTTTCTTCACATTAACACAGAAGCGGAGAGCTTTCAGATTTTTCGCATGGTGCGTACATTTGGGTTATTCTGCATTGGCAGGATTATTACGATCCCCAACAATCTGCATATGACCTTGCAGATTTTCCGCAAAATTGCGTTTGAATTCAATCCATGGGAACTTGTAGATGAGACAATCTATACATATGGTTTGGATTGGAAAGATTTCTCCCTGCTGATGTGTATGTTTGTGTTGTTATGGGCGGTCAGTATGTTACAGGAAAAAGGAGGTCTTCGCACCCGGATTGCCGGATATAACCTGGGATTCCGCTGGGCGATTTATTATATTGCAATAATAGCGTTAATTATATTTGGTATTTATGGACCTGGTTACGATGCCTCAAATTTTGTTTATATGGGATTTTAGAAAAGGAGATTAGAATTATGGAAGAAAAAATTTATGAATTATTATCAGAAGAATTTCCAGAAATTGATTTCAAGGAGTCAGACACATTGGTGGACGACGGAATTCTCGATTCCCTGACAATTACGGGAATCATTGCCACACTGACGATGGAATTCGGGATTACGATTCCCTATGAAGAGATTATCGAGGACAATTTTAATTCGATTGCCGGACTGGCAAAAATGGTTGAGAAACTTTCCAGCTAGGATGTCATTTTTGGCGCCATTTGAGACGACTTTTACAGTAATTCAGTCAGGAGGACGAAATGTATAAGACGATTGTGGAAGCAGTGCTTGCGCATGGGCGGGAACCCGAACTTGCCGGGAAGACAGCGGTTGGTTTTAAGAACGTGAAGATTACCTATGCACAGCTCTGTAGTCAGATAAAAATTGCCGCGCATAAACTGCATACGGAATACGGTGTAGGCCGTGGCGATATTGTGATGCTGACGGCAATGTCGAAGCCGGAGTATGTAGTTATTTTATTGGGGGCGCAGTATTTAGGGGCAGTGACTGTGCCTTTGGACAAGAAATCAAAAGAAAAGAATATCCTTGACGTGTATCAGTTTATCAATCCCAAGCTGCTGCTAACGGACAGCAAGGCGGCACAAGCGGAGAAGGTTTCTTTAAAGAAGTTTTATCAGGAAGTATCAGAAGAGGATGAGAAGGGCCTGGAACCGGAAATGGAATATGCTCTGCCGGAAGAAGAGGACGTGGCGGAGATGTTGTTCACGACTGGAACTACAGGTACGCCAAAAGGGGCTATGCTCACATACAGAACGCTCTATGCAAGTACGCACAATACCTGGAATGGGGTGGGAATGCAGACTTCCGACGTCGTGTTGATTCCCTTGCCGCTCAACCATTCGGTCGGTATGCGCGTACTGCGGACGGCGTTATACGTCGGCGCAACAATCGTAATCCAGAACGGGTTTACGTTTGCGAAAGAGCTTGAGCGCAACATTACAGATTTTGCCTGCACGGCGCTCGTCAGTGTTCCAGCGTCCATTGACCTGATTATGCGCCAGATGCAGGAACAGTTTGCCGAGATTCTTGGCAGATTGCGTTATATTGAATTTGGAGCGGGTTCCCTGAGCTATGATATGAAGAAAAAGCTGACGGCTCTTTTGCCGAACACCACAATCTTTAATACATGGGGCTCTACAGAGACTGGCGGGGCAATTTTTTTGAATGTTTCGGCAAGGCCGGATAAATATATGGCGCTTGGCAAGCCTATCGAGGGCGTTACCCTGAAAGTTGTAGATGAACAGGGCAGGCAGATTGAGGCGAGGGATATTGACACGGCCGGCAGGATGGTCTTAAAGGGCGACATGCAGATGGCGGGTTATTATAATCTGCCGGAGGAAAATGCCAGGACATTAGTGGACGGATGGTTATATACCAATGATTTAGTGTATACAGATGACGAGGGTTACGTCTATATGTTGGGACGTGCCGATGCGATTATCAATGTCGGAGGGGAAAAGGTCTCTCCGATTGAGGTTGAGAATATTGCCCAAGAGTTTGAACAGGTGCGGGAATGCGGCTGTATTGGCGTCAAAGACCCGGACGATACATTGGGGTTTGTACCGGTGCTCTATGTGGTTCCAGAGGGAAATGAGTTTGACCGCGGCGCATTGGCCAAATTCCTTTCAGCTAAGATGGAAAGCTATAAGATTCCGCATAGATATATTGTGATTGAGGAGCTTCCGCGCAATCGTATGCAAAAGCTGGACTATAAGGCGTTGCGGCAAATGTGGGAGGAAAACGGTGACGAAGAGTTGATGAATCCTGTAATCCGGGCTATTTATAATCGGCACAGCGTCAGGGACTTTACGGATACGCAGATTCCAAGGGCAAAGCTGGAGATGATTGTCAAAGCTGGTATTTATGCTCCTTCCGGGCATAACATGCAGACCTGGAAATTTACGGTAATCCAGGATGCGGGCACGATTGCGCATTTCCGTGAGGTCGTCTCAGAAGCAGCGAAAGAGAAGGGCGTTTATTTTTATGGGTTTAATAACCCGGTTACGCTGGTGCTCGTCTCAAATGACAGAAGGAATGAAAACAGCATTCAGGACAGTTCCTGCGCGGCGGAGAATATTATGTTGGCGGCAGGCTCTTATGGAATCGGTACTGTTTGGCTGAATGCCTTAAAGACAATTTCCGATGAACCCAAAATACGAGAATTATTGGATTCTTATGGAATCCCTAAGACGCATATTGTATGGTCTACAATTGCCATGGGTTATCCGGCGAAAGAACCGAAAGCCCTGGCGAAAAAGATGGGAGTTATCCAGTGGTTGTGACAGAGAAAAACAACAGTCTGAAAATTGTCGTCTGCCTGATGGTTGGCGTAATCTTTTCGGGTATGGTTTCTGTCATGTACCTGAGCGGGAGTGTCAATCTACAAAAGTTTTATGATGTTGGCGCGATTTATGATATAATCAGTACGGAATACGAGAAAACAGCAGAGAACTGGCAGTACAATTACAGCACAAAATTGGTAGAAATCAGCGCTGAGACAGGCCGCCATCCATTCCAAATTTACAGTAAGCAGAAGAAGTGGAATTATCTTTATCTGGAGGTAAGGAACCTGAGCAGTCCCATCCATTGCCGGGCTGAGTTCTGTGACAGCATCGGCAATATTATCTATACAATGGATTGTGAGTTGCAGGAGGGGCGTAATGTTCTGAGTTTGCAGGAAGATAGCATCTATAGTTTTAACTTGGAGATGCAAGGTCCCTCTAAGTTTCACATTAAACGCCTGCAATTCCGGGAGCAGGCTCAGACTTTCGGCTGGGGGGAAGCCCTCATGGTATTTGGCATCGTGTTTGGATGCTTTATCTTAGTCATGCTCTTTATTATGTTTTTGTTTCGGCGTGAGGAAATAAACACGAATTGGAGACGAAGCGTCTGGATTGAGAAATTGCAGGAGGCTTACAGCTGCCTGCTGTGCAATGCGGCAGGGCTGCGCAAAGCAATTTCCGCCCAGAAGATACCATATGTCCGCAGGGCGCTTTTCTTTGTGAGCCTGCTGATTATTTATCTTATGTTTGTCAGCGGCTGGCGGTGGCAGACGTTGTCACGCAGAAGGCTGGTGTTTTTACTTGGCGTTTGCCTGTTGCTTGCAGCAGTTATCTCAGCCAATCCTAAGAGACGCACGGTCAATTGGAAAAATCCCCTGATGTCTGCCTGGCTTGTTCTGTGTGTGATGTGTATCGTTTCCGAGTTCATAGTGGGAAAAAGATTTGAGCACGTAGGCGTTTTCATGCTGGGATTTATGGGTCCTTTTTATTTGGCCTGGGGGACCATGAAGAAACCGGATAATTTGTTAAGGGATTTTCTGGCGGCAATGAGGTGGAGTTATTGGGCTGCTTGTTTTTTCTGCTTATTCTTTCGCCCGGCCATTGCCGGTATTCGCTATATGGGCATTTATTTTAACCCTAATTCTTTTGCCGGTTTCCTTGCCACAGTAAACATTGCATTTTTAATCAGTTTAGATGAAAATCTGAATAAGGAAAAGCTGAAGTTTGGCGTACTCTGCAAAAATGCGCTGGCGCTTGCCAGTATATGTGGATTTTTGCTGATGACAGAGAGTCTTACGTCCATTGCGGCGTATCTGGCGCAATGGGTGGTGTTTGTCTGGAAGCAGTTCCCCAGTGAAAAGACGCATAATTATCAAAAAAATCTCAGGGCATATGCGTTGACAGCTCTTGTCGCCATTGCCGTCACCTGGATACCGGGAAAACTTTGGCTGGAACATGTGCCGGATCTGCTAAAGACAAAAATTTCATTTGAGGGCGACGCCTATGTGACGCAGGGAAATCCGCTGACGCTGGTTGCAAATGCAGCGTTGGAGCCGGAAACAGGGGTGGCGGAGCGTGTGTTAAGTAAAGTGAGGAGCGGCGACTGGGATTCGTTGTTCAGCAGCAGAACGGAAATTTGGAAGGAGTATTTCCGTCAGATGAATCTCTTCGGACATGATAATTATCTGGAAAGCCTTAACGGCAAAGCAATGAGCGCCCACAATACATTGGTGCAGATGATGAGTTATCATGGAGTATTTGTAGCAGTGCCTTACCTTGTTATCCTGTATTACAGTATAAAATATGGGATTTTAGCTGTTTTTTACAAAAAGCGGTCAGGCATGAGTTTGTTTTTTCTGCTGGTTACCGTCAATTATATTCTCCAGGGGTTTGCAGAAGATTTGGCGACGCCGTTCTTCTATATTAGCTGGCTGACATTTTTCATTGCCTTGGGAGGCATTGCCAATCAGCCTGTGAAACGAAGTGTAAGAGGGTGAAGGAATGGGAAAAAGAAGAAAACTTCATATATTTCTGTTCCTTCTTGCCGGAGCGCTGGTTAGCGTGATGCTTGTGATGATGCGTCTGGGAGGGAGCGTGAACTTTCAGGAATTCATATCAGCCGGCAGGGTATATGATGTTGAGCCGGCCAGGCTGCGTATGGGTTCAGAAAATTGGCTTTATGAGAGAGAAAATGGCGGACACCGTCTGTTGAGTGATAAGGCAATGATCCGTTATCGCCCAAGCGATACGGTGCAGACATGGAGTTTTCTCTATATAACAGTGCGGGAGCTGAGCAAGGAGCCGGTAAACGGCATTCTCAGGTACTATGACGGCGAGAATGTAAAAATCCTGGAGCAGCCGATAACGCTTACCCAGGGACGGAATATGATTCAGATGGACAGTACGCTGCCTATTCGCATATTTGGGATTGTGATTCTGGACGCTGAGGGAGAATTTATTTCCATCTCGGATATACAGATTAGAACGACCCCTTCCTGGTTTACAGTCCCGCATTTCCTGGAACTGTTTGCCGTTGCCCTGGCGGGTATCTATGCCCTGATGGCAGTCTTTCTTGTTATTGGCAGAGTTCTTCGGGCAAAAATGCCTGGGGGTGGGTACGGTTTTCGTATCTTGCGCCTGCTTCTGGAGACTATGCAGGATGTTATCAAAGTTTTTGGGGATTTTCTGGGCAAGCGGATGGGTGGAAAGCTGTATCCCTGCCAGAGAGAATCTGTGCGCAAATTTTTATTCAGCCTGCTGATTGTGTGGATGATGGCTGGCAATGCGGCGGGATGGCTTGCGAGCAGGCAGATGTACCGCTACCATGTGCTCATATGCGCGCTGTTGCTTCTTTTTATATCTTTTGTATCTTGGGAGAAGCCGCTGCGAAACATATACTGGCGCGGGCCGTTGATGAAAAGCTGGCTTTTGCTTTGGCTGGGAATCATATTGTGCGACTTCTTTGTTGTCCGGGAGATGGAATCAATCGTCGGGTACGCCATGTTTTTCGCTGGGAGTGTATTCGTATATTTCTGGCAAAATATAGAGAAGCCGGGTAGAATGCTTCTTGACTTGCTGGAGGCTTTGGAGCTCACTTTTTTCTTAGGCGTTGGTTATTGTATGGTATTCCGCGGCAAACTGCCGGCGGTTGATTATAACGGTATGTTCCGAAGCGCTGAGGAACTCGCTATGTATGCAGTCCTGATGGGGCTGGTTTTCCTGGCGGATCTGGATCGGGTATTAGGCGGCCGGGGCGGATTCGCCTCTTATGTGAAAGATATCACCGGCGGGGCGGTCAGCATATTCCTTCTGTTGCGGAGTGGACATTTGCCGGGAATTGTGATTTTTCTGCTGCTTAGTATCTTATATATTCCGCTTCTGGCCAGGAAGCTGTATAAGAAATCAAAAAACTGGCGGGCGGTGTTTTTAAATGTTTTGGCGGCGGCAATTTTCGCCTATGCCTGTACCTGTCTTGTTTTTATCAGCACCAAATATTTTCCGCAGCTTTTGGGCCTGGATGTGCAATATGAAGACGAACTGCTTGTGACGAGGCTTGAGGGAGAGCAGAGAGAGCTGTATCTCATGCAGTTTCCACAGAGCCTGGACGGCGTTAGGACAAAGGAGGCCGAAAAACTTCCCATTATCTGGCGCACGTATGCCCGGCGGCTCAATTTGTTCGGACATGGAGGAGAGCAGAAGGTGTTTCGCCGTGAAATCGCGCCTTACAATGGATATCTGAAAATGGCGTACCAGCACGGAATATTTATCCTGCTTCCTTATGCGGCTTTTCAGATCATGTTCGCTGCCTATGGGGTTACCCGCTTTTTCCGTAAGAAAGGCGGAAAAAATATTTATTTGCTGTTTTTGGGTATTGTGTACCCGTGTTTTTGTTTCTGTACAAACGTGGAGATTTCCTGGGGACATCCATTGTGGCTGAGTTACTATTTATCGGTGGGCTACCTGGGTAGGATAGAGACAGAGAAAAACTAGGAAAAGAGGGACTCGCGTGAAAATACTGATAGAGAGAAATCAGCTTCTGCTGAAAAAATTAGGTCTGGCATTATTTGATATGTTTGCCGTCGTAGTGTCAAGCCTGCTTGCGCTTGTGCTGCGTTTTGAGGGCAATTACAGCGCTATCCCGCGGGAATATATTGATAGGAGTTTGCAGTATATCTCCATTGTGATGGTAGTCACGCTTATCATTTTCTATGTGTTGAGGCTGTACGGCAGTCTTTGGAGCTATGCGGGAGCGACGGAATTTATGAACATTATCATTGCCAGCGTATTGTCGTCAGGGGTTCAGATGGCGGTGATTGTGTTGATGGATATGAAGATGCCCCGCAGCTATTATGTATTTTATGGCATGTGTCTGTTTGGCATGGTGGCGGTCAGCCGCTATTCTTACCGCGTGCTGCGTACGGTCGCCAAACGGCAGAAGGATTCTCAGAACAGGACCAACGTTCTGATTATGGGGGCGGGCGGCGCTGGGAATATGCTGGTGCGGGAGATCACCAACAGCAGCCATGTCAATAAGCGTGTGGTCTGTATTGTGGACGACGCCAAGGCGAAACAGGGGAGCTATCTGCATGGCGTAAAAATCATGGGAACGCGTGAGGATATACCAAGGCTGGTAAAGAAATACCATGTGGATGAAATTATGCTTGCGATTCCCTCCGCTCCGGCGAGAGAGATTAAAAAAATTCTCGATATCTGCAAAGAAACCGGCTGCGAACTCAAACGCCTGCCGGGAATCTATCAACTTGTCAACGGCGAAGTGAGCGTCAATACGCTCAAGGAAGTTGAGGTCAATGATTTACTGGGACGTGAACCGGTAGAGGTGGACTTGTCTGCTATCTTAGACTATGTGGCGGGAAAGACCGTGCTGGTGACGGGCGGAGGAGGTTCCATCGGAAGCGAAATTTGCCGTCAGGTGGCAGAGCATAATCCCAGAAGGCTTGTTATTGTAGATATTTATGAAAATACGACTTACGACATCCAGAATGAACTCAAAAATAAATATCCTTATTTAGATTTATCGGTGTTAATTGCCTCTGTGCGCAACACCAAACGGATGGACATGATTTTTGAGAAGTATCGCCCGGATATCGTCTACCATGCGGCAGCGCATAAGCATGTGCCGCTGATGGAGGATAGTCCCAATGAGGCGGTGAAGAATAATGTCCTTGGCACCTGGAAGGTGGTGCAGGCAGCCGACAGATGGAAGACGAAACGGTTTGTGATGATATCTACGGACAAGGCGGTAAATCCCACAAATATTATGGGGGCTACCAAAAGGATTTGCGAGATGATTGTACAGACGTACAATAACCGCTCACAGACAGAATTTGTGTCCGTACGTTTTGGAAATGTGCTGGGCAGCAATGGCAGCGTGATCCCGCTGTTCAAAAAGCAGATAGCCCAGGGCGGGCCGGTGACGGTCACGCACCCGGATATAATCCGCTATTTCATGACGATTCCCGAGGCGGTGTCTTTAGTATTGCAGGCGGGCGTCTATGCCCGGGGGGGAGAGATTTTCGTCCTCGATATGGGAGAGCCGGTGAAAATTGTTGACCTGGCAAGAAACCTCATTCTTCTGTCGGGACATAAGCCGGATGAGGATATCCCCATCGTGTTTACGGGGCTAAGGCCGGGGGAGAAGCTTTATGAGGAAATGTTGATGAAGGAAGAGGGGCTCAGGGACACGGAAAATAAATTAATCCATATCGGTATGCCGATTAAGATAGATGAGAAGAAATTCCTGATGCAGCTGGAGAACCTTGCAAGTTATGTGGTACAGGAGCCGGAGGACATCCGCAAATGGGTGCAGGAGATTGTGCCGACGTATCACCCGATGTTAGGAGGAAAAGGATGAAACAGCATATTTTTCTCGCTTCGCCCCATATGAGCGAAGAGGGGTATGAGCAGCAATATGTCAAAGAGGCGTTTGATACGAACTGGATTGCGCCCCTTGGCAGGAATGTGACAGAATTTGAAAACGAGATAACGGCGAAACTTTCCGCGCCGAAAGCGGTAGCGCTTTCCGCTGGTACGGCGGCCATACATATGGCGTTGAAAGCCGTGGGGTTGGAACAGGGAGACCTTGTATTCTGCCAATCTCTGACATTCTCTGCCAGCGCCAACCCCATTGTTTATGAGAAAGCGGAACCGGTCTTTATTGACAGTGAAACAGATACCTGGAATATGGATCCACAGGCTTTGAAACTGGCGTTTGAAAGATACGGGAAGTTGGGAAAGAAGCCGAGCGCAGTTATTGTCGTGCATCTTTATGGAATCTGCGCGAAGATCCGGGAAATCAGGGAAATTTGTGACGAGTATGAAGTTCCGTTAATAGAAGATGCAGCGGAAAGCCTGGGCACTGTCTGCCATGGCAGATACACGGGAACCTTCGGAGATTACGGAATTATCAGTTTTAACGGCAATAAAATAATTACCAGTTCCGGCGGCGGTATGCTGCTGGTTAATGCAGAAGACGCGGAAGAAAAAGCGAAGAAAGTTTTATATTGGGCAACGCAGGCAAGGGAACCTGCGCCCTGGTATCAACACACAGAAATCGGTTACAACTACCGAATGAGCAATATTGTGGCGGGAATCGGCAGAGGACAGCTCAAAGTGTTAGACCGTCGCATACAAAAAAAACGCTATATTTTTGAATATTATCAGAAGCATTTAGGCATCCTTCCGGGAATCTCGTTTATGCCGATGCCGGAGGACGCGTACTGCAATTGTTGGCTGTCGGTCATTTTGCTTTCTGAGGACTGTCCTGTCAGCCCCATGGATATTATGCGCGCGCTACAGGAGGATGATGTGGAAAGCCGCCCGGTTTGGAAGCCCATGCATTTGCAGCCTGTGTTTGCGGACTATGATTTTGTTACCACGGTGTCAGAACTGCACATTACAGATACGCAGATGGGCGCCGATTCCAGTGTCAGCGGGCAGATTTTTGCCCACGGCGTCTGTATGCCAAGCGATAGTAAGATGACGGATGACGATTTGCAGCGTGTCTGCCAGGTTGTGCGGGGATTGTGGAAGTCAGTGTAAGGGGCTGCAATATCTGGAGGTTCTTTAAATCTCTTTTGGAAGGCTGTAGAAGAAGTTCGCCTGTTCAATGAGCAGAATTTTTCGCCGTGGAACCAGGGAGCGGTAAAGGTGGATCAGTTTGCTTTCGTTAGAGTTCAGGGAAGAAGGGGCGGGCTTGCGCTCTTCGGAGAGTCCTAACAGGTAATCGGTGGAGACGTCGAAGTATTGTGCCAGATTGATAATCATATAGAAATCAGGTTTACGGTAATTGGTGATGTAGCCGCTGATTGTGGATTTGGAAACATTTAATTCCTTGGCGAGTTCTTTCTGAGTAAGGTTCTTTTCTTCCAGAAGGTTTTCAAGGCGAATATTGAAGTCCATAGCGATAATTCCTCCGTTCTTTCGTATTTTGAATACATTTGTTTTTTTATGATAATGGAAAGGCCCCGATTTTAGCGTATGATATGCGAAAAGAGGAATATGAAACGCAAACTGCGGTTGAACGGGAGGAAAACGGAGGCGTTTCGGGAAAACTCTGAACCTAAGCATGCTGCGGTACTATTTTGAGGATAACGGGGGAGGGGAGGAGAATCGTGGGCGCGCAGAACTCTTTTCCGGGCTTGCAATTGCAAAGGCCGGCGAGGCGTATGTCCGGGAGATGGGGCAATATCCGGTCGTCATGCTGACGCTGAAATCTGCCAAACAAAGAAGCTTTGCCATGGCGTATGCCAGCTTGAAACAAGCCATTATGTGGGAGTTCCAAAGACATGAGAAGATGGTGTCTGGGAAACTGGAGACTCCTGAGGATATGGAGAAATATCGAATCATTCGTGCAGGAAAAGGGGAAGACAGCGATTATTTCAGCAGTCTGTTATTTTTGTCCCGTTGTCTGTACCAGGCTTATGGCAAGAGATGTATCATACTGATTGACGAGTATGACGTCCCGCTTGAGAGCGCCTATTTCGAGGGGTACTATGACGAGATGGCAGCGTTCATCCGTTCGCTGTTTGAGTCGGCGTTCAAAACGAACGCATTCCTTGAATTTGCGGTGATTACCGGGTGTTTGAGGGTGTCTCGGGAGTCCATTTTTACAGGATTGAACAATCTTGAGATTATTTCTGTATTGAGGAGCGATTATGGGGAAAGCTATTATCATGGGTTCCTCGCAGGGCTGCTGGGAAGAAACAGCAAATATCGCGTGCTTTCCAACCGTGAAGCAGGGCTTGGGCGTGCAGATATTATCTTAAAGACGCCCCGCATCCGTAAGGGGCGCGCCATAGTGATGGAGATAAAGGCGGTGAAGGATTTCGGTGATATGGAAAACGGATGTGCAGCCGCGCTCAGGCAGATAGAAGAGAAAAAATACCTGGAAGAGCTGAGGCAGGAAGGGTATGAGGATATCCTGGCATACGGCGTCTGTTTCTTTCGCAAGGAATGTATTATACAGAAGATGGACAAATAAATTCACCTGCAAAAATTTTCGTAAAAAAGGGTGTCAAAAGGAGAGTTTCATTTCCTTTGACACCCCAATTTTTGCGAGGGTATATGTTAAAATTTCTCCGGCAGGCTGCGGTAGAAATTGGCTTGTTCGATGAGCATCTCTTTCCGTTCCGGTATCAGGGAACGGTACAGGTGGATCAGCCTGGTTTCGGCGGGGTCCAGGGAAGAAGGAGCAGGTTTCTTTTCATCGGATAGGCCTAACAAGTAATCGGTACATACGTCGAAATACTGTGCCAGACGGACAAGCATGCCGAAATCTGGTTCCCGATAATTTTTAATATAGCCGTTGATTGTGGAACTGGCAATGTGAAGGTCGAAGGCAAGCTGTTTTTGCGTTATATTATTTTCCTCAAGAAGTTGTTCAAGGCGGACACTGAAATCCATAGCAATAATTCCTCCTTTTGTTAAGTCATTTGTTGATTGATCCCATTTCTTTATCTTAATAGATATTACAGTTTTCATGACAAATAATACGCAGTATGAGTAACGTAAAGCGCGAAATGCGATATATTAGTGTGGCGGATGACTATGGGGTTTATTCATAGAAGCTTGAATTTTTTCTTATTGATTTTGTCAATAATAGTCCTTTTTCGGCGGCTGGAAACGCAAGTTTTCATAGAAATATCCAATTGTAAATAGAAAAGAAATGTAGTAGAATGTGGGGGAAAGCTATAATCGCCTGTAACACATGATAACAGGGGGGCGAAGAAACAGAATAGGGAGAAGATGGAGAGATAGAAGATGAAAAAGGTATTAGTGGTAGCGCCTCATGCAGACGACGAAGTGTTAGGCGTAGGGGGAACCATTGCAAAAAATGCTGCGCAAGGAAATGAAGTCTACGTCTGCGTGGTGACACGCGCTGAGGAGCCGTTGTTTTCTAAGACAGTGGCAGAACAGATCAGGGAAGAAACTCTTAGGGCACATAAATTATTAGGGATTAAAAAGGCATTTTTTCTGGAGTTTCCGGCGGTTATGTTGGAAAATATAGAACGATATATATTAAATGACAGTATCATGAAAGTCTTGCAGGAGATAAACCCTGACGAGGTATACATTCCCCATATAGGAGATATGCAGAAAGACCATCAGATTGTCAATGAGGCGGTGATGGTAGCGGTGCGGCCGAAATACCGTCATAAGGTTCGCGCTGTGTACGCCTATGAGACCTTGTCAGAGACGGAATGGAATATACCCAATACGGTAAATGCGTTCATACCCACGGTTTATCAA
Organism: uncultured Lachnospiraceae bacterium; assembly: GCA_910588845.1. Taxonomy (GTDB): domain Bacteria; phylum Bacillota; class Clostridia; order Lachnospirales; family Lachnospiraceae; genus Petralouisia. The sequence goes on from CAJURU010000001.1 coordinate 114,649, forward strand.
GATATCAGTGGTTTTCTGGAGAAAAAAAAGCAGGCGCTTGCGTGTTTTGAAACGCAGATATCTGACTTTCCAGACCCCCGTTCACTCAAGGCTGTGGAGGCGCTGGCTAAGTATCGGGGAAGTACCGTGGAAGTTGCCGCCGCGGAAGCTTTTGTCTTGATTCGGGAGATACGATAATATGTCGCAGAAAAGATTGATGAGAAGGATAAATTTAGGGCTCAAGAGATTCTTTGATATTATAGTCAGTGCAGCAGGGTTATTGATATTATCGCCTGTTTTTTTGCTGACCGTACTTCTTATAAAAATTACGATGCCGGGGAAAATCTTTTTTCAGCAGGAGAGAGTGGGAAAGGGAAAGAAGGTATTCCATATACTCAAGTTCAGAACTATGAAAGAAGACAGACAGGCAGAGGAAGCGCATGATTTTTCCAAAGATGCGGAGCGGATGACGAGAACAGGTAACATTTTACGCAGATTAAAGATTGACGAACTACCCCAATTATGGAATGTCTTTGCAGGCGATATGAGTTTGGTGGGGCCGAGACCCACGGTTATGGAACAGGTGGAGCAATATGACGAATTCCAGCTGCGCAGGCTGGGTATGCGGCCCGGGATGACAGGGCTTGCACAGGTGAACGGAAACGTGTCTCTGTCTTGGAATGAGAGAATCAAATATGACGTCAGGTACATAGAAAAATTTTCGGTTGTTCTGGATTTGGCAATTATGATAAAAACGGTTTTAGTCGTTATCTTTGGGGAACAGAAGTTTAAGAAGGAGTGTGGATGGGAATGAAAACGATTGTCATAGGCTCTGTAGTTTCCAGCGAGGTTGTATTACAGAAGATGATAGAAAGCAATTATCCGGTGGACTATGTGTTTTCTCTTGACGAGCAATATGCAAAGGATGTATCGGGATATCGTCCCATACATAAATTGGCGCGGCAGAATCAGATTCCTTATAAAACATTCCGCAAGATAGAAGATTCTAAGAACGTAGAGATTATCCGGCAGTTGAAACCGGATTATATATTTGTGGTAGGCTTGTCACAACTGGTGAAAAGCGATATACTGGAGGCTGCGTCAAAAGGCGTAATCGGTTTTCATCCCACGCCGTTGCCCAAATTCCGCGGGCGTGCGGCTATGGTATGGCAGGTGCTGCTTGGCGTACATGAGTCTAAGTGTACGATGTTCCTGTTGGATGAAGGGATGGATTCCGGGGATATATTGATCCAGGAACCCTATATAATTGAAGATACGGATTATGCAAAAGATATTGAGCGGAAGATGTGTGATGCAATTGGCCGTATGACAGAAAAACTGCTACCGCAGCTCTTAGAAGGAACCATTCAGCCGGTGAAGCAGAAAGAGGAGGAAGCTACTTATCTGTTGAAACGAACGCCGGAAGATGGCAGGATCGACTGGGGACAACCGTCAGAAAAGATTCAGCGGCTAATCCGGGCGGTATCGAGACCCTATCCCGGGGCGTTCAGTGATTATGACGGAAAACATAAGGTGATATTTTGGAAAGCGGATTATCTTGAAAATAAGAAATATTATGGGATAAGCGGGCAGATTGCCGCAGTCACAGAAAAATATTTGGACATTGTCTGTGAAGACGGTTTGCTTAGAGTGTATGATTATGAAAATATAGATGAAGTCAGGCTGCTGGCAGGACATAAATTTAAGTAAGATAATAGGAGACAAGCAATTGAAAAAGAACATTTGGGTACTCAATCATTATGCAACAGGACATTTTTATGAAAAAGGCGGCAGACACTTTTGGATAAGCGAGCAGTTAAAAAAGCGGGGATATCGTCCGGTAGTTTTTGGCGCGTCAGACCTTCATAATTACGATAAAAGCATTGAATTAGGCAAAAAGAAATTTAAAGTAGTAAAAACAGGAATTAAGGTTCCCCTGGTTATTGTAAAGGTCCACGCAGAAGAAAGCGGCGGAATACATCGAGTGCTGAACATGGTTGACTATTATAGAAACGTACAGTATGCCGCTAAGAAATATGCCGCCAGGTATGGAAAGCCGGATATTATATATGCATCGTCCGTGCATCCGCTGACCTTGATAGCCGGACAGAAATTAGCCAGGAAATATCATGTGCCATGTATCTGTGAGATCAGGGATTTGTGGCCGGAAACTATGGTGCTCATGGGTATTTGGAAGAAAAACCTGCTGACGAAAATGATGTATCTGGGAGAAAAATGGATTTACAAAAAGGCAGATGCATTAGTGTTCACGATGGAGGGGGCGCCCGAATATATCAAGGGAAGAAAATGGGACAGACAATCAGGAGGCTGTATTGACCTCGATAAGATATACCATATTAATAACGGCGTCGATTTAAAACGCTTTAAAAAGAATGCGGAAGCGTATCAGGTAGAAGATGATGATTTGTCGGAAGATGGCAGATTCGTGGTAAATTATACGGGCTCAATCCGAGCTGCAAACAGTGTCAGCGACCTGGTCGAGACGGCAAGATATCTGAAGGAGCTTCATAATGAAAAGGTGAAGATTCTGATTTGGGGAGCAGGAGACTATGTCGAAGAATTATGTGAGATGATTGACAATTCTGGATTAGATAATATAAGATATAAAGGCGTTGTAAAAAAGGTTATGATTCCATCAGTTCTTATCCAGGGAGACGTCAATGTGTATACTTTCCGTGATGGCGGTACCAAATATGGGATTGACCTGAATAAGTGTTTTGAGTATTTGGCCTCTGGGAAACCTCTAATTGGAAACGACGACACTTTATTTTCTGTTATCAGGAAGTATGACTGTGGAGTAGAAAAGAAAATGGACGCCAAAGAGTTGGCGGAGGTCATCCATAAAATGTCTGAATTGGCTCCGCAGGAGTATGCGAGGTTATGTGACAATGCAAGCGCGGCAGCCAAAGAATTTGACTTTTCTGTGCTCACCGGCAAATTAATAAACATTATAGAAAATTTATAAGATGCGAGGAAGAGAAGAATGAAGTATGCATTAATAGGATGTGGAAGAATAGCTACGAATCATATCTGTGCGGTAACGAACAATCACTTAGAACTGGCAGCCGTCTGCGACGTATGCCCGGAACACATGGAGAATCTGTTAAAGAAGCATGGTTTGGAGAAAGACGCTTCGATCAAGCGGTATAAAGACTATAAACTTATGATTGAGGAAAATCAAATTGATTTGGTCGGTATCGCAACGGAGAGCGGCGTACATGCAGAGATTGCCCTGTATTGTATTGACAGAGGAATTCACGTTATCATTGAGAAGCCTATGGCAATGAATATGACAGACGCGGAAGAGATCATCAAACGGTCGGAAGAAAAGGGCGTTGTTGTTTCTGCCTGCCATCAGAATCGGTTTAATATTGCAGTCAAAGAAACAAGAGAGGCGTTAGAAAGCGGGAGGTTTGGCCGGCTTTCCCACGGTTCGATCAATGTAAGGTGGAACCGTAATCAAGATTATTATACGCAGGCGCCCTGGCGCGGTACATGGGCGCAGGATGGCGGAGCTCTGATGAATCAGTGTATTCACGGTATTGATCTTCTGAGATGGATGATGGGAGATGAAGTAGAGGAAGTCTACGGGCAGACAAGGCAGCAGTTTCACGATTACCTGGAAGCGGAAGATATTGGCATGGCGGTAGTAAAATTTAAAAATGGCGCCATTGGTACAATTGAAGGTACGACGAATGTTTACCCGCACAATTTAGAGGAGACATTATATATTTTTGGCGAGAACGGAACGGTGAAGCTGGGCGGCAAATCAACCAATAATATAGATGTCTGGGACTTCGCGGATGAATCCAAGGAAGATCAGAAGAAGAAAGGGCTGGAAGAAGAGACGAGCAATGTGTATGGAAACGGACATACGAGCCTTTATGCGGATGTGATAAAGGCTATAGAGGATGGGCGTAAACCATACGTCGACGCCGTGGCGGGCAGAAACGCCCTGGAAATGGTGCTGGCAATCTATAAAAGCCAGAAAACAGGCCAGCCGGTTAAATTGCCATTAAAGGATTTTGGAAGTATAGACATGCAGGGAGAATTTTGATAGCGCAGAATGAGCTAAGGAGACGGAATGGAATTTATTGATCTGAAGGCACAATACCAGTATTTAAAGGAAGAAATGAACCAGGGGCTTGCACAAGTCTTGGAGAGTGCAAGGTTTATTGGCGGGACAGAAGTTTCTCAGTTAGAGCGGCGATTGCAGGAATATACTACAAGAAAACATTGTATCTCTTGTGGAAATGGGACGGACGCCCTGTTGCTTGCGTATATGGCGATAGGAGTAAAAGAAGGGGATGCTGTATTTTGCCCGGATATGACGTTTATTGCCAGTATAGAGCCAGCCTGCCTGTTGGGGGCGACGCCCATATTTGTCGACATTGATATCAAAAGTTATAATCTTGATCCCCAAAGCCTGGAAGAAAGGGTACGGGAAATAAAAGAAAGTGGGAAATTTAACCCCAAAGCGGTTGTCGCAGTAGATTTCCTGGGAAATCCGGCAGAGCTTACAGAGATAAGGAATATCTGCGATAAGTATGACATGTATCTGATTGAAGACGCAGCGCAGTCTATGGGAGCGTCTTACGAAGGTAAGAAATGTTGTTCTTTCGGCGATATTGCCTGCACATCCTTTTTCCCGTCAAAGCCGCTGGGATGTTATGGGGACGGGGGCGCCGTATTTACGGATAACGATGAATTTGCGGAGCTTATGCGTTCTATCAAAGTGCATGGAAAAGGCGTTTCTAAATATGATAATGTGCGTATTGGCATCAATTCCAGGCTGGATACGCTTCAGGCGGCAGTATTATTGACAAAATTATCTGTTTTGGATGAAGAGATTGAGAAGCGTGGGAAGTTTGCGGATATCTATCAAAATGCATTACAGGATATTGTAAAAGTTCCGCAGATAAGAGAAGGAAACATCTCTTCTTTTGCACAATACTGCGTCTTGTTTCATTCAGAGGAAGAGAAAGACTTCATAGCACAGCGAATGGAAGAAAACGGCATTCCGTCATTGGTGTATTATCCGAATCCTTTGCATTCTTTAGAAGCGTTTGACAATGTGCGTCAATTCCATAAAGGCGATTTCCGTAATTCCCAGGAGTATGCGCAATGTAATCTGGGATTACCGTTTTCACCGTACTTAAAGGAAGAGGATCAAAAAGCTGTCATTGAGACAGTGAGAACAGCCGTGGAAGAATACCGAAAGATGCATTGACGAAAAATGGAGGGATTGTTTCGTGAAACAAATTAAAATTTGCCATATATCCAGTACAAGAGACAGGAACGATCCATGGATTCTAAGGAAGTGTGATTATCTCAAGAATGAGGGATATAAAGTTTCTTATCTCATAAATGATGAACAGAAAAGCGAATGTATAAATGGAGTGCAGATTTATAGTACCGGTAAAAAATTTGAGAATAGAAAAGAAAGAATGATGCAGGGTGTGAATCGCCTGTATGCAAAGGCATTAAAAATAGACGCCGATATCTATCAATTACATGATCCAGAACTGCTCCGGGTTGCCGTTGCCATAAAGCGTCATGGCAAGAAAGTGGTATTTGACAGCCATGAAGATTATTATTTGCAGATCAGGGAGAAACCATATATTCCTAAAATATTAAGAAATGGTATAGCAGCTTCTTATCGGTGCTTTGAAACGCTTGTATTGAAAAAAATAGACGGAGTTATGTTTCCAGGAACAAATGCAGTAAAGAATCCATTTGAAGGCAGGACAAAACATTTTGCTTATGCCAATAATGTGCCTAGTCTGGAAGAGATTGCATATGCACAATCAGGGCTTCCCAAAGAGAGGGCCGTCTGTTATTCCGGGACGCTGACAGAAGACCGGGGTATTACGAATTTGGTGAAAGCAGCCGACCTGGCCAATGTGAAACTATTTCTGGCGGGCAAATTTACCTCGGATGAATACAGAGAAAAGATGCTGTCTATGAAAGAATGGAGATGCGTCGAGTATTTGGGATATGTGGGCAGAAAAGAGATATATGAGATGTATTCCAGGTCACGAATCGGCATGAGTACGTTATTGCCGGTAGGCCAGTATGATAAGAGCAGTAATTTGCCGACAAAGGCCTATGAGTATATGGGCTGCGGCCTCCCGGTGATACTTTCGGATTTTCCATATAACAGGAGAATGATAGAAAAATATCAATTTGGTGAAGTGGTTGATTCATGTAATGTAACTGAAATGGCAGAAAAAATCAGACAACTAATAGACGATGAAGATAAGTGCCGGATAATGGGTGAACGAGGCGAGGCGCTGATACGGAATAAGCTCAATTTTGGCATTGAAGGCAAAAATATGATAAGATTCTACGATGAAATTCTTGGGAATTCATAAAATAATCAAACGCTAATTCAAAAATGAGGTGGCAAAGAGTGAAAGAGGAACTTCTTAGAAAAATCCAAAACAAAGATCTTGTATGCGGTGTGGTAGGACTGGGATATGTAGGATTGCCATTAGCCGTAGAAAAGGCAAAGGCGGGATTTCGCACGATAGGGTTTGACGTACAGAAAGCGAAAGTAGATTTGGTGAATGAAGGACATAATTATATAGGCGATGTGGTGGACAGTGAATTAAAGAATCTGGTTGAGAGGGGGAAGCTGTCTGCTACCACACAATTTGATTTTGTGAAGGACGTCGATTTTATTGCAATTTGCGTGCCTACTCCTTTGGACAAGCATCAGGAACCGGATATCAGTTATGTCAAATCCTCTGTACAGGCGATTTCAAAGTATCTTACGAGAGGAACGGTGGTGGTGTTGGAATCCACGACGTATCCGGGAACTACGGAAGAGTTGATAAAGCCTATCTTAGAGGAGGGGTCAGAACTGCAATGCGGAGTAGATTTTTACTTGGGATTTTCACCGGAAAGAGTAGACCCTGGCAACCTCATTTATAAGACGAAAAATACTCCCAAAGTAGTGGGCGCGATAGGGGAGGAAGCATCCCAAGTGATTAAAGCGATGTACGAGGCTGTATTGGACGGCGAGGTATACGCAGTTTCCAGTCCGGCGGTTGCAGAGATGGAAAAAATACTGGAAAACACCTACCGTAATGTGAACATAGGGCTTATCAATGAAATTGGCAGGCTCTGTAACAAAATGGGTATTTCCGTGTGGGAAGTCATTGAGGCGGCAAAGACGAAGCCTTATGGGTTTCAGGCATTTTATCCCGGTCCGGGATTAGGCGGGCATTGTATTCCCTTAGATCCCTATTATCTTACTTGGAAAGCAAGAGAATACGGGTTTCACACAACATTGATTGAAAGCAGTATGGTTATTAATGACAGCCAGCCTGAGTATTGTGTGGAACGCGCCATGCATATACTGAACCGCCATAAAAAAGCGATAAACGGCGCTAAGATTCTGATGCTGGGAGTGGCTTATAAAAATGATATTGACGATTACCGTGAGTCGCCGGCTATTCGTGTAATGGAAGAACTGCGAAAGGTAAAGGCGGATGTGGATTATTATGATCCCTGGGTGCCGGAATTCAAAAACATGTATGGGCAAAGTGGAAAAAGCTTAAAGAATTTGACGCCGGAAGTAGTAGCTTCATACGACCTTGTTATGGTGACGACTGCGCATCACAACATTGATTATGAGATGGTTCAAAAAAATGCGCAGGCAGTTTTTGACACGAAAAATGTGATGAGTATGTTGCGTGGTTGCGAAAATATTGAAGTGTTATAAATGGAAAGCAGGTGATAGAATGGAACAATTTTTAGAATTTGTAGCGGAAATTTTCGGTGTTGATACAGAGGAAGTTTCATTAGATATGGTTTATGGGGAGAAACCATGGGATTCTTTAATGTTGATTAATTTGACGATGGAAATAGAGGAGGAATATGGCGTTTCAATCCCTATAGAGAGTGTGAGTAAGGTGAAGACGCTTGCCGACTTGTATGAGTATGTGAAATAATATGAAAAAAATAGCAATTTTGTCCAACGTCACGGTCAATATGATCGCAGACAAATTAAAAGGAAAAGCAGAAGTATATATACCGGCAGGATTCGACACTTGGCAGCAGGAGATATTTCATCCAGAATCGGAGCTGAACAAGTGTTGTTTTGATGCCATTTTTGTAATTTTATATTGCAATCCCTACAGCAATGAGTGGCTGGTTTCTGAAATGGGCGAAGAAGCGCTGAACACGTGGTATGTTGCCTTGCGCTCTCTGGCAGAGAAATCTAATACCCCTATTTTTGTCTCGGACTTATGCACCCAGGATATGCAGATACGTTCCATGAAAGAAATGCCTGCGTTTGAATCGTTGAAACATAAGTGGCGCCAGTTGCTCTCAGAATTAGATAGAACCTACCTGTTTCCCATAACTGAACTGGCGGGAACGATTGGTACGGACAATTTTTATAGCGGCAAGATGTGGTATTTAAGCACATCGCCGTTTTCCATTAAGGCGAATAAACTGATTGCCAATGAGATTGCAGAATGCCTTGACCGGATTTTTATGCCGAGAAAAAAATGTCTTGCCATTGATTTGGATAATACAATTTGGGGCGGCGTTGTGGGGGAAGACGGTATGGATGGTATTCAACTGTCTAATCATAACGAAGGTTCAAGGTATTATAACGCGCAGATTTTATTGAAAGAGATGCAGAAAAAAGGCGTGATGCTGGCGATAGTTTCTAAAAACAATGTTGAGGATGTTGATGAAGTATTCAGGAAGCATCCGTATCTGGTTTTGAAACATGAGGACTTTGTTGCGGAGAAAATTAACTGGAACGCGAAATCCGATAATTTAATGCAACTGGCAAAGGAGTTAAATATTGGATTGGATTCGTTTGTTTTTCTTGATGATAATCCAGCTGAACGCGAAGAAGTGAGAGCCGGATGTCCTGAAGTAGAAGTCGCCAATTTTCCAGAAGACACAACGTTGCTGCCCAAGACGATAAAAGAAATATATGATAGATATTTTAAATCGCTGGAAACTACAAAAGAAGACACGCGAAAGACTGAGCAATACAGGAAGAATGCGAAAAGACAGGAAATAAAGAACAAAGCGGCGGGGCTGGACGGCTACCTGAAAGAATTAGAAATAACAGCGAAGATACATTTGATGAAAGATGGGGAGATGAATCGGGTTGTTCAGCTTGTCGGGAAAACCAATCAGTTCAACCTGGCGACAACAAGATATTCGTCTCAGGAAGTAATGAGTTTCCTGTCGTCAGATAAGAGCGATATAGTAGTAGCCCAGGTGGAAGATAAATTTGGCGATGAAGGCCTTGTAGCAGTTATTTTTATTCGCTATGACGGCGACATGGCTTATATTGATGATTTTCTTATGAGTTGCAGAGTGATGGGCAGGAATCTTGAAAAGGTAATGATCGCGGAAGTTTGCCAATGGATAGGGAAGACAAGGCATAATATTCAATCAATCATAGGCAGATATATCAAATCGCCTAAAAACAGTCCGGTAGAGTATTTATATGATGGGCTGGGCTTTGAGTTGGTAAGCGAGGATTCGGAGCTGGGAATTAAAATGTATCGGACAGATATAGAGGGGATGAATATTAAGCTTCCGCCTTATAAAAGAATATGCGCATTTGGAAAGGAAAAAGAACAGGATGCTTAGTGTGGATCATGTTGGATATGCAGTAAAAAAGATGGAGCGGGCTCTAAAGGCTCTGGAACTTCTCGGATATACATTTGGTGATGTAATAGCTGATTCGGACAGGAAGATAAATATCTGTTTTGGGGAAATGAACGGATATCGAATAGAGTTGGTTTGTCCTCAATGTGCAGGGTCTCCGGTTGATGATGTTATTTTAAAACTTGGAAACACTCCATATCATTTATGTTATTGTTCTGATTCTTTGGAGGAAGATTTAAGAGATTTGATAAAAGGAGGCTATAAGGTTGTGATACCTGCACAGGAAGCGGTGGCCTTTGATGGGAAGCGAGTCGTGTTCCTCTATTCGCTAGCTGTTGGCTTGATTGAAATCGTTGAAAAATAGAAAAATGGAGATAAAGATTGATGTTTAAGATAAATGTGAGCCAGTTTATGAAAGGGTATGATTTTGAAGTTTGTGGTACGTCTTATATTGGAAATCCTAAATCTAATACTGCGATGTACATAAGTAAAAAAATCGAAAGTCAGATAGGCAATTTAGAAAATGTCAGAAACTGCATTGTTTTTGCAGAGCGTGGCATAAACGTTCCCGAGTGGGTCAAATCAAATAACGCTGTTGTAATCGCGGACAATCCACAGTTATCCTATGCGAAGTTTGCCGGAGAATTTGACAAAGCAGCCAGGAAACATGAAGCAAAGAGAAAATTACAGCTAACGGAAGGCGGATATTATATTGGAGAGAATGTGACAATTGGTGAAGATTCCTATATCGAACCGGGCTGCATTATATGGCATGACGTGTCGATTGGCAGAAACGCAAGAATTTTGGCGAATACAGTAATTAGAAACGCTGTAATCGGGGATGATTTTATTTGTAATGAAAATGCTACAGTTGGCAATTACGGATTTACTTTGGCAAAGGACGAGAATAACAACATAATCAGAATGCCGGCTTTGGGTAAAGTCATAATTGGCAATCATGTGGAGATAGGAGCCAATAATGATATAAACAGAGGGACGTGCGGCGACACAATACTTGAAGATTATGTTAAATTGGACGGGCTTGTACATGTAGGTCATGAGGTTCATATTTGCAAGAATGTGGAAGTATCTGCCGGGACGGTAATATCAGGTTTTGTGACACTCAAGGAGAACACATATGTTGGAGTAAATGCCTGCATTAAAAACCGGGTAGAAATTGAGGAGAATGTTCTTGTGGGAATGGGGGCGGTGGTTACTCGTAAGATTAAGGCGAACCGCAGCATATTTGGAAATCCTGCAAGGAAGATATAGTGAGCGCAAAGAATTTGGGAAACGTATGTTTGAGGATAATCAATGAATGTGAGTATAAGCGATAAAAAAATAAAAAGCTATTTATTTGGGCTGTTAGTGATATCTTGTACTTTTGGAGACTATTTTAAGCTGGCGGGAAGGGCGTATTCGCAGTATATTGCAATTTTCTTGGCTCTTTTTTCAATTGCCGATTTTGTGAATGTATACTTAAAATACAAAAAGTTGGAATGGGAAAAGAAAGTAATCCTGTTTCTGATTTTAGCCTGGATGTTTTTTGCTGTTATCCAGGTATTTTGGGTCGGGGATATCGCCTCTTGGAAGTCCGGGATGCGCACGCTGGTAATAAATTTATTTATATGTTTTGAGATGTGTATGATACTCAGGGAGAACCGAGACTATCTATTGGTAATGAGAAGTGTGGAAATCTCCCTGTGGATGTCAATTGCCGTTGGCGCATATGAGATAATTACAAAGCATCACTTTGACAGGACGCCTGAGCAAGCGGCTTTCTATAATGAGATTAGAGGTTTTTTGGGAAACCCCAATGATTTTGCTACATGGATTATTTTATGTTTGTTGGGAGTCACCCTGTATTATGTGAAGCAAAAAAGGAAATGTCTATGCCTTGCGGAATGGATTGTGGGAACGTTTATTATCTATCATACGGGCTCTAGGGCTGGGCTCTTGAGCGTGGTAGCGGCGGTCTTTTTCTTGGTGATTGGGTATGCGTTTAAGCTGATGGGGGATGCACAAAAGGATCACAGGAAGAAGCGCAAAGCGTTCCACATTTTGGGCATTATTTCAGTGATAGTGTTAGGAGGGCTGTGGCTGATTAGCGGCGACGTCGTTGCTGTTATAAACAGTGTTTCCAGCGCGTCGTCGAGTGATGCGTTTCGTCTGCGGATCATAAGAGATTCCCTGGAAGTAGCGTTAAAGTATGTGCTAATTGGAGCTGGGGCCAATCAGACATCATTTTATGTAGGAATTAATCCGCATAATTTTCTCTTAGAACTTCTTGCTGATTTTGGACTTGTGGTGGTAATTTTAATTGTTTATATATTGTGGAAAATCTTTATAAGGATTTTTGAGGTGGAGAAAATCACGTTCTATCAAATTATCTGTTACGCATTCGTACCCACATTCTTGCTGGTGAGCATTTCTTCGAGCAGCATGGCGCGTCTTAGGATGACATGGGTTGTTTTGCTTTTATATTACTTTGCGCCTGCGGAGCAGATGCAGAATTGTAAATCGAAAATAAAAGTTGTCTTTAGGGATAATGTATGGTATGGGAAAGCATAAAAATAATGATAAGGAGGTTAATCGGTGATGACGGATTATTTTGTACATGAGAGCAGTTACATAGATGACGGAGTAGAGATTGGCAAAGATACGAAAGTATGGCATTTCTGCCATGTTCAGGAGGGCGCCAGAATTGGCAGCGGCTGCACGCTTGGGCAGAATGTGAACGTTTCAAATAATGTTGTGATAGGTAATAATGTAAAGATTCAGAATAATGTTTCTGTATATGAAGGAGTAGAGATAGAGGATGGCGTGTTTTGCGGGCCGTCCTGTGTTTTTACGAACGATTTGACGCCGCGGGCATCATTACGGAGAGAATATAAGAAGACGGTTGTCAAAAGGGGGGCTAGTATAGGGGCGAATGCCACCGTTGTCTGTGGACATACCGTGGGGCGGTATGCATTGGTTGCCGCGGGCGCTGTGGTAACGGACGACGTACCCGATTATGCGTTGGTAATGGGCGTACCGGCAAAGCAGAAGGGATGGGTCTGCCAATGCGGGTATGAGCTATCAGAAACATTAAAGTGCCCGGAATGCAGTAAGCAATATGTTTTGGCAGATGGAACCCTGGAGATGTTGAAAGGAGACGGTTTGGCTTGAAGAAAATTGCGTTAGTGGGATATGGGTATTGGGGACCCAATGTGGCTAAGAATATTTACCGGAATAAGAATCTGGAATTTGCTTATATCTGTGATAAAAGGCAGGAACGCTTACAGTTGGCGAAGGATATTTATGCGCAATCTGTGAATTATACGGCAGATTACAAAGATGTTATAGATGATCCTTCTGTGGATGCGGTGGCGTTAGCTGTTGAGACGAGCGCGCATTATGAATTGGCGAAAGCGGCGTTGCTGGCCGGCAAAGATCTCTATGTAGAGAAGCCGTTTACGGATAATGTGCAGGACGCGCTGGAATTAAAAGCATTAGCACAGGAAAGAGGTCTTATCATTCATGTAGACCATATTATGGTGTACCATCCGGCAATCCGAAAGATGAAGGAGATTATCGACCGTGGAGAAATCGGGGATTTTATCTGGATTGACTGCTCCCGGTTGAATTTGGGACAAGTTAAGAATGATGTGAATTCCATGTGGGACCTTACAGTACATGATTTGGCGATTGTGGAATATCTCACAGGCGGTTCTAAGGTTAAAAGCGTTAAGGCCATGGGAACGAAGATGTATAGCAGCCGATATTCTATCACACAGCTGATGGTGCAATATGAAGACTTTTTCTCAAGCATGAGGGCCAGTTGGATATCACCCATCAAAGAGCGGAAGTTGATTGTAGCTGGCACTAAAAAGATGATTGTGTATGACGATGTGGATGTGGTAAATAAACTCGTAGTCTACGACAAAGGTTTTGATGTGCAGGAAGAAATGGAGTACAGCCAATATGTTGTTAAGGCAAGAAATGGCGATGCGTATATACCGCAGCTGAACGTCGAAGACGCATTGTATAACAGCCTGGAACATTTTAGAAATTGTATGGTTACCCGCGAACAGTCTATGACGGATGCAGATGCTGCGATTCGGGTAATTGATATATTGGAGCGTGCAGACGAGAGCCTGGATAACCTTATAAAGTCCCCGGATAATAATGAGAAACCGGGGGGGGGTATATTGAATGAGTATTTGAGCGCGATAATGATGAATGTTATTTCATATGTAAATGCAGAGAGGATGATAAGGAATGAAATTTATTGATTTGAGACGGCAGTATGAAAAGCTGGAAAATGAGATAAATGCAAATATACAAAAGGTGCTTGAACATGAGCAGTTTATTATGGGACCGGAAGTTGAGGAGTTGGAAAGGGAGCTTGCAAAGTATACGGGAAGAAAATATGCGTATACCTGTTCCAGCGGTACGGATGCACTGGTGATTCCTCTGATGGCATATGAATTGGAAAAGACGGACGCTGTGTTTGTTCCATCGTTTACGTTTTTTGCATCGGCTGAGAGTGTGAACCTTGCAGGGGCAACGCCGATATTTGTAGACTCAAAGAATGATTTTTTACTTGACTGCGAAGACTTGGAATGCAGGATAGAGAACACGATTGCAGAAGGAAAGTATGTGCCGAGAGGGATTATTGCTGTTAATCTGTTTGGGCAGGTTTGCGATTTTGATGAGATAGGCAGAATTGCCCGCAAATACAATCTGTTTGTTCTGGAAGATGCCGCGCAGAGTATGGGGGCTGCCCGCTGCGGCCGTAAATCAGGGTCGTTTGGAGACGTGTCGGCAACCTCCTTTTTCCCGGCAAAACCCCTGGGTTGTTACGGAGATGGCGGTGCTATTTTTACAGACGATGATGAATTGGCGTCAAAAATTAAATCCATCAGAGTGCATGGGCAGGGCGGCGGCAGATACGACAATGTAAGGATTGGGCTCAATGGGCGTATGGATACATTGCAAGCGGCAATCTTGCAGCCCAAATTAAAGATATTGGATGAGGAGATTGATTTGCGCCAAAAGGTGGCGGAGCATTACACCCGGCTATTGAGAGAGCAGTTTACAACGCCGCAGGTTTTAGAGGGAAATGTAAGCGCGTGGGCGCAGTATACGTTGCTTGCGGACAGTGAAGCGCAGAGGAATCAGATTGTTGAAGGAATGAAGGACAAAGGAATTCCCATTATGGTTTATTATGCAACGCCGCTGCATATGCAGACTGCATATCGTTATCTGGGATATGCAGACACAGATGTAGAGAATGCTTCGGGCCTCAGTAAAAGGGTATTCAGCCTGCCAATGCATCCGTATCTGAATGAAGACGAAATTGTGGATATCTGCAATCAGTTAAATCTTATTGCGAATAAGTAGAAAGGATAATTGAATGAGAGAACTGAGAGTGTTTCATGGGATGTTCGAGATGGCAGGACAAGCGTTTTATGCAGTAAAAGGATTAAAGCAGATGGGAATAAAAACGACCCATATGATATGGAGGAGCAATTATGCAAATATTGGTTATGGAATATCATTAAATATATACAGAAAAAAGTGGTATCTGTATCCGTATTATCTGCTGAAAGTTGCATTTTATGAATTAAAGATATTGAGGGAGCATAACGTATTTCATTTCCATACGGGAAGCAGCCTGCTGTTAAATTTTGATTTATGGTTATTTAAACTGCTGCATAAGAAGGTATTTGCTGAATTTCACGGCTCAGAACTTCGCGATTATGCCGATGCAGAAAAAGTGAACCCTTATATACTGACTCAAGATTTCGTTTCGGGTTTGGAAAAGAGAAAAAAGAAAGTGGAAAAAATCTGCCGATATGCGGACGGCGTAATTCTGCACGATGATGAATTGATACCGCATCTTCCGGCAAATGCAAAGAACATATTTGTCGTACCGCTGCGGGTAGATTTGAAAAAATTTACCCCATGCTATGTGCCTGCCGAAAAAGAGAAGATATGCATTGTACATGCGCCTTCCAATCGGAAAATCAAAGGCAGCGGCCAGGTTATCGAGGCGATTGAGGCTTTAAAGAAGAAGTATCAGATTGAATTTATATTAGTTGAAAATAAGTCGCAAAAAGAGGCTAAGGAGATTTATGAGAAAGCGGATATCATTGTAGATCAGATAAAGCTTGGTACATATGGCGTGTTTGCAATAGAAGGTATGGCGCTCGGTAAACCGGTCGTTACTTATATTTTGGACGAGATGAAACAATGTTTGCCAAAGGAACTGCCGATTGTAAGCGCGAATCCCGATACGATTGAGGATGTTTTGGAACAGTTGATATTAGATGGCAAGCGTCGTCGCGAGCTTGGGATTGCAGGAAGAAAGTATGTTGAAAATTACCATGATTGCAGGAAGAACGCCAGGATGCTTTATGAGGTTTATACCGGAAAGATTCAGCCGATAAAAGGAAGGGAAGCGTTCGCCCATGCAGCGCAAATGCAAAAGTAAACGATAAAAAGGATTAGGACATGAATTTGAATTCATATAGCTTTTTTTTATTTTTTTTCATAATATTTATTTTGTATTATACCGTATGTAAACGGAGGCAGCAGGAGCTATTGCTGATTTCCAGTATTTTTTTTATATTGTGTTATAGTCCGTTTTGCTTCGTATTGTTGCTATTCGTTACTGTTTCGGCATATGGTGCGTCTTGTCTGATTGTTAAAAAAGCAAGCTATGGAAAAAAATATGCTATCATAAGCACTGTTCTCTTTCTGGGCATCCTTGCAGTGTTTAAGTATCTGATGTTCGGCGTAAATATGTGGAACCGCATGATGACGGCTTTAACCGGAAGTGAAAATGTTGTAACGCCGGCGTTGCAGATTATGCTTCCGGTAGGAATTTCATTTTACATATTTCAAAATATTGGTTACGTTTGGGATGTATACAAAAAAAGGGCGCCTGCTGAGAAAAGTTTCGCCAAGTATTTGCTGTTTATAAGCTACTTTCCCAAATTTACAGTCGGTCCGATTGAGCGTGCAGAAGGTTTTATGCCACAAATGCAGCAGGAGACACGTGAATTTTCCTATGCCAATGCGGTAGCCGGATTAAGGATTGTCATGATCGGATTGTTTAAGAAGGTTGCTGTGGCGGATGTTTTGGCTCCTGTTGTAAATAATGTGTTTGACAATCCGGCAGAGTATACGGGTCTGTCGCTTATGATCGCAACCATCTTATATACGTTTCAGATTTATTGTGATTTTTCCGGTTATGCTGATTTGGCAATAGGTTATTCTAAGATGTTGGGAATTAACCTGATGCAAAATTTTCACAGCCCATATTTTTCAAAATCAATTTCCGGGTTTTGGCGAAGATGGCATATTTCTTTGTCTTCCTGGTTTCGGGATTTTGTCTATATTCCCCTTGGAGGAAATCGCGTAGGAAAAATGCGTCATATGTTTAATACGATGGTGACTTTTGTGTTAAGCGGTATATGGCATGGTGCGAGCCTTAATTTTTGGGTATGGGGGGGTGTACATGGGATATTGCTTTGCATTGAAAATGGACTGAATAAGGGGCGAGAAAGGCATAAGAAGGGCCTGCGCAGGAGTGGTTTTGCTGAGGCTGCGAAGTGGGGACTGACATTTGTATGTATTTCTGTGGTCTGGGTATTCTTCCGGGCGAATAGCCTTCGCGGAGCGGTATATATTATATCGCATTATTTCAGTCAATGGCAATTCAATCTCTCATATGTAAAAGCCTCCATTGTTTCGATGGGATTCACGGAGCTGACGTGCGTTGTAGTGTTGGTATCTCTGGGTATACTTGTAGTGATTGACTGGTTACAGTGTAAAAGATCAATATCAGACGTTTTAGGTGTACAAAAACCTTATATCCGTTGGGGGATTTACTTTTTCTTTGTGTTTTATATCTTATTTTGCAAAATGTATATGGCTCAATCGCAGCAGTTTATATATTTTCAATTTTAGGAGGTAAAATATAAATGAAAAAATTTCTATTAAAGTTGTCTATATTTTTAGCAGTTATTGGAATCCCTTTCGGGATATTGAATGAGTTGTACAAAAATACAAATTACTGGAAAAGCGCGAATGAGGTATATGAACTGAGGAACCATCCCGACGATATCACGCTTTTGAATCTGGGAAATTCCCATGAGATGTATGGTCTGCGTTATGAGAAATATTATCAGGGTGTCTCCAATAATTTCGCGACTTCTTCACAGCCATTCTACTATAGTTATCAAGTGCTGAAAAATGCAAAGAGCAGTATTTGTGACGGTGCGGTGGTGTTGGTTCCTGTTTCATATTTTGATTGGTATTACAATTGGAGAGAGCTTTTTGCAAATACGAAGACGTATAACAACCGTTATTACAGTTTTTTAAAACCGCGGCAAGTCTACAATTATGAGCTTGATACACATATTGAATGCGGTATTTTCCCCTTGCTGACGGCAAAGGAAAATGTAAAGTATATTTTTCATGATACGGGGCTTCCGGATATTGAGGCAGAAAATCTTACGGCATTGATGGACAGAGGAGCCGATCATGCCGATGACGTAGTTGATTATAAATATAATTCCTGGGTGAATGACGTCATGAATCTTGGGGAGGGCAAAGACAGGGTATACGAAGAGAATAGAAGAGATTTAGTAAAGCTTATAGAGTATTGCTATGACGAAGGCTATCATCCGGTCCTCTTATGTACGCCGGTGACATCCCTGCTTAATCAAAGGTTTTCAGAAGAGTTTTTGCAAGATTTTGACGAAAAGACCCAGGAGATATGCAGGTTATTTCCGGAACTGCTATTCTTAGATTATTCAAAAAATGAAGAATTTACAGACAGCCTGCAATATTATACGGATAGCGACCATATGAATTCTTTGGGTGGAGATATATACACGAAGAAGGTCCTGCATGATTTAGCAGATGCGGGTGTGATAGGGAAAGAATTGTTGAAAGAGGAAAGCGTAAGGTGAACTCATGGGAAAGAGCAATGAAAGCGGATTAAAAACATTTATTAAGGGAAGCGCGGTGCTGTTTATTTCTAATATTATTATAAAGGGAATTCAGTTTTTTTTGCTTCCTTTGTATACGAATGAATTGACGCCTGAGATGCTTGGAGTATCGGACGCTGTTACAACAATGACAGGTTTCGTGTTTCCGGTGCTGGTGATGGGGCTCGATTCGGCGTTCAGCGCTTTTTATTTTGAGGAAGAGCAAAATCAGCAGGATAAGGTATTTTCTTCCATCACATTGCTGCTTGGCATAATGGGGCTTTTGCCTGTGGCGGCATGTTTGTTTTCCGGACAAATATCGGAGATGCTGTTTCGTACGCCGGGTAATTCGTACGTAGTATTGATAGCGTTACTGTCTGTGACTGCAAACCTTCTGTATCTGCCGTTGTCGTTGGAGGCCAGGCTTCAGAATAAAATGTTTGCCTACAGCGTAGTCGCGGTGGTGTCGTCAGCTGCAATTGTAATTTTTAACGTGCTGTTTTTATCTTGGTTTCATTTGGGGATTTACGCCTTAATTCTCAGCACGCTTATCGTTAATCTATTGCAGATCGTTTTGTTTGCTTTTGCAGTGAAAAAAAAGTTTTCTGTGAAATTTGTAGACAGAATTTTAATAAAGAGAATGATGCGTTATTCTCTGCCTATGCTTCCATCCGTACTGTCAACCTTAATCCTAACGTTATCAGACCGATATATCATCTTATATTTCCATGGCGAACAAGCCGTGGGAATATATGGAATCGGAAGCCGTTTTGTGGCTATTTTGAGCGTTATTATATCGGCAGTCAGTACGGCTTATACTACGTTTGCTTACTCCAGTTATAAGAAGCCGGAGGCTAAGGAGCAGTTTTCCGTTGTACTGAGTATCGTGTATGTATTGATGATAGGGATTGCATTTATTATTTCTATCTTTTCTAAAGAGATTATATCAATTATGGCGGCGCCTGAGTATATTGGGGCATATAAAGCGCTGCCGGATATGATGTTTGCCCAAGTGCTTTATACCTTATATACATTGACATGTTATGGCGTGCTGTTTGAGAAAAAATCAGGCTACATACTATTTTCGACAATGACGGCGGCAGTGGTTAATTTGGCGCTGAATATGCTCTTCATTCCACAGTATGGAATCGTTGCCGCCGCGTTTACGACCTTAATAGGATATGCGATTATGCTTTTTATTAATTTTTACAACGCGCAGCGTTTCTATCCATGCCCTTATGGAATGAAGAAAATTATGCTGCATTTTTTGGGGCTGTATTTCGTTGTCAGAATATTGTCAGAACAGTCCTTTGTCCTGAAATTAGGAGTTACGCTCTTGTGTGCGGCAGTAACGCTGTTTTTATATCGAAAGAAAATCTTCATGGGAGTGAAGATGTTTCGGGGGTAGGGCGTCATAGGTATATCTGATGGAGATTAGAGGTAAACGTACTTTTTTACCAGCGTTTCAGCAAGTCGGCTGGAAGTTGGGAGAGGTTGACAAAGATAAGTTTTTTCGTTACCATATAGAAGAAATTTTTATGAAACTATACAGGATTTAGCGCTGAATAATATGGAGGAAGTTTTGATGGGAACACAGGAAAAGGGAGAACGGGAGATAAATTTGCTAGATTTATTTTGGAAAATTCTGCTGAATTGGCGGAAGCTTATATGCTTTGGTATTCTATTTGCCGTTTTGGTCAGCGGAATGAGATATTTTCTGGATGTGAGAGCTTATCAGGCGTTTAAAAGCATAGATGTGGAAAAGATCAAAGAGGACATGGAGCCGGAAGAGTTAAAACAGCTTGCAGACGCCGTCAGTTTACAGAGGAGAATTGACGATTTCAACAGTTACCTGGAGAAATCTGCCATCATGAAGATGGATCCTTACGCAAAGCCTATGTTAGAGCTGCAGTATTATGTGCAGTCGGATTATATTATCAATTATACGAAGGATAAAGAACATGACTATACGTTAGAGCTTATATCTATGTATTGTAATTACATTAGCAGCGGAGAGATGACGAAGAAAGTAATAGAGGAACTTTCGCTTCCGATCAGCCAGGAAGATTTTGCGGAGTTGGTGACTGTGTCAGGCCCGCGGGGGAATGACAGCGGAACAATTTTTTTCACAATCAGTTATGCGGATAGTGAAAATCTTGAGAAAATTTCCGGTGTAGTGAAGTCCTTGTTAGAACAGAAATCTTCGGAGTTCCAGGAGATTGGCTCCCACAAATTAAACTTGATAAACGAATCGCTCAATACAGTGGTTGATTCGTCGCTGGCTGATAAAAAGAATAATATTTATAATAATGTTACGACGCTTGAACTACAGTTAAAGACGGCAAAAGCAGGTTTATCAGAAAATCAGGTAACATTATTTGATTTGGAAGTCAGCGAAATGCGCGGAGAGGAATTAGAGGAAGAAGAACCGGTTTTTCATATCAAATATATGATATTAGGGATGATGGCAGGGATTTTTCTTGTTTGTGTGTGGATTGCCTGTAAGGTGATTTTTGCTTCCAAATTGCAGACGGCCAGGGAAATTAACGGCCGTTTTGGGCTGCGCCTTTTAGGGGCGCTTGAGACGTCTGGCAGCCGGAAGAAACGTTTTCTGTCAAGCATTGATAATCTTCTTTTCAAGCTGAAGAACCGGAGAATGAGAGAGATAGCGGTGGATCAGCAGTTAGAGGTCATAGCCGCCAATATAATGCTTTCCTGCAAACAGAGGGAAATTGACAGTGTTTATATGACGGGCAGTGAATATGAGAAAGTAGACAAGAGCATATTAGATAAATTAAAGAAGGAAGTGTCAAAGCAAAAGATTAAGGTCCACGATGGAGGTAATATAGTGTATGACGCCGTTTCCATGCAGTCCGCTATGGAAATGGGCAATCTCGTATTGGTTGAGCTCAAAGGGATATCGTCCTATCATGAGATTGATAAAGAAGTAGATTTGATAAAGCAGTATCACGCCAATATTTTGGGGGTTGTTGTTTTGTGATAAAATGAGTGGGAGCTGTCCTGGGTTGTTTTTCAGGACAGCTCTTATCTATCTCTCTGAAGAGAAGAACGATAGAGAAGTATTTCTACATAGAAAATGAGAATAATAACCAGTTAAATTTTAATCGACGATAGATTTACGGTTCTCATATGGAAGATAATATTTCCTGTCGCCTATCTCTGCAAACGCTCCGGGAAAACCGGGATATTCAGCCGCCCGAATTCGTTTTTCGATCTCTTTATCACTATGTTTTGCAGGATCAATTTTAAACAATTCATACATTTCTTTTCGCGTAAAAGGTTTGCGCATCCAGGTCTCATTTGACGTTGGCAAGGGCTCTCCCAGCGCGATGCCGCATGCTATCTTTTCAAAGCAATACAGCAGGTGGTTCATGGACTTTAATTTTAATGTTTCTACTGATTCGTAAGGTGAAATGTCAAAATAAGACGTCATGACAATATCGCCGGAATCAACTTTCTCTTTCATATGATGGACAGTGACGCCATATTTTTTACTATCCTCATATAATGCGAAATTATAACATCCGGTTCCCGGGTATTCAGGAGATCCCGGATGAAAATTTATAGCGGCTTTCTGTGCGCAATCCAAAAGGTTTTTGGGGATGATCCAAGGCGAGACGAATGATATGACGTATTCCGGTTTATGCAGATATAATTCTTCGTCAAGTTCGTCGCCGACATTGCCGCGGATAGACAAAAACTCGTCGGTTTTAAAATTACATTTTAAGATTGCTTCTGCGTAATCACAAAAAATATTGCTTTTTTTTGAAAACATTAATACCTTTAAATTACCCATAGTTTCCTCCGTTTGTTATCTATAGAAGATTTTTATATACAGAAATCGTATTTACTGTATAATCTACTACAAATAGAGAAAGATTGCAAGGTAAATGAAACTTGAGATAATATGAAGCGGTCACGCATTATTTCAAAATGAGTAGATTGACAAGGGTTATATTTTTGGTTACCATATCTACTGTAGAAAGAAGTTATTGAAAATTAATATAGGGGCTAAAAATAACAAAGGAGAACACCATGGAAAAACAGACAATCGCCATTGCGGGCACAGGATATGTGGGACTGTCCCTTGCCGTACTATTAGCACAGAACAATAAAGTTACAGCGGTAGATATCATTCCCAGAAAGGTGGAGATGATTAATCGCAAAGTCTCGCCCATACAAGACGAATATATTGAGAAGTACCTGGCGGAGAAAGAACTTGACCTGACGGCAACGCTTGATGCTAAGGGCGCCTACAAAGAGGCGGATTTTATCATAGTAGCCGTACCGACCGATTATGACACGGAACGTGATTTTTTTGACACGTCTGCCATAGAATCCGTTATTGAACAGGCAATAGAGGCGAACCCGAACGCTGCGATTATCATAAAGTCTACGATTCCGGTTGGTTATACAGAAAAGATAAGGGCGCGGTACGGCACGAAGAACATCTTATTTTCTCCTGAGTTCCTGCGCGAGTCGAAGGCGCTATATGATAATCTCTATCCTTCAAGGATTATTGTCGGATGCGACGAGGAATCGAGGAATAAGGCGGAAACATTTGCCGGACTGTTGGAACAGGGCGCGATAAAAGAGAATATAGACATTCTGTATATGGGTTATACGGAAGCCGAAGCTGTCAAATTATTTGCCAACACGTATCTTGCATTGCGCGTATCTTATTTTAATGAATTGGACACTTATGCAGAAATGAAAGGGTTGAACACACAGCAGATTATAGACGGCGTATGCCTGGATACGAGAATTGGCGGCCATTACAATAACCCGTCTTTTGGCTATGGAGGTTATTGCCTGCCGAAAGACACGCAGCAATTACTGGCAAATTACAGGGATGTCCCGGAAAACCTGATTGGGGCGATTGTGGAATCCAACCGGACAAGGAAAGATTTTATTGCGGACCAGGTACTTCGTAAAGCGGGCTATTATTCATACACTGATAAGAACAGATACGATCGTTATATAGAAAAAAATGTGGTAGTTGGGGTGTTCCGCCTGACGATGAAATCCAATTCTGATAATTTCCGGCAAAGCTCTATCCAGGGGGTAATGAAGAGGATTAAGGCAAAAGGAGCGACCGTGATCGTTTATGAGCCTGCTTTGGAGCATGGGACAACTTTCTTCGGCAGCCGGGTTGTGAATGAGCTGGCTGAGTTTAAGCGGCAGGCGGATTCCATCATAGCGAATCGGTATGACAGCTGCCTGGATGATGTCAGGGATAAGGTATATACGCGTGATTTGTATTTGAGGGATTAAAATATATTTAGATTCAGCTCTTGACTTTTTTACCAACAGATATTATAATCAAGGCGGCTTCTTAGTATTATAGACTAGAAGTTGTGGTGTGCAGGGTCATATACCCTGCCTCTTTGGGCGGATATGGCGGAATTGGCAGACGCGCTAGATTTAGGTTCTAGTGGGCAACCCCGTGCAGGTTCAAGTCCTGTTATCCGCAGTGCAGGAGTTTAGAGGATGGTTTGGCTATGCTGTTATGGCTGGCTGAACTGTTTTCTAAAAAATAAGAAATCCGTTAAAACATATTGAAAAAGTTTGCGAATCTTGGTAATATATGTGTATAATACTTTTTTTGACAGTAATTCCATGCAAAGGGGGGATCTGTAATGGCAGCCTCAACGCAAAATGAACCCAAAGTTAGAATAAGCCGAGACAACATGAAAGCCTATCTATTTCTGCCGAGGCCGGAGTTGGAGGTCCATGATTACAATTATATAATGGCTGTGCTCAAGACGAGCGGCGTGACCTTTGGGATTAATGAAGATAAAATCAGACAGATGTTAGAGCAGCAAGTTTATAATCAGGAAGTTCTCATTGCGGAGGGTCAGATACCCGAAGATGGCATAGATGGATATTATGAATATAAATTTGACATGAATTTCAGCAAGAAGCCTAAGTTAAAGCCGGACGGATCAGTCGATTACTGGAGCATTAAGATGGTGGAGATAGTCACCCAGGGCCAGGTAATTGCAGAATACCATAAATCTGTTCAGGGGAAGGACGGCATAGACTTAAGGGGCAAGCCTGTTCTTGCGAAGCGCGGTAGAGATTTAGTGCCGTTGCGCGGCAAAGGATTTGAGCGTTCAGAGGATGGTTTAATATATACATCTTTATTGGATGGTAAGATTGAGAAAAATGGTGAGCGTATCGTCATTCTGCCCGTATATGAGATTAATGGCGATGCTGATTTGTCTGTGGGAAATATTGATTTTCGTGGCGACGTGATCATTCATGGAGCTGTTTGCAGTGGTTTGACAGTGAAGGCGACTGGTACTGTTACAATAGACGGTATTGTAGAGGGTGCGAATATTGAAGCTGGTAAGGATATTGTGCTCAGAAGCGGAGTTATGGGGGGATCGAGAGCTACTATCATAGCCAATGGGAATATATCCGCTAAGTTTTTTGAGTACACCAGAGTACATGCCAATGGAACTATTCAGGCGGATGTATTTTTGAACTGTCAGGTATCCTGCGGTGAGAGTATTATACTCAATGGCAAGAAAGCAAGTATTATTGGCGGCGAAGTAGGCGCGATTGAGAGTATTGAGGTTGACACGCTGGGCAGTGAAGGCGAGGTCAGGACTCATGTGAAGATTGGTAACGACATGGCTACGCGGCGCAGGATCAGCGTCTTACAGAACAAGATTAAGATAGAGAAGACAAATCTCAGCAAGATAGAAGAAGGGCTGAAGATTTTAAAAGATATGAAGAATGATCCCAGAAGGACCGACCTTCTGCGCGTGAAGATTCGTGACACAGCGTTGTTGGCCGGGGATGAGGCAGAGCTTGAGAAGCTTCAGGATCAGATTGAGCGTGCAAGAGGTGGAACTGTCAGAGTTACCGGCAATGTATACCCGGGCGTTAGGGTCGAGATTGACGAGCTGAGGGTGCTGGTGAAAGAGCAGCAGAAGAAGTTGGAATTTGTTCGCGATCAGGATAAGATTCTGATGTGTGCGATAGAATCTTAAATTACTTAAAATATGGATGATGGCTGGATTTCATAGAGGATCCAGTCATTTTTTTGTCGATTAATGTTATGTTGCAAAGTATAGCGGTCTTTGCAGCATATGAAGTAGAAAAATGTCACACGAAAAATTCGCATTTTCCATATTTAGGACTAGATTTCAATTGGCGAGTGTATTATAATGGGCACTGCGAATAAGTACAAAGGAAAATGGGAAATTATGAAGACGTACGAAGAGACAGTGGAGGCAATTCTGGAAATTCCCAGGTTTTCTGCCAAAAATAAACCGGAGCACACCCGGGAGCTGCTTTGCCGCCTGGGGTCTCCCCAAAATAATTTTAAAGTGATTCATGTGGCGGGCAGCAATGGCAAGGGGAGTGTCTGCGCTTTTCTTGACAGTATTCTGCGGGCGTCAGGCAAGCGCGTGGGTCTGTTCACTTCTCCGCATCTGATGTATATTGAGGAGCGGTTTCAGGTGGGCGGTCGGCCTTGCGATAGGGAGTGTTTTGTGCGGGCGGTGCAAAAGGTTGAGCAGACGGTAGATTCCATGATGCAGCAGGGTATGCCGCATCCCTCGTTTTTTGAATACGTGTTTGCCACGGGTATGCTTATCTTTGCAGAGTATCAGGCAGAGTATGTCGTGTTGGAGACGGGGCTCGGAGGGCGTCTGGACGCTACAAATATTGTAGAGCGGCCGCTTCTCACGGTGATTACACCCATCAGTCTGGAGCATACGGAGATTTTAGGAGATACAGTTGCCAAGATTGCGGCGGAGAAAGCGGGGATCATAAAACCTGGCGTTCCGATCGTGTACGACGCATCTTTGCCCGAGGCGGGCAGAGTAATCGTGGAATGTGCCCGGCGGCGGGCCTGCATGTCTTATCCGGTTTTTCCAGATAAAGTTAAAATTTTATTAATCGGGGCGAAAAAGATTGCATTTTCCTATGATTGTGGTTATGATGGTACTGTTACGGAATTTGAAATACCCTTTGCGGCGCCTTATCAGGCGCAGAATGCGGCAATAGCCTTGCAGGCTGTGAATTGTATTGCGCAGAGTGAGAATATCCCGCATACGGCGATACGGCAAGGACTTGCGGAAGTGAGATGGCCGGGTAGAATGCAGCAGGTCAGGCCGGATGTGTATTTTGACGGGGCCCATAATGCCGATGGCATTTTAAGATTTCTTGAGGCGGCAGGGCAGGTTTCCGGGACGCCTGCTGTTTTATTATTTGCCATGGTGAAAGAGAAGGATTATGTGCGTGCCGCAGAAGATTTACTGCAAAAGGGCGAGTGGGAAAATATTATTATTACATGCGTCCCGGGGAACCGGGGGGCGGACTGCCATATGTTGGCGGAGGTATTTGAACGGACGGCAGATAAGAATAAGCAGACGGTAAAAATTACAGAGATAGAGCAGGTAGAGGAGGCATATGCGTATGCCCTGTCAGCGAAAAAGCAGGGACAGATATTGTTCTGTGCGGGTTCGCTTTATCTGATTGGCGCGTTGGAGAGAATTGCAGGAGGTATGGAATGATTGATTTTGAGGAAGAATTGAAGAAATTTAAGCCGAGCCTGGAAGTGGAAGAGGTTGAGGATGCAATATATGACAGAGATCTCACGGACATGACAGATATCATGCAGGAAATCATCAAGGAAGCAA
The DNA here is from genome assembly GCA_910588845.1 of uncultured Lachnospiraceae bacterium. Taxonomy (GTDB): domain Bacteria; phylum Bacillota; class Clostridia; order Lachnospirales; family Lachnospiraceae; genus Petralouisia. The sequence goes on from CAJURU010000001.1 coordinate 141,962, forward strand.
GACAACGGTAGGTTCAGAGCGATAGAAAGGATTGGTATGGACAGTTATAATAAAATTATCCGTCTGTCAAATACCTTCTACAATGACGGATTGAAGAAAGCGAAGGTGCGCGATTTGTCAGGCGCAGCCAAATCTTTGCGCATGAGCCTACAGTATTATAAGGCGAATATAGAGGCGCGTAATCTGTTGGGGCTGGTTTATTATGAGATGGGCGAGGTGGTAGACGCCCTGAGCGAGTGGGTTATCAGCCGCAGTCTGAAGCCAGAGGGCAATCCCGCGGAACAATATCTGGATGCAATCCAGTCCAACAGTTCCCGTCTGAGCTCTGTGAACCAGACGATTAAGAAATATAACCAGGCGTTGCTTTACTGCCAGCAGGATAGCAAAGATTTGGCAATTATCCAATTGAAAAAGGTGCTCTCCATGAATCCCGGTTTGGTGAAAGCGCATCAGCTTCTGGCGCTTCTCTACATGGAGGAGGGCAAATATGAGCGTGCCAGAAGAGAACTCAGTGATGCGGCAAGGGTTGACACCGGCAATCTGACAACGCTGCGTTATTTGAGGGAGGTAGACAGTTGTTTGCAGAAAGATGTCTCGGCCTCCAAAGGCGCGGGTCATAAGAAAGAGGAGACAGCCTCTTACCGCAGCGGTAATGAGACGATTATCCAGCCGGTAAACGTCAGAGATATGTCGCCGCTGATGACGATAATAAATTTAATTATCGGCGTGGCAATCGGGGCCTTGATCACATATTTTTTGATTATTCCTACTGTGAGGCAGAACGCCGTGTCGGAAGCACGCAAGGCGGAATTGGAAGCCAACAATGAGCTGACTTCCCGCACACAGGAGATGAATAGCCTCAATCAGGAGATAGAAGATCTCAAAGCGAAGATTGAGAATATGGAGGGGGAATCGGCAGATACGCAGAAGATTATCGACAATTATGAGCAGATGATTAATGTTTGTTTCGAGTATTCACAGCAGAATATTCAGGCGGCAGGAGACGGTATTGGGCAGGTAGATCCCGGACTTTTGGGCGCTCAGGCCAAATCAGTCTACGATAGGATGAACGGTCTGGTAAATGAGCAGTATATGGCAGCCGTTTATCAACAGGCGGAGCAGGACTACAACAGCCGCAATTTTGCAGCGGCAATCACCGGATTGGAAAAGGTGGTAAAGGCGGAGGAGGACCATGACGATGGCTACGCCATTTATCATTTGGCGTATTCTTACCGCCAGACCGGGGATATAGAAAATGCCAAGAAATATTATCAGCGAATGATAGAGCTTCATCCGGGGACGCAGCGGGCAAAGGCGTCTCAGCAGTATTTGGATGAGCTGAATAGGCAGCAGCCGTAATTAAAAACAGTAGAGTATATTACAAAAGACGTCATAATTTTTATGGCGTCTTTTTTATCTTATAGGAAAGACCGTATCACACTAACTTGTGAAAGTGTGAGCGGTCGTCCTATGTTCTCCTAATTGTGAAAGTTTTATAAATGGAAAGGAAGGAAGTCTATGGAATACAAATACAAGAAGGAATACGGATGCCTTATTTTGAAAATGCCCGCGGAATTGGATCATCATGCGGCGGAGTTTTTGAAGGAAGAGGCGGATGGGCTGATTTTAAGATACCCGGTGCGCAGCCTGGTATTTGATTTTGCCGATACCAGTTTTATGGACAGCTCCGGGATCGGCGTCATTATCGGCAGATGCAAAAATGTGCGCTTTGGCGGCGGCTATGTAAAGGCGGTGCATCTCAATGAGCAGATACAGCGAGTGTTCCAGTTATCCGGTTTAAGGAAGATTATGGAAGTTGAGTAGGCGAAAAGGAGGAAGCTATGGAAAGTATAAAGAACGAGATGAAGATGGAATTTCTTGCTGCATCTTCCAATGAGGGGTTTGCGAGAGTTGCGGTGGGGGCGTTTGTAGCCGGCCTAAATCCGACGGTGGACGAGCTGGCGGATATCAAAACGGCAGTCAGCGAGGCTGTGACGAACTGCATTATTCATGGATATGAACAGAAAGAAGGGCACATCTGGATTCAATGCAGTATAGAAGGCAATAAGGTGGAAATCTCTGTGATGGACGTTGGTAAAGGGATTGCTGATATTGCGCAGGCCAGGGCGCCGATGTTTACCACCAAACCGGAGCTTGAGCGGTCAGGTATGGGATTTGCATTCATGGAAGCTTTTATGGACACGGTGGAGGTGGTCTCGGAACCGCGTAAAGGAACTTGCGTCACCATGCGCAAAACCATAGGGGAAGGGTGAGAAGGTTGGACGAGCCTAAGATAATGGGGACGGAAGAGGAAAGAGAAGCGTTACATAGGCAGCTTTTAGAGCAGTCCCAGGCGGGCGACCGTTTTGCCAGGGAGGCCATGATAAAGAATAATATGGGGTTGGTGTGGAGCATTGTGCGCAGATTCAATAACCGTGGATATGAGCAGGAAGATTTGTTTCAGATTGGCAGTATTGGACTGATGAAAGCCATCGACAAGTTTGACGCATCCTTTTCTGTGAAGTTCTCCACATATGCCGTACCTATGATTACGGGGGAGATTCGGCGTTTCCTCAGAGACGACGGTATGATTAAGGTGAGCCGCAGCCTGAAAGAGAGCGGCGCTAAGATGAAACAGGCGCGCGAAAAGTTACAGGCAGAGCTTGGCAGGGAGCCGACCCTTTTAGAACTCTCTGAGGAGACAGGGATGCCCCGGGAGGAAATCGTCATGGCTTTGGAAGCAAACGGAGAGGTAGAGTCCATTTATAAGAATACCGGAGCCTCAGAGGGCAAGGAGATCTGCCTTGCGGACCGCCTGCCGCAGGAAAAGGACAGCCATGAAATGCTGCTCAACCATATGGTATTAGAACAGCTTTTGCAGGAGCTTGGCGAGAACGAGCGGCATTTGATTGAACTGCGGTACTTCAAGGAGCGTACGCAGAGCCAAATCGCACAGGAGATGGGCATCAGTCAGGTTCAGGTGAGCCGCATGGAGAAAAAAATACTGCTGGAAATGCGCAGGAAATTTAACCGTTAGCAGTGAGGTTATTGTTATGAGTACTGGCTGCGAAATTCTCCCGGTGTCGTCTGGTAAGTTTCTTTAAACGACCGGTAGAAATTGCTGACGTCAGTGTAACCTACTTTGTATACGATTTCCTCAACGCTGAGGTTAGAGTTTATCAATAAATAGGCGGCTTCTTTGAGCCTGAGTTTTTGGACCAGCCCGGAAAAAGTATAGCCAGTGCGCGATTTGATATAACGGCTCAAATAACCTTTGCTGAGACCGAAATGTTCCGCAACCATGCCTAAAGAGACGGTCGCTTTATTTTCGGTAATAAACTGGAAGAGTCTGGAGGTAGCGCTTGTGCTGTTTTCACCGGAAAGTCTCTGCACATCGCCGATATGGTTGCGGATAAGCTGGGCAAACAGCAACAGTACATAGCTGTTAATGATGAGCAGGCTGTGATTGCGGTTGAGCTGCGATTCATAGTATAGCTGTAGGACGAGATGACGAATTTCCTGGTTTCCTTGACAGTTAAACAGCAGAATTGAGGAGAAGTCTTTTTCGTAAAGCATCTGCCAGAAATAGTCGGATAGTTCGTTGCTCTCCATAAGCAGCGGGAGAAACATTTTCTCGAAGGAGGAAGTGCGCATGATGATGTTGAGGGCAATATCTTCATCATGGAGAGCCGAGAAGCTCTGTATCGTGTTAGGCCCCACAACAATCAGGCTTCCCGCCGGGAGACGGTAGTTTTTCTGGTTGAGATTAAAGATATTGCTTCCCTGCAAAATATAGACAAGCTTGACGAATTCCAGCGCGTGATCGAAAACGGGCAGATAACGAAGGTGTTTAAAAATGACGCACTCTGAGTTAGCAATTGGCGGATAGACCATCTCAAAGGCATTGGGCGAGGGTTTATGGGGAATCAGCGTTTGAGGGGAGAAGAACTGACTTTCGTAAAAATAAGTAGAAATATCAGAAATAGGCTCTGTGGGGATTTCCACAGGGCTTTTCATATTCTGGCGGTATTCGGTGACAAAGTCTTGCCAGTCGCGCACAGGCGGAATTTTGTCGTAGGGGTTGGCAAGGTAGAGCTTGCGGTAAGCGGCTTCCGCAGGTTCAAATTCATTGAGGACGGCGAGGATTTTTTGGTCTTCCATGGGACTACTCCTTGTGGCTATAGTAGGTATCGGCACGCGACGCTTCGCGTCACCTGCCATTTCGTCGGAAGGCATTCCAGAAATGCTTCGCATTTGCCTTCCTCCTAATAAGAATAAGGTTGTTAATCACATTATAATCCCCAAAGGTCATATAAAGCAAGTGCCAACCAACAGTGACAGCCGGGCAGGTTACAATTTATAATAGTTATATCTGTAAAAATATATTTAAGGGAAGGGAAGTGTGTGAAATGAGAACAAGAGCAAAGGTTCTTGCAGTAGCGCTTGCAGGCTGCGTGGCGTTTACGGCGTTTCCTGTTTCACCTGTGCGGGCTGCGGGAAGCATACAGCAGCACGAGGCGGTTATGACCACGCAGCGGGGTGCGGCGGCAAAGACAAGCATTACAGGTTTGACTACCAATTACCAGACGAATCCATTGGGAATTGAGGCGGAAGGGATTCGTTTCGGATGGCAGATGGATTCGACCGTGATTGGCGCCAGGCAGTCATCATACCAGGTTCAGGTATTTGCGGAGGATGGCGCCCAGGTTTGGGACAGCGGTAAGGTGGAGAGTGATAAATCAACGGGCATCGCCTGCGGTGGAACGATTTCAGAGAGGGGAACTTACCGTTGGCAGGTTACGGTCTGGGATCAGGCCGGGCAGTCCTATACGGCGGAATCTACCTTTGAGACGGGTGTGAGCAATGTACAGGCGTGGAAAGACGCGGAATTTATCTGTATGAACAGGAGCCGTCTGGCGCCGATATTTCGTACGGAGAAGCCGCTGGAACAGAAGGAAATTCGCAAAGCAAGGCTCTATATCACGGCGCTTGGCGCCTATGAGGCGTATGTGAACGGAAACCGCGTGGGCGAATGGGATGAGAGCGGTAACCTGGTTTACCATCATATGAATCCCGGATATGGCAACCGGAATGTGAGCCTTGGTTATCAGACGTATGACGTTACGCCGTTTGTCAAAGACGCCAAATCCGCGGCGGTGGCAGTAGCGGCGGGCGCCGGCTGGTATAACGGTATGGGTAACACAGATGTCAGCAGTCCGGCGGTAAAGGCGCTTTTGATGATTGACTATGCGGATGGCAGTACAAATGCAATCAAGACGGATACAACGGATTGGAAAGGCACGCTTGCCGGAGGGATTACGGCCAGCGGTATTTATTATGGCGAAGATTATAATGCGATTTTTGCCAAAGAGCTTGGCGGCTACACGAAGGCGGGATATGACGACAGCGCGTGGGTTAATGCCCAGGGCAGCGGTGAAGAAGAGGGGGAACTGGCAAGCCCTTGTATTGTCAATAAATTCGCGCCGCAGACAGCATCCTATGTGCGGCTTTCGGTGCAGGAGTCAGGGCCGGCAGATGAGAATGGTGAAAATTTACTGCAAATTATGGAACTCGAGCTATTGGATGAAGAGAAGAATAATCTTGTGAGGGGCAACGTCCCGGATATTTCTAATGCCTGGCTTCCGTCGCCGGCTCCCGATGTGTGGAGCCCGGATTATTTAACGGATGGCGATTTAGGAGTGAACAGCGGCAAGGGCTATACTTCCACAGTGCTGAGGGCAAATGCGGTGGACGCTTTTAATTTCAAAGATAATCCCATCACTTTTACGTTTGCTCTCGGCAGTGAAAAATCGTTTGAATCGTTACGGCTGTATCCCAGGACGAATGTGAGAGCTAAGTCCGGGAACGAATGCCCCAATTATCCCAAGAAATATACGCTTCAAGTTTCACAGAATGGAACGGATTGGACCGACGTAGACTTAAATGGAGATGCGCGGGGTACGGATTATACGGTGGAGTATTTGCGCAATACAGAGCTTTTCCCGGAAGTAGAGGCGGAGCATTATGACACGGAATTTGGCAGAGAAATTACGGCCAAGAAGGTAAAAATCAGCGTGTCCCAGGTGGGGCCGGCAGTCTATGAGCCGAGTGACGTTGATAAAGAAAACCGTTTGCAAATCATGGAATTAGAGCTGTGGAACGGTATGGAAAATGTAGCGAGAGATGTGGTTCCAACTGTGAGCACGGATAAACCTTTTACGTTTGGGGATACCTGGCGAGCACAGAACCTTACGGATGGAGATTACGGTACGGAGACGGACAAAGGTTACAGCACCGATATTTTAGACAGGATGAAATCGACGCTTGATTTAAGTCAGCCGCTTGTCATAGAGTTTGATTTTGCAGAGGCGGTGCAATTTTCCAGCCTGCGTATCTTCCCCCGCAGTAGCAAGGATTCGATTCTGGGCGGTATCTATGCCAACTATCCGAAATGCTATACGGTGTCTGTCTCGGAAAACGGCACGGATTGGACAGAGATTGCCAATGAAGATCAGGGTATGGTCAGGAAACAGGGAGATTTACAAAAGATGCGTATGTCCGCATCAACATTTCCGGGCGTGATCCGCGCACAGACCGGGCTTCCGGGAAGAATGACAGGAGCGTTTGACCAAAAACCTGTTTCCGCAGTTGTCTACAGTGGAACGAAAGCGCAGTCGGAATATAAGGGCGGCGAAATTGACCCCATAGCAGAATATACAGGGGCGGATATGTTTGCAAATGGCATTAGCTTAAAGAAGGGACAGACCATGGTGGTAAACATGGGACAAAATTTGACAGCCGTGCCAAACGTGCGCTTTTCGGCTCCCTGTGGAACCAGGGCGGTGATGCGCTTTGCGGAGATGCTCAATGACGGAAGTGAAGTGGGGAAGGGCGCTACGCAGGCGGATGGCCCGAAAGGCTCTATTTACCAGAAGAGCCTTAGGGGTGCGCGTTCCCAGGCAACGTATGTATTTTCCGGGGACGGTACGGAAGAGTACCAGCCGGGCATGTCCTTTTTCGGCTATCAATATGTGGAGTTTACAGCCAGCGACGACATGGTAATCTATGGGCTGACTTCCAAGGGGATTTCTTCGGTATCAGAGCAGACAGGACAGATTTCGACGAACAATGCCGACGTCAATAAATTTTTCAATAATGTACTGTTCGGGCAGCTCAGTAATTATTACACGGCTCCCACAGACTGCAACCAGAGGGATGAGCGTTTGTCCTGGACCGGAGATACGCAGGCATTTGCGCAGACCGCGGTGTATAATTTTAACTCTTATGCATTTTTGCAGGAGATGCAGGAAATCTTTGATGAAAATACCAAGAAGAATGGCTATGTGGCCTCTGTGACGGATTGTGTAGACACGAATGAATTTTTCGGCAATTGGGCGGCAGGCTGGAGCGATGTGTTGATTATCGTACCCTGGGCGCTTTATCAGCAGACCGGGGATGTAAGTTTCCTGGAGGACAATTGGCAATATTTTGATACTTATATGACCTTCCTTGCCGGCAAAGAGCGCGGCGCGAATCAGTCCTGGATTCCCAATAATGCCAGGAATTATGGCGACTGGCTCTCTTTTCAGGGCACCAGCATCGAAGTCATGTTTGATTACTATTATGGATATATGAATCAGCTGATGGCAGAGATTGCCGGCATCCTCGGCAAAGAGGATAAGCAGGCTGCATATCAGGCGAAGTTCGACAATATTAAGCAGACTTTCCTTAAAACGCATGTGACGTTTGGGGATGATAACCTGGTAATTAAATCGGGAGAAGGGAATAAGAATTTTCAGTTTATGTACAGCGCGGGAAAAGGCGGCGTCTGGGAAAATAATTCACAGACTTCGCTGTTGTGGATGTTGAAGCTGGGATTCTATGACAGTGAGGAAATGCGGGACATTGCGCAGAAGCTATTGATAGAAAATATAAAAAATGAAAATCCCGACCCATCCAGCATCCGCGCGCAGGCAGGGAAAAATACGCTTGCCGTAGGATTCCTGGGCTCGAATGTGATTGCCCCGGCGCTGACGGATATAGGCAATCCCCAGGTCTCCTATGATTTGCTTTTGCAGGATGGGCAGCCGTCCTGGCTCTTCGAGGTGAAGGCGGGGGCGACTACGGTATGGGAGCGTTGGAACTCTTATTCCCCGGGGATTGGGTTTGGCGACAGTGAGATGAATTCCTTCAACCACTATGCGTATGGTTCTGTGGTGGAATGGATGTACCGCTATATGGCAGGCATCTGTTCTGATTTGCAGGAACCAGGATTTAAGCATGTCATTTTGCAGCCGACGCTCGATACCGGCACGAAGTACAACGATGAGGAGCGAATTAACCGTGTGGATGCTTCGTACGATTCCGTATATGGAAGAATTGAGTCATCCTGGAAGAGTGAAGAAGGAAAACTTGCATTTTATCATGCAAGGATTCCAGCAAATACGACAGCTACCTTGTATCTTCCCGTGGATCATATGGATATGGGGCAGATGCCCAATAGTTCCGGCATTACTTTTAAGGGTATGACGGAACACAATGGGCAGACGGCGGCGGAGTTTACGCTTTTGTCCGGCGGTTATGATTTCACAGTCAGCGATGGGAAGGTCACTGCCGCGCCTGATAAGGAATACGGCGGCGGAGATAACACGGGAAATGGCGACAATAAGAATGACAAAGTTGCGCTGACATCCTGTCAGATTGGCGGCATTTCCAAACAGTATTACAATGGAAAGAAGAAAACGCCCGGCGTGAGCGTGAAGTATCAGGGAAAAGCGCTTGTGAAAAATAGAGATTACACGGTGACGTACAGCAACAATACAAAGATTGGCACGGCAAAAGCAACCATCACAGGGAAAGGGAAATACACAGGCACGCTTACCAGGACATTTGCTATTACGGTCAAGAAGAACGCGGTATATACGGTGGGAAATTTCAAATACCGCATTACAAACGCCAAGACAAACGGCAAGGGCAGCGTCGCGCTCACCGGCGTCAAGAGCAGTTCTGCGCGCAAGAAGCTAAAGAAGATTACCGTTGCCTCTTCCGTTAAGATTGGCGGTAAGAAATTCAATGTGACGGTTATCGGCAGCAATGCGTTTCAGAACTGCGGTAAGGTTACCAGCGCCGAAATAAAGGCGAACGTGACAGAAATCGGCAGTAAAGCGTTCTATAATTGTAAAAAATTAAAAAAGCTTACAATACGGAGCACGAAACTAAAAAAAGTCGGCAAAAATGCTTTGCAGAAAATCAACGCCAAAGCCTCCGTGCGCGTGCCGAAAGCAAAATTGAAATCTTACAAAAAAAAGCTCAAAGGAAAAGGTCAGAAAAAGAGCGTAAAAATCGTAGCGATAAAGTAATCGTGAAAGAATAAAATTATTACTATTATGGCATACTACTTCCAAAGATGGAAAAGGAAGTGAGTATATGAGCCATAGTACGATTTATCGGATATGCCTTCTGGTAGTTGTGATACTCACAATTATCGGAGGCATATTTTATTATGTGAATTATGTGGAAAGCCAGGTCAAAGTGACCGAGGGAACCCTTGTAAGGGAAGAGTTTAAGGAAGAACTGCCTGCCGGCTGTAAGGATGCACGGCAGGATCTTTTATCAATTTGTCAGTACCAGGGACAGGAGAAGGCGGTGGCATAGAATGGCAGATGTCGTATATCTGAAAATAGAACAGAATGTAAAGGTGACGGAACCGTCCGTAGTCTTAAAGGATATCGCCAAGCTCACCTGTACGAATCGTCCTTTAGTCAATAAGATGAAGCAGATGAAAGTATATAACTTTCATACGCCGGCAAACCAGAGCAAGAAAAAGACACAGATGCAGGTGTTTTCGGTTCTGAAAGTAATTGAGTTAATGGGTAAGGAATTTCCCGGTGTGGAAATCCAGAATATCGGTGAAAAAGATTTTGTGATTGAGTATGTGCCTAAGGAAGAAGCCAAATGGCTGCTGTATTTGAAGACGGCGGTGCTCTGTGTTTTGATTTTCTTCGGTTCGGCATTTACCATTATGACGTTCAACAATGATGTGGGCGTGGGAGAAGTCTTCGCAGACTTCTATCAGCAGGTCATGGGGACGGAATCGGATGGTTTTACCGTTCTTGAAATCTGTTATTCGATTGGCCTGTTTCTGGGAATCACGGTATTTTTCAACCACGTCGGGCATAAAAAGATTTCGCCCGATCCTACGCCAATCCAGGTGGAAATGCGTACTTATGAGAAGGATGTGGATACCACGTTTATTGAAAACTGCGGGCGCAACGGCACAAGCAATGATGTGGAATAGGCCTGACATGCCTAAGAAGAAGGAGCCGGAAAAATGTGGATGAAAGAGATATTTTTAGGATTTATCGGGCTGGCGAGCGGCACAGCAGTTTCCGCCGGCGTGTTCAGCTTTATCATCACCGTGGGAGTGGTGCCGAGGATTATCGGTAAAAGCCGGACGGCGACCGATATCGTGCTCTACGAAAATACAGTTATTTTGGGCGGTGTGTTCGGCAATATTTTTGCACTGTTCCACATCAATCTGCATCTGGGGATTTGGCTGGTGATGCTATTTGGTTTGTCGGCGGGCGTTTTTGTCGGCTGTCTGGCGATTGCCCTGGCGGAAATCCTCAACACGTTTCCCATTATGTTCCGCCGTTTCGGTATTAAGGAAGGGCTGAGTTGGATTATGTTGTTTATGGCGTTGGGCAAGATGGCGGGTGCATTTTATTTTTACGCCAACCATATGCAGAACTTGTCCTAAGGAGGGACCCAACGAAGTTGGGAGGATGCCTTAGGACTCTTGCCGAAGCCACAGAAGTTGAAGTCCTAAGGAGGGACCCAACGAAGTTGGGAGGATGCCTTAGGACTCTTGCCGAAGCCACAGAAGTTGAAGTCCTAAGGAGGAACCCAACTGGCATGAGGATAAAAAAATAACTATGGAAAGCGAGGAAATATCATGGCGCAGCAAGAAACCATGGAGCAGAAGGAAAAGAAGAATCAGCAATATAACGAATACGTCAAGCAGGTGACGCCGACCCATTCCCTGCCGGCGAATATGGCGAAGGCATTTGTGGTGGGCGGGATTATCTGCACGATTGGACAGTTTATTTTAAATATGGCGACAAACAATTTCGGGCTGGATAAAGAGACAGCCGGGGGCTGGTGCAGTATGATATTGGTATTTACGAGCGTACTGCTCACCGGGCTCAATATCTATCCGGCCATCGCCAATTGGGGCGGCGCAGGCGCGCTGGTGCCCATCACCGGGTTTGCCAATTCCGTGGCGGCACCAGCCATTGAATTTCAGAAAGAAGGGCAGGTATTCGGTATCGGCTGCAAGATTTTTACGATTGCCGGACCGGTCATTCTTTATGGAATTTTCACGAGCTGGCTGTTGGGGCTGATTTACTGGATATTGAAACTCATGGGAATATTTTAGGAGGAGGAAGGCAAATGCGAAGCATTTTAAAAATGCCTTCCGACGACCTGGCAGGCGACGCATAGCGTCGCGTGCCGATACCATGTGAAAGGAGGAAGGCAAATGCGAAGCATTTTAAAAATGCCTTCCGACGACCTGGCAGGCGACGCATAGCGTCGCGTGCCGATACCATGTGAAAGGAGGAAGGCAAAGGAGGAATTGCGTATGGAGGGACAAGCAAGTAATAGTTATGATATGCCTATGGGCCTAAGCTTCCAGCTAGGGGCAAATCCCAAAGCGATGGATGCGTACGCCAAATTGAACGATGAGGAAAAACGTCAGGTGGTAGAGGCGGCAAGGAATGTTACCACCAAGTCGGAAATGCACCAGATTGTGAGAGGGCTGGAGCGGGATTTCTGCTGATGCCCCGCCCATGCTTGCCCCGAGGGTATTTGCTTTGCAGGTATCCTGGGGGTTTTTTAGATTTAGAAAATATTGAAGCCAATCCTGGGAAATGTTCTTAAAATCTGATATAATGTCAATAGTGCAAGTATTGATTTAAAAAAATATTTTATTTGAGAAAACAGAATGAACAAAAATTTACCGAAACGAATTAGTCGAAAAGTCATCTATGAAAGTGACTGGATATGCCTGTATGCCGATAAAGTTGAAATGCCGGATGGACGTATGATTGATAAATATCATAACCTTCATTTCCCGTATGAGTCTTCTTGCGTAGTTATTGTAAACAGCAAAGAGGAAATTCTTCTAGTCCAATCCAAACGTTATATTACATCCAGGCTGGAGTGGGAGGTTCCGGCAGGGCGCATCGAAAACGATGAAACGCCCGAAGAAGCGGCAAAAAGGGAATGTATGGAGGAGACGGGATGTACTCTCAAAGATTTATCTTTCTTATTCTGCCAATTCCCCAATAATGGGATATCTGATATGAAGGTTCACATATTTGGCGCTTATGTGGAAAATGAGACAATGGAATTCGATGAAAATGAAGTTCAGACGAAGAAATGGGTTTGTAAAAATGATGTTTTGGATATGCTGAGAACGAATGAGATTCAGTGTGGGGTCTCAACCTCAGCGCTGCTTTATGCCATCAACTTTTGGCTGCCAAAAATATAAGAAAAAAGAGATTGACAAATGCCGTAAAGGGGCATATAATTTCAAACACGATAGAGAACCACATGGGTTATAAACACTCTGGATGGTTCTCTTTTTATCCGATAGCGAGTACGACGAATATTTAGTAATTGACATATTCACTTGTCTAATTGTCCAGATACCGCGTCAGAAAATCTAGCTGTACATCATAAGGCATCCTCCCGCAAGCGGGTCTCTCCTTGTGATAAGCGCTACCGCTGCATCGTCGATTTTCTTCCTTGCATCTGAAACAATTATCCGGCGCAAATATATCAAAGACCTAATTTTCGTTGTACCAGAGCGCTGGAGTGTCTGTGATACGGTACTCTGAACGCTGTAGAATATTAAGAAAAGAGGTGGCTGCTATGGCTAAGAATGTGACAAAAGACATGACGGTAGGTTCTCCAATTCGTCTGATCCTGCAATTTTGTATACCCCTGTTTTTTGGAATGCTATTCCAGCAGTTTTATAATATGATGGATACGCTGATTGTCGGCCAATTTTTGGGTGTCTCTGCTTTGGCGTCCGTGGGAGCGACCGGTTCTATTAACTTTATGATTATAGGATTTTGTATGGGCGTGTGTAATGGGTTTGCGATTCCGGTAGCGCAGCGTTTTGGCGCTGGAGATTACCATAGTCTCAGGAAATATGTGGCAAATTCTGTCTGGCTCTCCATTGCTTTTGCAGGAGTGATGACAGTGGCAGTCTGCGCGCTCTGTCGCCAAATACTACTGTGGATGGACACGCCGCTGGATATCATAGAAGGCTCATATAGCTACATATTTGTGATATTTTTGGGAATTCCGGCGGTATACCTGTACAATTTACTGTCCGGGGTCATACGTTCCCTGGGTGACAGCAAAAGTCCGCTGTTTTTCCTGGTGTTTTCTTCTATTTTAAATATTATTTTAGATATAACGCTGATCCTTGCCTTTGATATGGGCGTAGCGGGTGCAGCCTGGGCAACGGTGATTGCCCAGCTCGTTTCCGGGCTTGCCTGTCTGATTTATATTAAGAAGCGGTTTGACATTTTGAAGATTACGAAGGACGAATGGCGTATAGACAGCAATTGTGTAGGGATTCTCTGTAATATGGGGATTCCCATGGGGCTGCAATATTCCATCACAGCGATTGGCAGCGTTATTTTGCAGACGGCGGTAAACAGCCTTGGCTCTGTGTCAGTGGCGGCAGTGGCGGCGGGAAGTAAGATCAGTATGTTTTTTGCCTGCCCATTTGACGCTATGGGTTCCACAATGGCGACGTATGCGGGACAGAATGTTGGCGCGGGAAAGCTTGACCGCGTTTCTCAGGGCATAAAATCAACTTCCTTGCTGGGGCTTGGCTATTCCGTTTTGGCTTGTATCGTGTTGGTGTGTTTCGGGGGGACGCTTGCACTGTTGTTTGTAAATCCTTCCGAGGGTGAGATTATAAAGCAGGTTTCCTGGTTTCTCGCTGCCAACTCAGCGTTCTTTTTTCCGCTTGCCCTGGTAAATATTGTGCGATTTACGATTCAGGGATTGGGATTTAGCCGGTTTGCCATCTTAGCAGGCGTCTGTGAAATGGCGGCGCGCAGTCTTGTGGCAATGACGCTTGTGCCGCTCTTTGGGTATGCTGCGATTTGCTTTGCCAGCCCTGCGGCCTGGATTTTGGCAGATTTGTTCCTGGTGCCGGCTTATCTGTATGTGATGAAGAAGTTGCAGCAAATGGGCAATGACAACACAGCGCAGCCTCAGCCTACTACAGATACCCCGGCATAACCGAGTTCACTCCATCATCTGGTCAGGCGAAGGTTACAATATAGGTTGATGAGTAAATTGTAACATCTTAATAATTATTAATAAAATTTTTTATAAGAAAGGTTGATTTTTCCCCCTCATTCGTCATATGATAGATTATAGCTGTTAGAAGCAGTAAGCGTTTGGCATAAATCTGTATGTTCACGGCGCGGGCTTTAGGCTTACCATAAAATTACTTTCGTAGTAAGGGAGAGATAAAATGGATAATCATCAGGATACTTCTAAGAAAAGGATAAACAAGGAACAGAGCAGAAAATATATGCAGAGGAAGAGATATATGCAGAAGAGATTGATTAAGACATTTGGACTTTTGTTAGTTATTACTGCAATTGGGGTGACGGCGGCAGCCCTTGTGCCTAAGGGAAATAAATCTTCTAATCAGGGGGAATCTATAGAGACAGGCGCGAAGCCTGCCGTCAAAGATGAGGAATCCAAGGATTTGCCGGCGAAGCAGCCGGAAGAACAGGTAAAACCGCAGGATAAAGAAGAGCAGGAAGATAAAACAGACGTGCGTGCGGCAGTTTTAGAACAGGCAGATCTGTTGGCAGCGGGCTATGATTATGACAGCGCTATTGAGACGGTTAAGAGCTATGAGGGCTATGAGCGAGATTCGGAGCTGACAGCAAAGATTACCGATTACGAGAATAAGAAAGCGGCTTGTGTTCCGGTAGACATAGATAAAGTTACCCATGTGTTTTACCATTCACTGGTGGTAGACCCGGAGCTTTGCTTTGCAGACCAGGAGACGAATCCGCAAGCTGTGGGTAATAACCAATGGATGACAACCATCGAGGAATTTAACAAGATTACCCAGATTATGTACGACAAGGGTTATGTGCTTGTTGATCTCCATGATATGGTGAAAGAGACTACGGATGAGAATGGCAACGTGCACTTTGAGAAAGGCGAGATTATGCTGCCGCCGGATAAGAAAGCATTTGTGCTTTCTGTCGATGACTTGTCCTATTATCACAGTTATGACGGCTACGGTTATGCATCCAAGATGGTATTGGATGAGAATGGGAAACCGAAATGTGAATACATACAGCGGGATGGAACTACCGTTGTAGGAGACTATGATGTCGTTCCACTGATGAATAAATTTATAGAGGAGCATCCCGACGCTTCTTATCGCGGAGCGAGGGGAACGATTGCCCTTACCGGGTATAATGGGATTTTAGGGTACAGGACAGATATCACTTACCAGACAGTGCCGGAGGATATTGACACAGATAAGCGTAAATGGCTGGAAAATCACCCGGATTTTGATTTAGAGAGAGAACGCGCCGAAGCCAAGAAAGTGGCGGAGGCAATTAAGGCGGAAGGCTGGAAATTTGCCAGCCATACTTGGGGACATTTGAAAGTGGGCGAGGCATCTTTAGAACGTTTGAAAGCGGATACGCAGAAATGGAAAGAAAATGTGGAACCTCTGGTGGGAAGCACGGACACGATTATTTTCGCCCATGGGCAAGATTTAGCTGAGTGGACGGTAGGTTATACGCCCGACAATGAGAAATATAATTATCTCAAAGATCAAGGTTTCCATATTTACTGTAACGTGGATTCTCAGCAGTATGCCGTACAGGTTACGGATACATATTTCCGGCAGGGAAGAAGGAATCTCGACGGTTACCGTATCTACTTTAACTCGATTGGCGAAATGGATAGCCTGTCTGATTTATTCAATGCTTCGGAGGTGATTGATCCTAAGCGTCCGCCGGTGCCGAGGCTGAAATAGTATAAAAATTTCCAGGCTGTATGGCAATACAGTATAGTATAAAAAATCTCCAGATTGTATGACAATACAGTCTGGGGATTTTTTTAATTTTACTTTTGAGTAAAAATCCATACTTTGGGTACAATAACAGCAGGAAAATGGCGGGTGACGCGAAGCGGAACGTGCCGATACTTTGTGAAAGAAGGAAGGCAAATGCGATGTATTTTTGTAATGCCTTCCGACTGATAGGAGGAAAAATTATGTCACAGACAATCGGGAAGCAGAGCATACAATTTGACGAGGCTCCCTATATTCTGGGCAGCGCCAGTATTGTAGGAACTAAGGAGGGCGAGGGCCCGCTTGGCGGCTTGTTTGATCTGGTCGGGGAAGACGACAAATTTGGTGAAGACACTTGGGAAGAGGCTGAGAGTACGCTGCAAAAAGAAGCGGCCTCCATGGCAATCGGCAAGGCAGGCCTGGAAAAAGAAGATATCCGCTATATATTTGGCGGGGACCTGTTGGGACAGAACATTGCTACCACCTTTGGCCTGATGGAATTAAATATTCCGCTGTTCGGGCTGTACGGAGCCTGTTCTACGGCGGGCGAGTCCTTGTCGCTTGGCGCTATGGCGGTAGCGGCAGGCTATGGGGAACAGGTTCTTGCAGTCACTTCCAGTCATTTTGCGAGTGCAGAAAAGCAATTTCGTTTTCCACTGGAATATGCAAACCAAAGACCATTATCGTCTACGTGGACGGTGACGGGAGGCGGGGCTTTCGTGCTTGGCAAAAAGCGGAGCAAGGTGCGGATTACAGGCGTCACGACCGGCAAAGTCGTAGACTATGGCGTGAAGGATTCTATGAATATGGGTGCGGCAATGGCGCCGGCCGCATGTGACACTATTTACCAGAATATGGAAGACTTCGGGCGTAAGCCGGAGGACTACGATAAGATCATTACTGGAGATTTGGGTACGGTAGGACAGGAAATCCTTTTTGATCTCATGAAAGAGAAAGGATTTGACATTTCCGGCGTGCATATGGATTGTGGGATTGAGATATTTGACAGTGAATCTCAGAACACCAATGCGGGCGGCAGCGGCTGCGGCTGTTCCGCTGTGACTTTGAGCGCCTATATTTTGCCGAAATTGGAGACAGGCACCTGGAAACGCGTACTTTTCGTGCCCACCGGTGCGCTGTTGTCCACAGTAAGTTTCAATGAAGGGCAGAGCGTGCCCGGGATTTCCCATGGCGTAGTCATTGAGTATGCCGGATAAGGAGAAGAAATTATGGATTATGTAAATGCATTTTGGGTAGGCGGGCTGATTTGCGCGCTGGTACAGATTTTAATGGAAAAGACGAAAATGCTTCCAGGCAGGATTATGGTGCTTCTGGTGTGCAGCGGCGCCGTGCTGGGTGCAGTACAACTCTATGAGCCGTTTATGGAATTTGCCGGGGCGGGAGCCAGTGTTCCCCTCTTAGGCTTTGGCAACACACTCTGGAAGGGGATTCAAAAGGCCGTGGATTCCGATGGTTTTCTGGGTATTTTCATGGGAGGCTTTACGGCAAGCGCCGTGGGTATTTCAGCGGCTTTGATTTATGGATATCTGGCTAGTCTGGTCTTCCAGCCTAAGATGAAAAAATGAAAAAATAAGTATAAACTAGAAAATTCTGTCCATAATGGATAGAGACAAGAAAATTTTATGCAAAGGAGACTTTTATTATGAAACAGTTAAAAAAAGTGTTGATGGGCTGTCTGCTCATCCTGGTATTAGGCAGCGTGACCGCTTGTGGAAATAATGACAATATGGACAACAACGATACAACGAATGATGTGACAAACGGCACCGACAATAATGGTACTGGAAATGGCGTAAATGACAAAAACAACAATGCTACAGATACCGACAAGACGAATAATAATACCAACAACAATACGAACAATGACGCTAACGGCAAAGGAGACGGCATTGTGGACGAGGTTGGCGACGACATCGTGGACGGTGTGGAAGATATCGGTGAAGATGTGAAAGACGGCGTGGATGATATGACGGACAATAATGGCGCCGCAGATAATAACAATAACACAGACGACACAAACAATACAAACAAAGATAACGCGACGAATAAAAAAAATACAACCAAGGAGACGCCGAATCCATAAAAGTCGGTAAAAAGAATTCAAGACCTCGTGAAGAGGCCTTGAATTCTTCTATGTAAACTCGCCTGAGGGGAATATATAGAGCTTCGTAGGCTAAATGGCTACAAAACATCTGAGGCGGGTTACATACTTATTCATCTATACTGTAATTCGGAGCTTCCTTTGTAATGTGTATATCGTGCGGGTGGCTCTCTTTGAGGGAAGCAGCGGAAATCTTAACGAATTCCCCGGTTTCTTTTAATGTCTCAATGTTGACAGCGCCGCAATAACCCATGCCGGAGCGTAAACCGCCAATTAACTGGAATACCGTGTCTTCCACGGAGCCTTTATAAGCAACTCGTCCTTCTACGCCTTCAGGCACGAGTTTCCTTGCATTTTCCTGGAAATAGCGGTCTTTAGAGCCGTTCTCCATGGCTGCCAGAGAGCCCATGCCGCGGTAAACTTTATATTTCCTGCCCTGGTATAATTCAAAGGTTCCCGGGCTTTCGTCACAACCGGCAAACATGCTGCCCATCATACATACGTTAGCGCCGGCAGCGATTGCCTTTGTCATATCTCCTGAGTATTTAATGCCGCCGTCTGCGATAATCGGAATGCCGTATTCTTTGGCGACGTTATAGCAGTTCATAATAGCGGTAATCTGAGGTACGCCGATACCTGCTACTACACGTGTAGTACAGATGGAACCGGGACCGATACCTACTTTTACGGCGTCCGCGCCCGCTTCAATCAAGGCTTTGGTAGCGCTGCCTGTGGCAATGTTTCCAGCAATGACCTGCAAGTCGGGGAAGGCGGCTTTAATCTGTTTCACAGCTTCTAAGATGTTACGGGAATGACCATGTGCCGAATCAACGACAATCACGTCAACCTTGGCTTTCACCAGTGCGTCTACACGTTGTCTCATATCGGCTGTGATTCCTACGCCGGCGCCGCAGAGCAGTCTTCCCTGAGCGTCTTTTGCGGACAACGGGTACTTAATCTGTTTCTCGATATCTTTAATTGTAATTAATCCTTTGAGATTGAAATTACCATCGACGATAGGGAGTTTTTCTTTTCTTGCTTTGGCAAGAATTTTCTTTGCCTCCTCTAAGGTGATTCCCTCGCGGGCAGTCACAAGGTCTTCGGAAGTCATGGAGTTCTTAATTTTCTTGGTGAAATCTTCTTCAAACTTCAAATCGCGGTTGGTGATGATACCCACCAGCTTACCGTTCTCCGTAATGGGGACGCCGGAAATGCGGAACTTTGCCATAAGGTTGTCTGCGTCCTGCAATGTATGTTCCGGGGAAAGAGAAAATGGATCGGTGATGACACCGTTTTCAGAGCGTTTTACTTTGTCAACTTCTTCTGCCTGGGCTTCGATGGACATATTCTTATGTATAATGCCGATTCCGCCCTGACGCGCCATGGCGATTGCCATTCTATGCTCCGTTACTGTGTCCATGCTTGCGCTCATCATAGGAATGTTAAGTCTTACTTTCTTAGTCAGGTAGGTAGACAGATCTACCATATTAGGCGTAACCTCAGAGTATGCAGGAACTAATAACACATCATCAAATGTAATTCCTTCGCCGATAATCGTACCCATTTTTCTTCCTCACTTTCTTAAATTTTTTAATGTTATTCCCACGATTTTAACAAAAAAGATGAAAACTGTCAACGACTGGTGAAATTTTGTTTATAAATTTTACTACTGAGTGTGTTAAGGAAAGCTAATAAAAGATTTCTGTTGTGCAAATGATGGTTTTTGCTTATAATGGAAACAAGGCTTTCAGACTATGAAGGTTCTTAACGTTTGCATGTCAGTGAAAGAATCGTTGAGGAGGACGGGATGGAATTTCGGCCGTGTATAGATATTCATAATGGAAAGGTGAAGCAGATTGTCGGGGGAAGCCTCAGAGACGAAAACAATCAGGCGAAAGAGAATTTTGTCGCAAAGCAGGACGCGGCATTTTTTGCAAAATTATACCGACAGCGTCATATCAAAGGCGGACACATCATTCTCCTGAATCCTGTGGGGAGTGAATTTTACAATGCGACAAGAGAACAGGCTATGCTGGCATTACGGGCATATCCTGGCGGTATGCAGATTGGAGGCGGCATTACTGCGGATAATGCAAGCGCATTTCTGGATGCGGGGGCAAGCCATGTGATTGTCACTTCCTATGTGTTTCGAGACGGCGTGGTGAACTATGAGAACTTAAAACGCCTTGTATCTGCGGTTGGCAGGGAGCGGTTGGTTTTGGATTTGAGCTGCCGCAGGAAGGGTGATGATTACTATATTGTGACAGATCGCTGGCAGCGGTTTACCGGGGAAACGATAGACGTTTCCCTGTTAGACCGGCTTGCGGAATTTGCAGATGAGTTCCTCATTCACGCGGTAGATGTGGAAGGGAAGGCCCGGGGCATTGAAGAGGATTTGGTTAAGTTGTTAGGGGATTGGGGCCAGCTTCCGATTACGTATGCCGGCGGCGTGGGGGATTTTGGCGATTTAAGGCTTTTGCAGGAACTTGGCGGGGGCAGGCTCAATGTAACAATAGGCAGCGCCCTTGATTTATTTGGGGGCGCCATGGACTTTGAAGAGGTCTGTAAGTTTTGCAGCAGGGAGGAAAGAGAATGAGGACAAAGGAAACAGGAAGATGGATTCGCCTGAGGTCAATGCTTTTCGCAGTATGTATGACCACGGCAGTTCTTGCAGGATGCGGCGGAGGCACGCCGTTTGATGAGACGACAGCTTCAGCTGAAGAAGAGATTGGTTTTGACGCATATGAAAATACAAAGAGCATGGAGACAGAGGATGTTGCTGACGATGCGTTGGCAGCGGAGGATGTTGCCGAGCCACAGGAGGCTGAGGACAGCGCGCAAGGAGCGGCAGAGGGAGAGTCTGCCGGTGAGCAGGGAAAAGACGGCGCATCCCCTCTCGATGGCAAAGATAAGAAATTAGTTTACGAAGGGTCAGTAGCTATTGACGCCATAGAATTTGAAACGTCTGTGCGTGCATTTAAAGAAACCGTGCAGGAACACGGCGGGTTCCTGGAAAATGAGCAGAGTTATGGCGGCGGCAGCAAATATACGGAAGAGAGTTCTTACGGCAAGGCGGATCCAAGGTCCTTTCGGGCTACGGCGCGAATTCCCTCGGACTCCTATCAGGATTTTATGGAGCAAACGGAAGGGCTTGGCAAAGTGACAGAGAGCAATTCCAAAGTCACGAACATGACAAGGCAGTATGGTACGCTGAAGGCGGAGCTGGAGATTTACGAAGCGGAATACGCGCGCTATTTAAAGATGTTTGACGAGGTGTCAGAGGATAATGCGATGCTTGCCATTCAGGAGAAGCTTACGGAATTATCCTTAGATATTGCAAGAACTAAGAGCGAGATGTCAGTAATTGACACCGACGCGTCCTATAGTATTGTAAATGTCAGTATCAGCGAAGTTGCCGTGTATGAAGAAAGCAGCACCAGCTTTCCGCAGAGGCTTGGCGACGTACTTGCCAAGAGCTGGACAAATATGTTGAAATTCTTTGAAAACCTTCTGTTTTTCTTGATACTGCACTGGTATAAGCTGCTGCTTCTGTTTCTGATTGTTTGGCTGATTGTCAAATTTGTAAAAAAACAGCAGGCAAAATCAGCGCAAAAAAGGCAGCAGATGATGCTTTCGTATCAGAATGGGCAAAGAAGGCAGGGAGCAGTTCCACCAAGTCAGCCGCAGATGGGAGCAGTCAAGCCCGGTCAGCCGCAGATGGGGACGGAGCAGCCTGGTCAGCCGGGAACGAACTCGGTACAGCCCGAACAGTCAGGAACAAAATCGGAGGATATCAATTTATCAGAGAGCAGGAAAGAAGGGGGCGGCCATCATGAGTAATTATACCAAACAAGACATTATCCGCATGGTTGAGGAGGAAGACGTAGAATTTATCCGTCTGCAATTTACGGATATGTTCGGGATGTTCAAAAATATGGCGATTACCAAGAGCCAGTTGCAGAAAGCGTTAGACAACCGCTGCATTTTCGACGCTTCCTCCATTGAGGGTTTTGTGCGTATTGAGGCGTCGGACATGTATCTCTATCCAGACCTTGATACGTTTGCAATTTTCCCATGGCGTCCCCAGCAGGGCAAAGTGGCGCGTATTATCTGCGATATTTACCGCCCGGATCAAACTCCGTTTGAGGGAGACCCCCGCTATATTTTAAAGAGGGTGCTTGCCAGGGCGGCGGAGCTTGGCTATCAGTTGGACGTGGGGCCGGAATGCGAGTTCTTCCTCTTCCATACAGATGAGGACGGAGCGCCTACCACTGTCTCGCATGAGCGGGCGGGCTTTTTCGATTTGGGGCCGATAGATTTGGGAGAAAATGCGAGGCGCGATATGGTGCTGACGTTAGAGGATATGGGATTTGAGATTGAGTCGTCCCACCACGAGGCGGCTAACGCGCAACATCGCATTGAT
Source organism: uncultured Lachnospiraceae bacterium (assembly GCA_910588845.1). Classification (GTDB taxonomy): domain Bacteria; phylum Bacillota; class Clostridia; order Lachnospirales; family Lachnospiraceae; genus Petralouisia. Next base: position 164,648 of record CAJURU010000001.1, read on the forward strand.
TTCCGATACGACGAGGCGTTGAGGACGGCGGACAATATTATGACCTTTAAGCTGGCGGTGAAGACGATTGCCAAGCGGTTTGGACTGTTTGCAAGTTTTATGCCTAAGCCGAAACATGGTATCAACGGTTCCGGTATGCATCTCAATATCTCTGTGACAAAAGACGGCAAGAATATTTTTGCAGACCCGGCAGACGTACGCGGACTCAGCAAGGAAGCATATTATTTTATTGGCGGCCTGATGAAGCACATGCGCGGTATGACGGCTGTGACGAATCCGCTGGTAAATTCTTATAAACGACTGGTGCCGGGGTTTGAGGCGCCTATCCATATTACCTGGTCGGAGAGCCACAGGCGGCCATTGATCCGCATTCCCGTGGAGCGGGGCGAAGCTACTAGGATTGAGCTGAGAAGCCCGGACCCTGCGGCCAATCCTTACCTTGCTTTTGCCGTGTGCCTCGCGGCGGGCCTCGACGGTATTGAACATAAGATTATGCCGCCTGAACCCGTCGGTACCAGCGTTATGGATATGACAAAGGAGGAGCGGGAAACTCTCGAAATTACAGCTTTGCCGGCTGATTTAAAAGAGGCTGTAGATGAACTGGAAAAAGATCCGTTGCTCTGCCGTGTGCTGGGAAATCATATTTCAGAGAAATATGCAGAGGAGAAGCGTGCGGAATGGGCAGCTTACTGCGAGCAAGTGACGAATTGGGAAATTGACAATTATCTATACAAAATATAGTTCCATGGAGGAAGTGTTTTGATTAATATAATTGTCGCATTTCCCAAAATGGAAAATGCCAAAAATATAAAAAGTATTTTAGTGAAAAATGGTTTTCGTGTAAACGCAGTGTGTACATCTGGCGCGCAGGTATTGCAGCATGCAGATATGCTGGAGGAGGGGATTATTGTGTGTGCAGGGCGGCTGCAAGATATGATGTACATACAGCTGAGAGAATATCTGTCCCCGCATTTTCAGATGCTTGTGGTGGCCTCGGCAGGTCTGTGGGAAGCAGAAAAATCCGAGAATGTTGTCTCCCTGACAATGCCCTTAAAGGTGCATGAGCTTGTGGGTACGTTGGAGATGATGGCGAATTCCCTGATGCGCAGGCGCAGAAAAAAAGGCCGACCCGCCGGGCGCAGCGAGGAAGAAAAACAGATGATACAAAAAGCCAAGGAAGTCCTGATGGCGCGCAACAATATGACGGAAGAGGAAGCGCACCGTTATATGCAAAAAAGCAGCATGGACAGCGCAACGAATCTTGCGGAGACAGCGCAGATGATTCTCAGTATATTTCGGTAATGGCGAAAATTATTACTTATTTAAGTTTCATGTACAATTATCGAAAATAGTATAAGAGAATTGTACATAAAATCGGGTGAAAGATAGAGTTTGACAATTATCCAGCCAGCATAATAGCAGAAAGGAGTACCATATGAAATTTACAAAAATGCAAGGAGCAGGCAACGATTATGTATATGTCAATTGTTTGGAAGAACAAGTCTCTAATCCGGCAGAAGTGTCCAAATATGTCAGTGACAGGCATTTTGGTATCGGGGCGGATGGGCTGATTCTGATTAAACCTTCAGAGCGGGCTGATTTTGAGATGGCAATGTACAATGCAGACGGTTCCCAGGGCGAGATGTGCGGCAATGCTATCCGTTGTGTGGCGAAATATGTCTACGACCGCGGTATGACGGATAAGAGACAGATCAGTATAGATACGCTTGCTGGCATTAAATATTTAGAACTATTTCTGGAAAACGGCAAGGTGTCCCGGGTAAAAGTAGATATGGGTGCGCCCCGCCTTGCAGCAGCAGAGATTCCAGTCAAAGCAGATACTGAGCAGGTTATCAACGCTCCGATTGAAGTAGAAGGCAAGACATACGAGATGACCGCGGTGTCTATGGGCAATCCTCACTGTGTTGTCTTCCTTGAGGAAGATGTACGTGAACTTAATCTTGCGGCCATTGGACCTGCATTTGAGAATCATCCAAGGTTTCCCAAACGAATTAACACAGAATTTGTGAATGTCATTGATAAGTCTGCCTTGCGTATGCGCGTGTGGGAACGCGGCAGTGGGGAGACGCTTGCCTGCGGGACTGGTTCCTGTGCAACGGCAGTCGCTGCCATTTTAAATGGAAAGACAGGCGCTGAGGTTACTGTTCAACTTATGGGCGGCGAGCTTGAGATTGCCTGGGCAGGCGGGGATGCGCCCGTTTACATGACAGGACCGGCTGTGACCGTCTTTGACGGGGAAATTAAGCTGCCAGAGGAAATCTAACGATAAAGTATAATCAATAAATATTGCGAGAGAAAAAGGAGGATATTATGTTTCAGATCAATGAGAATTACCAGAAATTACCGGGAAGTTATTTGTTCAGCACGATAGGTAAGAAAGTGGCGGCTTTTACCGAGGCGAACCCAGACAAAGATATCATTCGTCTGGGAATTGGGGATGTGACGCAGCCCCTGGCTCCAGCAGTCATTGAAGCTATGCATAAAGCGGTGGACGAGATGGCAAAGGCTGAGACGTTTCGTGGGTACGCCCCGGATTTGGGTTACGATTTCCTGCGCAATGCGATTGTGGAACATGATTATAAATCCAGGGGATGCGACATCTCGGCAGATGAAATCTTTGTCTCCGACGGAGCGAAGAGCGATTCCGCTAATATCCAGGAAATTTTTGGGCCGAAAAACCGCATAGCCGTTTGCGATCCGGTCTATCCGGTTTATGTGGATTCCAATGTTATGTCAGGCAGGACAGGCGTATACGATGCGGCTTCCGAAACATGGAGCGACGTTATCTATATGCCCTGCACGATGGACAATCAGTTTGTGCCGGAGTTCCCCAAACAGACGCCGGATATGATTTATCTGTGTCTGCCCAATAATCCAACCGGAACTACGATTACGAAAGCGCAATTGCAGGACTGGGTTAATTATGCTAATAAAGTTGGCGCTGTAATTATCTACGACGGCGCTTATGAGGCATACATATCAGAAGATGATGTGGCGCATTCCATTTATGAGTGTGAGGGCGCGAAGACATGTGCGATCGAGCTCAAGAGCTTTTCCAAAAATGCCGGCTTTACCGGCGTGCGTCTCGGCTATGCCGTTGTGCCCAAGGATTTGAAATGCGGGGAAGTTTCCTTAAACGCAATGTGGGCCCGCCGCCATGGAACGAAATTCAACGGCGCGCCTTACATTGTGCAGCGCGCCGGGGAGGCGACTTACAGCCCCGAGGGCAAAGCGCAGCTCAAAGAACAAGTTGCTTATTATATGAAGAATGCATCGACAATCAAGAAGGGCTTACAGGATGCAGGCTACACAGTATTTGGCGGAGTCAACGCGCCCTATATCTGGCTGAAGACGCCGGATAAGATGACGTCCTGGGAGTTCTTTGATTATCTTTTGGGTAACGCCAATGTCGTGGGTACGCCTGGTTCCGGCTTTGGACCCAGCGGAGAAGGTTATTTCAGGTTGACTGCGTTTGGCACTTATGAGAATACGCTGGCCGCGTTAGAGCGCATTCAAAAATTATAATAGACGGTGAAAAGAGAGCCAGGGGTGGCAGATTGCAAAATTCCACCCCTGGTTTTTTGTGTGTTTTTACTAAAAAACTTGTTTTTGAGCAAAAAATTTAGTAAAATGCTTGAAAAATTTACTAAAAAAATTTACAATATATATTAATAGTTGCATGGTGGGACAATCTGAGCTTTTCTAAGCTGGCAGGAGTGTTAAAAGGAGCCGTTGTACGAAGTAAAATGGAAATTTGCAAAGGGACTGTCTCATTACTGTAAATGATAGGCCATCGAATTGGAGCTGTCGCACTGATATATTATTATTTACGGCAGTCCCGAATCCATATCTTGTAATTTTTACATTCGTGCAACACCGAAAGTTCTCTTAGTACTCAAATTCAACCTGAATAAACGCTGAATCAGGACCTAGAGAGACGGCATATTGGAGGAGCGAAGTATGGAAGGGAACGCCTTGCGCTAAAATTAAATAAAGGAGAGAGAAAAATGAGAGGATTGAAAAAAGGTATCAGTGCTGTCCTGACGGCAGCCCTCGTCCTGACGGCATTGCCTGTGGGTGGAAACAGCCAGGTATATGCAGCAGGCGAAACGGCGGCAGATGCGACAGTAAAAGTGCTCCCTGACAAAGCCTCACCGTTCAATGACACGAATGGCGATGGATTGGGAGAGTTTGAAGGCTGGGGTACCTCACTTTGTTGGTGGGCAAACCGTCTGGGCTACGATACAACAATGACGAATAAGGCTGCTACCGCTTTTTTCGGAGACAGCGGGCTGGACTTGAACATTGGCCGTTACAATGTAGGCGGCGGCGATTACACGGGCGAGGTGCCGGAAGTTCCGGTTAATCCCCAGGCACAGATTTTTGGCGTGCAGAAACAGGACGGTGTCCTGAGTTACGCTGGAAATAAAATGGAAGTAAAGACGGAAAGCAGGTTTGCAGCAGCAACATATGCGTTCTCCGATGCCGATTTCGGTTTTACAAAAGGAAAGTCTGTAGGAGATTTGGAATATGTAGGCTGGGTCAAACAGTTAGACGGCGCAGTGGGGGACGGCGATAATCTGCATTACACGGTGAATGCACAGGCAGCGGCAGATTATACGGTGAAGCTTCTCGCTTATCATAATGAAAATTTAGACAGAGACATCGCAATCAAAGTCAACGGCGAGACAGAACATGTCGTAACGGCGGATGAACTCAAGGAGAGTAAGATTGCGGCGGCAAGCAGCAAGGGGCTTTTCCTGGCAACGATCCGCAACGTGGCTTTGAAAGCGGGAGCCAATACGATTGAGGTTGCGGGTAAGAACGGTTGGACACTGGACTTTGTAAAAATGCTGGTGGTAAAGTCCGACGAGGAAGGCGTACTGCCGGAGGCAGACCCATTTTTACATAAACCGCACATCAAACGTTCCGATTCCGATATGCCGGGATATTGGAAAGATGTGACGAAGATTGAGATTACTGAGGACAAACCCATTACCTGGTGGAAAGAGCAGTATGCAAGGGCAGACGAGGAGTGCGGCTATGCATGGAATTATGATTGGGACAAAGACGCCAATCAGAGGAATATCCTGACTGCGGCAAAGGCTGCAAGCGGAGAAGATTTCATTGCAGAGGCATTTTCCAATTCCCCGCCTTACTTTATGACAAACAGCGGGTGTACCTCGGGGGCAACTGATTCCAGCAAAGACAACTTGCGCAAAGATTCCTACAATGCTTTTGCCGCGTATATGGCAGATGTGATTGAACATTACGCCGAGGCAGGCATTGTGGACTTTACGAGTGCAACGCCGATGAACGAGCCTTATACGAGTTATTGGGGAGCGAACAGCGCCAAGCAGGAAGGCTGCCATTTCGATCAAGGCGAGTCGGAATCAACTATCATTGTCGCGTTTAAGAAAGAACTGGAAAAGAAAGCGGCAGCTGCAACGAATGCCAACGTAAAAAATGTGCTGACGAATATTATTCTCTCCGGCACGGACGAGACCAGCATTGATACGGCGATTGATTCTTATAATAAATTGTCGAAAGAGGCGAAAAAGGCTATTACAAGAATTGACACCCATACATACAGCGGTTCTAAGCGTGCAGAATTGTCGGCTTTGGCGAAGCAGGAGAAAAAGAATCTGTGGATGTCTGAGATTGACGGTGCGTCCAGAGCAGGGACAAACGCTGGGGAAATGGCTGCCGGATTGGGCTTTGCCCAGAGGATTATCACGGACGTCAATGGACTGAAATGTTCCGCCTGGATTATGTGGAACGCCGTTGACCTCAATGTTGACGCCAACAATGAATTTGACGCTGATTCGATTGAAGATTTAAAGAACAAGACAAACGACAGCGGTGAAGTTATGTACGACCCTGTGAATAAAGGCTGGTGGGGCATTGCCATCGGCGACCACAACAATAAAGAACTTGTCCTGACAAGGAAGTATTATGCATATGGACAATTTTCTAAGTATATCCGTCCGGGATATACGATTATGGGCACCAGCGATGATGCAAATACATTGGCGGCTTACGACCCGACGGGCAAGAAAGCAGTGATTGTGGCTGTCAATACGGCGGGAGCAGATAAGACATGGAGGTTTGATTTGAGCAGATTTGAGACTATAGGTAATACAATTACGGCAACCCGTACCAGCGGCGGAGACGTAGGCGGCGAGAACTGGGCGGATGTATCGTCTTCTGTAAATGCTCTTGCAAATACGGCAGACAGAACGTTTACGGCTACCGTAAAAGCAAACTCTATCACCACCTTTATTGTGGAGGGCGTGGAATTTGACAAGCAGAAAGACGACGAGCGCACCAAGAGGGCAGAAGATTTAAAGAAAATGCAGACGGAAGTAATGAGCGTTCTGGATTTAAGCGATTTGGATCTGGAAAGCCTTAATATTTCGTTGACGGCTGATATGGTAAGCGGAAGCGCGCCGTGGAACAATGGAACAGAAAACACAGTCGACAAAGTGATAGACAACGATTACCGCACGTTCTTTGACGGCGTGGCGAACGGTTATGTGCAGATTGACTTAGGAGAAGCCAAAGCGATTGCAGCTTACGGCTATGCGCCGCGGTATGATGGCAAGGATAGTCAATATCTGGGCAGATGCGTGGGCGCCTCCCTTTATGGCTCCAACGACGGAAGCAGTTGGGAGTTGCTGCACACAATAACCAAAACGCCGAAAGCCGATACCATCAATTGTGCATATATGAATGAGTTTGAGTCTGCGGCCGTTATGGGCAAGGCATACCGCTATTACAAATATGCGGTGGATTCTACAGGCAACTGCAATATTTCAGAATTGAGGCTCTATGAAAAACCGGCCGATATCAATGTGCCCGACATGCCGGAGACTTTAGAGGAATGGGTTACCTATTGTGAAGGGAAGACTACCGGCCATACTTATACCCAAGCTACTCAGACTGCGTACAACGCGGCGCTTGCTTCAGCAAAAGCATTGAAAAATTCGCAGGATGTGCAGGCGCGGGAGAATGCACAGTATGCATTGTTTGACGCTTACCTGAAATTAAAAGAAATTTATAATTATACAACCTTCTCCGGCGTGAACGGCGCTGCCATTTATGATGATAATGGCGAGTTTATCCAGGCGCACGGCGGTCAGGTACAAAAGATCAAATACGATTACGATTACAATGGCAATGGTCAGATAGACGCAGATGAGCATGAGTTCTGGTATTGGATTGGTGAGGACAAGACGAATGATTACCGTCCATGTCCGGGCGTCCATGTTTACATTTCCAAGGATTTGTTTAACTGGAAAGATATGGGATGTGTGCTCAGGACGGTGCCGGACTGGCAGACATTTACGACGGATAAATATTTTACCGATCTTTACGGAGATTTGAATGAAGAACAGAAAAAAGCAGTTTACGCCGATATTTGGACGGATAACGACTCCAACAATTCCGGGTGCGTAATCGAGCGTCCGAAAATGATTTACAATGATAAGACGAAACAGTATGTCATCTGGTTCCATGCAGACGGCCAGACGCCGGACAGCACAGGCGGCAACTATGCCAAGGCAAAAGCGGGCGTGGCAGTTTCAAGCAGCCCATTCGGGCCATTTAAGATGCAGGGTTCTTATCTGCTGAATTATGTTGACGGTCTGAAACAAGGCTTTGCAGACGGGCATGGTAACGTGCGCGATATGAATGTGTTTAAGGATGATGACGGAACAGGGTATATTATTTATTCCTCAGATGGAAATGCCAATATGTACATTGCAAAAATGAACGATTCTTATACAAATATTGCCAAGACAAATGAGCAGGGCGCTATCCAGGGCGTGGATTTCTCCGTCAACTTTATTGGCAGTTCCAGGGAAGCGCCGGCAATGTTCAAGTATAAGGATAAGTACTACCTGATTACTTCAGGCTGTACCGGCTGGACGCCCAATGCATCACAGTATGCAGTGGCAGATAATCCCCTGGGTCCCTGGACTGTGATGGGCGACCCCAGTATCGGAGAGGACGCCAATACCACATTCTTTACGCAGAGTACCTGTGTGATCCCGGTGGATGCTGAAAAAGGCAGGTTTATCTACATGGGAGACCGTTGGTATAATGAAAATAATAGCAATGGAGTTACGGTAGGACCCGGAGCGGGCGGTAAACTGAGGGATTCCAGGTATGTATGGCTGCCGATTGAGTTTACCGGTGACGATACGATTGCACTGAGACGTTACAGCGATTGGAACATGAGTGTTTTTGACGGCATAGAGCCGTATGAGATTGTGACAAAACTTCCGAAGACGGCAAAATCCGTGGCAGAATTGAAGGAAGGATTGCCAAATAAGATAAAGATTAAGTTTGCTTCCGGGAATACGGAGATTGAAGCTTCCGTTACCTGGGATACAGAAAATATGCCGGCGGAAAAGACTCTCGGCGAGGTGGCTGTGCCGGGAACTATGACATACGCCAAGGGCGGTAAAAATTATGAGCGTGCAATTACTCACAAAGCAACGCTGTTTAATGAGAAGCTTATCTATTTCTTTGACTGTGCAGCGGAAGATTCCGCATATCTGGAACTTCTGAAAACGGAGCTTGGAGCTGTTCTGCGCAATGAGGATGCCGATCGGCAGTATGAAGTGGAGAACCTTGCCGGGTATACCGGAAATAGAGGCGATGAAGGTATTGCCGGCGACGATACGACGTATGATTTCGGCGTCAAGAGCGACGGTACGGACATGTGGTCACAAGGCTACTGGGCAACAAAGGGCAGTACGATTGATTATGCGTTTGTCTTAGAAGCGGGAACTTATACGGTGGCTACCGGTTACCATGAGTGGTGGAGCGGCGACAGGAAGACGAAGATTGTTGTCACATCGAATGGCAAGAACATTGCTTCCTCAGACGAGTTTTCTGTGGCAGGCAGCAAGAACCTCCAGGAGAACGTATCATTTACTTTAAAAGAGAATGCCAAAGTTACCGTGAGCATCACCGGAAACGGGCAGGATCCAATTCTTAGCTGGATCGCGATGATTCAAGATGAGAAGACAGGTGAATTTGGCAGTACAGATACGCAAGATTTAAAAGAGCTCATCGGCGCTGCTGAAGGAAAAGAAAAAGGCAATTACACAGACACGAGCTGGAATAAATTCCAGGCAGCTTTGGAGAAGGCAAAAGAAGTACAGAAGTACGTGCTTTCTACAGCGGAAGAAATTGCGGCGGCTACAGCAGAACTCAGAGACGCTATGGGCGCATTGCAGACGCCTAAAGAGTATTTACAGTCATCTATTGAGAAGATTGCCATTTCGGAATCGAACGCAGTCAACTATGAGAAAGACGCTATGTGGGAGTATTACCAGCAAGTTCTGGCAAGTACAAAAGGTCTTCTGGCAAAAGAGGATTTGACGGAAGCAGAGGCGGAAGCAGCATTGAAAGAACTGCGGGACACCATAGAATTGCTGACGCCGAAAAAGACTACGCCGCAGCCGCCGAAACCGCCGGTAACGGAGAAGAAGAACCAGGTAATCACTGTCAAGGCAAGCTTCACCAAGGCGTATGGCGATAAGGCGTTCAGCCTGGGTGCAAAGGTCAAGACGGGTAACGGCAAATTGTCATACAAGAGCTCAAACAAGGCGGTTGCAGACTATAATACAAAGACAGGAAAGATAACGCTTAAGGGAGTCGGCGTCTGCACGATCACGGTAACGGCGTCTGAAACGACGGCTTATAAGCAGAAGACGACCAAAGTGACAATAAAGGTCAATCCTAAGAAAGCGAAATTAAAGACGCTGAAACCGGGCAAGAAGAGCCTCAAAGTAACCTGGACCAAGGATGCCAAAGCAACCGGATATGAGGTACAGTGCTGCTTAAAGAAGAACTTTAAATCCGGCGTCAAGAAATCGACGGTTAAGAAGGCGAAGACCACGTCCACTACATTTAAGAAGCTGAAAAAGGGCAAAAAATATTATGTGCGCATCCGTGCATACAAGAATGTAAAGGTAAACGGCAAGACAACGAAACTTACCGGCGCATGGAGCAAAGTAATGACGAGCAAAAAGGTAAAATAAATTAATGGAGGCAGATATGGGAAAGAAAACATGGAAGTCCGGTATCTCCCTGTTTCTGGCAGCAGCGCTTGCCGTGACCAGCTTTGGCATGGCAAGCCCGCTGACAGCGGATGCGGCGAAAAATAGCGCCAGGACGTTGTCAGACGCGGGCATAGCTCTCGTATCGGATAACGACGCAGTGACGGGGGATAACGGTACATATTATATTGATGCGTTAAACGGAAATGACAGCAACGACGGCAAGTCAGAGGGCAAGGCCTGGAAATCTCTGTACAAGGCTTCTTCCTTACAGCTCGGCGCGGGCGGTAAAGTGCTTTTGAAAGCCGGATGTACCTGGAGCGATGAGAAACTGATGGTTAAAAACGCCAAAGGAACGAAAGAAAATCCGGTTATTGTCGGTAAATACGGCGAGGGTAAAAATCCCATCATCAACGGCAATGGAAGCAAATGGCTGGATAGCCAGAACCGCAGCGCTTTAAAGAAAGAGGACGTTGCGGCAGTGCATATCCAGAATTCCCAGTTCATCACAATTGAAAATCTGGAAGTGACAAACTGGGAGAGTGATAAGGCAGATTTGGAAGGAAAACTGGGCAAGACAAACTCTAACAGCAACAGCCCGGGACGGAAGATTCTCTTCGACCAGAGCAAGTATATGCTGACCGGAATCCTGGTGGAGAACCATGACGCCGGGGAGCTGGCAGGCGTTACCATCCGCAATAATTATGTGCATGATGTCAATGGTTATATGTCGACGAACGGTTCAGAAGGGCACAAGAAGGGTTCCGGCGGAATTATGGTTCTCGTGACCGGCGGCGAGACGGAGTCATACTTTAAAGATCTGCAGATTGAGGGAAATGAAGTAAATAAAGTCTGCCATGAAGCCATCTATATGGAAAGCTGCTGGGCAGCGCGTACGTTAGTCGGCGGCGCAGGCAGCCAGCAGGCAGGAAACAAGCCGTGGGTCGGATGGCCGAATGTCCATGTAAAGAATAATTACGTGCACGATGTAGCCGGGGACGGCATTGTTTTAATCAATGCGGACGGCGGCCTGGCAGAAAATAACCTGGTAGTTAAGGCTGCCAGCGAAGACTGGTATTATTCCAGAAATCCGGCGCATGCGGCAATCTGGGCATGGGACTGTAACAATGTGACATTCCAGAACAACGAGGCGGCTTACACAGAGAGCACGCAGGACGGTATGGCGTTCGATTCCGATTACGGTAACCAGAATATTTTATTCCAATATAACTACAGCCACAACAACAAGGGCGGCTTCTGGATGGCATGTCCGGGACCATATTATTCCATCAACTCTGTTGTCCGCTACAATGTCAGCGTCAACGACGGCCGGTATGACGGTTCCCGTATCCTCTGGGTTGGAGAATCAGGTAGTATCGGACATCAGGTTTACAACAATACCATGTATTGGGATGACAGCTACGACAATATACAGGCGGTAAAACAGGGCGCATGGATATCAGGAAACGCAACGGCTAAGACAAGCGGAACGGATATTTACAATAACATCTTCTACGGAGACAGCCAGGAATTTGTCAACCATGAAGGCGTACATTACAGCAACAACTGTGTCTGGGGAGGCGCCGAGAAAGCATATCCCTGGGAGGAGGATCAAACCGGTATGGCAGCAGACCCCGGCCTCAAGGATTTGACGGCGGCAGGGCATACGGACGGAGCTTTCGCCAACGGTACGGTTACGCTCGGTTCCACAGCCGGTATGGAGTTGGCAGCATCTTCACCGTGTATTGATGCGGGCAAGGAGTATATGGCGGTTCCCAACGAGTCTTTCGACGCGGTGGAAAATGAGAAGCTTCCCAATGATAAGACACAGATTACACTGGAAAATAAAGATTATAAAGGCAATTCTGTTCCCTATAAAGCAGGGACGCAGGCAGCTGCCACAGAGAAAGTTGATCTTGGAGCGTTTGAGTTCCAGGGTGCGTCCACAGGCGACTATGCAGCTCCGGAAGAAGACAAAGCATGGTTACAGGAATTGTTAGAATTGGCGAAGGGCGTTGACAAGACAAAGTATGAGGATTCCAGCGTACAGGATTTAGAAGGAGCAATTGCAGACGCTAACACGGCATTGCAGAGCAAATCTGTACAGGTAAGCGCAATGGTATACCGCATGGAGCATGTACTTATGAATATGCTCAAAAAAGGCGAAGGCGGAGCCGGTTCAGCAGCAGACAATATGCTTACAGAGGCGCAGTCCGGGTTTGAAAGCGGAACCAGCGGCTGGGGACACTGGCCGGATGCAGTGTCTGTGACAGCTTCCAAAGAACAGAAGCGTACCGGCAGCCAGAGTTTAAAGATTGCACATACCGGCAAAGAGACAGCTTATTCGGAACTGGGAGGAATCTCTGTACAGCCAAATACAGATTATATTTTTGAAGCATGGCTCTATTGCAGTACAAGTGATGCTTCCAAAGTGGAATTACAGGCAAAGCACCATAACAGCGTGACTTCTGACAAGAAGGATCATCCGTTGGGCAGTGTGAATCTGGAAAATGCGCAGGCAGATCCGGAACACTCCGGTTGGTATAAGGCAAAATTGGCAATAACAACAGAGGATTACAATAAGGTCAGCCTCGTTGTCAGCAGTAATCTTGAGACCGTTTATATGGATGACGCCGTGCTCTATCCGGCACAGAAGACGGTTACAAAACTGAACCGCACAAACATAGAGAAAGCGCTGGCAATGGAGCCGGAGTATGCGCAGACAGATTATCCGACTGCATTGTGGACCGCTTATCAGGAAGCGTACGCTGCTGCAAGGCTTGCGCGTGTAAATCCGGTGTCGGAACAGAAAGATATTGACACAGCAGCTTCCGCCCTCAACACAGCGTACCGCAATCTGGCAAAGAAAGCGGAGAAAACGGGACTTCTGCGCGCGTACTATACGGTGCAGGCTGCGAAGCAGAAGGGAAATTATACCGATGTCAGCTGGAACAGGTTCCAGACAGCGCTGCAAAATGCGAAACAGGTGTTAGACCAGGGAGACCAGGCTACGCAGGCGGCTGCCGACAAGGCTTTGGCTGATTTGAAGACGGCCGTGAATAAATTGGAAGAGAAGGCGCCGATTGTAAATCCGCCGGCTGCGAAGAAAAATCAGACAATCAGCGTGAAATCTGCCATCACCAAAGCGTACGGCGACAAAGCGTTTAGTCTGGGAGCCAAGATAACGGCAGGTAATGGAAAATTGTCTTACAAGAGTTCTGACAATAAAGTGGCACAGCCAAACAGCAGCGGCAAGATAACGATTAAGGGAATCGGAAAGTGTACCATTACAGTAACAGCGTCAGGGACTGCGACGTATAACGCTAAGACGACGAAGGTGACGTTGACCGTCAACCCTAAGAAAGCGAAATTAAAGGCTTTGAAACCGGGCAAAAAAAGTTTGAAAGTAACCTGGACAAAGGATGCGAAAGCGACCGGATATGAGGTACAGTGCTGCTTAAAGAAGAACTTTAAATCAGGCGTCAAGAAAGCGACTATCAAGAAAGCAAAGACAACTTCCACCACAATGAAGAAGCTCAAAAAGGGCAAGAAATATTATGTGCGCATCCGTGCATACAAGACCGTGAAAATAGGCGGTAAATCAACGAAGCTTACTGGTGCATGGAGTAAAGTAATGACAAGCAAAAAGGTTAAATAAAATATGCGAAACAGGTATGCGAGAAACATCCTGTGCATGACAGCAGTTTTTTGTGCCGCAGCAGTCATAGGCTGCGGCACAAAGACTGTGAAAGACAGCGATGTTGTCATGGAAATTGCAGGACAAACCGTTGTGAAAGCGGAATATCAAATGATTCTTGGCGATTATGAATCTGAAATTAAGCGGCAGTATGATACGGACACGGCCAATCGTGAAGATTTTTGGACGTCCGGGAAGACCGGGGAGCGGCCGTTGGACAAGATTATGCAGCTTGCCGGGGAGGAATTGAAGGAGAAAAAGACGATTGCGCAGTTTACCGTAGATTTGGGCATAGACGTACAGACAGATTATGTAACGTTAGCCGCGCAGATGGACAGTGAGAACGATGCGCGTGGTGCAGCCGATGAATCCGGAGACAATGTATATGGGATGACTTCATTTCAGATGCGTGAATATTACGATTATGTGTATACACAGTTGGAATATGAAGTAATGGAATCGTTGAAAAAAAGTCATGAAGCCACGAAGGAAGAGCTGCAAAATATATATCGGGAGAACCAGCAGGCGTACACGAGCGACGTGCGCGTTAAGATGCTGGTTGCAGAAGCAATGACAGAATCAGGGGATGGAGCGTCATCACAGGCGGCGGAATCAGAAAAAGGCCATATATGGCAGGCGGCAGAGGATATGAAAGAGAGCACGGACTTGCAGTATCTTACAGAAAGATACCCGGATATCAGCTTTTACGAGCTTGAGATGACGTCTCAGAATATGCAGGAAGGCAAAAGCGGCGCATATATGCAGCGTTGGCTGACTGCATCCACGATGCAGCAGGGAGAAGTGTGCGAGCCTTTTGCTGTCGGGGAAAATCTGCTGGTTATGCGCTGTTTAGAGCGTACTGAGCACTCGGTACAGCCGTTTGAAGAGGTGGAAGGGCTGCTGAAAGATGATGTCCAGACCAACCGGGCTTATGAAGAGATAGAATCCCGGCAGAAAGAGGCAGAAATGAAATTGATAGTCACGCAGCAGCAGCTGGAAAAAATCGCCCTGGAAGCATTGCAAATGCCAGACTGATAAAAAAATAAATCAAATAATTTATACAAACAGAAATGCTCCTTTTGTTAAGAAATGCATAATGGATTCTTAGCAAAAGGAGCATTTTGTTCCCCCTATATTTTCAAGTTTATTTCTTAAATCCAGCCCGTTTGCGAAGGGTTGGGTCTAAAATTCGTTTGCGGATGCGCAGGCTCTCCGGCGTAACTTCCAAGAGTTCATCTGCATCTATAAACTCCAACGCCTGCTCAAGACTGAGGATTCTGGGCGGCGTTAAAGTCAACGCTTCGTCGGCGCTTGAAGAACGGGTGTTGGTAAGATGTTTTTTCTTGCACACGTTGATTTCAATATCCTCCGGTTTGGCGCTCTGTCCAATTACCATTCCGGCATAGACCTTTTCGCCGGCGCCGATAAACAGAGTGCCGCGGTCTTGTGCCCCGAACAGACCATAGGTCACAGATTCTCCGGTTTCAAAGGCAATCAGGGAACCTTGTTTGCGGTAAGCGATATCTCCCTTGTATGGCTCATAACCGTTAAAAATGGTGTTGATAATGCCATTGCCTTTCGTATCCGTCATGAATTCATTGCGGTAGCCAATCAGCCCCCGGGAGGGAATATTAAATTCTAAACGGGTGTAACCGCCGCTGATAGGTCCCATGTTACGAAGTTCTCCCTTGCGCTGGCTTAATTTTTCGATGACAGAACCGGTAAATTCATCCGGCACATCGACATATGCAAGTTCCATGGGTTCCGTGCGTTTGCCTTTTTCATCTGCGTGGAATAATACTTCCGCCTTGCTGACGGCAAATTCATAGCCCTCGCGGCGCATATTCTCGATTAGTACCGATAGATGCAGCTCTCCTCTTCCCGAGACTTTCAGACAGTCCGGGCTGTCGGTCTCTTCCACGCGCAATGAGACGTCCGTATTGAGCTCGCGGAACAGGCGGTCGCGGATATGGCGCGAAGTTACAAACTTGCCTTCCTGTCCGGCAAGCGGGCTGTCGTTGACAACGAAGTTCATGGAAATCGTGGGCTCAGAAATTTTCTGGAAGTCAATCGCGTCCGGGTTGTCCGGGGAGCAGATGGTGTCTCCGATATGGATATCCGCAATACCGGAGATGGCAACGATAGAACCGATCTTCGCTTCGCTCACATCGACCTTGTTCAGCCCGTCAAATTCATATAATTTGCTGATACGCACTTTTTGCAGCTTGTCCGGCTCATGGTGGTTTACCACTACGGCGTCCTGATTGATTTTCAGGCAGCCGTTATCCACTTTTCCGACGCCGATACGGCCCACATATTCATTGTAGTCGATCGTGCTGATTAATACCTGAGTGCTGGCGTCCGGGTCGCCCTCCGGCGCGGGGATATATTCCAAAATAGTCTCGAAAAGAGCCGTCATGTCGTTCTTTTCGTCATTTAAGTCTTTTACAGCATAGCCGTCTCTTGCCGATGCGTAGATAAAAGGGCAGTCTAACTGTTCATCTGAGGCGTCTAAATCCATAAACAGCTCTAATACTTCGTCAATCACTTCATCCGGGCGTGCCTCGGGACGGTCAATTTTGTTGATGCATACTATTACCGGAAGATTTAAAGCGAGCGCTTTCATCAGCACAAATTTTGTCTGCGGCATGGCGCCCTCGAAAGCGTCTACAACCAACACGACGCCGTTCACCATCTTAAGCACGCGCTCTACTTCGCCGCCGAAGTCTGCGTGTCCGGGGGTGTCGATGATGTTGATTTTCGTATCTTTATAAAATACAGCGGTATTTTTGGAGAGGATGGTTATCCCGCGTTCCCGCTCAATATCATTGGAATCCATTACCCGCTCCTGTACTTCCTGGTTGGCGCGGAATACGCCGCTCTGCTTTAAGAGTTCGTCCACCAGCGTCGTTTTGCCGTGGTCTACATGGGCGATGATGGCAATGTTGCGTATATCTTCACGTTTCGTTTTCATAAAAATATCCCTCTTTCTCAAATCAGTAAGTAGTTACTACCATATATCACACTAGCGTATTATACTGCCCGCGGCGGAATTTGGCAAGTCCCGGTTTGTGCAGGATATTTCTTGTATTATAAAATGAGGTCTGTTATAATCAGATTAATGAGCAGAAACTAAGAATGAAAAGCAGGAGGAGTTTTACATGAGTGAAGAGAATCATACGTTTGAGAATAGCGGCCAGCAATCAGGCGTAAGTTTGAACAAAGAGTCCGGGCAGCCGGAATCAGGCCAGCAGTCGAGTGTAAGTCTACAGAAACAGACGGAGCAGCCGGTATACGGCCAGCAGGCGGAATATAGCGCGCAGCCCGGTCTTGGTCAGCAGCCTGGTTATAATCAGCAGGATTATAATCAACAGGACGGTTATGGCAATAATCAATCTGGGTATAGCCAGCAGCCCGGTTATAACCAGCAGCCGGGTTACAATCAGTATTATGAGGGGCAGAACCAACAGACTCCGCTTTCCGGTTATGCAGAGCCGGTCTACAGCCAATATGATGCAAGCAGACAGGAAGAAGGCCAGGGGTTTGGCATTGCTTCCTTAATCTGTGGAATTCTGTCTTTGGTCACTTGCTGCTGCTGTTTTCCGAGCGTGCCGCTGGCAGTCGTTTCGATTGTTATGGGTATCTTACAGATTAAAAAGGGAACGGCAAAGGGCATGGCGGTTGCCGGTATTATATGTTCCGCTGTAGGGCTGGCATTTATGATAATTTTTATGATAATGGGAGCAGTCATGGATACAAGCGGAAGTTTCAATGATTATTACCGCAATTATTATTGGGATTATTACGATATGCTGCAAAATTTGGAGGATATGAACGATTACCGGACTTATTAAAATTTCATAAGCAAAATAGGCTTTCAATTAATGATAAGTTTGAAAAGGCTGTCGTACCGTTTTTTGGTGCGGCAGCCTTTTTATGTAAAAAATATTATTTATGTGGACAAAATACCGTTCTCAGGAGTTTTATATATGTAAACGTTTACGAACCATGCAGCGTGCGGTTCTAAGTTATAGCACATTAATATGTAATTTATCCGGCAAAGGAGTGAGAAATATGCAGGCTAAGGCATGGCTGATCGTTACGGCGTCGAACTGCTGCAAGAGCCAGCTCAGAAGATGTTGGCGCAAGAAACAAGTTGCGTTTGATGCGGTTGTCCACGATAAAGGGACAGAGCAAACGGACAATTTGCTGTTGCGTATGGTGGAGGAATTTGGGGATCGAAAAGAACATGCGCAAACAAATATAAGAAAGGCGTGGTGAATATGAAGAAGGATTATAAGAGGATGCAGGAAGAGATTATGCCCGGCAGAGAAACGCAGGACTGGATGTGGGAAGAGATTGAGAAGAAAGCTGCCGTGGGAGAGAAAAAACAAGACAGATGGGGCGGATTGAAAATAACAGCCAGTGTTGCAGCGGCAGTTACAGTTTCAAAAATAAAAGTATGACTTTATTTTATCCCATGTAACATAGCCAGGGCATTGGCAAAGTAGATATTGTCAGTAACCTTGATACGGTCTCCTATCGGCTGGTGGGCGATAAATCTCCCAGCAAGTATTATGAGCCCAAATACCTGGTTGTTTCCAAGCTGTCTTATGCGTTGTTTGGGAAGAATCAAGGAGCGAATTGTGATTGGATTGACAAAGACGGAACCTGGCATCTTCGGTTTGGCAAAGGTTTTTTAGAGGAAAAGGGAGATAAAGAGCTGGGGGATTACTGGGTTTATGCCGATGGAATTCCACTCTCATTTACTATGGAGGACGGCTCGAAACTTGATATGGGTTATGCGCAAGCCGATCTCAGCCATGCCGAAGGTCTGGCGCCCGGGTCTGATCTTTTACTCTCAGCAGGGCATTTTAACGTAGACTCTGAAGAGTTTGATAAGATAATGACGATAGACGACCCTGGCGCTTTGACGGAGATGGTGATTGACGGCGCACATTATGATTTGGTGAAGGAAAATATAGAAATAAAAAAATATGAATCATAGTTGTTAAAAGGATATTGCAAATACACGGATATACGAGATAAAGTTGTAGGGATTCGATTATAAACTATATCTTGTAGGAATCTGTCGATTTGCAGTATTCTTTTTTTGTCTGAATTTATCTGATAAATGCACAAAAAATCCTAAAAATAATTATTAATTTTGCGATAAAAAGTTATTGTATATGGTTGGAACTTATGATAGAATGTAAAAAATTGAAAGTTTTGCAGATAGTTGTCGACAAAAAGTGCAAAAATCTGCCGGGGAGAATGGATGAAGGGGAAGCATATAATTTTACAGACATGCTTGATATTTTTAATATTTCTTCTATTCGTGGGTATCATGCTATGTTTTGTGGATTGGAAGCATGAAGCCTTTAATGGCTTCTTTTTAGATGTTTTTAAGAGAGAAAATTATTTCTCAGGGGATACTTGGTTTTCCGTGGTTGCGACATGCATAGCGGCTTGCCCGGGGATATTCTGCGGTGTGTTGGCGCTTATTCAGACCCAGCGGCTGTACAAACTGGAGCATAAACCGTTGCGGGGAATTATGGGGGCTAAGATTGAATTTGCGAAGCCTCGTTCAGATAAATATGAGGATAAGAAGTCAGATTATGATTTGGCAAGATATATGAGGCGAATCAAAGAACGTCCGTTGGGTGAATATTTTAATCTGAAGATTGATATTGAATTGAGCAATGGAATTGAAGTGCATAATATTATAATAAAAGAGATACGGATGCGGCTTGCCGGTCAGGATTATAAGTTTAAATTGAAGGCTGGCGGGGATGATAATCACATATTTCGTGGTTTTTCACAGCGATTTTATAATGGGAATTACCGATGTTCTCTTTGGTGTTCTATGCATCCATATGCAACAAAAGAGAAGTTGGAAGAAAAGTTTTGGCAGGAAATCCCTAAATTTACTTACTTTGAGGAGTTTAATGATATAGATTATTCACGGCTTAGGGTTGACTTAGTGGCAAACATATCTTATGATTTTGCGTCCTATAAAAAGGAACGGCTAACCATTCGCACCTATTGGGACGCGGCGGATAATAGAGTCGGTGAGGGAACATGGGTAGAATGCGGAACGCAGACAGGATATTGTAATTCTTAGGTTCCTGCAAGATATTGAGAGGTAGAGGCATGCAAAGAAAGCTATTATTCAAAAAGAAAAGGCTCTTAAAGAAAATACCCAAGGAGAGTTATCGGAGTCTGATAAGATATATGGAAAAGATTTATCTGTCAGACTATGAACTGAAAGTTTTTATGGCACGTAGATTCTCAAATCTTTTCTTTGCAATGCTCCCGCTGGTGAAAGAAGAAGAGGGTGGAAGGATTCTTGCAGAATATAAACAGAAATTTTCTGGGAAATCTGAACCTGTTATGATATCCAACATTGCCCTGGCTGCATGGAAAGATAAAATTAAGAGTGGAAAATGTAAAAGAATCCTCCTTGCGGATGACATCGTAGTCCATGGAAGAACCTTGAATGAGGTGTATTGCCAGTTAAAGAGATGGTTTGAGGAAGCAGATATAAAAGATTATAAGATTGATGTGTTTGCTTACGCGGAGAGTGAGCAGGGGCTTTTGGAAAATATGGAATCCCTGAAGAACAGAAAAGTCCAAAAGATATGTTCAGAAGGGGAATGGAGATTAATTTCTGACAGAATCGTAGGAAGTTTGTATTTGTTGGGCCAGCCCTATACTTCGTATGTCCCGAATATGCGGATAGAAGGTGATTCTGAATTTGGAAGATATATAAAAGAATTATTGGCAGATAAAAATGCAGGGTTTTCAAAACAGGAGAATGCAGAACTACAGATGTACAATACGAATACCTATATATATGTCAGTTCTCTGGAACATGAACCGGCATTGAATTTTAGCGTGCGTATTTATGAGTATGTCGATTTGAACGAATATGTATTTGTTCCAATGGTAATGCTGGAGCCAGTAAATTTACAGGTTCTTAGAGAGTATTTGAAAGAAGTGTCTAGTTTGATATATGGCCTGTGCGCTGAACCTATAACAGATGAGGAAGAGGAGGGAATCAGTTACCGGCTGGCAGTGTATCTTGTAAGCGCTCTGCGTGGTTGGAAATACATCCGGGAATCCCTTCAATTCCAGGGACAGTTACCTGCCTATGATAAGAAAGAAGAAGAGATAAATTTCTCCGCTGTTATCTTGAAGGAAGGAATGGAATGTCTGGAAGAGAGCAAGCTGGACGAATTATGGGGAAAGCTTTGCGGCATATATAAATCAGCAGAAAAGATAGATGATATATTCTTAGGTGAAAATGATATTGTTGATTTGAATAATGAATTTAACGATATCTGGAAGGAGACAAGGAATTCAGGAAATTTGGATCGTTTTTTTGGCAAATTCCTGTATGTAAACGGCCAGCTGGATGAGCAGCGTTGCAGGGAGGAGTCTGAGTTTAGCCAGCGTTTTATGGGATATCCAATGGCAATGGCGGCAAAAAAAATGAAACTTTGGAATGCAGAGAACTGGGTCAGAGCGGTTTTGAATGCCATCGATTATGGGAAGGGTTCTATTATTTCAAAAGTAGTAAAAGGCTATTGCTTTTCAGTACTCCATGCGGGAGAGCAGAACTGTAAGTATTACTTGAATGAATACTTTCCATTTTTGTATGGGCTGAATTATATTGAGTCATATGCACGGCGGAATGGATGGACATCCGGGGAGTGCGGTCAAAAGAGGAAAGCGTATTTAAAGAAATACAGGGGATATTGGAAAGAAATCGGCAGAGTTTGTTTTGACAGTGATATTGTTGAAATGGAGAGAATGCCGGTATCAGAAAAGTATAGTGAAGTTTTAGAAAATATGGCATGGAATTACTTTGGTGATGAAACCTGTAAAGAAGGAATTCGTATTGCAAAAGAAATCATAGGGGCAAAGGATAAAATAGGGGCAGATGAATTATCAACGAATTTGTGAAAACGTGGCAGCATTATATTGTAAGAATCAGGAAGGCAGGAAGCCTGTATGTCAGAGCAGGATTTGTGAGAGCGGGCGCTGTACCTGTATGGATTGGGAGCAATTATCATTGCTTTTGGCTCAGATGGAACTGGGGCAGGACATAAAAATCCTGGAAGAGCTATGCTGTAAAGAACACGTCGTTCCGAAACGGGATTTGATATCATGTGGCAAAGTCCAGGCGCAATATCCCGAAAGCTGCAAGATGTCTCGGATAATGTTCGACTTTCATGATGCAGACAATGAGTTGAGAAACATAATCAGAATGATTCCGGTGGTTCAGTGCGTTAATATGATAAATAAGGTTGAACAACGGGATTCTTTATGTTATATGTGCTTATTCGGTATAAATGGGCAGGACTATTTGCAAAAATTTTTGGTAGATGAAATTGCCTGCTGTATAAGGCTGTATTTGCAAGGAGAAAAAGGACAGCTGAAAGCGGAAGGGGAGAAGATTACCAGGTATGTAAAGCGTATGCAAGAGATTTATGAAAAGAAAAATTTTAATTTCTTTCGTGAAAAGTTGTCCAATGTGTTCAAACATTATGGGGAAGCCTTTTCTTCTGATGATGCGGATTTGCAGATTATAGGGGAGACCCTGAGTCATTATTATGATAAACTGGAAGATGAACGCAGGAAATTTCCAGTACAAAGAACCGCCTATGAGTATATTTTTCATGGTTCTTCGGACGCAGAAATTTTTCGATTGAGTAGATTTTTTACTAAGATTGCAAAAATCATTGGTCTTGATTTAGGAAGGGAATACCGAAAGTTTTTCCATTATTCAAAACGCAGGCAGATAAGCCACAAAATATATGACAGTTTGGAAAAACTGTTGGAACAGAAAGGAGATTTCCAGGAGGTTTTGCAGGACATAGCGTCGTTGTTTGAGCATAGTGAAAAGTTGGAAGAAGATGAAGCGATTGAGTGTTTATTAGACAAATATCAGGTAATTTAAGCCTGCCTTCCCTTGACAAAAGGGAAGGGCAGGCTTTATAATTTGAACAATCGTACGAAAGGAGAATCACAATGTATAGCAAAGTCGAGACGAATTTAAACTTTGTGGAAAGAGAGAAGCAGACAGAACAGTTCTGGAAAGAGAATGATATTTTTGGCAAGAGCATGGAGAACCGCGAGGAAGGAGAGACTTACACATTCTATGACGGACCGCCAACAGCGAACGGCAAACCGCATATCGGACATGTATTGACACGCGTGATTAAGGACATGATACCGAGATACCAGACCATGAAGGGCAAGATGGTTCCGCGTAAAGCGGGCTGGGACACGCATGGCCTGCCGGTAGAGTTGGAAGTTGAGAAGCTCTTGGGACTTGACGGCAAGGAGCAGATTGAAGAGTATGGTTTGGAACCGTTTATAGATAAATGTAAAGAGAGCGTTTGGAAATACAAGGGCATGTGGGAAGATTTCTCCGGCACGGTCGGTTTCTGGGCGGACATGGAGAATCCTTATGTCACTTACCACAATGACTTTATTGAGTCCGAGTGGTGGGCGCTCAAAGAAATCTGGAACAAGAAGTTACTGTACAAAGGGTTTAAGATTGTACCGTACTGCCCGCGCTGCGGTACGCCGCTCTCCGCGCAGGAAGTGGCGCAGGGATATAAGACCGTGAAAGAGCGTTCGGCGATTGTCCGGTTTAAGGCGGTGGGTGAAGACGCTTACTTCCTTGCCTGGACGACGACGCCCTGGACGCTGCCCTCGAACCTTGCACTCTGTATGCATCCTGAGGAGACTTACTGCAAAGTAAAGGCAGCGGACGGCTATACGTATTACATGGCACAGGCGCTTTTGGATAAAGTACTCTCCACACTGCTTGACAAGGAACAGCAGGCAGCCGGAGAGAAAGCATATGAAGTTCTGGAGACTTATAAAGGAAAAGATTTGGAATACAGGGAGTATGAGCCTTTGTTTGCCTGTGCGGGCGAAGCGGCAGCAAAGCAGCACAAGAAAGCGCACTTTGTTACCTGTAACACCTATGTTACGATGACGGACGGTACGGGAATTGTGCACATTGCGCCGGCGTTCGGTGAGGATGACTCCAAGGTGGGCAGGGACTATGATTTACCTTTCGTGCAGTTTGTGAACGGCAAAGGAGAATTGACCGAGGGAACGCCCTATGCAGGCGTATTCTGCAAAAAGGCGGACCTCATGATTTTACAGGATTTAGAAGACCGGAAGTTATTGTTTGACGCACCCAAGTTTGAGCATGAATATCCCCACTGCTGGCGGTGCGACACGCCTCTTATCTATTATGCGAGAGAATCCTGGTTTATCAAGATGACGGAGGTTAAGGAAGACCTGATCCGCAATAACAATACAATTAACTGGATTCCTGAGAGCATCGGCAAGGGACGTTTCGGCGATTGGCTGGAAAATGTACAGGACTGGGGTATTTCCCGTAACCGTTACTGGGGAACGCCGTTAAATATCTGGGAGTGCGAGTGCGGACATATGCATTCCATCGGCAGCATTGCAGAGCTCAAAGAAATGTCTGACAACTGCCCGCAGGAGATTGAACTGCACCGTCCCTATATAGATGCAGTGACGATTAAGTGTCCACAGTGCGGCAAAGAGATGCACCGCGTACCGGAGGTAATCGACTGTTGGTTTGACTCCGGCGCTATGCCTTTTGCACAGCATCACTATCCATTTGAGAATAAAGAACTCTTTGAACAGCAGTTCCCGGCGCAATTTATTTCGGAGGCTGTGGATCAGACACGCGGGTGGTTCTACTCACTGCTGGCTGAGTCCACACTGCTGTTTAACAAAGCGCCCTACGAGAACGTTATCGTCTTAGGGCATGTGCAGGATGAGAATGGTCAGAAGATGAGTAAGTCCAAAGGCAATGCCGTAGACCCCTTTGAGGCGTTGGAGACTTACGGTGCAGACGCTATCCGCTGGTATTTCTACATCAATTCCGCGCCCTGGCTGCCCAACCGTTTCCATGGCAAAGCCGTGCAGGAGGGACAGCGCAAGTTTATGGGAACGCTGTGGAATACCTACGCATTTTTCATTCTCTATGCAAATATTGATGAATTTGACGCCACAAAGTACAAATTAGAATATGATAAATTGTCTGTGATGGATAAATGGCTCTTGTCCAAACTGAACACGCTTGTGTCAGAAGTGGACAATGATCTGGGTAACTACCGGATTCCTGAGGCTGCAAGAGCTTTGCAGGAGTTTGTGGAGGATATGAGCAACTGGTATGTCAGAAGGAGCAGGGAACGTTTCTGGGCAAAGGGCATGGAGCAGGATAAGATTAACGCTTATATGACTTTGTACACCTCGCTGGTGACGGTCAGCAAGGCGGCTGCGCCTATGATCCCGTTTATGACGGAAGATATTTATCGCAATCTGGTGTGCAGCGTTGATAAATCTGCGCCGGAGAGCGTGCATCTGTGCGATTTCCCGGTTGCTGATACGTCTATGGTGGATCGAGAGCTGGAAAAGAACATGGATGCGGTATTAAAAATTGTAGTCATGGGGCGTGCCTGCCGCAACAATGCTAATATCAAAAATCGCCAGCCAATTGGGCAGATGTTTGTCAAAGCCCCCTATGGGCTGCCGGAATTCTTCCGGGAAATTATAGCAGACGAGCTGAATGTAAAGAAAGTCGACTTCACAGAAGATGTCAGCAGCTTTACAGATTACACCTTTAAGCCTCAACTGCGTACGGTAGGGCCGAAATACGGCAAATTCTTAAAACAGATTCAGCAGGCGCTCTCTGAGCTTGACGGCAACAAAGCGTATGCAGAGTTGAAAGCCAAGGGCAGTCTTACCCTTGACAGCGTAAATGCAGAAGTTGTATTATGTGAAGAGGACCTTCTGATAACCATGACACAGCAGGAGGGTTATGTGACAGAGGGCGATAATGAGGTAACCGTGGTACTCGATACGAATCTGACGCCGGAACTTATAGAGGAAGGATTTGTGCGTGAGCTGATTAGTAAGATACAGACGATGCGCAAGGAGGCTGGATTTGAGGTCATGGATAAAATCGTTGTTTCTTACCGTGCAGAGGAAAAGATTGAGACAATCTTTGCCAAGCATGGCGCTCAGATACAGTCAGAAGTACTTGCCGCACAGATTGACGGCACGCAGATAAAAGGATACGAGAAAGAATGGAATATCAACGGAGAACATGTCGTACTCGGAGTGGAAAAGGTATAAGCAACAGGCGTATTTGCCCCTTGAGGCGTAATTTAATTCGTCTGTCCAATATGCATGCACCAGAGAAGAAGGAGATGGCTATGAAAAGGATAATTGACAAAGAAAAATTTATTCAGGAGATTAAGAATAACGTAAAGAATCTTTACCGCAAGACATTAGAGGAAGCTTCCCAGCAGGAGGTATACCAGGCGGTGTCCAATGCCGTTAAGAATGTGATTATCGACCAGTGGCTTGCCACACAGAAGACGTTTGATAAGGAAGACCCCAAGATTCTGTATTATATGTCCATGGAGTTCCTTATGGGAAGAGCGTTGGGAAACAACCTGATTAACATGACAGCCTATACGGAGGTCAAGGAAGCGCTGGAAGAAATCGGTTTTGATTTGAATGTGATAGAGGATGAAGAGCCCGATCCGGCGCTTGGTAACGGCGGTCTTGGCAGACTTGCGGCATGTTTTATGGAATCCCTCTCTACGTTGGGTTACCCGGCGTATGGCTGTGGAATCCGTTACCGTTACGGTCTGTTCCGCCAGAAGATTGAGAATGGTTTTCAGGTGGAAGTGCCGGACAACTGGCTGAAAGACGGCTATCCCTTTGAGCTGCGCCGCCCGGAGCATACCTTCCAGGTGAAGTTCGGCGGCTATGTGCGCTCTGAGATGGCGGGCAACGGAAGAACAAAGTTTATCCATGAGGGTTACCAGTCCGTACGCGCCGTACCGTATGATATGCCGGTTCTCGGATATAACAATAATATGGTAAACGTGCTCATTGCCTGGGATGCAGAGCCGGAAGAATATTTTGAGCTGGATGCGTTTGACAAGGGTGATTATAAGAAGGCGGTAGAGCAGGAGAACCTTGCGCGCAACCTTGTGGAAGTATTATATCCTAACGATAATCATATCCAGGGTAAGGAACTGCGTCTGAAACAGCAGTATTTCTTCGTTTCAGCCAGCGTACAGCGTGCAGTTGCGCGTTATAAAAAGCATCATACCGATTTGCATAAGATGCCGCAGAAAGTGGCGATTCAGTTGAATGATACACATCCGACGGTAGCGGTGGCAGAGCTGATGCGCATCCTTTTGGATGAGGAAGGCATGGAATGGGATGAGGCATGGGAGATTACCACCCATACGTGTGCTTACACAAACCATACAATTATGTCGGAAGCTTTGGAGAAATGGCCGATTGAGATTTTCTCCAGACTGTTGCCGAGAATTTACCAGATTGTAGAAGAAATTAACCGCCGCTTTATTCTGGACATTGAAAAGAAGTTCCCTGGTGACCGCAGAAGAGTAGAAAAAATGGCGATCATTTATGACGGCCAGGTGAAAATGGCGCATCTTGCGATTGCCGCGGGCTGTTCTGTCAACGGTGTGGCAAGACTGCATACTGAGATTTTAAAGAACCAGGAGCTGCATGATTTCTATGAGATGTTCCCGGAGAAGTTTAACAATAAGACCAATGGTATTACGCAGAGAAGATTCCTCTACCATGGAAATCCGCTGCTTGCTGAGTGGGTCAACAAATATATTGGCAACGACTGGGTAACCGATTTGCCGCATTTGCAGAAGCTTGCTGTGTATGTGGATGATGAGAAGGCACAGCAGGAGTTCATGAACATCAAATACCAGAACAAGCTGCGTCTTGCAGATTACATTCAGAAACATAATGGCGTGAAGGTAGACCCGCGTTCCATTTTCGATGTACAGGTAAAACGTCTCCACGAATATAAACGTCAGCTTTTGAACATTCTGCATGTAATGTATCTTTATAACAAGATTAAGGAACACCCTGAGATGGAGTTTTACCCCAGGACATTTATCTTCGGCGCTAAGGCAGCGGCAGGTTATCGCATTGCTAAGTTGACAATTAAGTTAATCAACAGCGTGGCGGAAGTAATCAACAACGATGCTTCCATCGGCGGTAAGATTAAGGTGGTATTTATTGAAGATTACAAGGTATCGACGGCAGAGTGGATTTTTGCAGCGGCAGACGTGTCGGAGCAGATTTCTACGGCCAGCAAAGAGGCGTCCGGTACTGGAAACATGAAGTTTATGTTAAACGGTGCGGTAACGCTGGGAACCATGGACGGCGCAAATGTGGAGATTGTAGAGGAAGTAGGAGAGGATAATGCGTTTATCTTTGGTATGAGCTCTCAGGAGGTCATTGAGCATGAGCAGAGACGCGACTATGATCCGATGCAGATTTTCAACAATGACCAGGATATCCGTCAGGTATTGATGCAGCTGATTAACGGAATGTATTCTAAGAATGATTCCGAGCTGTTCCGTCCACTGTACAACTCCCTGTTGAACACGAAGGAGACACAGTTTGCAGATACTTACTTTATCCTCAAGGATTTCCGTTCTTATGTTGAGGCACAGGAGAGAGTGGAGAAAGCGTACAGAGACGAGAAAGGCTGGGCAAAGATGGCTATGCTCAATGTGGCGCATTCCGGCAAGTTTACGTCTGACCGTACGATTCAGGAGTATGTAGATGATATTTGGCATCTGGACAGAGTGAAGGTAGAAATGCCGGAGTCAAATTAATACAGGAATATAAGGGGGCTGCCGCAAATACGAACGGAGGGCAAGGATTTGCCTGGGACTGTTTTGCGGCAGCTTTTGTCTCAGTGGGAGTACAATCTCCGATTGAGACAAAGCCTCCGGCGTATGGCAGGCGCGCAGAATTGTTATTGTCAGCAGAGCTGACCTGCGCGCCGCAAGAACGCCAAGGCGTTCTTGAATTGACAGGATAAAGAAAATGGATAAGATGAAAATTAGAAATTCCCTGCTGCTGCTTTTGACCGCCGCCATTTGGGGCGTGGCGTTTGTGGCGCAGAGCGTGGGTATGGAATATGTTGGTCCCCTGACGTTTAACTGTGTGCGCTCCCTGATTGGGGGGCTGGTTTTGATTCCCTGTATCTGGTTTCTTGGCAGGTTGGAGAAACAGCGCGGGGAAACAGATGTAAGTCCCCGGGACAGGAAAAAGGAAGGCAAAGATTTGTTGATTGGCGGAACTTTGTGCGGTATTTTGCTCTGTGTGGCAAGTAATTTTCAGCAGATGGGGATTGTGTACACATCGGTGGGCAAGGCAGGCTTTATCACGGCGTGCTATATTATTATTGTGCCAGTGTTGGGTATTTTTTTACGCAGGAAATGTGGAGTGAGTGTGTGGTTTGGCGTGCTGTTTGCCTTGGCTGGACTGTATTTTCTTTGTATAAAAGGCAATACTTCTACTGTGGAGACGGAGAGGTTTATCTCCTGGCTGCCTGTTGGCAAGGGCGAACTCTTGCTGATGATTTGCGCGCTGCTGTTTTCGCTGCATATTCTGGTTATTGATTATTTTACGGTGCGTGCAGACGGCGTGAAGATGTCCTGTATTCAGTTTTTTGTGTGCGGTATTTTGTCTGGTTTGGGAATGCTGGTGGCGGAAGAGCCGCAAATCATAGATATCTTTCGGGCATGGAAACCCATTTTATATGCGGGAATCATGTCATGCGGCGTGGCGTATACGCTGCAAATTGTGGGGCAGAAGGGAATGAACCCCACGGTCGCATCTTTAATCCTCAGTCTGGAATCTGTGATTTCCGTGCTGGCGGGAATGGTACTCTTATCACAGAAATTGACCCCATGGGAAATCTTGGGCTGCGCGTTGATGTTTGCCGCCATTATTTTGGCACAGCTTCCACAGAGAGAGGGAGGAAAGCAGCATGGATAATCATAAAGTAAGAAAATTATTTCAAAGGAAACTGAGGCTGGCGCCGATTGTGCTGTTGACGTGTCTTTGCCTGGCCGGATGTCAGAATAATCAGCAGGCGGTCGAGGACCAGCAGGCATTTCGGCAGGTGGGCATCAATAAGATGAATGAGGGCGATTATGCCGGGGCGGTGGAGGCATTTCAGAAAGCCTTAGACAAGTCGCAGGCGGTGATTGGCGAGCTGGAACTCGATATCTGCTATTATAAAGCGACGGCCCAATATAATAATAAGGACGCCAAAGGAGCCATTGCCACATGCGATGCGTTGATTAACTATAATAAAAAAGACGCGAAAGCATATTTTATTCGTGGATGCGTGTATTTAAAAGAAGGGGACAGCGAAAATGCCAGAAAGGATTATGCCAGGGCTTTGGAGCTTTCCGGCAACAATTATGCGCTTTATCTGTCGGTTTATGAGAATCTTTCCGGCGCAGGATTTGAGGAAGAGGCGGAGGAACTCATTGCCAAGGCTCTGGAGTTGGAGGGCGATTCAGCCGAAGATTACCGGGAAAGGGGGCATGTTTACCTGATTCGCAAGGAATATGACAATGCCAGGAAGGAACTGGATCAGGCCATCAAAATGGGTGACACCAAGGCGCTTCTTTATCTGGCGCAGGTCTATGACGCGCAGGATGACGGCAAAAAAGCGAAGTCCCTTTATGAGAGTTATTTAGAGAAAAACGGTTCCGACACGGACACGATGGTTGCGCTGGGAGAAATGCAGATGGAGGCCGGGAAGTACAAGCGGGCGTTGGAGTTGTTTCAGCAGGCGTTGGAGGCTGGCAGCCCGGAAAATGAGAAGAGCCTTAGAAGAAATGAAATTATCTGTTACGAGAATTTACACGATTTTGCCCATGCAAAGGAGAAGATGGCTTCCTATGTGAAAGATTACCCGGAGGACGAGGAGGCGCAGCGGGAGAATACATTTTTACAGACGAGATAAATATCTGCCGGAGCATTGGCAGTGATGGTGGAAAGAGGAAAGATATGGTATCAAGGAGAGAGAAGCTTCGCAATTTGGGAAAGATGGGGGTGGTTACGCTTCTGTTGTTGTCCCTGCTTTGCAACACCCTTGCAGCCGATACACTGGCGGCAGGCAAGAAGCAGGAAAGCGCAAAAGAGGCTGTTTTGGAGAATGCAGCAGCCGCTGGAAATCAGCCAAAGGTGGTAAGTCCCGGCAATGGGAATCAGAACACCACAAATTGGAGGAATGTTTGGCGGCGCGTAGGGGAGAAGGAGTACTATTATAACCAAAACGGCAAATGCACCAGGATTTATGACAGGAAAACCGGCAAATGCCAGAAATACAGCGACGGCAAAATGCGGGCCGTTAAGAAAGATATGTGCAGGCTGCGAGACGGAAAACTATATTACTTTGACGGCAAGGGCGTCAGGGTGACGAAGAAAGGCTGGAAAAAAGTTTCCGCGAAAAAGTATATACAGATAAAAAAGAGTGGTTATGTGACTGCTAAAATGGAAAAGACCGGAGAAATCTGGAGGTTCTTTGAATATAATTATAAGAAAAATAAATGGAAAAAGCTGAAAGATACCTGGCGCATCGTTGATAATTGCCAATATTATTTTAACAAGAAGGGCAATTGTATCAGAACGTATCAGATCAAGAGCCAGAAATGCAGGGAGTATAAAAACGGCAAGATGCGGCCCGTTAAAAAGGATATGCGCAAACTGCGCAATGGAAGGTTATACTATTTCAGCGCCAAAGGCGTACGGGTCACGGAAAAAGGCTGGAAAAAATCGTCGGGCAAACTGTACATACAGGTAGGGAAAGCCAAATGGGTGACTGCAAAAATGCAGAATACCAAAGGAGGATGGAACTATTATAAATATGATTACCGCAAGAAAAAGTGGGTGAAACAGAAGAAGACCTGGCTCAGTGTAGAGAAGAAGAAGTATTATTTTGACGGCTCGGGGAAATGTCTGCGAATGTACAACACAGTGAGCCGGAAATGTTATGATTTCAGCAGAGGAAAGCCGAAACTGGTAAAAAATGACGTCCGTGAGGTTGCCGGGAAAGAATATTATTTTGGGGCTGACGGCGTGCGTGTGAGTGAAGCTGGGATGTATATGACTTGCCAGGGCAGCCTTATCTATGCGGCGGCCAACGGCGCTGTGACAAAGAGAATTTTTGGACAGATATTATCATGCTCAATGGCAAACGGCAAGGTTGCAAGCTGTCGCGTAAAGGACGGCGTTTTCATGTGCTATTACAGCGGAAATGCGGAACCCCGGAGGAGAATTGATACCAGCCGGCCAATGGTGGCGTTGACGTACGATGATGGTCCTTCCAGGTATACACCGGAAATTCTTGACGTGCTGAGGCAATACAACAGTGTGGCGACATTTTTCGTGGTTGGACAAAATGTGCCCGGTCATGCAGATATTGTGAGGAGCGCATATCAGATGGGATGTGAGATCGGCAACCATACCTATAGCCACCAAATTCTTACAAAAGTGGGAGTTCCTCAAATCCAGAGCCAAATCGGAGCCACGAACAGCGCCGTGCAGAATGTGACCGGGACAGCGCCGGTTATCATGCGCCCGCCGGGAGGAGGACATAATGCGACAGTCAGGAGCGCTGTAGGGATGCCTCTGATTATGTGGTCTATTGATACGCTTGACTGGAAGACAAGGAACGCGGCTTCCACGCAGGCGGCCGTTTTGGGCAAGGTCAGTGACGGGGATATCGTGCTGATGCATGACCTTTACAGCCAGACGGCGGCTGCATCGAGAGTCATCATACCAGAATTGCTGCGAAGAGGTTACCAGCTGGTGACAGTCAGTGAACTTTCAGACTGCCGCGGAGCGATGGCGGGCGGAGGCGTGTATACGGCTTTCCGCTAGAAAATACAACCGTTGTGAAACTTAACAGGCAGTCCTTTCGGTTATAATCTCCGACAGGACTGTCTTTCCATTAATTGGCAGGGCAGTTTAATTTTCAGAGCGGTCGCCGGGTGTTGTTTTAAAATATTGAATACAATGTTTGCGCCGAAGCTTCCCATATCGTATGCAGGCGCATGGATCGTTGTCAGCGGCGGGGTGGTGAACGATGACAGACTCGTATCGTCAAAGCCCATCAGCGAAATGTCTTCAGGAACGCGGAGACCTTTATCGCTTAATGCGCGCAGTGCGCCGAAAGCGACAGGATCACTGGAAGCGATAATTGCCGTGGGGAGCTCGTCTGCTGCTATCAGGCGCTGCATCATCTGGTAGCCGGATTCGATGGTGAAGGTTTCTTCCAATACATACGGCTTATAGAAGATACCGTGCGATTCACAGTATTTTGTGAACAATGTTTTACGCATATCGGGAAACAGCGACTGATCGGCCAGGTATTCTTTGCCTCCCAGAAAACCAATTCTGCGGTGTCCAAGAGAAGTCAGATAATCCATGCCCATTGTCATGGCTTGCTCAAAATCAAGAGTAATCGTAGATATTCCCGTATCATCAATCGGCATATCCAGAAAAATAATGCCAGAGGCCATCTCCCGGAAACGTTTAATTTCGCCGGCGCTGAACTTGCCTACGCAGACAAGCGCGTCTACATTTTTTAAGGAATCTATATAGTTGACGTCCGCCTTGTAGGTACGCACTACATGGATGCAATTCTGCATACAGAAGTCTTCTATGCCCTGGCGGATTAACAGGTAATAATTGTCCTCCATTTCCTGCTGGGGGGAAAACCATTGGACAATACCCAGAGTATATACCGATTTCCCGGAAGCGCGTGATTTCTTTTTATAATTTAAAGCATGTGCCGTATCTAACACTTTCTGCCGTGTTTCGGGAGAAACGTTTAAGGTATTGTCATTATTGAGAATCCTCGAAACAGTGGCGGAAGAGACGCCTGCTGACATCGCAATGTCTTTGATTGTTGCCATATGTACCTCCAAACTGCTGGTTTGCGCGAAAATAATGTTGAATTATGTTTTGAACAAGGACAGTATATCAAAAAATTGGAAAAAAGGAAATAAGTTTTAGTAAATTTACTAAATGAAAGTTGGATAACCTTTACTAAACATGTTGACGATTTACTAAAAAACCTTTATAATGTGCGTATATGGAAGTGGAAAATGGAGGAAAACATAATGAATACGAAGGTATTAATAGAGGAGTTGAAATCCCAGGGATTTCAGGAACGCTTGCAAGAAATTTATGTAGACGATGGGATTATTACATATCAAACAGAGCGTTACCAGAGGGCAATTGAGAAATTTGAAGAACTTTATGGTGAGCAGGAGGCGGAAATCTACAGCGCGCCGGGCAGGAGCGAGGTAGGCGGAAATCACACAGACCATCAGCATGGCGAAGTTCTGGCAGCTTCCATCAACCTGGACGCGATCGCAGTGGTAAGCAAGGCGCAGGACAATACCATCCGTCTGCTGTCAGACGGTTATCCTATGATTACTGTAGATTTGAGCGATTTGCAGATGAGGAAAGGCGAAGAAGGTACTTCCGCCGGATTAATCCGCGGCATGGCGTATGGGCTTGAGAAGAACGGCCATAAAATAGGAGGCTTTCAGGCTTTTGTTACCAGTGATGTATTGAACGGCGCAGGCATGTCCAGTTCGGCGGCTTTTGAGGTGTTGGTGGGAACGATCCTCTCCGGTCTCTATAACGATATGGGCATTAGCCCGGTAGAAATCGCGCAGGTTGCGCAGTATTCCGAGAACGTTTATTTTGGTAAGCCCTGCGGCCTTATGGATCAGATGGCCTGTTCTGTGGGCGGGTTAATACATATTGATTTTGCAGATCCCGGCAAGCCCATGGTAGAGAAGGTGGATGTCGATTTTAGCGCATACCGTCACAGCCTTTGTATTACAGACACCAAAGGTTCCCATGCGGATTTGACGGATGATTACGCATTGATTCCGCAGGAAATGAAAAAAGTAGCAGAGTTTTTCGGCAAGGAATTTTTACGCGAAGTGGAGCCGGAGGAATTTTATCAAAATATTTCCAAGGTCCGCGCAAAATGCGGCGACAGGCCGGTTTTACGCGCACTGCATTTCTTTGAGGAAGACAAACGCGTGGAACAGGAAGTTGCCGCATTGCAGACAGGGGATTTCCAGGGATTTCTGGATAATGTACAGGCATCCGGCAATTCTTCCTTTAAATATTTGCAGAACACTTATACGAACAAGGATGTCCAGAACCAGAGTGTGCCGATAGGACTTGCTGTCAGCGACAGTATTCTGCAAGGGCATGGTACAAGCCGTGTACATGGCGGCGGATTTGCCGGAACGATCCAGGCGTTTGTGGCGGATGATTTTGTGGAAACTTACCGGGAAACTTTAGACGGCGTATATGGCGACGGTTCCTGCCATGTGCTGAAGGTGCGGCCGTTTGGCGGGATTCAGGTTATTATTTGACCTAAGGAGGGAAAAGTCATGATAAACGAGGCAATCAAGAAATTAGTTTGCTACGGATTGGAGAACAGCCTGATTGCGCAGGAAGATGTGATCTTTACAACCAATCAATTACTGGAAACATTGCAGATAGAAGAATACGGGGAGCCGGAGGGTACATATGAGAATGTAGAGCTGGAACCGGTGCTGAAAGAGATTTTGGATTACGCTTATGAGAACGGCGTGCTGGAGGAAAACGGTGTGGTGTACCGCGACCTGTTTGATACAAAACTGATGGCAAAATTGATGCCGCGCCCCAGCGAGGTAATTGCTGAATTCTGGCAGATATATAAGGACGAGGGCGCGAAGGCTGCAACGGATTATTACTACAAATTAAGCCAGGACAGTGATTATATCCGCCGTTACCGCATTGCGAAAGATGTTAAATGGAAATCGCAGACGCCCTATGGGGAGATGGATATTACAATCAATTTGTCCAAGCCGGAGAAAGACCCCAAGGCGATTGCAGCGGCCAAGAATGCCAAGCAGAGCGGTTACCCCAAATGCCTGCTCTGTGTGGAGAATGAAGGCTATGCCGGACGCATCAATCATCCGGCAAGGCAGAATCACCGGATTATTCCGGTAACAATTCAGGACAGCCGCTGGGGATTTCAGTATTCTCCCTATGTGTACTACAATGAGCATTGTATTGTGTTTAATTCTCAGCACATTCCGATGAAAATTGAGCATGGTACATTCTGCAAATTATTTGATTTTGTAAAGCAGTTCCCGCATTATATCGTGGGCTCCAATGCAGATCTTCCGATTGTGGGCGGCTCCATTTTAAGCCATGACCATTTCCAGGGCGGCAGCTATGAATTTGCCATGGCAAAGGCTCCAATAGAGCGGGAATTTACGGTAGCCGGATTTGAAGATGTCAAAGCAGGCATTGTCAAGTGGCCGATGTCCGTCATCCGCATTTCTGCGGCGGACAGCGACAGGCTGATAGCGCTTGCAGATAAGATTCTCACAGCGTGGCGGGGATATACGGATGAAGAGGCGTTTATTTACGCCGAGACAGATGGAGAGCCGCACAATACGATCACGCCAATTGCCAGAAAACGCGGGGATAACTTTGAGCTTGATCTTGTATTGCGCAACAATATTACAACCGAGGAACATCCGCTGGGCGTGTACCATCCACACGCAGAGCTTCACCATATCAAGAAAGAGAACATTGGTTTAATAGAGGTAATGGGTCTGGCTGTGCTTCCGGCGCGTCTCAAGCAGGAGATGGAGACGCTTGCTGACGCTATCGTCGCTAAAAAAGATATCCGTGCGGACGAGAGTATTGAGAAACATGCGGACTGGGTAGCGGAGTTCCTGCCCAAATATGAGAGTGTGACGAGTGAGAATGTCATGGATATTTTGCAGGATGAGGTTGCCCAGGTATTCAGTAAAGTACTGGAACATGCCGGCGTGTATAAGAGGGATCAAGAAGGGCAGAATGCGTTTGGCCGGTTTGTGCAGAGTTTAAATTAAGCGTTGGCAAAATTTTTGTACTTATAATGATATATGTCAAAAAAACAGAAATTTCCGAATGTGGGATTTCTGTTTTTTTGGTATATATAATAAATAAAGATATATGAGGAAGCCGATGTTGGCTTGTCCGTTTTGTTTCCCTTTTGCTATAAAAATCATAAAATATGTGATACTATGGTATCAGGAGATTTGAATTTGAAGTATCGTATATCGGAAATAATAGGAGGCATTTTATGGCAGAATCTATAAAGATAAATCAGACGCAGGAAAAAGTAATCCTTGTGGGCGTGAGTTTTCATGAGGGAGATGACACGCAGGATTCCATGATCGAATTAGCGGAACTGGTGGAAACGGCGGGAGCAGAGGTTGTGGGAATGGCTGTGCAGGGCAGGGACAGTATTCATCCAGGCACTTATGTTGGCAGCGGCAAATTGCAGGAAATCCGTCAAATGATTTTCGACTTGCAGGCCACGGGGATTGTCTGTGATGACGAATTGTCGCCGGCCCAACTCAGGAATATGGAGAAGGAGCTGGATTGCAAAGTAATGGATAGAACTCTGGTAATTTTAGATATTTTTGCGTCAAGGGCATCCACCAGCGAAGGCAAAATTCAGGTAGAACTGGCACAGCTGCGCTATAGGTTAAGCCGTCTGACAGGTCTTGGAACCTCGCTGTCCCGTCTTGGCGGCGGTATTGGCACCAGAGGTCCGGGAGAGAAGAAGCTGGAAATGGACCGCCGCTTGATTAAGGCTCGTTTATCTCAGCTTAAAAGAGAACTGGAGGAGGTGCGCCAGCACCGGGAAATTACCAGAGGGCAGAGAAGCCGTAACCATACGAAGGTAGCGGCGATTGTGGGCTATACGAATGCTGGAAAATCCACTTTGCTGAACCGTTTGACAGACGCTGATGTCCTGGAGGAAGATAAGCTGTTTGCCACCTTAGACCCGACAACGCGTAATTTGCGACTGGACAGCGGACAGGAGATTTTGCTCACAGATACCGTAGGATTTATCCGCAAGCTGCCCCACCATTTGATTGAGGCGTTTCGCAGCACCTTGGAGGAGGCAAAATATGCAGATTTTATTATCCATGTAGTGGACGCTTCTAATCCACAGCGGGAAAAACAGATGGACATTGTCTATGAGACATTGCATAATCTGGGCGTGGAAGGGAAAAAGATTATTACACTGTTTAATAAACAGGATAAGCTGGAACAGGAAGATGTTATCAAAGATTTAAAGGCGGATGTTACGCTGAAAATTTCTGCTGTGACAGGAGAAGGTTTCGCGCAGGTGAAAGAAACGCTGGAAGAGGTTTTACGTGAGGATAAACAACTTCTGGAAGGGGTGTTCCCTTATGAATTAGCTGGGCAGATTGCTATCATCAGGAAATATGGAGAACTTTTGGAGGAGGAATACCGGGATAATGGCATTTATGTGCGGGCGTTCGTACCAGTGGAACTGTATCAGAATCTGAATGCCGGCTTCATTCACGTAAAGTGAACGAATTTACCTCTTTTGCATAGAATAAAAGAAAAACGATGGAGGAGCTATGGCTGCGACAATTATTTTAGATGCTGGTCATGGCGGATATTGATTGCGCAAGTGAAAATGGTAATAAAATACGGAAAGAAAGGGCAACTGCTGTACTTGTAAAAATGGAATATGTGAGAGGACAAGCCTTTCAATATATAGGGACGTTCAAAAATGAGCGTCCTTTTTAATACATAGCCATTCCTAACAACAAAGGAGTGGCTATTATATTTTCTAGGGAAAGGAGGAAACCGCGATGTCTAAATGCAAGGTAATCGCCATCGCTAATCAGAAAGGAGGCACTGGTTATGAAAAGTAAGTTATTATGCAAAGTTGAGCCTACACTTTTGCTGATTTTATAGGGTATAGGCTCTTTTGAACTTTGCATAATCAGGGGTAAACCCTTACAAAGATTTCAACCAATCAAGAAGGTCTTTATCCTTTTTCCACGCTGGCAGTTCGTCAGATGATGGACTGTTGTAAGCTTCCATCAATGCTTTTCGCTTCATTTTTTCGTCTGCCCGTGCGTAGATTTCGGTTGTTGAAATATCAGAGTGTCCCAGTAGATCTCTGATATAAACAAGATTGACTCCGGACTGAAGCAGATGCATTGCTTTGCTATGCCTCAGCCAATGCGGTGTGATTTCATCGGAGATATCCTTTATTCCCATTGCCTGAGCCTGTGCAGCATATTTTTTCAAAATATATGTCACTCCGGCTCTCGTCAGGGGTTTATTGCTGCGGTTGGTAAATAACGGATTGCGACCATATACAGGCGAAGCCAGACCAGAACCTTCCATATACTGCTTCAGCAATTCCCCGGTTGGTCTCATGACTGGAACAATGCGGCTTTTACCGCCTTTGCCTGTCAGTACGATGGTGACAGTATCATTTAAAGCAACATCACAAACTTTTAGATCCACAAGTTCCTGAACCCTTGCTCCGGTATCATATAAAAGTGACAGCAGAACAGCATCCCTTTTCCCCTGGATCGTTGTCCTGTCGGGTTGTTCTAACAGGCCCTTGATGCTATCCAATGGAAGATACATGAGTGGCACCGTATCCGTTTTTTTCATTGGAATAGCCAGGATTTTCTGGCTTTGCTGTATATACTGTGGTTCTTCTACCATTAAAAAGCTGAAAAATGAATGGATTGCAGCGAGACGTTGATTCCTTGTCGCCGCTTTGCAGTTACGTTCTTCTTCCATATGGCGTTCCCCTATATTAGGCTGGCAAAAGGAGGGCAGGGATTTCCCTGTCCTTCTTTTTGCATATGTGGCGTATAATTTATTATCTCGAAGAAAATCAATAATATATTTTTGCTGATATTTTATATATCAAAAGGTATTATCAAAAAATATTGTTGACGATATAAATATTATACTGATAAAAGTAGATTTTTTGACTGAAACATTCAAATGTGGGGATTGCCGTGTATAATATTGGAATATGTGATGATGGAAAAAATATTTGTTCTTCCTTGGAAAAGATGATTTTGCAGTATGCCGAGAAGAAAAGCATTCCAGTGGAAATAAAAGTATGGTATACAGGGGAAGGATTATGCGATTATCTCAAGGAAAGACAGCAAATTGATATTCTGTTTTTAGATATTGAGTTATTTCGAATGACAGGCATTGAGGCAGGAGATTTTATACGCAACCGGCTGGAAGACAGGGGTATGCAGATTATCTATATTTCTGGAAAATCCTCTTATGCAAAGGAGCTGTTTAAAACACAGCCAATGGATTTTCTGGTTAAACCGATTACACAGCAAAACATAGACGAAACATTAGAACTTGCAATCAAAATCATGAAGAAAAACATGGAAAAATTTGAATTTCAAATCGGGCATGATTTTTATTACATGCCTTTTGGAAGTATACTTTATTTTTCCAGTGAAGGGAGAAAGATTAAGATATTTACAACTCATGGGGAGCAGGAGTTTTACGGAAAGTTGCGGGACGTGTCTAAAAGATTGTCTGACAGTTTTCTGAACATCCACCACTCTTATATCGTAAACCCGGAATATGTGATGCACTACGCTTATGACACGGTAGAATTAGTAGATGGAACTATCCTGCCGATAAGCAAAGCAAATCGGAAACAGATCCGGGAAAGAATACTGAGGGAGAGATAAAAAGGGGGGTTTTTCATGGTAAATCTTGTTATCTATATACTAACCAATCTGTTCCGCGTTTACCTTATTTACAAATACATAAAAATATTTGCAGAGGAATCAATGCCAAAGCATAATTGGGAAAAATCAGCAAGGGGATTGGCTTTCCTGATTTATTTCCTGGTAAACACAGGCTGTTATCTCGCTTTTCATTCCGCATGGGTAAACCTGGTTGTGAATTTATCTGGCATTTTTGTTCTTGCATTTTTATATCACAAATCTTTTAAGAAAAGTCTTTTTATAGGATGTTCTGTATATTTGATTGATATAATATGTGATACCGTGGCGACCTTGCCTTTTGTAGAATATAAGTACGGACGGGAAATCAATGAATTTTATGCTGTTATAACAGTGTTTCTTTTTTTTGTGTGTGAGCTGCTGACAGAAAAAATTGTTATTTATCGAAAAGATGGAAATGCGGAACAAAATCTGCCTCTGGCAATGATGTTGGTTCCGATATCCAGTATTGCTACATTTGGTCTGTTAATGTATGCAAAAAGCAGTTCACAAACGGTTCTATTAATTGTAAGCATTGGTTTTCTACTCATTAATTTTCTGCTTTTATATCTATACAATATGCTCTTGAAATCGTTTGCCCAGCATTATGAAAATGAAACCCTCAAAAGAGAAATACAGGTATACATGAACCAGATAGAAATTATCCTTCAAAATGAGGAGAATATTAATCTCTTAAAATACGATATGAAACATCATTTAAATGAACTAAAGCTGTTGGCGGTAAAACGTGAAACCTCCGATATACTGGAATATATTGAGGACATGGAAGTATTTATGCAGCCCCTGGGTGAAATTGTGTCATCAGGTAATGTGGAGATAGACAGCCTGTTAAATTATATGCTTCAGAAAGCCCAAAAATCTCTGTGTTTTGTCAATGCCAAAATACAGATTCCAGAGGAAATCAGCCATTCTTTTGATATCAACATTATTCTGGGAAATTTGTTAGAGAATGCCATAGAAGCAGCGGAAAAAACAGAAGAGAAAATGCTGGATGTTGAAATTGGGTTAAAACAGGGAGTTTTAAAAATTAAAATAGAAAACAGTTTTTCTGGAACGTGGATTCCCAAAAAAGTTATAGAGAAAGGAGAGTTTTTCTCTACAAAGGGAGATCAGGAAAGACATGGATTTGGATTAAAGAGTGTGAGGAAAATTGTTGAAAAATATCACGGTGTTATGGAAATCAATCCTGATGGAAAATGTTTTTATGTGAAAATTATCTTATATCTTCCGAAAAAGGATTGATAAAGGAGCTTAAAAGTAGGAAGTTTCTGTATTTTCTGCTCAAAGGGTTGTTTTTGACAATTACATATCCCATTTTTTACAACACACGGCATAAGAAGAATTTATATGATAAAATGGCGCGGAGAAAGGAGGTAGCAATGAAAACATCAATTGCAATAAATATTAAAAAGGTAGTTGCAAAAATTGCAAAGAAATCTGCAAGCATAGAAGCGAACACTGCTTGTTCAATTTGGCACTATCAGTCCAAAGAGCCTGCTGAACTCAGAAAATTGCGGAAATTTTGAAGGTGGCAGCAATGCTTACGGAAAACCTTCTTGCCGATAACATCATATCAAAGAAGGAGGTCAATATTATAAACTATGGATTGGAAAGCTTGATAGGCAATATCATTGGTCTGCTTGTTATTCTTGTCATAGGAGCTTTTTTTGACCATATAATAGATAGTTTGATTGTATGGCTTTTGGCTTTTCCGTTAAGAAAGTATGCGGGTGGATTTCATGCAAGAACAAGAGGGAGATGTCTTATTACATCTATGGGATTGATTTTAGTCTCTTACATCATCTTTTTTCAATGCAGATGGAAAACGATGGATATTTTTTTGATGGCATTAACCTTTTCCATAATTATATTTTTTCTAGCACCTGTAGGAACTCCCAATAAACCTTTGGATAAGGCGGAAAAAATAGTGTACCGAAGGAGGACAAGAGAGTTTTTGGTGTTGGAAGAAATATTATTGATTTTTGCTTTATGCATTAATTTAGAAAGGCTGGTTACTGCAATCACAATATGTTTTTTTATGGTAGGCATGTCCCTTTTGGCAGGAAAAGTAAAATCAGAAAATTACAACAGGAAAGGAAAAAAATCATGAAAATACGTACTATTTTAAGCTTGGCATTGGTTGTCAGTATGTTGGGTAATGTGCCTGTAATGGCAGCAGGGGTAAATGATTCAGAGCAAACCAATGCGCAGGTTACCTCTTTGGAACAGCAGTTTGATTACTTTGAGCGTTGTGAACAGAAACCTGAAAAATTAAGTCGCGAAGAAGTTAATGAATGGTTTGGCGATGGAAAATCACGGGCTGCATCCTCGCTCAGTCAGGATCGATGGGAGCCAAATAACACAAAGGATACAGCATATCCCTACAGCAAGATTCCAACTGCACGTACAACTATTTCCACAAAATCTGACTTGTTTTGGCTGGGAATGAAAGAAGGAAATCTTCATGATGAAAATGATGTAGATTATTATTCCATTGATCTTACAGCGGGAAAAAGATATTTTATTGATTTGAGGAATGTCGGCACATCAAATTATTATATTGAATTAATTCATTATAATTCAGATGGAACAGGCTATATGTATACAACTAATCCATCTAGAAAACCTAAGTTTGAGAAAAAGCCGGAGAAATATCTTTATATAACAGCAGAAGACACTGGAAAATTTTATATAAAAATTGCAAATGGCGGAGATTGGTCTACGGCTCGTGGAACATATTTCTTCTATGTTGGACCTGAATATCAAACATATCGTATTTCAAATTATCCAATTGGTGGATTCTATCTTTCAGGAGATTATGAGACACTTTCCTTAAATTTCGGTAGTGCAGTGCCGAAAGAAGCTACAATTGTAAATATGTCAATAACAGATAATTTTACAAAAGGAAATCCATGTTCAGAAGTTGATAAATATATGAAGATATTTGGGGGGAAAACATATTATAACACAAGTGGCACTGGTTCAAGCACTATAAACAATATCAGCGGGGCCTCTTTGAATGAGTTGTGGATTATTGGTGCGAAATGTGCCAGAAATCGCCATGTAACTCAATGGTCCGGTTCTTTAAATGGATCTTTTGAGTGCCGCATGGCGCCATATCCCGGGAATGAACTGTAAATAAGATATGTAGCCAATTACTTTGCTGTTGTAAGATATAGGAAGTGATTGGTTGCTTACATTAGAGTTCGTGAAATTTTTGGAAAGAATGTAAATATTTATTACGATGTCTTTATGCAGAAAGGAGAGTGTTATGAGTATTAGCGGAATTGGGTCTGTTCAGACCTATATTTATAACACGCAGACAGGAAAGCTGTCAACTAAAGATGGTTCCACGGATGAATTTGTGGACTATTTCAATGGAACATTATCAGGAGAATCTTCAGAAAGCCTCAATGGATACGATCTTCAGAAAAAATGTGATATTAATAATTTAATTGACGTAAAGAATGGATTTACAAAGCCCTGGTTTAATCCGGATATAAATGAATACGAAATTACATGTGAAATTGTTAATGGGGAGGAAGCCAGTTATAGCGTAAATGGAAACAAAATCCTTACGGTATATACAGCGTTAGATTATTTACCAGAGGAAGTCAACGAATGGAGCGCAAAAAGCCCATTTAAGACACATCAGTCAAAAGCATACGACCCTGCAACCAACAGCATGAATATTGCAGTGGGTGATGTATTTGATTTGGGAAATGGTTATAAGTTGAGGGTGTGGGAAGACTGCGTGAAGGCAGTTAGTTATGGAACAGGAAGTGCTGCCAATGATGAAAAAATACGGCATTTGGAATATGGACTGAGTTCTTTAATCCATTTTGCTGACCAGCAATGGTTTTCATCTACTATCAGGCAGCAGCATACACCTATGTTGTTGAGTTTTTTAAGGGAATTGGGCATAGATACAAGTAGGGAATTCACCCTCAATGGTACAAAGTGTATTGTAAAAAACGGAGAGATTCAGGAATCGGGGAATAAATGGGTAGTTCCGAGTTCTGTCCATAATAAAGCATTACAGCGTTATGAAGAATGGCTTTCCCAACCCCTGTCTGCCCATAAAGAAAGTTCTTTAAAAGCATAAGAGTTATCTGTTTTTTATCTGCTTGGACCTAAACGGAAAGCAGTTTCAGTTCTGATTGACAGAAGGAATGTAAAAATTTAAAAATTAAAAAGGAGATTTTGCATATAAGTATTAGCGGAATTGGGTCTGTT
Source organism: uncultured Lachnospiraceae bacterium (assembly GCA_910588845.1). GTDB lineage: Bacteria > Bacillota > Clostridia > Lachnospirales > Lachnospiraceae > Petralouisia. The sequence goes on from CAJURU010000001.1 coordinate 209,266, forward strand.
CAGACCTATATTTATAATTCCCAGACAGGAAAGCTGTCATCCAAAGATGGTTCCACGGATGAATTTGTGGACTATTTCAATGGAACATTGTCAGGAGAATCTTCAGAAAGCCTCAATGGATACAATGATTTGGAAAAACATAATATAGAAAGATTAATTGACTTAAACGGTTCATGGGGAAGGAACTGGTTTCAACCGGATAAAGATGAGTACGAAATTACCTGTGAGATTGTTAATGGAGAGGAGTCTTCTTATAGTGTAAATGGAAAAAAGTCCTGACTGCTTATGTGGCGGTAACTCATTTGTTGCCTCTCAGATGGGAAGATATTAAAAGCCCATATAAGACGCACCAGTCAAAAGCATATGACCCTGCAACTAACAGCATGAATATTGCAGTGGGCGATGTATTTGATCTGGGAAACGGCTATAAGCTAAAAGTGCGGGAAGATTACATAGAGACAGTTGGATATGGAGCTGGAAGTGCAGCGGATAATGAGAAGATCCGTCATTTGGAATATGGGCTAAATGCCTTGATCCATTTTACAGACCAACAGTGTTCTTCCGGTCTCATTTGGCCGCAGCATACGCCTATGCTGCTGAGCTTTCTTTAGGAATTGGGTATAGACACGAGCGGGGAATTTACCCTCAATGAGACAAAGTGCATTGTACAGAATGGAATGATCCGGGAATCGGGGAATAAATGGGTAGTTCCGAGTTCCATTTATAATAAGGCTTTGCAGCAATATGAAGAATTTCTCTCACAGCCCTTGTCTTCCAGAAGAGGCAGTTCTTTAAAGGCATAAGGGTTATCTGTTATATTTTATACGCTTGGACCTATACGGAAAGCGATTTCAGTCCTGATTGACAGAGGGACTGTAAAAATAAGAAATTTACGGAAGTGGTGTGAATCTGTCCTAAGATGGTAGCACCATTTCTTTTATTCCCACGAGCAATGCACCCAAAGGGCACTTAGAAAAATAGTCATGCTAAGTGCCTTGCGAGTATGCATGGATATTTGACGAATGCTGTGAGGATTAAATACCCCATCAGCTTGCTGGAGGAATTTGATTTTTATAAATTATCCATCTAAAGTGTTAGTAATTGTTTGTATCCATTTCGTATCATCTATGCCATTTCTTTTCATTTCCGCATTGAACCTTTAATATTTCTACAATTAAATGCATTGCAAATCGTCCGTATTCGGTCTACATGGAAAAACGGAATACCGTACAATGATTTTGTAGACCGTATATGGACGGAGGTGATTGAATGAAATCAAGGGAGGCGGTTGTACTGCGCATTTTGGAATTAACAGAAAAACAGAAAATTACGATTAACAATCTGGCAACAATTTCTGCTGTGCCGCCGACGACTTTAAAGAACATAATTTACGGTCATACAGAAAATCCGGGCATAGTGACGGTCGCAAAACTATGTGATGGATTGGGAATCACATTGAAAGAATTTTTTTCAGCGGATATTTTTGACGGTTTGGAACAGGAAATTGAATAAGGGCGGTTTTAATAATTGGCATGTCATATTGCATTCATCCGGAAAGGAAGGCGGAAAATGGAGAACAGGGTATTGGGGCAGAAAATAGCAGGCTTACGGAAATCCAAAAAAATAACTTCGGAGAAGTTAGCTCATATGTGCAATGTTTACCCAGGACATATCCGGCAGATTGAATCAGGAGTGCGTCTGCCGAGCCTTAAACTTCTTGTAGACATATGCAATTCCTTGCAAGCATCACCGGAATACTTACTGTCCCAGGAGTTAGGAGAATTTGAGCAAGTAGAAAATGTGGATGATATGTATAGAAATGTTTTGGATAAAGTAAAAAAACTTACGCCTAACGAGTTAAGTATCCTGAATAACTTATTGGAATCTTACTTTAGCAGTCTGGAATCTATCAAGAAACAAGGATAGGTTTTCTGGCACTACGGTAAATAGAAAATTTCTATATATAATTTAGAGAACTGATATGTTTTCCCCAAAAAAGTTATGATTGTTATATAATCAGATTAAGGGGCGTGTCATTGTTTGATAGGAAATATAGTAGCTGAACGGATAAAAGAACTGTGTGTGAAAAAGAATATGAGCCAATATGAACTGGCAAAAAAGGCGGGGATGACACAATCCTCTATTTCTACCTTGCTGAATGAAGGGAATGTGCCCAGAATCACTACTTTAGAGAAAGTGTGCAATGGGTTTGGCATTACATTAGCCCAATTCTTCACAATGGACGGTCAGTATCCAGATTTGTCAGAAGAACAGATAAAGGTTCTTGATACATGGAAAAGGTTATCTGTGAAAGAGAAGATAGCTGTAGAAAATATAGTGAATAGCATTATAGATATGCGGCGAAATAATTAAGTGAGGGTATATTGTCTGTATAACCTCAGATTTCATAGGTTCTTAAATAGGATGGCAGAACGGATTAGAGTATTTTTGTTTGGTGGAAGGGCAGCCTTTATGGAGGCTGTTTTTTGTCTGGAGTTAATAACAATTTTCATTTAACTGGAAAACATCGAAGAAGGTTAAAATATTTTTATAGACAAGTGCGGGGAAATAGTGTACCATATATCCTAATAGCAAAAATAATGTAACATTTACCTTTTTAGCGAACAAAATGAAGGGGGCTGATATTTTAAAATATATTGTAATTGAATTATCCACAGATAAAAATTCCTTAAAAGCAAAGAGCTTTTCTTTTTTTACCTCAATACTACGATATATTGTATAATGTAATATCTAATTTAAACAACTGATATATTACTTCTTAAAAGGTTATGATAACTATATGATTTAAGTTAAGGAGTGTATCGGCATTTGGTTGGGTATTTTGTGGCTGAACGAATAAAAGAATTATGTGCGAAAAAGAATATGAGCCAATATGAATTGGCAAAGAGAGCAGGAATGACACAATCCTCTATATCAACGTTAATAAATGAGGGGAATGTGCCAAGAATCACTACGCTAGAGAAAGTGTGTGAGGGGTTTGGTATTACGTTAGCCCAATTTTTTGCACTGGATGATGAGTACCCAGATTTGTCAGAAGAACAGTTAAAGGTTCTCAATACATGGGAAAAACTATCTGTAAAAGAAAAAGCAGCCATAGAAAAAATTGTGAGTAGTATTATAGATATGCGGTGAAAGAACAGCCTTTGTCAGGGCTGTTTTTTTGTGGGCTGGTAAATTCTCAGATGGGGAATGAATTACGGAGGAGAAAGTAAAAGTCAGGTTTAAGGCGAAAGAGCACACATAGATTTATCAGGGCAAAGGAAAAGGAGTTAATATGGATATTGAAAAATTTGCAGATATGTTATTAAAAGGCATTAAAAAAGGCGGTATGCCTGATATAGAGGTGGAACGGATAAAAAGTGGTTTGTTTGGGATAGCCGTATCTGATGACAGCCAGTTTTTAATAAAAGTTGGCAGACGTGAACCAGAGCAGGAAGAAACCTTCCTGGAAATGGAAGAAGAAGGCGGCAAAATCCATGAGATTTATGAGAGGTTTGCAAATAGTTGGGAGTATGATTTGATACTGAGGCATAACGACTTTGATATAGACGAGCTAGTAGGAGGGATGGAACTAGAGGCTTATCGAAAATTAGAGGATTATATCTTAGAATATTGTTCAAAAAATGATGAACTCTTGTTTCGGTTAGGGTTTAAATATGCATGGTCCTTGTTTACGGAATGTGCAAAAAAAGGAGATAGTATTAAGTTAAAAGAGATAGAAATATAGTTCTATTTCAAAAAATGTAATAAATAATAGAGATGAGTAAGGCAGTATAGAATGTTTGTTCTGTCTGCCTTGTTTTTTTGCGTGAATTTTCGATTAATATTTTAGCTGCACAAAGAGTTTCCGGCTTAGGTTTGCGCTATGTTTTGTGTAATGCATTTTTTACGCATAGATGAAGGTTAAGTAATTAAATGTAAAATGCAATGAGGGAGAAAATAATTACATTAGGTGAGGGAAACAGGTCACGTATTGAAATAAAGTTAAGTAGTACAGACGAGCCAGCGACGGCTAGTCTTTTTTTGAGTATAAGAAACCGTTCCCCACCCTCCAATCTGAATTTCCAGAAAAAATTCAGATTGGAGGAAAAGATATGGAGGATAAACGTCCCAAAAGAAGAAAAGACAAGTATAATCCTTATACGATATATGAAAGAAATGGGCATTACTATGTGTCGTTTGAGGATGGACAGAAAGTGTCGCATATGCTTGAAATCAATAAGATACTGTATAAAACGTTTGATTCATTTGAGCTGGATGATCTGGTGTACCTTAACGTGTTGGACAGGCATATTGAGCAGTCGGAGGTATGGGAATCCACCCTGAATGGTCCGGTATTGGTGATCCAGAATAACAGGGGTAACAGGCATAGCCCTACTGTTATTGTTGCTGCAATTACAAGCAGACCGAAACATAGGATGTCCACCCATGTACCGTTGAAGGGATTTAAAGGGTTAGAAAAGGATTCCGTAGTATTGTTGGAGCAAATGAGAACGATTGATAAAAAGCGGCTGGATGATTATGTAGGGGCATTGGACAGGCAGCAGATGCGGAAAGTTGAAAAAGCATTGTGCGCCAGTACTGGAATGAGGAAATTGGACAAGCCGATTTTAATGTGCCTCTGCACAGTATGTGCAAAGCCGTTTTATGAATCGAAGGAACATTATATTAGAAGGGCGGACAGGAACCAGAAAGCAAAAGAAACCTGCATGTTCTGTAATGTAAGGCAGGGGTATGACTATTCTGTCAGAAATATCATAAGCAATCTGTCAGAAAGGAATAAATGATGTAAGCAGATGGAACGGATATGCATACATATGGGAAAAGCCTATGCGCATATGTTAAAACAAGCAATGATTAAAATTAGGAGGGTAGTGTAAGTTGAAAAGGAAAGAACCAGTCCAATATACGGTGGAAAGAGAATATTTATCAAAATTTTCAGTGGAGGAATTGCTTATCCGCATCATCAAAGCCCATCTTAATCAAAATGTTGAAAAGGGGAATATGGCAGGATGAAGGAAAAAGCAGAAGTGTATTTTATAAGAAACTATAGTATTATGATATTTACAGGTACAGCAGTTAGATGGGTGAAAGAATGAAGAAATCAGAATTATTTTATGCGGCTGTTTATATCAGGTTGTCAAGGGAAGATGGTGATAAGGAAGAAAGCGACAGTGTAGGGAACCAGAGGAAACTTTTGACAGAATATGTCTCAAAGATGGAAAACCTTATTTTATATGATATTTATGTCGATGACGGCTACACAGGCACAAGCTTTAACCGCCCCGATTTCAAGAGGATGATTGCTGACATAGAAGAAGGAAAGGTAAATTGTGTTGTTGTAAAGGATTTATCCCGGTTCGGGCGTGATTATATTGACACGGGACGGTATCTGGAAAGGGTGTTTCCGGAATTAGGTGTGCGTTTTATCTCAGTGTCAGATGGGATTGACAGCATCCGGCAGGCATATGATATGCTCTTGCCAATCAAGAATATTTTCAATGAACAGTACGCAAGGGATATTTCTAAGAAAATTCAGGCGACTGTAAAATCAAAGCAGAAAGCAGGGGAGTTTATTGGATCGTTTACCAGTTATGGCTATAAGAAATCTCCCACAGATAAAAATAAGCTTATCGTTGATGAATATGCTGCAGAGATAGTAAGGAAGGTATTCCGTTTGTATGTGGGCGGGATGGGGAAACAGAGCATTGCAAAGTTATTAAATGCAGAAGGAATCCTCTGCCCATCTGAGTATAAAATGGCAAACGGTCAAAATTACAAAAATTGCAACCGTCTGGAAAGCACTTCTTACTGGACGTATTCAACCATCAACATAATGCTTAAGAATGAAATGTATGTGGGAAATATGGTGCAGGGCAAAAAGCACCAGCGGATGAGGAGCAGGCAGAAAGCTGTGGAAAGGGAAAACTGGATTATTGTCAGAGGAACGCATGAGCCAATCATTGACCCGGAAACATGGGAAAAAGCGCAAAGACTTTTAAAACAAAAGCACAGGGATATGGGCTTAGAGGAAAATAAGAATATCTTTGCCGGATTTATCAAATGTGGAGACTGCGGCAGAGCTATGATGAAGAACACTTGGAAAAGGACGGATGGGAGCAGGACATATTCTTTTTATTGCGGCACATATAAGCGGCAGGGGAAAGAGTACTGTACACCACATACCTTGCCGCTTCATGTTCTGGAAGATATTGTTCTGGAAGATTTGAGGGCAGTTATCCATAATGTTCAGGATTTACAAGAGCTTGTAAAAAGCCAGTCTTTTCATTATCCCAACGCAAAAGAAATTGCAGGGAAAGAACTTGTCAGGGTAAAGGGAGAACTGGAGAGGGTGCAGAAGTTAAAGAAATCGGTCTATGAGGATTATAAGGAAGGGTTGATTTCTAAAGAGGAATTTCTTGCTTACCGTGAAGATTACCTGAAGAAAGAAGAACTTTATGCAAAGCAGGCAAAGGCATTGGAGGAAAAGGAGAAAGAACGTGTTACGCAGGATGTTTTTGAAACGCCGTGGTTGAAAAGATTATTGGAGTTGAAGGATATTGAAAAGCTGGACAGGGAAATCATTGTGGAGATGATAGACCGGATTATTGTATATGAGAACCGCAAAATTAAAATCTGCTACAACTTCGGAAGTGAATTAGAGGATTTGTTTTCTAATGTGTACTATGAAGAAAGAGCTGTTTAATCACATATTGAAAGCTCCTATGTTGCTGATAAGGAGAGAAATACTTAATATTTGCGCATTTTTGACCCTGCACACGGTGGTTATGACAATGGAGCCTCCTACCAGGGAAGAAAAGAAAAAGACGACACGCTGCGGGTAACGCTTGCAGTTGGGCAGAAGTTAGAGGATGCAGGTTATAACGTGCTGTATACAAGAACGACTGACCGTTATGATTCTCCGATTGAGAAGGCAAGGATAGCCAACCGTTCCGGCGCCGATTATTTTATTTCATTTCATCGGAATTCGGGAGCTAATCCCAATACCTACAACGGAACCCAGGCGTTAGTCTATGAGGCGGGTACGGAGGCTGAACGTGTGGGGGAAGCCATCAATCAGGAGTTGGTGGACTTTGGATTTAAGGATTTGGGCGTGGTGGAACGTCCTGGGCTTGTAGTGCTGAGACGTACCCAGATGCCTGCCGTCTTGATGGAGCTTGGCTTTATCAATCATGACATGGATAACCAGATGTTTGACGACCGATTTAACGAAATGGTAGATGCCATTGTGACCGGAGTAGAGCAGGCGATTCCCCTGGAATCTACCCCCAGACGGTATGGGGTTCAGGTAGGTCTGTTTCGCCATGAACCTAATGCTCAATATCTCAGGGAGCAGTTGGAGAATCAGGGCTACTTTGTGACAGTGCGCAGAGATGATCCCTATTATGCGGTAATTGTGGGGCGCGAGTCTACGCTGGAGGATGCCAAAACCCTTCAGGATCAGCTCAGGCAGGATGGGTATGATACTTTGGTTGTGACCTTATAAAATTTTTATAAACTGTATACAAATGGGTTTACTTTTTGATTGATTTTTTGTATGATGAGCATATCTTTTGTAGAATGTAATCATCTGAACTTGAATAAAGTCGGCACGAAATCTGTGCGCAATCCCAATGATAAAAGAAATAGAAGAGACCTGTTTTAATTGAAAGCAGCGGGTTTGATTTGTATTCCCTCCGACAAAGGAGAGAAATCCATGAAAATAGCATTTTGGAGTGAACAAAAGGGGGCAGGGACAGCGTTTAATCTGGCGGTAGTTGCCTGTGCGTCAGTCTGCCTGCATCCCTTGTCCGTTGCGGTGGTTTCCGGAGGATATTGCGATGAGAAATTAGAGCAGAAGTTTTTTGGCTGCCACCAGAATATGTCGAAAATTACAGAAATAGCGGCAGATCATGGACAGGAGACAGTTTTGGCGGCAGAGACACAAGAATTTTTTCTGAGTAACGGGCTGGCGTGTCTGTTGCGCAAGGAAAGAATGGAAGATTTGACGGAAGCGGTAGTCAAGTCGAATATGCGTGAGGTGGTAAAGGACAGAATGTACTGTCTGCCGGCAAACGCAGGCCGCGAGTATGAATGGTGGTATCAGGATTACAGGTTTGTGCGTATGGGAAGGGTGCTGGATGCGGTAGAATCTTATTTTGATGTTGTATTTATCGACTGTGGGAGCCGCAAGGATGATTATGCAAAGAAGGTTCTTGAAGAGGCGGATATCTGTGTGCTGAACATATTACAGGAGACAGACGGCATTGGACAATACTATCGCAGTCCGCCCAAGTTTAAAGGAGAAAATTTTTTTCTCTTGGGAAAATATTTCAGCAGTGCGCTGTATAACAGGGAAAATCTTCAGCGCATTTACCGTATAGAGGAGAGCCGTTTGGGTGCGATTCCTTATAATGCGCAGCTACATGCGGCGGAACAGATGGGCAGAATTAAGAAATTTGTCGAGCATTCTGTTGATAGTGGGATAGAAGGGAAAGATATGGAGTTTGAGAAGGAATTAGTCAGGACGACCAATCTGATTCTTAAGATGTCAGGAGTGGTCGCCTGAACAGCATTCCGGCTAACAAGTTTCCGGTTCAGGATAAGCCTCGCCAAAAGTCTCTACGGTAACTTTTTTCAGTCCTTGAGGTTCTAAGGGGCGGTCTGTGTAAATGTCAGTCGGGGTCTCCGCAATTTTATTGACATTTTCCATACCTTCTGTGATCTTGCCGAAAGCGGCATAAGCTCCGTCTAAGTGCGGGGAGTTTTTGTGCATAATGAAGAACTGAGAACCAGCGGAATCAGGCGCCATAGTGCGCGCCATGGAGAGCACGCCGGCGCTGTGCTTTAAGTCATTGGTGAAACCATTCTGGGTGAATTCACCGCGGATACTGTAGCCGGGGCCTCCGGCGCCGGTCCCGTCCGGGCATCCGCCCTGGATCATGAATCCTTTGATTACACGGTGGAAGCAGAGACCGTCGTAATAGCCCTTGTGAATCAGGCTGATAAAGTTGTTTACGGTGTTGGGGGCAATCTCAGGATAAAGTTCAGCCTTAAAAACGTCCCCGTTTTCCATTTCAAATGTAACGATTGGATTTTGTGCCATTGTCATTTACCTCTTTTCTTGTGATTTAATATAAAGTATACAAATTATATCGCAGAAACCACAATTCGTAAAGCCGGAATACTGTCGACATGAACTGCGAATATTTTCAGAAATCCAATGATATTCTTTTAGAAAAATTTTACTTCGTCGATGTGCCATCGATATACGAAAGGGGAACTAACACTCATGGCAGATAAAATATTTGAAAACAACCAGGTCACTATTACAGGGGAAATCATTTCCGATTTTCAGTACAGCCACGAAGTTTTTGGCGAAGGGTTCTACATGGTGGAAGTATCTGTGAACCGTCTGAGTAATTTTGCGGACGTGATTCCCATGATGATTTCGGAACGTCTGATTGACACTCAGTGCAGCTATATCGGGCAGTATATTCGGGTTGACGGGCAGTTCCGCTCCTATAACCGGCATGAAGAGAAGAAGAACCGTCTTGTCTTATCGGTGTTTGTGCGTGAGATGGAATTTGTAGATGAAATTCCGGAAGGTGAGAAGAGCAACCAAATATTTCTGGACGGTTATATCTGCAAAGAGCCAATTTACCGCAAAACACCGCTTGGCAGAGAAATTGCGGATCTTCTTATCGCTGTAAACCGTTCTTATGGGAAGTCAGATTACATACCCTGCATCTGCTGGGGCAGAAATGCGAGGTTTGCTTCAGGATTCGAGATTGGCGGCCATGTACAGGTCTATGGCAGAATTCAGAGCAGGGAGTATGTGAAAAAACTTTCCGAGACAGAGGTGGAGCATAGAGTGGCCTATGAAGTGTCTGTCAGTAAGATTGAGTACTTATGATGTTCCTCATGATAATTGCGTCTGGCTGAATTGCTGGTGTACTGATACACTTATATTCAGGCAAATCTCCTTGCCCAAGGTTCCATCGGACTACGTCGCTTTCACTCAACGATGCCGCCGCATCGCTTCATTTAAGCTTCTTGCCGATGAAAATTTGTTCAGCGGAGTTTCACCAGATATAAATGTGTCAGTACACTAGTTGCATTTTCCGAAGCTTTGTGGTATTTTAAGAAAAGCTTTTGTGAAAGAGAAAGGAAAACAGCATGTGTAAGGAAAAGGTTACTGTTTATTGCGGAGATGGAAAAGGTAAGACAACAGCAGCGCTTGGATATGCATTACAGGCTGCGGGGCAGGGGGATAACGTCATCATCATCCAATTTCTTAAAGGGAGGAAGGAAGAGGAGATGGAATACCTGCGGAGGCTGGAGCCGGAAATAAAGTTTTTTAGATTTGCCAAAACGGAGAAGAATTTTGCAGAGCTGTCCAAAGAGGAACAGGAGGAAGAGGCAATCAATATCCGCAATGGTTTTAATTTTGCCAGAAAGGTTCTGGTGACGGGCGAATGCAGCCTTTTAATCCTTGATGAATTCCTGGGGCTTTGGGAAAACCGCCTGATTTCTGAGGAGGATTTAGATTCTCTGATGAACGCAGCCTCTGAAGACACAGAGATTATTTTTACCGGAAGGGTTATGGGTGACAGCCTGCGTAAATATATCGGGAAAGTCTATGAAATTCATGAGAATTGTTGATAACATGGTTGACTTTGCGTGGAGAAAATGCTATATTATGTTCAGTTGAAACATTTCAGAATTTTAAGCCGGCTATTAGTAGTCGGCTTTTTAAGGAGGATATTTGCATGGCAATTTTCAAGGGAGCCGGCGTTGCGCTTGTGACGCCGATGAAAGACAATCTGGAAGTAAATTATGATAAATTGGCAGAACTGTTAGAAGACCAGATTAAGAATGAGACAGACAGTATTATTATCACCGGGACTACGGGGGAGGCGTCCACACTGACAGAGGAAGAGCATTTAGAAGTGATAAGGGCGGCAGTCTCCATTGTGAACAAACGAATCCCTGTGATTGCTGGAACGGGTTCTAACTGTACGAAGACGGCGGTATATCTGTCGCGTAAGGCACAGGAGGCAGGGGCGGATGGTCTTCTTGTGGTGACGCCGTATTATAATAAGGCAACGCAGAAGGGGCTTATCAGCCATTACACTGAGATTGCCAAGAATGTGGATCTCCCAATAATTTTATATAATGTTCCAGGAAGGACCGGCTGTAAGATTGCGCCGGAGACGGCCGCTGCTTTAGCGCGCGATGTGGAGAACATTGTCGGCATGAAGGATGCTGTGGGGGATATCTCCTATACTTTGCGCGTGATGGAGCAGACGCAGGGTGATTTCGATTTGTATTCCGGTGAGGACGGACAGGTGATTCCGCTGCTTGCCTGCGGCGGGATTGGCGTGATTTCCGTGCTCTCCAATGTAGCGCCGAAATTTACCCATGATATGGTGATGAATTATTTGAACGGAAATCAACAGGAAGCGTTGAAAATGCAGTGTAAAGCGATTGCGTTGGTAGACGCGCTGTTTTGTGAGGTAAATCCGATTCCGGTGAAAGCCGCTTTAAACCTTATGGGCTGGGAAGTGGGTTCTCTGCGGGCGCCTCTCAGTGAAATGGAACCGGAGAATTTAGAAAAATTGAAAAAAGCAATGCAGGAGTTTGGAATTTTCTAAATCAGCGATTGCTTTATCAAAGATGAACCCTGCTGCATTGGCAGCGGGGTTAAATTTTACATCCAGGAGGAGAATGAAAATGATTAGAATGATTATGCATGGCTGCAACGGCAAGATGGGACAAGTTATCTCGGGAATCTGCCGGGAGGACGATGAGATTGAGATTGTAGCGGGCGTTGACCCTTATACCGGTTTGGAGAATGATTATCCGGTGTTTGCCAATATTGCGGAGTGTCAGATAGAAGCGGACGTGGTGGTAGATTTTGCTGCGGCTTTGGCAGTGGATGGACTTCTGGATTATTGCGTATCGCATAAGCTTCCAGTAGTCTTGTGTACGACAGGGCTCAGTGAGCAGCAGCTTGCCAAGGTGGAGGAAGCAGGCAAGCAGACGGCTGTGCTCAAATCTGCCAATATGTCTTTAGGCATCAATCTGTTGATGGATTTGTTAAAGCAGGCGGCAAAGACGCTTGCTCCGGCTGGATTCGACATGGAAATCGTGGAGAAGCACCATAACCAGAAAGTAGATGCGCCCAGCGGTACGGCGCTTGCCCTTGCAGATTCCCTCAACGAAGCATTGGACAACGCTTATGCTTATCAATATGACAGGACGCAGGACAGGAAGAAGCGTGAGAGATATGAAATCGGCATCCAGGCAGTCCGCGGCGGCAGCATTGTCGGCGAACACGAGGTAATCTTTGCGGGAACAGACGAGGTCATTGAATTTAAGCATACGGCGTATTCTAAGGCAGTCTTTGCCAAAGGCGCTGTGGAGGCGGCAAAGTTCCTCGCGGGCAAGCCGGCAGGAAGATATGAGATGCGTGATGTGATTGCAGCATCCAGCGGGAAATAAAAGCGTAGAATTGCCTAATAGAAATGCAGAGAGAAAGGAAGGGCTGTAATGTACAAGATGATGACGCCGGGACCCACGCAGGTAAAGGAGAATGTCCGCCTGGCGCGGGCAAGAGAATGCGGTAACCCGGATATAGACGAGGAGTTTTTTGATTTTTATAAGGAAACATGCGAGTTAATCAGCCGCCTGCTGCATACAGAGAATGAGACGTTGATTCTCGGCGGGGAAGGAATTCTGGGACTAGAAGCTGCCTGTGCGTCCCTGACGGAGCCGGGAGATAAGGCGTTAGTTTTGGACAACGGTATTTTTGGAGAAGGATTTGCAGATTTCGTGTCTCTGTATGGCGGCGAGCCCCAATTGTATACCGTGGATGGTAAGAATCCCATTGATGCGCAGGAGTTGGAGGAATTTCTGCAAAAGAACCACGATTACAAATATGCAACCCTGGTGCACTGCGATACGCCCAGCGGTATATTGAATGATATTGCCGTGCTCTGTCCGCTTTTAAAAAAGTATGGCATATTGACTGTGGTAGACGCGGTCTCCTCTATGTTTGGGGAGGAAGTACGCGTGGATGACGCTCAAATTGACATTCTCTGCGGCGGTTCGCAAAAAGCGGTTTCCGCGCCGCCGGGACTGACCTTCGTGACGATCAGCGCGGACGCCAAAAATGCGATGGCCAGGCGTAAAACGCCGATTGCTTCTTTCTATGCCAATTTGAAAGTGTTTGAGGGTTACTACGAAGCAAAATGGTTTCCCTATACGATGCCTGTCAGCGATATTTATGGGCTGCGTGCGGCTATGGATAATATTGCGGCGGATATGGATATGCTGGCGCGCCATGCGAGACTTGCCGGGTCGTGCCGGCAATCCTTGACGGAGGCGGGAGTAAAGCTGCATTTAGAGAACGGATTTTCTAACACCGTAACTGTGTTTGATGTGCCGAAGGGAACCACGGCGCGGGCAATCTTAGATACCATGCGTGCGGATCATAATATTCTTCTGGCAGGCTCCTTTGGCAGCCTTGCCGGAAAGGTTATCCGTATCGGGCATATGGGAAGCAACGCCAATGAAAAAGATATGGCGGAGACGATGGAAGCCTTGTGGCAGACATTTAAAAAATTAGGTGTGGAATTGAAAGAATGATAAGCGGTCAGTGGAGCAAAACATGAAATCAGGTGTGAAGCTGAGTAGGAGATAAATCATGGGCAATGAAGCAAAAAGGACGAAAAAGGAAGAAGATTTTAGTTTTCAGGTGGATTTAAAGGGCATTATCCGCCTGCTCAGTGAGAACCTGTATTCCAGTGGAGATGTATTTTTGCGGGAGCTTTTACAGAATGCTGTGGACGCTATCGCGGCGCGGCGCGAACTGGAGCCGGGTTTTCAGGACGGCAGGATAAGGGTTACATATCATGGGCAGGCGGATGGGCAGGCAAGCCTGGTATTTTCAGATAATGGGATTGGACTTACGTGCGAGGAAATTCACACGTTTCTGTCGGTTATTGGACAGTCCTCTAAACGGGGGGAGATGGAGCGCAACAGCTTTATCGGGCAGTTTGGCATCGGCCTGTTGTCTTGTTTTCTGGTGACGGATGAGATTGTGGTGAGAAGCCGGTCAGTACGCGAGGAAAAAGGCTTTAGATGGCTTGGCAGAAGCGACGGCACCTATCAGGTGGCGGCGGACGCTGAGGTCCTTGTTCCGGGAACCCGCATAGAAATTAAGTTAGACAAAAAAATGGCGCGCCGTTACCATGAAGCCCGGGCGATTGAACTTCTGAAGGAATACGTTTTCTTGATTAAGGTTCCGGTGGAATTTGAGGGCGACGGCGTCAGCAGGCGAATTAATGATGGTTTTATTCCCTGGCGGCAGTCGTTTTGCAGCGGAGAGGAAATTTTGCAGTTTGGCGAGCTGATGTTTGGCGAGAAGTTTTTTGGCGTAGTCCCAATTCTGGGAGAGGGGCTCAAAGGGTACGCGTTTATCTCGGAACGCCAGACCAGCGCGGCTACGATGGGGCGGCATAAAATTTATTTAAAAGATATGCTGATTACGGAGGATGGCAAAGATCTGATTCCCAAATGGGCATTTTTTACAAGGTGTATTGTCAATGCCGAACATTTAACGCCGATGGCGTCCCGGGAAGGGTTTGCCGTAGACCATGCGCTGGCGAAAGCGCGCAACGATATCGAAAAATGCTTGTTTGAGTATTTCATGAGCCTCTCCAAATTCGATGTAAACAAGCTCAAAAGGCTGACCATCATACATAATGTGGCAATCAAATCCCTGGCTGTGGAAAATGAGCAGATATATAAGCTGTTTTTTTCATTCCTTACCTTTGTCACTAATATAGGGGATTTAACCGGATTCCAGCTCTTAGAGGCGGCAAAGCGTTTTCCCGTTTATTACTGCGCGGAGGTTGATACGAAAAGCCCAAACAGGAAAAAGCGGACGATACATACAATGTATTGTTCCATGCGCTGGCGGGAAGACTGGTCGCAGAAGAAAGAGAGGCTTTTGCTGGCGGAGCAGGACGACCGGGACTGGCGGGGGCAAAAGGAGACGCCTCTGGACAGTCTGTACTGGTTACTGTGCTGGTATGTTTATTTTAAGATGATGGACGGAAATGGGGAGGGCAGCGTACGTTTGTTGTTGGGTGAAGATACAGAAAGCAGCAGACGCGAGTACTCATGCTGTGAAGCGTCAGAATATTTTGAGCAGCAGGCGGATTTGCTGGGAGCGCAGATGGATAGGGCGCGAAAACAGTTTGTTTATGAGGGCGTGAAGAGGTGCTTTGAAGCGTGTTTGAAATACAGAAGTCTTTCATGAGGATAACCGTTCACGTGGTAAGTTTGGGGATTGACAGAACGTTATTCTTGTGAGATAGTAAGCAGAAAAGGAAACAACAGTAATTTTTGGATATGTAAAAGAGCGCCGGCAAATTCATCTGCTATGCTCTTATCAATAGTAGTAGCTATTCTTGTTACGCAGGAATAGAGAAAGCGGGAACAATATGTCAACGATAGATAAAATTAAGGAATTAAAACGAGAGCGTAACGCAGTGATTCTGGCACATTACTATGTGGAAGATGAGGTACAGGCGATAGCCGATTATGTTGGGGATTCCTTTTACCTCAGTAAGATAGCCGCAAAGGAGCAAGCGGACGTTATTTGTTTCTGCGGCGTATCCTTTATGGGAGAAAGCGCGAAGATTTTAAGTCCGCAGAAGACGGTAATCATGCCGGATATGCAGGCGGACTGCCCCATGGCGCACATGGCGGATATTGAGAAGATTCAAAAGCTGCGTGAGGAATATGAAGACCTCGCAGTTGTCTGCTATATCAACTCTACGGCGGAGTTAAAGACTTATTCCGATGTGTGCGTGACCTCATCGAATGCCTTAAAGATTGTCAGAAAGCTGCCAAATCAGCATATTTATTTTATTCCAGATGAAAACTTAGGCCGTTATGTGGCGTCGCAGGTGCCGGAGAAAGAATTTATTTTTAATGATGGTTTCTGTCATGTACATAAGGACATTGCCGCAGAACACATAAAGCAAGCCAGGCAAGCCCATCCCCACGCGCAAGTGTTGGTACACCCGGAATGTACGCCGGATGTGGCAGAGATGGCGGATTATATTGGCAGTACCTCTGGGATTATTGATTATGCAACGGCAAGTGAAGCGCAGGAGTTTATCATTTGTACGGAAGTCGGCGTTTTATATGAGCTTCAGCAGAAGAATCCTGGCAAACGTTTTTATCCTGCGGGGCATCAGCAGTTTTGCCCGAACATGAAGCTTGTTACGCTTGAGAAGGTGGCGGATGCCTTAGAGCAGATGACGAACACGGTTGAAATGGATGAGCAGGTGCGGCTTCTTGCCAATAAACCCTTAGAGCGTATGCTGGAATTAGGCCGGTAATTTTTACAGAGCGTAAGCCGGAATAGGGCTTAATTCTATAGAGCGTAAGCTGGAATAGGGCGTCTATTACCTGGGCGAAGATATGCTTTTATTCCACAGCCCGGTGTAAGGGTAGACGTGGTGGAATCCAAACAATGCGGCGAAAGCAAAATACGCGCCGCCAAACAGCAGAAATAATAACAGAACGCGGTGGTAAGTCCAAAAAGGCTTTCCGTCGTGTTCTTTTTTTTCATAGGAGTAAATGATTTCCGGGATGGCAATCAGGGAGAAGGCAAAGGGGTAAACAGCAAACCGTTCTAAGATAAAATGCTTGGTGATAAACAGGCTGATAATGAAATGGTAAATGGCGCTGTTTATGCACACAGAGCGAAGCAGAGAGTCTTTGATGCAGTTGCGGAATAATAGAATTAATATACAATAGAACGCCGGGAAGATAACGTATTGCAGGCCGTTGGGATGCCAGAAATAGCCGCCCTGGTAATTGGCGTACCGAAACGGCAAAAAAGGTTTTATTAAACCAAATAGCGGTTCAAAGAAAATATATATAATTGTTGTGAGCGCAGCCAGCGCCAGCAGAGATTTCTTTGTCTGTTTTTGGGGAAGCAGAAAGTACAGCGGAAATAAAAACAGCAGCGAATTGTGGAAAAGCCCGCCTGTAAAAATGAGCGTTGTAAAAGGCAGAAGCTTTCTGTTTTTCAGGTAAGGAAAGGCAAGGAGGAAAAAGGCAGTGGCAATGGACTGGCGGATTAAATTCATGTTGTAGGCCAGAAACTGTAAGGTGATGTACAAGTAAACGCTGACCCAGGGGATTTTGGAATAACGGCGAATAAAAAACATTGCCACAGCCAGCAGGAAAACATTGATTATCAGCAGCAGTATTTGATAGGGACAGCCCAACGTACCAAGCAGTTTGCAAGTCAGGAAAAAGAGAGGTTCATCCGGGTGGAGGCGCAGGATATCGGCGTATGTCAACTCAGATGTTATTTCATAAATGTTGCGGTAAGAAAAGTAGTCGAAGCCGATGGCGTAGCGGCAGGAGGAAAGAAAGACGAGCAGCAGAAATGATATAGAAAGGTGAAATGCACAGGCCCGGCTGTTTTCCATTTTCTTGTGAGCAGCTTGTTTGTTTCTATCTGTGAGGGCATAGCCCAGTCCTGCCAGCGTGGCTATGGTGAGGTAGTAGATCGTCATGAAATGGCCCTCCTTTTGGGAAAACCGTTCAGCTTGCATTATCAAAGCTGAACGGTCGACAAATATACTATGGACAGATGCCTATTGATTATGATGTCAATAGTTGCTGGTGACGGTGTGTTAATCTGCTGCGGATGTTTTGCTTACCACGAAAGTCGGCGTTACGTTGAAGGTTCCGTTGTCAGAGACGTTTTGTCCCATCGTACCGACAACGTACAATGCGCCTTCCTGGTTGGCGTTGAGGATGAGGACGTTCATATCTTGCTTCTGGTTGGCCTTGAGCCAGCGTGCCTGAGCGAGGCTTTCCGGCATCTCATCTTTGCTTTCTTCCTGCTTTAAGCCAATGGCAATCTGATTGTCGCTAACCATGCCGGTATCGCTCCACTTTACGTTATCTAATTTGCTTAAATCTACTTTCGTGTACGATACGTCTACCCGCACCGGAACGTTGGAGTTATTCTTCATTTTGATTCTGGGAGAAATAACTTTGTTTTGTGTGGGAAGGCTGCTGCTGATGTTGAAAGGAACGAAGGTTGGCATTGTAACAGAGAGGATCGTCGGTTCAATAGTTCCAACCATCTCCATCTGCCCGGAGCCGCCCACAGGGATGTCTCTGGTGGAATTAACGTCTGCGGCATAGGAAACAGTGGAGAACAGCAAAGCAAATATCAATATAAGCTGTAATAATAGTCTTTTCTTCATAGATATACCTCCTGCCGGCATCCGCCATAGTATCGGTCTTTCTCAGTTCAGTTTTGTACGGTGATGGTAATCTGCGCCCCGGTTTCGCCGATATATTCGCCGTTCGCCTCGTCGTAGGCTGAGAAATAGGCGGTGGCGTCATAAGTACCTTTTTCGAGAACTTTATCCAGTTTCACGGATTCTATGTATGTTCCGGGTTTTAAATAATTTGAGGCGTAAATTTCCTCTTCTGTGCCGTCAACCCTGATACTTACCCGCAGAAGTTTGGCATTATTTCCCGGGTTTTCAATGAGCAGGTTCCCCTCGGAGGTTCCGTTGAGGAAGACCGGAGAAGTATTGATGGAAAAGGCGATCATACTGCGGTCTAATTGGTCCTGTAATTCTTTTCTGCGCGCATCTACGTCGATGCCCGGCAGGACGCCGACGGTGGCGTTATCGTCATACAGAAGGTTGTTATCATCCTTCCTGGCAAAAAAGAAATAGCAGATAAGTATGGTGACTGCCACAAGCAGGATGATACCCGCCAAAGATAACAATTGCTTTTTTCGTTTGGCCATAAAAAATCCCCCTTTTTCGATGCTGATATTATGTGTTCATTCATGCTGGCATGATTCATCCATAATATTGGCGATGGCTGAACTGTTATGTTGATATTAGCCATTATAAGTCGAAAAAGGGGAAATTTCAAGGGAAATAATGCGACAAAATACGATATAATTCGACAATATCAGACAATATATAAAATTATCTGATTATTGTACATTGCAATGACTTTTTTTGCATTGCAGACGTCGCGCAAGGTACACAAAGGGCGTGTCGGCGAGGCTTGTAATAACAAAAATAATATAACTGGAACAGGCAATGGAAATCAATGTCTGCGTATCGTGGGCGCCAAGGAAAGCGCCCCAGGTAAACAGAATCGTGTTTAAAAGTTGTGAGAGCAGCGTGGAGCCGTTGTTTCTCAGCCACAGGAATTTCTGACGGTCTTTAAATTTTTGCTCCGTGAACGCCCACCATTTGTGGTAAGCCCATACGTCAAAAAGCTGAACGATAACGTATACAATAATGCCTACAGCCATCAGCCGCGGAGTATTGGAAAATACGGTGCGGATGCTGGGCGAGGCAAAATCATTTTCATTGGGGATATAGAGCATCCAGGACTGGCTGATTGCAATAAAGCATACCGAGGTTGCAATCCCGAGCCACACTGCCGTCTGAGCCGCTTTTTTGCCGTAAAGTTCGCTCAGGATATCGGTCACAAGGAAGGTGGAGGCAAAAAGGATATTCCCTAAGGTCATCTCCATGCCGAAGGCATTGATGACAATCAATACTTCAACGTTTGCCGCAATTGTGGCGATAACCGTCCACAGATAAAGTCCCTGTTCCTTAAAAAGTGCAAATAAAGCCAAGACGGCAGCGTAAGTGATAACTAACGATATGAGTAAAAGTATTTCATTTTGCATGTTCTACGACACCTCCTACACCGAACGCAGTATTTTCCATTAAAATATCTACGCGGCAATTTTCTATGTATTTGGGATAAAGTTCTTTGGTAAATGAGGCAATCACTCTGGGATCTGGTTTAATGGGTTTTAAGTTTTCCTGCATGATGTTGATGCATACGCGCTCAAAATGGGCGAGCCCGGTCTGTATGTCCTGTTCCATGCTTTCAGCGGTCTGTCCGGGAATGCCGAACAACAGGCAGACTTCATCAAAATAGGATGCGATTTCCGCGGGACTATCTGTGTCGATGCCCTTATCTAAATAACTCTCGCGGAACAAAGCGTCGAACGTCTCAACGCCCGTCTTGATTTTCAGTTCGATACCTTGCGCTTCAAATCGTTTGCGAAAATCGCCAATGGCGCCGCGGTGCCGCCAATGGCACTCGAAATGTACTTGATGGATTTGCTGTTTTCGGCAGACTTCTTCAATCAGAGCAAGCGTTGGCTCGTCTAAATCCACGAAGCTGCCGGAGTTAATGACTTCCAGTTTGTGGTGAATGCCGGTGACTTTTAAGAGTTGTTCTTGGTTCAAAGCAAAATTTGCATTTTCGTCCGGCGAAGAATCCAGATGGTAGTCGCAGAAGCGGCAGCGCCGCCAACTGCACCCTTTTCCCCGGAGCATCACGATTTCCCTGGGGTTTTTCTCATAGATAACGGCGTAACGGTTAGGGTTAAAATCATTCATGTTTGTCCTTTCCGACAGTACGTTACGCATGTTGCATACAAAAAACGGTATACTTCGGCACAAAGGCATGCAAAATAACCGTTTCTCAAATCCCTAGTTTTGTTTAGAGACAGGATGGTCACGAACTGTCTTATGTGATTTTTCGCGGTTTAAAACCGTGGAGCTTTAAACAGCTATGTCATTATACTATGCTTATTGCAAGATTGCAAGAAAAAGTTATGATTGACGCGGCAATGCCCTCTTGTTATGATAGAGCTGAAATCATTTGAGAAGAAGATTGGGAAACGAGGCACTTATGGTAGATAAAGTAAATGGGCAGAAATATTATGAATATGCGAAAATCAACCAGACAAAGAGAAAAAGCGTAGACTCGCCGGAATTCCATTTAGATGCTGAGAAACAGGGCGTCATCTATGAGAAGAGCGAAGAGAAGAAAAAGGCCGCCAAAGCGGAGGCGGAAAAAGACGCCCCGAAGACGGCGCAGGGGAGCGTTTCTTCCGGTGTGCGGATAGAGATTTCCCGCCAGGGGAGAGAGCAGACGCAACGAGAGGATATGCGCGCGGATTTCGCCGGGCAGGTCCGCAAATTTGCACAGGCTGCCGTTACGTTTCTCAAATCTCTGTGGGATAAGATTTGGAATGAGCCGGCGGAGGATAAGCAGATAGAGTTCCCGGAGATTTTGGAAGAGCGCATAGAAAAGGCGGAGACCGGTACGGATATGTACTCCGCGCCAGGAGAGATACCGGGAGAATTTCTGCTTCCGGGTCCGGTTGATGTTACGCAGCCAAATTATACGAAGGAGGAAATCCGGGCAATTTTTCGCAGAGGTAATCAGAAGGAGATTGAGAATTTTCTTTCGGACAATGGCAGAAGGCATCTTGTAAAGAATTCCGACTTACTGACGCAGTATGATAAGACGGGAATGATTATAGGGGTCGACCGCTCTGATAAAGATTTAATTCTGCATGGAAATAAAAATGAAATAAAGCTTTAAAAGTAAGAGAAAGGATTAAGCGGATTATGAAGATTGAGCAATATTGCGTAGGGCAGGTGCAGACGAACTGTTATTTTGCAATTAATGAAAAAACACAGGAAATGGTGGTGATAGACCCTGGCGATTTCGCGCAGTTACTTGCGGAGAATATCAAACAAAAGGGGTTAAAACCCAAGGCAGTTTTGTTGACGCATGGACATTTTGACCATGCTATGGCGGCGCAGGAGCTTGCCGGAATTTTTGGCGTCAAGATTTATGCGCATGAGGCGGAGAAAGAAACTTTAGAACAGTCCGGGCTTAACGCTTCCGGTATGATTGGGCGCAGGGACAGCTATCAGGCGGACGTGTTTGTGAAAGACGGCCAAGTGTTGCAGCTTGCGGGTATGGATTTAAAGGTATTGCATACGCCGGGCCATACGGAGGGCGGCTGCTGTTTTTATTCGGAAGAGGAAAAGGTCTTGTTTAGCGGAGATACCTTGTTCTGCCAGTCTGTGGGCAGGACAGATTTTCCGCGTGGAAGTATGTCGCAATTGATACGCTCTATCAGGGACAAATTGCTTCCGCTGCCGGATGATGTGAAAGTTTATCCGGGGCATATGGGCGTTACGACGATCGGCATGGAACGCAGAGGAAACCCGTTTATCTCCTAAGTTTTTTTAGGAAGAAGCTATTCAGCCGTAAGAGTATGTTTGCGGCAGAGGGATTAAGATGATAACCGTTTGTTTGAATGAAGCAAATTTTGAATACGATATACATTCCCTGGTAAAAGCATTTTATCCTGGCGAGGATGTGAAAGTTTTTGCAGACAGAGAAAAGATTTACAAGCTGGAAGAGCAATGCGCACCCATATTTCGCCTGGAAATATTCTATTGCAGGGAAACGGAAGCTTGCACAGATGCAATTGAAATCTTCCTCAAAGAAGAAAAAACACGCGGTTCCGAGCAAGGGCGGCAGCCTTTGGCAATGGAATGTGAAGAACAGGGAAAGCAGCTTTTGGCAGAGATAAGTTCTCAAGATAGAAAGGGAACCAAAGCGAAAGCCCAGGCTAAGATACAGGCAGATTTTTCAGACCGGGGAGACACAAAGAACCGGCTCAAACGCTGCCTGTATCGCATGTTGTCGGAATATAGCGGCAGGACATTGCCCTGGGGCACGCTCACGGGCATTCGTCCCACGAAGATTGCTATGTCCAGACTGGAAAATGGTCAGAGCGAAGCGGATATCTGCGCGTTTATGGCAGAGGCTTATCTGGCCTCAGAAGAAAAAATTAACCTCAGTATAGAGATAGCCAGGCGGGAGATGGAACTGCTGCATAACATTGATTACCAGGATGGTTACAGCCTTTATGTAGGGATTCCCTTTTGTCCAAGTATTTGTTCTTACTGTTCTTTTTCCTCTTCCCCGATTGGCTTGTGGGAGGAGAGGACGGACGATTATCTGGATGCGTTAGAAAAGGAAATTGATTTCACATCGCAGGCTTTTAGGCGCAAGAAATTGAACGCTGTCTATATTGGCGGAGGGACGCCGACGACGCTCTCGCCGCGGCAGCTTCATCGTCTGCTTGCTAAGATTGCGGCCAGTTTTGATTTCTCGCATCTGCTGGAATACACGGTGGAAGCCGGACGGCCGGACAGCATTACAAAGGATAAGCTAGAGGTGTTGCGGGAACATGATGTCTCCCGCATTTCTATCAATCCGCAGACCATGAAGCAGGAGACCTTAGACGTGATTGGACGCCGCCATACCGTTGAACAGACGATAGAAAGTTTTCATCTGGCAAGAGATTTGGGATTTGACAATATCAATATGGATTTGATTGTGGGACTGCCGGGGGAGAATGTGGATGACGTACG
The DNA here is from genome assembly GCA_910588845.1 of uncultured Lachnospiraceae bacterium. Taxonomy (GTDB): domain Bacteria; phylum Bacillota; class Clostridia; order Lachnospirales; family Lachnospiraceae; genus Petralouisia. The sequence continues at coordinate 232,635 of CAJURU010000001.1, forward strand.
AAATACGATGGAAAAGGTGGCAAAATTGTCGCCGGATAACCTGACGGTCCATTCGCTTGCGCTCAAGCGGGCGGCGAGGATGAAGATGTTCCCGGAAAACTATCAGGGGATGAAAATGGAAAATACCTGGGAAATCATTGCGTTGACGGCTGCATATGCCAGGAAGATGGAGCTTTTGCCTTATTACCTTTATCGGCAGAAAAATATGACGGGCAATTTTGAAAATGTGGGCTATGCAAGCCCCGGGAAGGCAGGGCTTTACAACATTTTAATTATGGAGGAAGTGCAGTCAATCGTGGCTCTGGGGGCTGGAAGCATCTCAAAACGTGTGGAGCAAGGCAGGAAGATTGAGCGCTGCGAGAATGTGAAGGATGTGGCGCAGTATATCGCGAGAATTGACGAGATGATAGAAAGAAAACGTATTTTATTAGAGTAACAGTTCAGCCATAGCCAGGCATAATGGGCGAATCATGCTTGGATGAATGAGCATATTATGCCGGCTATGAGCGGAACGCCAGATTATGAGCAAAAAGAGTTGCGAAGCAACGGTGAGCACGTAAGTGCGGTTTTGCGAATGGCGTGGGCTGAACTGTTACTTATTAGAAAATTAAATAATGCTTTCTTCTTGACTTTTCTGCTTTACAAAAATATAATTTATGCTTAGGTAAAGCATTTTGCAGCGTTCTCAAACAGACGGAGAACAAGCGATATAGAACGATAAGAAAATGGAGGAGACAGTATGGCACTGGCGAAAAAGCCGGTAAACGGCATGAAGGATATTTTACCGGAAGAGATGCAGATTCGGGATTATGTAATGAATGTGATTAAGGAAACGTACCGCAGTTTTGGCTTCACGCCGATTGAGACGCCGTGTATGGAGAATATTGCCAATCTCAGCAATAAACAGGGTGGAGAAAATGAAAAGTTGATTTTTAAGGTGTTAAAGCGCGGAGAGAAGCTCAAACTGGAAACGGCGCAGACGGAGAATGACGTCGTTGATTTCGGTATGCGTTACGATTTGACCGTGCCGCTGGCGCGTTTTTATTCTAATAATGCCAACAATTTGCCGTCTCCCTTTAAGGCGTTGCAGATGGGCAATGTCTGGCGTGCGGACCGCCCGCAGAGAGGCAGATACCGCCAGTTTATGCAGTGTGACATTGATATATTAGGAGAACAGAGCAACCTTGCTGAAATTGAATTGATTCTTGCAACCACGACTACGCTCGGCAAGTTAGGCTTCAAAAATTTCCAGATCCGCATCAATGAGCGGAGGATTTTAAAGGCGATGGCAGCGTACAGTGGCTTTGCGGAAGAATCGTACGACACAGTTTTTATTATTCTTGATAAAATGGACAAGATTGGCATGGACGGCGTGGCAGAAGAACTTGCCAAAAACGGCTATGCGCAAGAGTCTATAGATAAATATCTGTCACTCTTTGCGCATTTGCAAGGCAAAGAGGAAGTAGCGGACGGCGTCGCGTATCTTGCCGAAGAATTGGGAGAATACCTGGATGCGGAGGTTGCCGGGAACCTGAAAGAGATTGCGGCCAGCGTCAACGCGACAAAGGCGGCGGATTTCTCACTGGTATTTGACCCTACGCTGGTGCGCGGTATGTCCTATTATACAGGAACAATTTTTGAAATTGCCATGCCGGAATTTGGTGGAAGCTGCGGCGGAGGCGGACGTTATGATGAAATGATTGGTAAGTTTACCGGCAATCAAGTGCCGGCATGCGGATTTTCTATCGGTTTTGAGCGCATCATTTTGCTTCTTTTAGAGCAAGGTTTTGAGATACCGGGACAGTCGGAAAAGATTGCTTATCTAATTGAGAAAAATTATCCGGGTGAAAAGCTGGCGCAAGTGATAGAGCAGGCGCAGAAAGAGCGGGCATTGGGCAAACAGGTGCTGGTGGCAAGAATGAATAAGAATAAGAAATTCCAGAAAGAAAAGCTTACCGCGCAAGGGTATCAGGAATTTAGGGAATTCTTTAAGGAAACAGGGGTTTAATCAGCATTTCCTGAAAAAGTAAGAGCAGATTCATAGGAGGAATTATAATGGCAGAGTCAATGAAAGGAATGCACAGGAGTCACCGGTGTACGGAAGTTTCCAGCGCGAATATCGGGGAAACTGTCACAGTCATGGGCTGGGTGCAGAAAAGAAGAAATTTAGGAAGTTTGATTTTTATAGATTTGCGGGACCGTTCCGGCATCTTGCAGATTGTGTTTGACGAACCCAAAGTGGGCGTTGAGGGATTTGCAAAAGCAGGAACTTTGCGCAGCGAGTTCGTAGTGGCAGTCACAGGAACCGTGGAAAAGAGAACGGCTGCGGTCAATGAGAATTTAAAGACCGGAGATATCGAGGTGATTGCGTCTGATATCCGAATTTTGTCGGAATCTGAGACGCCGCCGTTTCCGATTGAGGAGAACTTACAGACGAAAGAGGATTTGCGGCTGCGTTACCGTTATCTGGATCTGCGCAGGCCGGATATTCAAAGAAATCTTATGATGAAAAGCAAAGTGGCGATGCTTTTGCGCAATTTTATGGAGAAAGAAGGATTTCTGGAGGTTGAGACGCCAATACTTACGAAATCCACGCCGGAGGGGGCAAGGGATTATCTTGTGCCCAGCCGTGTACATCCCGGGACTTTTTATGCGCTGCCGCAGTCGCCGCAGTTATTCAAGCAGCTTTTGATGTGTGCCGGTTATGACCGGTATTTCCAGATTGCCCGCTGCTTCCGTGATGAAGATTTACGTGCAGACCGCCAGCCGGAATTTACGCAGGCAGATATGGAGCTGTCTTTTGTGGATGTGGATGACGTCATTGACGTCAATGAACGTCTGCTGCAATATGTGTTTAAAGAGGCGATAGGCATCGACGTGCAGCTGCCGATTCCGCGCATGAGCTGGCAGGAGGCAATGGATCGTTTTGGTTCCGATAAGCCGGACACACGTTTCGGGATGGAGTTGGTAAACGTCTCAGATATCGTGAAAGAATGCGGTTTCGGCGTGTTTACCGGAGCCCTGGAACAAGGCGGTTCCGTGCGCGGTATCAATGCCAAAGGCCAGGGGGCTATGCCGCGCAAGAAGATAGACAAGCTCGTGGAATTTGCCAAAGGTTATGGAGCGAAAGGACTTGCCTACCTTGCCGTCAACGAGGACGGCACATATAAGTCCTCCTTTGCCAAATTTATGACGGAAGATGAATTGAAAGCTCTGGTAGAAAAGATGCAGGGAGAGCCGGGAGATCTGCTTTTATTTGCGGCAGATAAGAATAAGGTTGTCTGGGACGTTCTGGGCGCGCTGCGCTTAGAACTGGCAAAGCAGCTTGGACTGTTGGATAAGAACCAATACAATTTCCTGTGGATTACAGAGTTCCCGCTGTTAGAGTGGTCGGACGAGGAGAATCGCTTTATGGCCATGCATCATCCCTTTACAATGCCGATGGAGGAGGACTGGGGTAAGATTGATTCCGACCCGGGCGCAGTGCGCGCCAAGGCATATGATATAGTCTTGAATGGAACAGAGCTGGGCGGCGGTTCCGTGCGTATCCACCAGAATGATATCCAGGAGAAAATGCTTGAGGTGCTTGGCTTCACGAAGGAGCGCGCGCACGAGCAGTTTGGATTCCTGCTGGATGCGTTTGCTTACGGCGTTCCGCCCCACGCAGGACTTGCCTATGGCTTGGACCGCATGGTAATGTTGATGATGAAATGCGATTCCATCCGCGACGTTATCGCTTTCCCCAAGGTTAAGGATGCGTCCTGCCTGATGACGGACGCGCCCAATGTGGTAGATGATAAACAGCTTGAAGAGCTGGCATTGTCTATTCAGGCCGCGGAGAAAGAGGAAAAGACCGTCTAAATCCTTTAAATAGGGTAATGCAACCGCAAGTTTACATGGAAATCTTCAAAAGCAACACGAAATATGCAGACTTTACATGGGTGATATTGTATATTGATAACTGTTCAGAACAGTATTTTTTGACCGGAAGCGCGGAAGGAATTCATGAGGATGACAGAAAGGAAGAACAGTTATGAGTGATTTTGGAGAAAACTTGCAGTTTTACAGAAAACAAAGAAATCTGACCCAGGAGCAGTTGGCGGAACAACTGGAAGTTTCCCGGCAGACCATTTCTAAGTGGGAGTCCGGTGTATCTTACCCGGAAATGGAAAAAATTCTACAGTTATGCGAGATGTTTTCTTGCAGCATGGATGTATTGATACGTAAGAACGCGGCTGAATCTGAGATGGAGGACAGCGAGGGGTATGAGCGGCATATGGAAAAAAGGCGCAAAAATATTACGCTGGGCATAACGCTGCTGATATTGGGAGTTGCCTTTCATCAATTACTTTCAGGTTTTGGATGGCAGGAAACTTTTACCGGTACGTTGTTTTTTGCAATCGCTATCGTAGCAATTCTGGTGCTGGTGGTCGCAGGGATGCAGGACGAAGCATACCGCAAGATGCACCCCGTGATTGCAGAATTCTATACTCCGGAAGAGATTGCACATTTTAATGAAAAGTTTCCTATTCGCATAGCCACAGGTATTGGTATGATCCTTATTGGTCTGCTGATTGCCATGAATGCAGAACATTTTCCTTTAGGGAAGGGCATGAGTGAGGAATTTTATTATGGTATTTTCCTGTTCTTAGTCGCCATTGCTGCTGGAATTTTTGTACACGCCGGGCTTGGTCAGGATAAGTATGATATTGCGGCGTATAATAAAGAAAATAGCAAAGAAACGAAGAAAGAAAATGAAAAGGTTGGAATTTGGTGCGGCTGTATTATGATTGTGGCGACAATTATTTTTTTTGTAGCAGGCTTTGTCTATGACCTCTGGGAAGTCTGCTGGGTCGTGTTTCCGGTGGGAGGCATGATCTGTGGGATTGCCACGCTGATTCTCAAGGGGAGGAGAGGGTAACGGGGCTGAGATCTGACTTATTTTTTTGACGGGAATGGATAGGTCTTGTAGATATATCTTAGGTTAAAAATTATTTTAAAGAAGTACTATTTCTTAAATTTTGGCTGAATTTTAAAATAAATTTGAGGGATAGTGCTTTTTTGATGTTGAAAAAGATGGTATAATAAAGTCGAAAAAAGAAATATTTTCTATCATATAGAATTAATAAGGGGAAGAAGGTAATTTAAGCGGTTTTTCGGAATAACTTTATTAATGCCCTAAAGGAAACGAAAAGTGAATATGATATAATTGCCGTTTGTTATTGGGAACTCTTATCATACAAGAAGGATACAGATAAAAATTTTATTACAAGAATTGGGTATTTGGCGGAGGATTCTGAGTACGGTATTTATGCAGAGATATTTGAAAATTTGCGGCAGGAACTTTTAGATTTAGTCCTGCAAATGATTGTGAATGATGATAATGCCGGGATAAGTTTTGAGGAGTTGAAAAATAAAGTAATACAGAAAATATGTCAATTTCAGTGTCCGGAGACGCTTACAGAGGATGTTTGCGTCCCTATATGCATATTTTATATTATGGAGGCATTGGACAGTTATGTTGAAAAGGATTTGGAGGAAACTTATGATGCCTGTCATGATTTTGAACCTTCGGAATATGAAGAGGATAATATTCAACGTGTAACGGCATTGTTGGACCTGGCAATTCAAAAGGGCGCCAGCATTATCATTTTTCCTGAATTTATTATGAGTGAGAGGATGAGAGATGCTGTCCAAACATACCTTCGCCAGATGCAGTATGACAAGAAAAAGCGCCTAATACTGGTTCTTGCGGGAACTTGTTATCATTGGGACGGTAAAAGCAGAGGCAACAATATTCTTCATATATTTAATGCCAACGGCATGGAGGTGGGAAGGTATTATAAATATTCACCCTTTCTTATACAAAAGGAAGAGCGGATTCATGGGGCAGATGTTTCGTCGACAAAATCAGTTGGTTTATAGGAAGGTGTGGCGTATGGCAACGTTGACCCCAAAAACAAATGAACTGTCCAGTCAGGCGCTGATGACAATGATGTTGGGCCAAATGGATGAACAGGTAGTTGAGAAACGGATGAATATTTTTGCCGGCTTATGCAACAGGCTGCTGGATATTATTATGCAAAAAGAAGTTATTCAAGAACGCAGCCTAATAGATTTTAGCAAACAGGTTTTATGGATTGTGAATGGCGCAGTGGAGAAGCTGCCACAATCTTTTGAGCGGCTGGCGGATTATATAGCCGACTATTGGCGTTATGAGCTAAAAAAAGAACAAGATTCGGAAAGGAAATATTCCTATATCCGTCTTTTTCAAATGATTAACCTTGTTAAAACCTGCTATAGAGGACGGGAACAAGAGAAGAAGGCTCTATTGGCTTTAGAAGAATATAGGGAATATACCAAGTTGCTCTGTTTAATTCAGCGATTCCCTGGAATTACACATAAGAAGCTGCGTGAACAATTGGGAGTTTCGTCAGGCGAGTTACGGCGTCAGTTAGAACCGTTGGGAAAGGAGGGGTTTCTTTCTTCACGTCGTTCTGGAGAAGAACAGTACTATATGCTTACAAATGCTGGAGAAGTCCTGTTTAGAATTTTGAGATTGCAGAAAAGCAATAATGTATGGTTCGATTCCTGGAGTGCCGATCGTCTTCTTGCACTTTTTGCCATACTTAATGATAAACAAAAACATGGTATAAACGGTATTGAGATTTTTGGGGAAATGCAGTCTGTTATTAAATACAGTGAAGATAAAATTTCTCAGATTGTTGAAAAAATTAAAAAGCCGAAATCTTCGCCTGAGAAAGAAGAGAAAAGGGAATACTATTATGATATGGAGGAATTATGCGAATATTCTTATCTTATTTCTTTAGAATTAGAGAAAAATATGTCTTAAAAAAATGAGATTGATACTTTTGAAACAAAAAAATGGAAAACTAAAAATAATTATGTATTTAGTGTAAAAAGCTTCATAGGAGATTTTGATTTAGAAGGAGCCAAAAATCATGTTAAATTATAAAAATATTAGTGAAGAAGATTTGAAGAATGGCGGGGAGCTTTTTGCATTGTTTTGGTTGAGACCCGGTAAGTATGCCGGACAAAAAGTAGTTATCAGGCTTAGAATTAATAAAAAATGGGGAGGCTGGAAATTGAAAGATGAGCTGATTGAGTCGATTGGCCTCAAAGTTGGCGATACTATTTCAACAGAAATTACACCGTATTTTACATCTGACATTATAGATGACGATAATGACACAGATTTGTTTGCTTCTGATAGGGGGGGCAGATTGGCTTCTTGACAATGAAGTCGGTGTCGGCACAATTATTGATTGTGTTGTTCGCTTTGGCTATTCTCAAGCGCCGGTGGGAGATAAGGGAAAAATGGTTAATAAAATATCTCTGATTTTTGAAGAGGGGTTATCTGTTGTGGGAAAAGACGAAGAATATGGTTCTGATTTAGGAAGCAATACTTTGGATTTTTTTCGTTTCTTAGAAAATTTTCAGAAATAATTTTGTTACTGTTTTTTTGTTTTTGAAATCGCAAACGATCAATATAAGTCCCCGCGGAAAGTTGGTGCGATATCTAATTTGCATTGCAGCAGGCTGTGGGGGTTTTATTCGTTTATTGGTATAGATGTATCGCATATGTAGCGGTGTATGAATTTGCGCATTTTATCCATCCCAATCATTGTCGGGAATTCTGGGATTTGTTGGCAGTGATAATGCCGGATTGGAAGGAGCGCAGGAAAGAGTTGAATCATGGCATATAAGAAAGCGCTATCCATGCGACGTATTGACTGGATTTAGAGAAAAGGATATGCTATAGTATGAAAAAGCACTTGTATCATAGTGGCGGTGAATGTTTTTGCATAAAATGGTAAAGACAGACCACAGAACAGGAACCACAGGAGGTATTATGGGAAGAGAGGATTACAGCAAGGCGTTTAAAGCGGGAAAAAAGGATTACCAGGCGCGTATGCTGCGCGGCATAAGGCCGACGCTGCAAATTCTGGATGATATTTTACCGGAAAAGGGCTCTTATTCGGAAGTACAGCTTGGGCTGGTGCAGATTCCCACCGAACAGATTGTGGGGACGAAGACTGTTGCGCGAAGCAATTCGTTTGCAGGCAATTTTATGCCCATTCTCAGGGAAAGCTCGGAGTTTGCCGTGAAATGGGAAAGCCTGAGCGACATCCATATGAAAGAGGGGATACGCGACCCTATCAAGGCGTATGAATACATGAATAAATTCTATGTGGAGGAGGGGAATAAGCGTGTCAGCGTCATGAAATATTTCGGCGCTGTCTCAATTCCCGGAAATGTGACGCGCATTATTCCTAAACGCACAGAGGAAACGGAAAATAAAATTTATTACGAGTTTTTAGACTTCTATCAGGCCGTGCCAATCAATTACATCTGGTTTTCCCAGGAGGGCAGCTTTGCCCAATTACAGGAGGCCGTGGGCAAGAAGCCGGGAGAGGTATGGACGGAGGAAGAACGGCTTTTATTTAGCTCTGTCTATTCGCGTTTTGCCTCTGAGTTCCGTGCAAGAGGAGGGGGAAAACTTGCAATTACGCCGGCAGATGCGTTCCTGGCGTTCATTACCTTGTACGGATATGACGAGATAGAACAGAAAACGACGGATGAGCTGCGGGAGCTGGTTGTCAAAAGCTGGGAAGAATTTGAGCTGTTGGAAGAGAAGCCGGGGATTGATCTTAAAATGAAGCCGAACCGCAAGAAGAAAAAGATTCCCCTGCTTAATATTCTTTTTTCTGCCAGTACGCCCAAGCTCAAGATTGCGTTCATCCATGAGAAGCGTCTGGAGACATCCGGATGGACGTATGCCCATGAGCTGGGACGGCTATACTTAGAGCAGACATTTCCCGAAGAAGTCAGCACGCTCTGTTATGAAAATGGGACGCAGGAGAATGTGGAAGAGCTCATAAATGACGCTATAGATAAGGGATGTAACCTTATTTTTACCACATCACCGCCCTTTGTGCAGGCAAGCGTAAAGGCGGCGATTGCCAACCCCCGGATAAGAATATTGAATTGTTCGCTGAACACCTCACACCGTTATATCCGCACCTATTATTCGCGGATGCATGAGGCTAAATTTCTGATGGGAGCGATTGCCGGGGCGATGGCGGATAATAACCGTATGACGTATATTGCGGATTATCCGATTTATGGTTCGATTGCCAATATCAATGCTTTTGCGCTGGGGGCAAAGATGCTGAATCCGCGCGCGGAAGTTTATCTGGAGTGGTCTACGAAGAAAGATGTAGATATAGAGGAGAAGATTCGGGCGACTGGTTCTTCCTGTGTCTCAGGCCGGGATATGGTAATCCCGGAGGAGGCTTCACGCTATTTCGGTATTTATTATATGGACAAAGATTCGCCTAAGAATCTTGCCATGCCCCTGTATCATTGGGGCAAGTTTTATGAGCAGCTAATTCGCACGATTATGGACGGTACATGGAAGTATGACGATAATCCGTCAACTACCAAAGCAATCAATTATTGGTGGGGAATGGCGGAGGGCGTAGTGGACGTCGTCTGTTCCAAACATTTGCCTGTGGAGACGAGGCGTTTGATCGAACTTTTAAAATCAACCATCAGTTCTGGTGAGTTCAACCCATTTTCCGGCATTTTATTTTCACAAACGGGAATGGCTAATACGGAGCCTGACAGGATTATGCTGCCAGAAGAAATCATGACCATGGATTGGCTGGCAAACAATGTTATTGGTTCCATCCCTGCCAAAACGGAACTGAAAGAGCAGGCGGAACCTGTGATTAAACAGCAGGGCGTGAAGAAGGACGCATAGGCTTTACATACAATGCATGGAAAAATACGGCCATGGAAATTCAAGTAAATGGACGATGGTTGTATATGGGAGAATTGTTCATGAAAATATTGGCGATTGCTGACGAGGAATCAAATTATCTGTGGAATGATTTTCATAAGAGTAAGCTCGAGGGGGCGGACTTAATTATTTCCTGCGGCGATTTAGACCCGCATTACCTCTCGTTTCTGGCAACGTTTTCCCATGTGCCGGTTTTGTATGTACATGGGAACCATGATGAAAAATATGAGAAGGTTGCGCCGGAAGGCTGCATCTGTATTGAAGATCAAATTTTCGTCTATGAGGGCGTCCGCATTTTAGGGTTAGGCGGTTCAATGCGTTATAAGCAAGGGACGCACCAATATACGGAATGGCAGATGAAGCAGAGGGTTGCAAAGCTGCGGTTTAAGCTCTTTTGCAAGCGGGGCTTTGACATTTTGGTGACGCATGCGCCTGCATATCAGCTCAATGACGGAAGGGATTTGCCGCACCAGGGGTTTCAGGTGTTTAAATCCCTCATGGAAAAATACCATCCCAAATATTTCCTGCACGGCCATGTGCATATGTCATATGGGAGGGATCATAAGCGATATGACAAATATTTGGATACCCATGTAATCAACGCGTACCACAGGTGTATCTTTGATTTTGAAGATGAAGATCCACAGGCGCATCTGGATTCAAGAGGTTGACGGCGCCCGGAGATACTTGTGGGAATAGTTGTTTTTTGCTTGCCAAATTTTGTTTTATAAAGGAGAAATCAATGAAAAAAGGAATCTTATTTGATTTGGATGGAACGCTATGGGATTCTTCCGAGGAAGTGGCAATTTCCTGGACGGAGGCTTTGAAAAAGCATTCGGATACCAAGATGGAAATTACAACTGAAATGATTCAGGGCGTCATGGGAAAAAGCATGACGGAAATTGCAGATATTTTTTTTGAGGCCTATGAACTTGAAAGGCGCAGAGAGCTGTTGGAAGATTGCTGCGAGGCGGAAAATGAGTATATCCGCCGTCACGGCGGGCAGCTATTGCCGGGGCTTGAAGAGACCTTACAGCAATTGCGTGAACAGGGGTATCATTTGTATATTGTGAGCAATTGCCAAATAGGATATATAGAAGCGTTTCTGGAATACCATAAACTGGAGAGATATTTTGATGATTTTGAGAGTTTTGGGGGTACAGGCAAGGAAAAAAGCTATAACATTCGCCTGGTGGCGGAACGGAACCATCTGAATGCGGCCGTCTATGTGGGCGATACGCAGGGGGATTACCTTGCCGCTGCTAAGGCGGGACTGTCCTTTATTCATGCGAGGACAGGATACGGAGCGGTAGAAGCAGAGGCGCCTTATATAGAGAAATTGTCTCAATTGCCGGAGGCGGCAGAGAAATATATTGCGTCATTATCTTAATGTTTCCATCGTTTTGTGCTGGAAACCTTTTGGTACTATAAATTTTCAAAATGGGGAAATTCAAACATGTACAAATAATAAAAAGGAGAGAGGAACATGGAGAAAATTACAAGTTTTACAATCGACCATATCAAGCTGGAGCCAGGGGTGTATGTGTCAAGGAAGGATCATGTGGGGCAGGAGGTAATTACTACCTTTGATTTGCGCATGACTTCCCCCAATGACGAGCCGGTGATGAACACGGCGGAGATGCATACGATTGAGCATTTAGCGGCGACGTATCTGCGCAACCATCCGCAGTTCGGGGACAAGACTATTTACTTTGGGCCGATGGGATGCCGCACCGGGTTCTATCTGCTGCTGGCGGGCGACTATGAGTCCCGGGATGTTGTAAAGCTGGTTACGGAACTGTATGAGTTCATCCGGGATTTTAACGATGAAGTGCCGGGCGCGAGCGCCAAGGATTGCGGGAATTATTTGGATATGAATCTGGGGATGGCAAATTATCTTGCCGACCGCTATCTGAAACAGACCTTGTACAATATTGACGAGGCGCATTTGGTTTATCCAGAATGAGGCTGAGTGCATCATACGGCCGGGACTATCCGAGCCAGGCGAGAATAATGTTATGGAGGAACATATGAAAAAAATAGGAATTATCGGCGCTATGGAGTTGGAAGTGGAGGAATTGAAGGGCAAAATGACTATCCAACGTACGCAGGAAAAGGCGTCTATGGAATTTTTGGAAGGAACCTTAAACGGTACGGAAGTCGTGATTGTGCGCAGCGGAATCGGCAAAGTAAACGCCGCGCTCTGCACACAGATTCTCTGTGATTGTTTCCAGGTGAGCCATATTATCAATACAGGAGTGGCCGGCTCCTTAAAAAATGAAATTGACATCGGGGACATAGTGGTGTCTACCGACGCACTGCATCATGATGTGGACGTGCGCGTATTTGGTTATCCGTTGGGAGAAGTTCCGCAGATGGGTTGTCTGGCGTTTCCGGCAGACGGGCATCTAACTGCGCTTGCCGTCTCTGTTTGCTGTGAGGTCAATCCTGATATTAAAGTGTATGAGGGAAGAGTTGTCAGCGGAGACCAGTTTGTCAGCGATAAGCAGGTCAAGGATAATATTATTAAGAATTTCCAGGGCTTTTGCGTGGAAATGGAGGGGGCGTCGATTGCACATGCTGCGTATTTGAACCATGTGCCGTTTGTAATTATCCGCGCAATTTCCGATAAAGCGGATGACAGCGCCGAGATGGATTATCCGACGTTTGAGAAAGCGGCTGCCGCGCATTCCGCATCGTTGGTGGAGCACATGCTGCCGAAGATTTAAGATTGGAGACAGGTATACCTAGAAAAACGCTGTGCAATTGTGAGGTACTTTTGCACAGCGTTTGTATATTCATGCTTGTATTTAGAAATCAATTTCCTCGTCATAGAAGCAAGCCTTCAACAGCTTTTCCATCTCTTCCGGTGTGGGAATTCTGGGATTGGAGCCGGTGCAGGCATCGGAGATCGCCAATTTTGCAACCTCGGGCAGTTTATCCATAAACTCCTTCTCATCAATGATGCCGCCCTCATAATCCTTAATGCAGGTAGGAATTTCCAGGGAAGCATTCATGGACTTCAATTCAGCAATCAATGCGTCAACCAGTGCATCTGTAGAATCGCCTTTTAAGCCGATGAAAGCAGCAATCTCAGCATAACGTTCTGCCGCCTCTGCATTCTTGGCATTGTACTTGATTACTTTGGGAAGGTACATGGCATTTGCGCATCCATGAACAATATGTCCGCCGCTGTAAGCAGCTCCGGTCTTATGAGCCATGGAGTGGACAATTCCCAGCAAAGCGTTGGAGAATGCCATACCAGCCAGGCATTGTGCGTTGTGCATACGGTCGCGCGCTTCCATATCTCCGTCAAAGGAGGCCTTCAAATCCCTATGTATCATCTTAATGGCATGCAATGCCAGGGGATCGGTATAGTCACAGTGAAGCGTAGAAACGTAGGCTTCAATCGCATGCGTCATAGCATCCATTCCGGTATGTGCGGTCAGCTTCTTAGGCATTGTCTCTGCAAGCGCCGGGTCAACAATGGCAACGTCCGGGGTGATGTTGAAATCAGCCAGCGGGTATTTGATACCTTTGTCGTAATCAGTGATGACAGAAAATGCCGTTACTTCCGTAGCAGTTCCAGAGGTAGAGGGGATAGCGCAGAATTTCGCTTTTGTCCGCAGTGTCGGGAAATTAAACGGAGTAATCAGGTCTTCAAATGTAGTTTCAGGATATTCATAAAATGCCCACATGGCCTTGGCTGCGTCAATCGGAGAACCGCCGCCCATAGAAATGATCCAGTCCGGCTCAAATTCGCGCATTTTCGCCGCGCCCTTCATGACAGTTTCCACGCTTGGGTCCGGCTCTACATTTTCAAACAATTCTACTTCCATGCCAGCTTCTTTTAAATAGTCGACTGCGCGGTCAAGAAATCCGAACCGCCGCATAGAACCGCCGCCCACTACGATAATTGCCTTTTTTCCAATCAGGTTCTTCAATTCCTCCAAAGAACCTTTTCCATGATATAAATCTCTCGGTAATGTAAAACGTGCCATAAAAACCTCCTTGAATAATATTTAATAAGATTGTAAAATCAAGACGAGTGAAGCCTTGAATATTGTGACATCTTAACAAAAGAGTATCATCAAATGCCTGAAAAGTCAATCAAATGTAACAATTCAGATTATAATTTTTATAAAGATAAAAAAAGTCCTTGACTTTTGGCATGAAATGGTATTATAATAGACAAGCAGTCGGTCAGAGACCGAAGAGCGTGGGATCTTAGCTCAGCTGGGAGAGCATCTGCCTTACAAGCAGAGGGTCACAGGTTCGAGCCCTGTAGGTCCCACTTTTACACTTAATATTTGATGTTTTGGCGGAATAGCTCAGTTGGCGAGAGCACACGGTTCATACCCGTGGTGTCGGGGGTTCAAATCCCTCTTCCGCTATTCAGAAATTCGGTAGATTCATGGATTTCGGCAAGCAAGTAATCAGCGGATATATTTTTTTCTGTAGAAAAAAGAATACTTCAGTATATCATTAAATTAAATATTTGAGCAGCAGTAATAGTCCATAATTGATAATATTAGTCGATTGTGGGCATTTTTATATTTAAGAAAATGGCATTATTGATATAGGTGGGGATGAGCTGCATAACATGGATATGGCGCTGGAACAGCTTGCCGGACATGGACACGCAAGTGGGGATTTTATCAAACTGGATAATGTGTTTGATGTGATTTATCGTAATTCCCATGAGGTTTATTTGGAAAATCAAGAGGAAGGGCAGGATTTATTTTTTCAGATTTTGATAAACCGGGAAATGACGCCGGAGCAGAGAGCGGAAATTTTGATGAATGGGACGGCTCAGACATAAATAGAAATGGTATTGTAAAAATGTTAAGGAGTGATTTTGGGCAAATTGCTCCTTTTTTCATTGTGAATCTTATAGCCCAGTGTGACAATTTTCCTATGACAAAAATATATTAAAACGATTGTTCGGATAGAAAATTTTACCCATGAAACTGTTCCTTTAATTTCTCAAGCATTTTTTCTGCAATGGGAGTAAATATCTGATATTTTTTCCAGATGAAATACAGCTTTGTTTCAAGTCTGGGCGTGAGCGGGCGGAATGTCAGACCGCTGTCAGGACTTGTATCAATCAGATGTTCAAAGGTCAGAAGATAACCAAGTCCCTCCTTCACGAAAAGGGAGCCGTTGTAGGACAGTCTAAAGGAACCCTCCAGATGAAGTGTATCTATTTTGTTTCCGCACCATTTGGCAATGTCCTTAGACCAGCCCTGCTCCGAGCAAAATAAAGGAAGCCCGGTCAAATCATCGGCAGAAATGGATTGTTTCCCTGCAAGAGGGCAGTCTTTCGGCATGACAACACCCCATACATCCGCTTTCGGAAATGTCAGGTAATGGTATTTCTCTGCATTTGGTTCTTCTGCCAGCACAGCAAAGTCAATGACGCCTCTGTCCAGTTTTTCTGTCACCTGTTCCGTATCCCCGCTGGTAATGTGATACCGCAGGTCAGGGTAGGTATTTTTCAATGCTTTAATTTCAGCGGCAAGATACCGGATTTGATAGGATTCTGCCAGTCCCAGATAAATTTCACCGCCTAAGACATCATCCAGCGAGAGAAATTCCGTCTGGATTTTGTCTGCCATTGACACAAGGTCTTCGGCACGTTTACGCAGCAGCACACCCTCTTCGGTCAGTTCTATATGAAAGCTGTGGCGGACAAACAGCTTCTTTCCCAGTTCATCTTCCAGTGATTTCAACGATTTTGAAAGCGTAGGCTGAGTGACGTGCAAAAACTCGGCTGCACGGGTCATATTTTCTTCCCTTGCTACGGCAAGGAAGTATCGCATGGTTCTCAGTTCCATTGGTTTTCTCCTTTTTGATATTCCTAAAATTCATATCATGATATAAATTATAGCCATTAGCGAAAGAAAAGTCAATTGCTTATACTAAAAGCACAGCAGGAAGGAGGCGGTCATACGGAGGATATCATTCAGAATATGAAGGATGCAGGCTGTGACAGGGAAATCATCACAAAAATTTGCAGGCTGTATGCAGATGGGCAGGTTCAGGATGCTTTGAAAATGTTGAAACGGCATCGATGCCATTTGATGGAGCAGTTACATGAAAGTCAGAGCAGAGTGGACTGTCTTGACTTTTTGGTAAGGCAGATGGAAAAAAGTCAGAGGCAGATGGAAAAATAAAAAATAAATATTAAAAAATGAAACGCAGAAAATGCGGAGAAAGGATGGTAATGTAACATGGCAGAGACGATGAAATTGGAATTGACACAGGAGTGGGATAAGACATTCCCAAAGAGCGAGAAGGTAAATCACACAAAGGTAACATTCCATAACCGTTATGGAATTACTCTGGCAGCCGATTTATATGAGCCGAAAGGAGCAGAAGGCAAACTGCCGGCAATCGCTGTGTGCGGTCCGTTTGGCGCCGTAAAGGAGCAGTCCTCCGGCTTGTATGCCCAGACGATGGCAGAGCATGGATTTCTTACAATGGCATTTGACCCGTCATTTACCGGAGAGAGTGGAGGTACGCCACGCTATATGGCATCACCGGACATTAATACAGAAGATTTTCAGGCGGCAGTGGACTTCCTGTCCGTGCAGGAAAATGTGGATGCAGACAAAATCGGTATTATCGGCATCTGTGGATGGGGCGGCATGGCTTTGAATGTGGCAGCGCTGGATACCAGAATCAAGGCAACCGTAGCGTCTACCATGTATGATATGAGCCGTGTCAATGCCAACGGGTATTTTGATGAAAATGATAATCCGGATGACCGCTATGAAACCCGCAAGGCGCTCAATGCCCAGAGAATTGTTGATTACAGAAATGGCAGTTATGAGCTGGGAGGCGGAGTTGTGGACCCGCTGCCGGAAGACGCCCCATTTTTTGTAAAAGATTATTATGATTATTATAAGACATCCCGCGGCTATCATGCCCGTTCTTTAAACTCCAATGGCGGCTGGAATAAGATTGGCTGTATGTCTTTTATGAATCAGCCGATTCTCTGTTACAGTGATGAAATACGCAGTGCGGTTCTTGTCATGCATGGGGAGAAGGCACATTCCTGCTATTTTAGCAAGGATGCATTTCAGAAGTTACAGGGCGATAATAAGGAACTGCTGATAATTCCGGATGCAGTCCATACAGACCTTTATGATAAAACAGATATTATTCCTTTCGATAAACTGAAACAGTTTTTTAAGGAGAATCTCAAATAAATTGCGATGAAAACTGACAGGCTTGGCGGTGCGGGTTGAGGTTGTTATAAAGCTGGCGCCGCCTAAAAAGGGAAAGTGCGAAAAATAATCTTAAGGAGGATGGTATGCAGATTCTTGTATTAAACGGAAGTCCCCGTCTGGAGGGCAACACCAAAAAAATGATTGCCGCATTTGAGGAAGGGGCTAAACTTGGCGGGCATCAGGTTGACGTAGTGGATGTTTGCCAAAAGAAGATTGGAGGATGTATGGCTTGTGAATACTGCCATACCAAAGGCGGGGGTGCATGCATCCAGAAGGATGATATGCAGGAGGTGTATGTGCTGCTACAACAGGCAGATATGCTGATTATCGCCTCACCGATTTATTATCACGGAATATCGGGTCAGTTGAAGTGCGTGATTGACCGTTTTTATGCAGCGGCTTATCCGGGCAGACCGCCGCATCTGAAAAAGGCTGCCATGTTTTTAAGTTCCGGGGATGCTGATATGTATGATGGCGCTGTGTTCTCTTTCGAGGGGGATTTTGTTGGTTATCTTGGCCTTGAAAATATGGGAGTGTTTACGGCACATGGAAGTGAAAACAGTTCTCCCGAAAAGTTAAGGGAACTGCGGGAATTTGGCGCATCACTTAGATAGAAGTGCTGCTGTGGGAAAGTACTGGCATGATATGTGCATTACTGTGACTTGATTTCCTCCTGTAGCGTATTCAAAAATAAGGTTGCGGGCTTTGTAAATACCTGATATTTTTTCCATACAATATCCAGCCCTACTTCAATCTGTGGTTCCAGCGGACGGAAACACAGGGGGCTGTTTTCATATTCCGGTATGATGTGGTCGAGGCATAAGGCGCAGCCGACCTTTTCCTCCACCATAAGGGAGGCATTATAAAGAAGGTTATAAGTTGTGACAATTTGCAGGGATTCATATTGTTTTCCAAGCCAGCCGGATAATTCATTGTGTGCAAGGGACTGGCGGGAGGCAATGAGTGGAAGCCCCTGCAAATCTTCCGGCTGAATTCCGTTTTTTTCTGCCAAAGGATGGTCACGCCGCATCAGCAGTCCCCACCTGTCTTTTGTGGGCAGTCTGATAAAATCATATTTCTTTATGTCGGCAGGCTCTATTAAAATGCCAAAATCCAACAGTCCCCTGTCAAGCCGTTCTGTCACATCATCGGCATTGCCGCTGAATAAATGATAGGAGATGCCCGGATGTTTCCGCTGGATTTTTTCCGCAGCTTTTGCAATCAGGCGGATTCCTTCTGTCTCACCACCGCCGATATAGATTTCCCCGCTGATGTTTTCGCCGGAGGAGCTGACTTCGGCTTTTGTCTTTTCCATCAATTCTACCATTTCTTCTGCACGTTTCCGAAGAATCATTCCTTCCTCCGTCAGTGTTACCCTGCGGTTGCCCCGTATGAAAAGCTGTTTTCCAAGTTCTTCTTCCAGTTCTTTTAGTTGTCTGGAAAGCGGGGGCTGTGTCATATTCAGGGATTGGGCCGCTTTTGTTATGCTTGCCTCCCGTGCGACGGCAAGAAAATACTGTAATACCCGGATATCCATTGTATCCTCCTTTTTGCACGTTTTTGTGCATAATGCAATGTTTGCTCCTGTTTTATATGGATAAGGAACTATTAAAACATTCCTTAACAGTTCTTAAGTATACCATTCTTTGTGATACCTTTCAAGTATGAATGGACATTCAATATATGTATTTGATATTATATGATTTCTGTATTAACATAGGGTATAAGAAAGAAGGAAATAGCAATGGAAATCGTTCAGACAAAATATTTAGTAGAGAAAAACTTAGAAGATACAGGCTGTAAAAAGGAATTTATTCAGCATTATATGAGTCTGCAGGGCAGCAGTAAGGAACAGTTAAGCATATTGGAAGATTACCGTGATGAGCTGGTAAAACAGATGCATGACGTACAGAGAAAACTGGACTGTCTGGATTATCTGTTATTTTATAAAAGAAAGCAAACAGGAGGAATGTAATGATGAGCAAACAGGAAACAATGCCAAACATTGCACTTGGTGCATGGTCTTGGGGTGCAGGTGCATCAGGTGGAGACCAGGTTTTTGGAAACCATTTATTTGAGGAAGATTTGAAACCGGTTTTTGAGGCGGCAATGGAAAAAGGACTGAACTTATGGGATACGGCGGCTGTATATGGAGAAGGAACTTCGGAACGGATACTTGGAAATTTTGTCAAAGAGGTTGAGCGTAAGGATGTAATACTATCTACAAAATTTACGCCGCAGATTGCCAGTGATTCATCGGCTGCTATGCAGGAAATGTTAAACGGGAGCAAAGAGAGGCTCCATGCAGATGTGATTGATGTGTACTGGATCCATAATCCAATGGATGTGGAAAGGTGGACGCCTGATTTAATCCCGCTGGCAAAAAGCGGACAGATTAAGACAATCGGTGTTTCCAATCACAACCTTGCGGAGATAAAAAGGGCAAATGAAATTCTTGCTGCAGAGGGTTTGAAGATTTCTGCAGTGCAGAATCATTACAGTCTGTTACACCGTTCTTCGGAGCGTGCAGGTATCCTTGATTATTGTAAGGAGAATGGAATTACATTCTATTCCTATATGGTGCTGGAACAGGGAGCGCTTACCGGACGGTACAGTGAGGAAAATCCATTTCCGGAGGGAACCGGCAGGGGAGAGGCTTATAATCCGCATCTGAAAGAACTGACAGCATTGATTGATGAGCTGAAAATTATAGGGACACGTTTTGATGCCAGCCCCGCACAGATTGCTACGGCATGGGCGGTTGCAAAGGGAACTCTGCCCATCATCGGCGTGACAAAGGTAGGGCAGGTGGAAGAAGCGGCAAAGGCGGCACAGATTGAATTGTCTGCAGAGGAAGTCAGCCGTCTGGAAAAACTGGGTGATGAAACAGTGGTCCGGACACTGCGGGAATGGGAAAAGGAGATGTGACTAAAGTCACGAGAGCGGCAGCGGTAAGTTTACTTAACCGCTGACATCCCCGCGACGGACATCATGAGCAAGCAGCACCGAAGTTAGGTGCGGATTGCGAATGTGTATTCCGCACTGTTTTTTGTGCAGAATGGTCACAGATATTGCATTATGGTAGAAAGAGGTGATGATGTGACAGTAAAAGATGTGATAGATGGTTTTCGGGAAGATGCGGAGGAAAATCCGGAGCGTGATGCATATGCAGATACGCTGTTTCAAGAGGCAATCCGCATTGGTATGGAGTTAAATAACAGATACCACACACCGGAACAAATCCGGGAAATTGTGGGCAGGCTGATGGGGAAAAAGGTGGATGAAAGTTTCCGGCTGTTCCCACCGTTTTACACCGATTTTGGAAAGAACATTGCCGTTGGCAGGGATGTCTTTATCAATTCCGGCTGTCATTTTCAGGACCAGGGAGGGATTACTATTGGGGACGGTTCCCTGATTGGTCACAATGTGGTGCTGGCAACCATTAACCACGATTTGAGTCCTCTGAACAACAGGGAAAATCATTATGCTCCGATTGTGATAGAGGACCATGTATGGATTGGCTCTAATGCCACAATCCTGCCGGGAGTTACGATAGGCAGGTGGGCTGTGGTAGGGGCAGGGGCTGTTGTTACCAAAGATGTGGAGGAATTTACGGTTGTCGGGGGTGTTCCGGCAAAGGAAATTCGCAAGGTAAATAAGGTTTGAAGTTTCACTATCGCATGAAAAGCCCATGCTAAGTGAAACTAAGTCAAACTAGCACTACTCCCCAAGCCTCGACATAGCCAACGCTACGCCTGCGTTTGTGAAGCGGCACTCTCAGAAAAATCTTCTGCGTCAAACTATCCAAAACTTAATTTTCGTTGCACTAGCCGGACGGAATGGAGGATATGGCATGAAAGTATTAGGAATCAATGGCAGTGCCAGAAAAGATGGAAATACTGCCATTATCATGAATCAGGTATTTGAGGAATTAAAGAAACAGGGAATTGAAACAGAAATGGTACAGTTTGCGGGTAAGGTCATTGAACCATGTAAAGCGTGCTGGGCTTGTGGTAAACAGAAAAATTGTGTCCAGAGAAAGGATATTTTTCGGGAAACCTTTGACAAGATGATGGAGGCAGATGGAATTTTACTCGGTTCCCCTGTATATTCTGCCAATGTATCAGCGGGTATGCAGGCATTTCTGGAACGGGCTGCCGTTGTGTGCGATATGAACCGTGGCAGCCTGAACATGAAATATAAAGTGGGGGCTTCTGTAGCAGCACTCAGGCGTGGCGGCGCCATGCCTGCCCTTGATGCCATGAATCACTTTTTTTTAAGTCAGGAAATGATTGTGGTTGGTTCCACTTACTGGAACATGGTGTATGGACAGATGCCCGGTGATGTCAGCAGGGATGAGGAAGGATTGCTGACGATGAAAAACCTCGGCATCAATATGGCCTATGTGCTGCAGAAGTTAGTGTGAATAGTTCCCTATATCAGGAAAGGATGTGGAACAGTGAAAAGAATCATTTGTATAGTGTTGCTGTTTGCCGCTTTGCTGTGTATGGCGGCATGCGGCAATGAAGTCAGGCAGGAGCAGGGAACAACGGGTGCGGAAAACAGCACTGCAGAGAGAACGGAGGAAGATGGTGTGAAAAAAGACAGCGGGTCAAAAGAGAATACGGATATTCTGGTTGCCTATTTTTCCTGTACGGGGACGACAAAATCCCTTGCAGAATATGCAGCAGGGTATCTGAATGCGGATTTGTACGAAATCGAGGCAGAAACCCCATACACCAGTAAGGATTTGGATTATAACACATCCGGTTCCAGAGCGAATAAAGAGCAGGATGATGCCGGTGCCAGACCTGCCATTTCCGGTAAAGTAGAAGATATGGATAAATATCAGACGGTGGTGTTGGCGTATCCTAAAATGGAGTATCAAAATTGTTGTGTATAGCGTGTATAGCGTACACAAAACAGAGGAAAAGGGAACAGTATACACAAATAGCAGAAAAAGAGTGTATAGTGTAAATTAGGTAAAGAATATAATTTGAGGTCTATGACGAAACGAGATACTGTGGCTTTTTGGAAAATCCAAACGAAATAGTAGAGGGGAGGATGGAATGTTCGGATAATGATTATTTGTGTGATTATAATAGTTATCCGCTACAAAAGAAAGTTGTGTAAGTTTTATTGTACCGTTAGTAAAATAATGGTGCTTTTTTAACTTGATAAAATTTATTAAGTGAGTTATCATAAAGATAAGTTTAATGTTTTAGATGGTTAGTTTTTAATTAGAGAAGGAGGCAAATGGTATGGGTCGAGATAAGTATGGAAACTATGTAAATGATCAGGGTGTAACCATTAAGGTGCATGAAGATAAGAATGGTAATGACCATATTGATTTTTATGATAAGCCGGTTGATGAAGATCATTCCGCAGTACATGTTAATGTAAATTATGGTAATGAGAGTTGGAGTACAGAAACTCATGGGCCAGATCACTCAGATAGTGAAAATTCATCTGGTGGTTGTTATTTGACATCTGCGTGTATGAAACGATATGGTAAAGAATTTGATGATGATTGTTATGAATTAAGGATACTTAGGTGGTTCAGAGATAATTTTGTGTCTAAAGAAGACGTAGACTATTATTATTCAGTAGCTCCCAAAATTGTTTCAAAGATTGATAGTATGCCTAATTCTAATTCAATATATGAAGATATATATAATAAAGTTATAAAAATATGTGTAAAAGCAATTGAGCAGAAAGAGTATAATATGGCATATCAGATATATAAAAATAATGTCTTAGATTATGAACAAAAATATTGTTGTTCATAATTGATGTATTTACTAATATCGAACTAAAATAAAAGACAATGCTTATAAAGCAAATTTTTGTAGAGACATAAGAAAAATAAATAATACAATGTAAAACAGATATAAGGGTAAGTAAATGATTCTTATATCTGTTTTTTTGCATATGAAAACAAAAATATCATTGTTGCTATTGCATACGTTTGCAAAATATATTTGTTGGTTATTGTGAATGGATATATCTACATGTTTAGGGTATTGTGGTTGTAACAAAACAAGGAAAGGAGCTGGTACAATGGAAATGAAAAACCTATGCGGAAAGATTCCGGTGGCATTGCATCTCAAGGTTAGAGCCGAGATTGAGCGGAGAGACATCAGTACACAGCAGTTTATTCAGCAGGTAATCGAAGAACATTTTATGGAAAAAGCAAGTGAATCGTATGGAAGCAAGAACAATCGCAGTACAGGTAAGCGAGCAGTTATTTACAAGACTCAAGAATGTAGTAGCATGGAAAGGGTGCAAACAGAAAGAATTCCTTATCAGTGTAATCGAAAAGGCAATCGAGGAAGTGGAGGCAGAGATGGAGAAAGCAGACGAGACGGAAATGGAGTCTGGCGAGTAGGAAAAAGAACGAAAACAGTATCAATACTACATAAGCGGTATGGAAAAAAATCCATGCCGCTTTTTTTGATGAAAGGAGTTGAAACAATGCATTTTACTGGAACAAAATATCTCCATGAGATAGAGGCAATCATGCAGGGCGTCCCTGGCTTTTCTGCAAAAGGACATGGAGGCACCGTATTAAAAAAAGAGATGGAGGATTGTATTAGGGGGCAGCCACCACCAGACAGTTATGAGAAAATGATGTCAGAGATCATAGCGGCTGTCCATTACAAGCCGTTAGAAGGGCGTTTGAGCCGATATTTGAAGGAAAGTGAGGGAAAGGCAGTGGGTTACCGGAATGAAAAGCATAAGGCAGTATTTGAGGAAATAACAGCGAAGATGGACAAGAAGAATTATGCCCTTTTGTCTGCGTTGTATCTGCTGACAGCAGACCACAGACTGTGGAAGATTATGAAACACCATACACAGAAAAATGAGGTTGACTTTCAGAATGTCAGTCTGAAGGGAATCCATGAAAATGGATATACCCTGTACTGCGTGGCAAAGGATTTATATCTCGGTACAAAGCATCTTTCGGTCAGTGACCTTTCTGATACGGATTTGATACGTCCGCAGATGTTTGCCATGATCTGTAATGCGATGGCAGTCCGTAGATTTGGTTTGAAAGCAATCCAGCTTGCAGAAAGGAGAGAGAATCTGTGATAACAGTAACTGTACAGAATCACAGCCACTTTGCTACCCTTACGTTTCCCTGTTCTGAAAATGAGTTGGAAAAGAAGCTGGAGGAACTGGATAGGTGGGACGAGACAAACTTTACCCTGTTTGTTGATAAAGTAAGCGAACCGGAGGAACTGTCAGTTTTGCAGGATCGTTTTATTGATTTGGACGAGGTAAATTATCTTGCCAAGAGGATGGACAGCTTTGACCGAAATGAGAAGAAACAGTTTTTTGCCGCTGCCAGTCAATGCGGTTTCATGCAGGTAAAAGACTTGATCAATCTGACCTTTAATCTTTCACGTTTTACTCTGGTACAGGATTTAAGTAGCATGGAATCGGTCGGACGGCTGCACCAGCTTACACTGTCGGGAGGTTTGGGAGAAGAAGATATGGAACCTTCGGTCTTTGCCGAAATCGGCAGGGAACTGTTGGAATCTGGCAGGGGGAAGATAACGGAGTATGGCATTCTTTTTGTTAATGAGGAAATTCCATTTGATGAAGTATATGACGGGCAGGTGTTTCCGGAATACTACCACGAAAAATGTTTATGCACAGCAATGATAGAAGTGGGGGATAAGACGGAGTATGCGTATCTGCCCTGTGATGAGAAAGCAATTGAAAAAGCATTCCGAAGGCTGGGTAGTTCTGATTTCTCTTACGACCGAGTATTGATTGTTAATTCCGAAGTGAATGGAAGAACATGGGATAGCAGACTTCAAGCAGTCCTTGAAGATGAAGGATTGTTTCTGGTCAATGAGCTGCTAGGTGCAGTGAACCGTTTCCAGACACAGGAGGAATGGGATAAGCTGTCTGCTATGGCAGAACTGGCAGGAGTAAGTGACAGTAAGTCGCTGATGAAGCTCGCAGAGTATATGGAATCCTTTGCATTTATCCCAGAAGTGCAGGATCAGGAAGATTTGGCAAGGTACTGGATTAGAGAACGTATAGAATATGACATTTACCCGGAACTGGAAGATTATTTCCTGTATGAGCAGTTCGGAGAGCAGATTGAAAATGATACAGAGGGTATGTTCCTGCCAGAGGGAGGCTATGTCTATGTGGAAGATGGACATAGCATTGAAGAATTTTTGCAAGATGAGGAAAACTTGATGATGGGAGGAATATGACATGGTTACTGCAGTGATTGAGAATGGAAATAGCACACTGGTAATAGACTTTCCGAGAAACTTTATGG
Organism: uncultured Lachnospiraceae bacterium; assembly: GCA_910588845.1. Taxonomy (GTDB): domain Bacteria; phylum Bacillota; class Clostridia; order Lachnospirales; family Lachnospiraceae; genus Petralouisia. The sequence goes on from CAJURU010000001.1 coordinate 257,998, forward strand.
ATATGCAGATAAAGCTACGATCTATTGGGATTCAAAAAAATGCAGAGGAAATACCGCTAACAAATGATAAGGATGACGACATTCGTGTCGAACTCGATGCAGACAGTGGTATTTGGAGTCATTTTGTTCGGATGTTTTCAGAGACAGACAGCCTTGCAGATGTAAACACAGCTATATGGGCGGTGTTGAAAGCAGATGAGGTAATAAAAACGGAGCTGGAACAGAATATCATCCACGACCAGTATGATTCGGTGCAAAAACTGCTGAAGGATATTGAGGAAATGACGATATCGGCAGGAAAGTATACCGAATCTTTTTATTTTCCGCTGAAGGGTATGCTGGATGAGGATGATGAGGGGGAAGAATATGAATATGATGAACCTTACGAGATAGGCAATTCATTTTTGCATAGTTATAGGTACGAGATTCGAGATGCAGTTGAAAGGGATCAAAGTGACATCGAGGATATGACACAGTTTTTCAAGCAGAGCGAGTCCGTTAAAGAAAAATTGGTGTCAATCGTATGGACAGTAGATGAGGTAGATGAAAAGCTGTATGGCTGTGTCAATGTGAGACTGAAAGAACCGCTAACAAAGGAAGAAACAGAAATTCTAAAAGCTTGGATTAGTGGACAGAATTCGGATGGCTATGGTGAAGGGTTTGAGCAGAAAGCTATCGAGGTAGAGGAAGGGGATTTGTATGTTTCCTTTTGGCATAGCGGAGATGATTACTTCGTCTACAGTCAGGAAGAAATGGATGAATATATTCACCAACAGCATGAAATCCAAATGGGAGGGATGTGAGTGTGAGAAACTTTGGAAAGGGGGAATGTGAAATATGATTGTGCCGATGAAAGAATCGATTATGTCAGACAAGGAGGAAAACGCATGAATGAATATGAAAGACTGTCCCGGCAGGCAGAGCAGTATAAAAAACAGTATCCGCCGGGAACACGTATTGAACTGATAGAGATGGAGGACCCGTTAGCACCAGTCCCGTCCGGCACAAGAGGTACGGTAAAGGTGGTGGATGACATCGGGCAGCTCCATATGCACTGGGATAATGGCAGGTCACTTGCCGTTGTTCCGGGTGAGGACAGCTTCCGGAAGTTAACACCGGAGGAAGTAGAAGCAGAGAACCAGTCTGTATCCGAAACAGAGGATGCAGATCACGGCATGACAATGGAAATGTGAGGTGACAGGAAAAAGTAAAGAATGGTCGGATGCCTTATGGCAATACGATTTTTTGATATGTTTGCGGGAATCGGTGGTTTCCGGTCAGGGCTGGAAGCGGTCGGTGGATTTGAGTGTATCGGTTACTGTGAAATAGATAAATATGCAAAACAGGCGTATGAAGCTATCTATCAGACAGAAGGAGAGGTGTATTTTCATGATGCAAGAGCCATTGAACCAGAGAGCCTGCCGGATATCGACCTTATTTGCGGAGGCTTCCCATGTCAGAGTTTTTCAATTGCTGGAAAGCGGGGCGGGTTTGCCGACGCAAGAGGAACGCTTTTCTTTGAAATCGCAAGGATTGCCGCCGTTAAAAGACCTGCATATCTGCTCCTTGAAAATGTACCCGGACTGCTTTCGCATGACAAAGGCAGGACGTTTGCGACAATCCTCAGTACGCTTTCTGAGCTGGGGTACGATGTCACATGGCAGGTGCTTAACAGCGCAGATTTTGGTGTCCCCCAGTCCCGAAAGAGAGTGTATATTGTTGGATATCTTAGAGAGCGGTGTCCCGGAGAAATATTTTCTTTCACAGAAACAAATGGAGCGTCTCTTATACAATGCATACCCGGAAGGCAGGGAAACCGGGTGTACTCCAGTGAAGGATTAAGCTGCACGCTTACCAGTGATGCCGGAGGATTTGGCGGGAAATCTGGTCTTTATGAAATTGGACTGCCAATCAAAGTAAAAACGAAAGCCGGATACCAGATTGCTACACCGGGAGACAGCATTGACCTTGCCTATCCCACCATGAATTCCAGACGGGGACGGGTAGGACATCAGATCGCACACACCGTGACGACAAACAGTACACAGGGGCTGTTTTTTATTGACATGAATCCGCCGCCCCATCTTACGGAACTGGCGCGATGTATCACGGCAAGGCAGGATGCTGGTATCAGTCACCATAAAGGGGAACGCTCCGGTGTATTAATGGAAGAAGAACCGAGGGCGGTGCTTACACCAGATAAAGCAAAGGTGCGACAGCAGGGCAGACGGATGAAAGAGCCAAACGAGCCGATGTTTACCATTACGGCACAGGACCGTCATGGCGTTGTGCATCATGGACGGGTAAGGAAACTCATGCCGATAGAGTGCTGGCGGCTGCAGGGATTTACAGACGAACAATTTTATAAGGCGCTTGCCACGGGACTTTCCGATGGCAGGCTGTACAAGATGGCAGGAAATGCAGTGAGTGTTCCTGTCATTTCTGCTGTCGGCAGAAAAATAAAAGAAATCAATGACCAGTACGGCATTGTGAAATGAGGTGGATAAGTGGTTACAAGAAAAAAACAGGCAATCATGCAGTTGGTGGTGGATAATCCGTTTAACGGAGATTTTTATAATACGGAACTGGAACTGCCTGCTACAAAGGCAGAAATTAGGGATACCATGCACAGGGGAAGGGCAGTGGGAAGAAATCCCGAAACCTTTGGGCTGGTTATTACCCAGTGTCCGGCAATGCCAGATTTGGCATCTGTGGATTTTGATATGCCTACCATTGAAGAATTGAATTTCTTTGCAAGGCGTTTGGAACAGCTTACCGAACAGGAACAGATTGCCCTAAACCGAGTATTCAATCAGAGGATGGAGGAAGGAGCATACCAGACAGGTGTCCCGATGAAGGAGTTAATCAATCTGACTTATGGACTGGATCGTGTCATGATTGCACCGGGGGTGGAAGACGATGAACAGCTTGGTCAGTTTGTGATTGAAAATGACTTGAATGAGGATGTTTCTTCTATTCCAGAAAATGCCCTGTATCTGCTGGATAAAAGCCAGATCGGAAAGTTGCAGAGGGAAATAGAAGGTGGTGAATATGTAGACGGAAATTATATTGTGACAGCAGCGTATGAACTGCCGGAAGTCTATGACGGAGAGCATCTGCCGGAGTTACCGGGACAGACAGAGGATGAAGAAGATTATGTGTTCCATCTGGAAGTAGCAAATGCACCAGAGGAAGAACAGGAAAGACAGCCGGAGGACAGGGAATGGATCAGCTTGCCGATGGCAAAAGAGAAAGCAGACAGCCTAATAAGAGAACGGTATGGAGAGAGTATTGAAAACTGCGTATATTACGGTTTTCAATCTGCAATCCCACAGATTAGTTGTGAAATGTTCGGCACAATGCAGGAGTTTGACCTGCTGAATAAGATTGCAGAGCGGTATTCTGTTATGAGTGATATGGAACAGATTACATTTAAGGCAGTGTTAGAGCATGAAAAACCAGAGACACTGGCAGATGCACTAGAGATTACGGAACATCTTTCGGAGTATGAACTGGATTATGTATCCTGGGATGAAGTGGATTTTTTTGCCAGTCATCTCATCCACCATCTGGGTACAGAATACGATGCAAGATGGCTACAGAATTTCACATTTCGATGGCAAGATGCCTCACTGATTGAGCAGCTTGGAGCAGGCGTTACCAGTTATGGTATTGTGTCTGCCCGTGGGGATTCATTGTACAGGCTGGCTCCATATCCGGAGCTGGAAACTGGTGTGTCAGATGACAAACAGTGGGAAGTTGTGAAGGTACTAGGACGAAAGGCACTGTTTACGAATGAGAGGATTGCGCCGGAGGATGTTCCGGAAGGAATGTACCAATATGATTTACGGGATAACGGGCAAGGGTGGTTTGTCTCTTTTGAAAAGTCAGTAAAAGTAAATCATGCAGGAACTCTGCTATTTACAGAGGAAATTGAATTGAAAGCAGGGGAGCATATTGCTTTTGGAGACGGGGATTCCCCCTACTTTCTTGGATACACCATGACGGTGGATGAGTTTCAGAATAAGCAGGAACAGGAGTACCAGATGGGAGGAATGCAGCTATGAGTATCAACAAGATAACAACCGATGACCTGCGCCGTATGAATGACAGAGAAGGACTGATTCTTCAAGGATGTGGCGGAGATTTGCAGGAGTGGGTAGAGGGTATAAACCAAATGCTGACCGAAGAAGGAATCCTGTTGGAGGGAACAGTTTTTAACAACTGTTCTACTTTTGAGCATGAGAATCTTACTTGTTTAGTGTTTTTCTTTGATGACACCAAACTGGATGGAGGGAAACTTGCGATGTGGCGTTTAAAAACGCATGGAGAGTTTGGAGGGACATGGTTATCTGATTATGTACCGAACCATCTTGGCGGTTTTGCAAAAGAAGAACCAGAACAAGAAGTACAGCAGAAACCGGACTGTCCTCTGATTGGGCAGAATGGTAATATTTTCAATCTGGCGGGCATTGCCTCCCTTACCTTAAAGGAACATGGCATGGAGGAACAGGCAGAAGAAATGAAAGGACGGATTTACTCATCAGGCAGTTACTCTGAGGCACTAAATATCATAGGAGAGTATGTCAACATCACTTCGGAGGATGACATGGAGGAAGGCATGGACAGGGAAGAAAGTATACAGCCCTGATCGGTGTATCCGGCAATAAAAAAAGACTGATATCAATCACCCGGTGGATGGTTGGTGTCGGTCTTTACCGGGTGGCTGGTACTGCCGCAAAGGAGGTGGTAACCATCAAGACACCGGTAAGCTGGATGGGAAACAAAACATCCATCCTGCACATTTTATATGCGCTGTTTCCGCAGAAATATGGAAGGTATATTGAGCCGTTTGGGGGCTCCGGAGCAGTGCTGTTGGGAAAGAAAATTCCCGACAAGTTTGAGGTATATAACGATTACAATCACAATCTTGTGAACCTGTTCCGCTGTATGCGTGACTGTCCGCTGACTTTTATCCGGGAACTGGGATTTCTGCCATTGAATGCAAGGGATGATTTTCTTGTACTGAAGAAGTTTTTTGAGAAAGAGGAATTTACGGAAGAATTTCTGGAACAGGAGATGGAGCTGACCGATATCATGCTGCCAGCCATTCAGGCAGAAGAAATACGGGAATTATACCGGGATACAAGGCAGGAGTACGATGTGAGGCGGGCGGTCATGTTTCTGAAATTATTACGCTACAGCTACTCCAGTTCCGGCAAAAGTTATGCCTGCCAGCCATTCTCCATCCGGAGTCTGGTAGGACTGGTACAGGCGGTCAGCAGACGGCTGGAAAATGCCATCATCGAGAATCAGGACTTTGAAGTTCTGATTAAGCATTATGACCGACCGGATGGTTTTATTTACTGCGATCCGCCTTATTATACCAGTGAATATGTTTATGAATGCGGTTTCACATGGGAAGATCATGTCCGGCTGCTGAAAACCCTTTCGGAAACAGAAGGAAAGTGGCTTGTGTCCTACAATGACTGCCCGGAAATCAGAGAGTTGTATCATGGATATGAATTTTTTGATTTCAAGCGTGTCCATTCAATGGTACAGAAATACGAGGCAGGAAGGGAATTCCCAGAACTGCTGGTGGGCAATTATGACTTGTATGAGAAGGAGAGGGGAAAACCAAGACAGATTTCTTTTATGGAACTGCAGGAAAGTGGGAGCAAGGATGTAGACGAGATACTGCGGGAGGGGATTCTGTCAGGCAGAAAATAATTTTGTGGAAAGTGAGGTGATGAGATGAAGAAAATGTACCGTGTTCTTGGTAAGAGAGGGCGCATTACCATTCCCTATGAAATCCGGCAGGATGTTGGATTTCGCTGTGATGATGTATTGTCCTTTGAACAGCAGGATCAGGATACCGTCATTGTTAGGCGGGAAAAGATTTGTGATAACTGCAGGGATGAGCGGGCTGGCAAAAAGGATGAGATGACATTGTTTGATTTTCTGAACAGCTTATCTGAGGAACAGCAGAGGGCAGCAATTGTCCATCTGTCAGCGAATGTGGGAAAAGGGAATGGCAGGAAAGGAGGAACAGGAAATGGGTAAGGATACACTATTATATACATCTTCATGGCGAAATGCAAAGGCTTGTGATGAAACGACATTCTGGATCAAAAGCCATAATGAAAACTGTGATTGTGCCAGAGATATCGAGGAAGCCATCAGAGAGAATTTCGATGGAAAGCATCTGGAAGCAGATGGTGCAAAAACAGTGATTGAGAAACATGGCTATCACCGTGTGATGTGGGTACTTGCCAATACACTGCAAGAGAAATCAGGGGATGGACGTTTTTCCAGAGAGAATAAAGAGTGGGCAAAGAGGTTTCAGATTCCAAAAGATGGACGAAGGAATGAGTTTTGTGTACAGAGTCATCCGGCTGTACTGGACGGATTTATCAGCCAGATACAGAAAGAATGGAAAGAACTGAACCTGTTTGATATTTCACATTGCGAGAGAGAGAAGGGGGAGCTGGATTATACTGATCAAGTGGTGATTTTGAGTCCTTTCAGTCTGAAAGATAAATATAAGACACCGGATTACCAGTTGTTTCTTGCAACAGGGGGATTTGGCTGTTCCCCGACAGCCAGAGGAAGAAAGGTATTTGGTTCTTTTCTTAAAGATGGAGAAACTGCACAGTTCCAACGATCTGACTTTATCGGTGTGATAAAAGAGGAATATCTGCCAGAATGGGCAGTGGAAAAACTGCAGGAACTGTCACAGCCGGAAGAAGGTACATCAGAAGGTATGCAGATGGGAGGAATGTAGAACCATGAGAATAAAAATTTATCAGATTAATTCTGATAGAGACGAGTATCGTGTAAAATTCCGGAATCTTAGTGACACAATGGTATGTCAGCAGTCATCAGAGATTGACTCTGCCATTTATGACCGTGTGTTTATGGGTGATGTGGACTGTGAAAATATGGAGGACGTATACCGGATGTTCAATACAGAAGGGCATAGACTGCATCAGGGGCATTCCCTTTCGGTATCGGATATCGTGGAAGTGGAAAAAGGCAGTTATTCTGTTTTCCAGTTCTGTGATTCGATTGGTTTTCAGGGAGTCCATTTCAAGCCGGAGCAGGCACAAGTGCAGGAGAATCTTATCCGGGTGCTGGTAGTCGAACCCGGTCGGCCACCGTATGAATCAGAAATCCCAAATACGTTGGAAGGACAGCAAAGAGCGGTGGAGGGAAGAATCGAATATCTGTACAATGAGGACCAGACCATCTTTGTAATTAATGAGGAAAACAAAATCAATGATTCCGAAGGCAACCGCAGGATAGAGGGAGATGTAATCTGTGGTTGTTTTTTTGTTGCAGGGGATCAGGGGGAAGATTTGTGCTCTCTGACAGAGGAACAGATGCAGAAATATGCAGAGAAATTTGCCCAACCGGAGGAAATTCCACGGGAAGAAATCGAGGATCATATCGGATTTACCTTATATCCGTGGTAAATTCGTATGAAATAGAAATCACAGTAAATGTGTAGAAATGGAGGATTATTATGGCAGCAAAAAAACAGAACGGTTCCAAAGCGACAACACAGAAGCAGAACAATGCAAAAGAGGAATCGCAAAAACAAAAAGAACCTGTACCATCCATTGTGGCGAGAATTGACCGAATGATTGACCGTGAGGGAAGCAGCATCAAGGCGATTGCCAGTGTCAACATCGGAGGCGCTTTTGCCATGCATGGAATCAAAGTTATTGATTCTTATAAAGGAATGTTTGTATCCATGCCGTCAGAGAGTTATACCGATGGGGATGGAAACAAGCAATATAAGGAAATCTGTCATCCCATTAATGGAGCGGCAAGGAATGAACTGGTTCAAAAGGTGCAGGAGGCATATCAGCAGGCACTGGAAGAACAGCAGACTGCGACAGAGGAAGAAACACAGGGTGAAGCGGAGACAGAGGCTGAGCAACTGTCACCGGGAATGTAACTGTAAACAATTATATTTTATTCAGACAGGACGCATCGGGAAGGTGCGTTTTTTGTTTGCAAGGAGGTTATTGAATGAAGATTAAGAAATTATTCAGAAGGGCGGCTGCCGTGGTTATGGCAGTGGCAACAGCAGTATCTATCTTACCGTCAGCGAGTGTATCCGCTGCCACCGGAGATGCAGGAACGATTACCTTTGAAGTTGCCTGTGATTCGAATGGGAATGCAATCAAATATAACAGCAGTGCAACCATAAATGGGCATACGGCAGGAGAAACGGGGAGAGCAAAGAACCGTGTATTTGTAGATGGAGATACAGCATTCTGTATCGAGCCGGGGGTATCCCTTCATTCAGGCGATACACTGAAAGAGGCATCCTCCAAGACATGGAAGGCGCTTTCCGACAATAAAAAGAAAGCAATCGGACTTGCCCTTCTCTATGGTTATCAGGGGAACAAGAAAAATCTGAAGGGCAGTGATGATGAAAAATGGCTTGCCACACAGGTGCTTGTGTGGGAATTTGTAGCTGGCAGCCGGAAAGCGACTGGTAATTTCAAGAGGGAAAATACGACAGTCTACCATCTGTTCTTTGGCTCTACTCATGCCAACAAGGGAACAGCGGAGGTGTATGACCAGATCGTGGATTTGATGACGGAGCATAACACCATTCCAAGTTTCATGTCTGAGGATAAAGAGAAAGTTCTGAAATATATGAAATTCAAAGATGGTCAATATTCGATTACGCTGACAGACAATAATAAGGTGCTCTCCGATTATACAATCACCTGCACAGACAGCAAGATCAGCCTTTCGGTTTCAGGAAATAAGCTGACCGTCACATCTACAGAGCCGCTGGATGATACTGCCATGATCAAGGCAGTACGAAAAAATGTGCCAACAGTGAGCAGCAGTGCAAAACTGATTGCGTATGGTTCGGATGCCCTGCAGGATATCGTAACAGGAGTTGAGAATGCCGACAAAGTCAATGCCTATGTGAACGTGCAGACGAAAGCAGGAAAACTTGCATTGAAAAAGACATCTGAGGATGGCATAGTGGCTGGTATTTCTTTTACTATCAAAGGCGAAGATTTTGAGAAAACCGTACAGACAGGAAATGATGGAAGTATCACAATAGAAGATATGGTTCCGGGAACCTATACCGTTACCGAGGCATCCTATGATCGTTATGTACCACAGCAGACCAAGACGGTAGAGGTTGTAGGTGGGAAAACTGCTACGGTAACTTTTTCTAATATTCTGAAAAAATTTAATGTTACCGTTAAAAAGGTTGACCGTCATAAAAAAGTAGCACAGGGAGATGCTTCTCTTGCTGGTGCGGTTTATGGTATTTATAAGGGTGGAAATCTGGTTGACACCTATACGACAGATGCTAATGGGCAGTTCACGACAGCATACTATGTCTGCGGAAATGACTGGACTGTAAAAGAGATTACACCATCAGAGGGATATCTTATCAATCCAGAGGTTTATCAGGTAGGGGCTGATCCAAAAAACTATTTGGAAGAATATAACCCGGTTGCAATAGAAGTGGATGAAACCGTACAGAAGGGAAAAATTGCACTGGTTAAGCATACCGATGATGGGAAAACCCAGCTTGAAACTCCAGAGACAGGTGCGGAGTTTGCCGTATTTCTAAAAAAATCAGGCAGTTATGACAATGCAAAAGAAGATGAGAGAGACTATCTGGTATGCGATGAGAATGGTTTTGCACAGACAAAGGAACTGCCATACGGCTGGTATACGGTACGTCAGACAGTAGGCTGGGAAGGCCGGGAGCTGATGAAGGATTTTGATGTGTTTATCAACCAAAATGGAAAAACGTACCGATTTATTATCAATAATGGAGAGTTTGGGGCCCATGTTAAGATTGTAAAGAAGGATGCCGAGACAGGGAAAACCATTCCGTATGCTGGTGCAGGATTTCAGATTTACGATCCGGAGGGAAATCTTGTAACAATGACTTTCACCTATCCGGAAATTACCAAGATTGACACATTCTACACTACAGAGGACGGCATGCTGCTCACACCAGAGAAACTGCCATACGGAAAAGGATATTCGCTGGTTGAAGTGCAGGCTCCGTATGGGTATGTATTGGATTCCGAGCCAATCAAATTTGATGTAGTGCAGGATAAATCCGAGAAAGAACAGGAGATTACAATCGTTAAAGTAGTACGTTCCAATATGCCGCAGAAAGGAACGATTACTGTAACTAAAACTGGAGAGGCGTTCTCATCTGTAACAGCTACGGGCGGTGGATATCTGGATGAAAACGGAAATGACATTGCTTTTCCAACCCTGTACCAGCCAGTGTACGAGGATAAAGGACTGGAAGGAGCAGTATATGAGGTGACAGCATCCGAAGATATCATTACCCCGGAAGGTACAACCCGTTATGAAAAAGGTACGGTAGTCGCAACTATCACAACTGGAGAGGATGGAACAGCAGTAACCGAACCGCTTTATCTTGGAAAATATGAAATCCGGGAAGTAACTGCACCGGAAGGCATGGTAATTAATGACACGGTTCATGAGGTAGAACTGACCTATGCCGGACAGGAAGTAGATATTACAGAGACGGCTGCCGAGTTTTATAATGACAGACAGCGTGTCGAGATTTCCCTTGACAAGGTACTGGAAGAAAATAAAGATTTTGAGATTGGTGACAATGGAGAAATTCAGTCGGTACAGTTTGGACTGTATGCAGCAGAGGAATTGGTAGCAGAGGATGGTGCATCTATTCCGGAGGACGGACTGCTTGAAATCATTTCCTGCGATGAGAAGGGAAAAGCAGTCTTTAAGACAGATGTTCCAGTAGGAGCAGAACTCTATGTAAAAGAGTACAGCACCGATGTACACTATATTCTTTCCGAAGAAACCTACCCGGTAGAGTTTGAATATGCCGGACAGGAGACCGCACTTGTAAAGATTAAGGTAAATGAGGGAGAAGAAATAGAAAATGAATTGATATATGGTTCGATAAAAGGACACAAGGTTGACAGAGAGACAGGTGAGAATATCGCAGGTGCTGTCTTTGGTTTGTTCTCTGCTAAAGAAACAGAATTTACGGAAGAAACAGCAATCCTTATTGCCGAGTCGGATACAAACGGAGTATTCGGTTTTGAAGATGTACCATTTGGCGACTGGGTTATCCGGGAGCTGAAGCCTGCCGAGGGATTTCTGCCAAACAGCGAGAATTATCCAGTGGCAATTGCAGGAGATGGACAGGTTGTTGAGATTATTGTTGTCAATGACCGTATTCCTGAACTTGGCACAACTGCCACAGTGGATGGTGAGAAGGAAATCAATGCAACGGAAGTATTTACACTGGAAGATGTGGTTTCCTACAAGCATCTTATTCCCGGAAAAGAGTACGTTGTAAATGGTGTGCTGATGGACAAAAACACGGAGAAACCACTCATCATTGATGGGCAGGAAGTTCATTCGGAAGCGGTCTTTACGCCGGAACAGCCAACGGGAGAAGTGGTTGTATCCTTTACGTTCGATGCGAAATTCATCAAGGAAGATACCAGTATCGTAGTCTTTGAGTCCTTATACAAGGATGGAATGGAACTGGCAGTACACGCTGATATTGAGGACGAGAACCAGACAGTAAAAGTCCGTGTTCCAAGGATCAGAACAAAAGCCACTATTGACGGTAAGAAGAAAGCAGAGGCAGACAAAGAGCTCACTATTGTGGATACCGTGACCTATAAGAATCTGACACCGGGTAAGGAATATCTAGTGGAAGGTATTCTCATGGATAAGAAAACTGGAAAGCCATATCTTGTGGATGATAAGGAAATCCGCTCGGAGACTGCTTTTGTTCCAGAGAAAAAGAACGGCAAGATTGAGATTGCCTTTACCTTTGACGGTTCAGGAATCAAAAAGGATACAGATATTGTTGTGTTTGAGACATTATACCGTGACATGGTAGAACTGACAGCACACGCAGATATTGAAGACAAGGGACAGACGGTTACCATTATACCGCCTGCACCAATCGTACCACAGACTGGGGACAGTTCCATGACTGGATTGTGGCTCGGACTGGGAGCTATTGCTCTTGGAGGACTGATTTCCCTTCTGTTCATAAAGAAAAAGAAGGATGAGGATTACGAATCATGAAGAGGGTGTATATTTGTTCCCCATTGGGCGGGGATGTGGCTGCCAATATCGAGCAGGTAAAGCGATATACACTGTATGCATTAAAATGCGGAATGGCTCCGGTCGTTCCGCATTTTTATGCCCTTGTTTTAGATGACAACATCCCAGAGGAACGGGAACTGGGCATACAAGCAGGGATGAACCTGTTGTGGCTGTGTGATGAAATATGGGTGTTCGGGGAGATCATCAGCGAGGGGATGGAAGCAGAAATCCGCTTCTGTAAAAATCTGAATCTTCCTATCCGTTACATTGCGGATGGGGCAGTAACTGGAAAATGTCAAAAAGATAAATGGAGGAAATCATAATGAAGAAGAAAACAATGAAAATTCTGTTATGTCTGGCACTGGTTGCAGCTGCCGTGTTTATCACGACAAAACCTGCAATGGCTGCCGGGGATGTGTCATCCGCTATTGAAAAAACGTGGAAAACGGCACAGACACAGGTCAAGAATGTAGTAAACAATGTGGTGTTCCCAGTCATTGATATGATTCTGGCGATTTTGTTCTTTGTAAAGCTGGGAACGGCATACTTTGATTACCGCAAGCATGGGCAGTTTGAGTTTACAGCCCCGGCAATTTTATTTGCCTGTCTGATTTTCACGCTGACAGCACCACTGTATATTTGGTCTATTCTGTAGGGGGTAGGAGATGAACTTGTATGAGCAGGAACTGCGGAAGATATTTGGGGAAAGTAAGGTTCTGCAGAATCCGCAGTTCTGTGGGAAAACCTGTTTGGCAAAACTGGATGAGGAACTGAGAGTGAAGATTCAGTTTGAGTCCGCAAAGGTATCACAAAAATATGATTCCCTGTGTGTCAGTGTAATTAACCGGACAGAAGGAGTCGTTGACAAGGAGATGTTTCGCATCAGCGATATACTCGGAGAGAATCCAAACCATGCCAGTAATATCTTCGCAGCGGATATCCATATATGGGAATGCGATGGAAAAGCGGAATGGTATGCCTTTCAGCCTGTACAGAAAGATTATGAAGTAATAGAAAGTACAATCAGCGGATATCTTTCTCTGTATCAGGAAGAAGATATGGGTATGGGAGGACAGATGATGTAAAAAATGCAGGGGAAGAATCCTTCCCCTGTCAGGAGGTGATTACTATTTTTGACTGGTTAGGAGATATCATTGGAGGAATCGGGGATGCCATCGGTGGTGTATTCGACACACTGGGTGAACAGATATCCAATGTGATATGGGATACCATGCTCCAGTGGTTTTATACGGCAATCTTTGATGCCGTTGCTGATTTTTTCACGATGATGGGAAATATGGGTGCAGACATTTATGATCTGGAATGGGTACAGGCGACCATTCAGCTATTTACGCTATTTGGCTGGGCGTTATTCTGTGCCGGGACGGTTGTTGCCATATTTGATGTGGCGATTGAATACCAGAGCGGACGGGCGAATATTAAGACCACAGCAATTAATGTACTCAAGGGATTTTTTGCCTGTTCGCTGATTGGAATCGTACCAGTGGAACTTTATAAATTCTGTATCAGCCTGCAGAACACATTTGCTGGTGACCTTACTCGCATTTTTGCAGGACAGCAGAGTCTCGGACTTGCTGGTACAAGCACATCGGTGCTGAAAGGAAGTTTTGCACTGGCGGGCGGCATCAGCCTAAATTTATTTAATTTGCTGGCGATGATTGCCTTTGCCTACTGCGTGATTAAGATATTTTTTGCCAATATCAAGAGGGGTGGCATCCTGCTGATTCAGATGTCTGTAGGGGCATTATATATGTTCAGCGTGCCAAGAGGATATACGGACGGATTCAACCAGTGGATGAAACAGATCGCTGCATTGTGCCTTACCGCATTTATGCAGACAACCCTGTTATTCCTTGGATTGATGACGTTTACCGACAATATGCTCCTCGGTCTTGGAATCATGCTGGCGGCCAATGAAGTGCCGAGGATTGCACAGCAGTTCGGTCTGGATTCCTCTGTGCGTGTCAACATGATGAGTGTGGTTCATGCCACAACGACAGCGGTCAATCTTACACGGTCTGTGGCAAGATCAGTGAAGTAGGACAATATGAAGTGACCCCACATTTGTAGCAACGTGGATTTACCTGTATAC
>CAJURU010000002.1 GCA_910588845.1 uncultured Lachnospiraceae bacterium
CTATGGGCATGTGCTAAATATTAAAAGCACAGTGCCGTGAATAATTCGGGTTAAAGCTTACAAGTAAATATTTTGGCAATTTATACAAATGCCAGATACAAATTTTGACAGTTTTAGACATATTTATATTTTTTGCAAAAAATGTCTTGCATCTTTTTGTCGAAGATGCTAGTATGGGGTCATACCAAATGAATAGTGACCTGGAGAAAATGGAGTAGGGTTGACATGGCAGAGATGCTGTTTATTAACTCTACTCTTTTTATATTCTAAAAATGGAGGTGGGAACGGACAGTCACAAAAACAGTAATCATGATTTGTGGAGGAAACATGGAACAAAGATTTTACGATGCAATGGCAGACTGCCCGGTGGTAGCTGCGGTAAAAAATTTTGAGGGAATTGAGAGATGTCTGGAATCAGATGTGAGAATTGTATTTATCCTTTTCGGGGATATGTGCAATATTGCAGAGATTGTAGAGCGGGTTAAGAAAGCAGATAAGATAGCCTTAGTGCATATTGATTTAGTCGAGGGATTGAGCAATCATGAGATAGCCGTAGATTATATTCATAAAAATACGAAAGCGGATGGCATTATTTCCACGCGGATGAATATGATTAATCGTGCAAAGGAGTTGTCTTTATACACAGTTTTCCGCATTTTTGTTTTAGATTCCAGGGCTTTTCAGAGTATTGAAAAGCAGAAACGGCAGATTAAGGCAGATTTTATTGAAATACTGCCGGGGGTTATGCCTAAGATTATCCGCAGAGTCAACAAACTCAGCACGCAGCCGGTGATTGCCGGGGGGCTAATCAGCGACAGGGAGGATGTCATCGAAGCATTGGACGCGGGGGCGATTTCCGTTTCTACGACAAATCAGGATATTTGGTTTATGTAGTGCACACGGAGTAAGAAAACAAATCAAATCAAATCAGAGGAGGATTTTACTATGGCGAAATATGTTATGGCGCTGGATGCCGGTACGACAAGCAACAGATGTATTCTTTTTAATGAAAAAGGAGAAATGTGCAGTGTAGCACAGAAAGAATTTACACAGTATTTTCCAAAGCCGGGCTGGGTAGAGCACGATGCGAACGAGATTTGGTCTACACAGTTGGGAGTTGCAGTGGAGGCAATGCAGAAGATTGGGGCTTCCGCAGAGGATATCGCTGCAATTGGCATTACCAATCAGCGTGAGACAACGATTGTCTGGGATAAGAATACAGGGGAACCGGTGTATCATGCGATCGTATGGCAATGCAGAAGAACATCAGAATACTGTGACAGCTTAAAGGAAAAGGGACTTACAGATACCTTCCGTCAGAAGACAGGGCTTGTGATTGACGCATATTTCTCTGGTACAAAGCTGAAATGGATTTTGGATAACGTGGAAGGTGTGAGAGAACGGGCAGAAAAGGGAGAGCTTCTCTTTGGTACGGTAGAGACATGGCTGATTTGGAAGTTGACAAAGGGTGCGGCGCACGTGACTGATTACTCCAATGCATCCCGTACGATGTTATTTAACATCAACGATCTGAAATGGGATGAGGAAATCTTGAAGGAATTAGACATTCCAGCGAGCATGCTTCCCGAGGCAAAACCGTCAAGCTGCGTATATGGAACAGCGGATGCTTCCTTCTTTGGCGGTCCGATTCCAGTTGGCGGAGCAGCAGGAGACCAGCAGGCAGCATTGTTCGGACAGACTTGTTTCACAGCAGGAGAGGCAAAGAATACATATGGAACGGGATGCTTTATGCTGATGAATACCGGTGAGAAGCCTGTATTTTCCAAGAACGGCCTGGTTACCACTATTGCATGGGGGATTGACGGCAAAGTCAATTACGCATTGGAAGGTTCCATTTTTGTTGCCGGGGCTGCCATCCAGTGGCTGCGTGATGAGCTGAGAATTATTGACAGCGCGCCGGATTCAGAATATATGGCGAAGAAGGTCAAAGACACCAACGGCTGTTATGTAGTTCCAGCATTTACGGGATTAGGCGCTCCCCATTGGGATCAGTACGCAAGGGGAACAATCGTGGGAATTACCAGAGGCGTTAATAAGTACCATATTATCCGTGCAACTCTGGAATCTTTGGCATATCAGACGAATGATGTATTACAGGCAATGCGGGCGGATTCCGGTATTGAGCTGAATTCTCTTAAGGTTGACGGCGGCGCAAGCGCCAACAATTTCCTCATGCAGACGCAGGCAGACATCATTGACGCACCGGTAAACCGTCCATCCTGCGTAGAGACAACAGCTATGGGCGCGGCTTATCTGGCTGGTCTGGCAGTAGGATATTGGGCAAGCAAAGAAGACGTCATCAAGAATTGGTCGATCGACCAGACCTTTAAGCCTCAGATTTCCCAGGAGGACAGAGAGGCAATGGTGAAGGGTTGGAATAAGGCCGTGAAATATTCCTACGGCTGGGCGAAGGAAGACTAGCGTTAATTACCCTGTCTGGGATGTTCACGGTTCCTCATGGGGCGCTGTGTGTCCCGGGCAGAGGATAAAAGATACGGATAAGCGAGAAGGTTATAAATTGACAGCGATAGCAAAATTTAGGTAACAATTCAGCCATCGCCAAATTTATGGGCGAATCATGCTGGCATGGGCTGAATTGTTACAAATTTAGAATGAAAGGGGACTTCTTATGTTACCATATATTGCAGAATTTGTAGGAACCATGATATTGATACTCTTAGGAGACGGCGTAGTAGCGAACGTAACATTGAATAAATCAGGCATGAAAGGGGCGGGCTCGATTCAGATTACATTTGCCTGGGGTCTTGCCGTTATGGTGCCGGCGTTTATCTTTGGCGCGGCATCCGGCGCACATTTCAATCCGGCATTGACCTTGGCATTGGCAGTGGATGGCAGCCTTGCCTGGAACCTGGTACCAGGTTATATTATTGCCCAGTTTGCAGGCGCTTTCGTCGGCGCTTGTATCGTATACATCCTGTTTAAGGGACAGTATGACGCGACAGAAGATGCAGCTACCAAGCTTGGCACATTCTGCTGTGCTCCGTCTATCCCGAACACCGTATTGAATCTGCTCAGTGAGATAGTTGGTACGTTTGTGCTTGTATTTGCCATCAAAGGACTTCCGGCAGACGCACCGGCTGGCGTAGGCAACCTCTTAGTATTTGGAATCATCGTTTCCATCGGTATGTCCTTGGGCGGTCTTACCGGATATGCGATCAACCCGGCGCGTGATATCGGGCCTCGTCTGGCACATGCAGTTCTTCCGATTAAAGGAAAAGGAAGCTCTAACTTCGGATATGCAGCAATTACGCTTTGTGGACCGATTATCGGCGCGCTGCTGGCAGTTGGATTGTACGCAGTGATTCCGTGGTAATTGACCTAAGGAGGGACCCAGCGAAGCTGGGAGGATGCCTTAGGTCTCCTGGAACAGCCAAAGAAGTAAATTGACCTAAGGAGGGACCCAGCGATATGGCATGAGGAGGGACCCAGCGTAGCTGGGAGGAGCCCTGATGCCTCGTGCTGGAGCCAAAGAAGTGGATTGGGAGGAGCCCTGATGCCTCGTGCTGGAGCCGTAGAAGTAAAATGAAACGAATGGTTAGCTATTTTGGGAAATATATAAGACATTGCAGAGAGCATGGAGAGGC
The DNA here is from genome assembly GCA_910588845.1 of uncultured Lachnospiraceae bacterium. Lineage (GTDB taxonomy): Bacteria > Bacillota > Clostridia > Lachnospirales > Lachnospiraceae > Petralouisia. Next base: position 3,627 of record CAJURU010000002.1, read on the forward strand.
AATGATTACACTTCTGAAAGGGAGTGTAATTGCTGCCTCTTTTATAACTAGAAAGGATAGGTGAATCATATGTATGACGTAATAATTATAGGGGCTGGCGTATCGGGAGCAGCTTCAGCAAGAGAGCTTTCAAAATACAAGCTCAATATATGTGTGGTGGAAAAAGAAGAAGACGTCTGCTGCGGGACCTCTAAGGCCAACAGCGCTATTGCACATGCAGGTTTTGACGCTGAGAGCGGTTCTCTGATGGCAAAACTCAACGTAGAGGGGAATCAGATGATGGAAAAACTTTCCAAAGAGCTCGATTTTCCGTTTAAACAAAACGGCTCCCTGGTTGTATGTCTCCATGAGGAGGAAATGCCCGATCTGCAAAAGCTCTATGAGAGGGGTATAGAAAATGGTGTCAAAGATTTGCGCATTATTAATAGGAAAGAACTGGTAGAATTAGAGCCTAATATTTCGGATGAAGCGGTGGCGGCATTGTATGCGCCGACCGGCGGCATTGTCTGTCCCTTTGGCATGAACATTGCTTTTGCGGAAAATGCGGCTCACAATGGCGTGGAATTTAAGTTTGACACAGAAGTGACCGGATTTGAGAAAAAAGAGGATACCTGGCTTGTAAAGACCAGTCAGGGTGATTTTGAGACGAAATATGTGGTAAATGCGGCAGGCGTTTATGCAGATAAATTTCACAATATGGTGAGCGAAAAGAAACTGCACATCACGCCGCGCCGCGGAGATTATTGCCTGCTTGACCGTTCCACGGAAGGATTCGTCACACATACCATCTTCCAGCTTCCCAGCAAATACGGGAAAGGCGTGCTGGTAACGCCGACTGTTCATGGGAATACGCTGGTAGGTCCTACAGCCATTGATATTGAAGATAAAGAGGGAACGAATACGACGCAGGCGGGCATTGATGAATTAATTAGTAAGGCGGGGAGCACGGTAAAAGGGCTTCCGATTCGTCAGGTTATCACTTCCTTTGCAGGGCTGCGCGCGCATGAGGACGGGCATGAGTTTTATATCGGCGAGGTGGAAGGAGCCAAAGGTTTTATCGACTGTGCCGGCATTGAATCTCCAGGCCTTACCAGCGCTCCGGCCATCGGCAAAATGGTGGCGGAAATTGTCAGCGGGCTTGCAGGTGCAGAAGAAAATCCAGACTTTATAGGAACTAGAAAAGGTATTTTAGACCCTAAGACATTAAGCAATGAGGAACGTGCGGCGCTGATTAAAGAGAATCCGGCATACGGAAATATTATCTGTCGCTGCGAAATGATTACAGAAGGAGAGATTATTGATGCGATCAACCGTCCGCTGGGCGCCAAATCTTTGGACGGCGTTAAGCGGAGGACAAGAGTGGGAATGGGACGCTGCCAGGCTGGATTCTGTTCTCCCAGAACAATTGAAATCCTTGCAAGAGAACGTGGGGTTGACCCGGCTGAAATTACAAAATCCGGTGGAAATTCCAAAATTATCGTAGGAATCAACAAAGACAGAATATAGTCGGAAAGCGAGGAAAGGGTATGTTAAGACAGGTTTATGATATTGTAATTGTGGGCGGTGGTCCGGCAGGATTGGCAGCAGCAGTGTCTGCAAAAAGAAACGGCATAGAATCAATCCTGGTATTAGAGAGAGATAAGGAACTTGGGGGCATTTTAAATCAATGCATACACAATGGTTTTGGGCTGCATACGTTTAAGGAAGAGTTGACCGGCCCTGAATATGCGGGAAGGTTTATTGAACAGCTAGAGGAAGAAAAGATTGCATATAAATTGAATACGATGGTTATGGATATCTCTGACGATAAAGTTGTCACGGCCATGAATCGGGAGGATGGAATGTTCGAGATTCAGGCAAAGGCAGTCATCCTTGCCATGGGATGCCGCGAGCGTTCGCGAGGGGCTCTGAATATTCCTGGTTATCGGCCGGCCGGAATTTATTCTGCCGGCACTGCGCAGCGTCTTGTCAATATGGAAGGCTATATGCCTGGGCGCGAAGTCGTAATCCTGGGCTCCGGGGATATCGGGTTAATCATGGCGCGAAGAATGACCTTAGAGGGTGCGAAGGTAAAAGTGGTGGCAGAATTGCTGCCCTATTCCGGCGGACTTAAGCGTAATATCGTGCAGTGTCTGGATGATTTTGGCATTCCTCTTAAATTGAGCCACACGGTTGTTGACATTGACGGTAAGGAGCGCGTGGAGGGAATTACGATTGCCCAGGTGGATGAGAACCGCAGACCGATTCCGGGAACGGAGGAGCATTATACCTGCGATACGCTGTTGTTATCCTGTGGTCTGATTCCAGAAAATGAAATTTCCAGCAGTCTTGGCGTTGAGATGAGCCCGGTAACTTCCGGCCCATTGGTAAATGAATGTTTGGAAACAAATGTTGAGGGCGTATTTGCCTGCGGAAATGTACTCCATGTCCATGATCTGGTGGATTTCGTTTCTGAGGAAGCAGGGGCTGCCGGAAAACACGCGGCGGAGTATGTAAAAAATGGCGCCAAGCATCCTTCTTCAGACGCCAAAGACATCCCTATCACTGCTACGCAGGGCGCGCGCTATACTGTGCCTAAGACCATCAATCCAGACCGCATGGACGAGAAGCATATCGTGCGTTTCCGCGTGGGAGACGTATATAAGAACTGTTACGTATCTGTATATCTGAACGATGAGCGTGTGATTCACAGGAAACGCCCGGTGATGGCTCCGGGGGAGATGGAAGAAGTGGTACTGAAAAAAGAAGAATTGTCAGCATTTCCCGATTTGTCCCAGATAACTGTTAAAATAGAGGAGGCGTAGAGTATGGAAACAAGAGAATTGATTTGTATCGGCTGCCCAATGGGATGCCCTCTCAAAGTAGAAATAAATAATGGCGAAGTAGCTTCCGTAACGGGAAATACTTGTAAACGCGGGGATGACTACGCGCGCAAAGAAGTCACCAATCCCACGAGAATTGTCACAAGTTCCGTTATTGTGGAAGGCGGAAGCCTGGCGGCAGTTTCCGTGAAGACCAAACAGGATATCCCCAAAGGAAAAATTTTTGACATCATGAAAGCGTTAAAAGGCGTTAAGGTACAGGCGCCTGTCCACATCGGCGATGTGATCGTTAGCAATGTGGCAGATACCGGCGTAGACATCATTGCCACCAAAAACGTATTGTAATACAAGCACCAAATCCCCCCTGCATCATACTGTAATGCAGGGGGGATTTTTATGCGTCTTTGTGAATTGCGGGAAAAAGAGGTCATCAATATCTGCAACTGTGAATGTCTTGGGTTTGTGATTGACGTAGATATTGACGTCTGTACTGGAATGGTATTGGCGTTGATTATTCCAGGCTGCGGCAAATGCTGGGGATTGTTTGGCAGGGGAAATGAGACGGTAATTCCCTGGAAACAAGTGGTAAAGATCGGCCCCGACATTATCCTGGTAGAGATTCCGCAGCCGCCGCCTAAGTAAGATATAATTTTTGTAACTATTTTTTATGAATACTTAAAACAAAATGTTCCATACTAAAAATATAGTAAACGATACTTTTAGGAGGAACATGGATGAAAAAGAAGTTTATATCAATCTTGCTGGCCGCTGCATTGGCAGCGACTCTGGCGGCAGGATGTGGAAATGATAATAACAATGGAAATGGGGCAAATGAAAACGCCGCAGATGAGGGAAACAATGGGAATGGAAATAATGGGAACCATGATACGGCAGAAAACGACGGCGCTCTGGTGGAAGAAGTCGACGGTTCTGTGTATTATCTGAACTTCAAGCCGGAACAGGCGGAGCAGTGGAAGGATTTGGCGAAGGAATATAGCAATGAAACCGGCATTCCGGTCACCGTAGAGACGGCGGCGTCCGGAACGTATGAATCTACGTTGAAATCGGAGATGGCAAAAAGCGAGGCGCCAACACTGTTTCAGGTAAATGGGCCTGCGGGGCTGGCTTCCTGGAAAGACTACTGTTATGACCTAAAAGACAGTGCAGTATATAAGAATTTAAAAAGTGATGATTTTGCATTAATTAGCGATGATGGACAAGTCCAGGGCGTGGCCTATGTGATTGAGACGTATGGTTTGATTTATAATAAGGATATTATGGAAGATTACTGTGAAATGGATGGGGCAAAGATTAAGGACGCTTCTGAGATTAACAGTTTTGCCAAGTTAAAGGAAGTAGCGGACGACATGCAGGCAAAGAGGGACGAGCTGGGGATTAAAGGCGCCTTCGCTTCCGCGGGTATGGATTCATCTTCCGATTGGCGCTTTAAGACCCATCTGGCGAATATGCCGATTTATTTTGAATACGAGGAAGAAAAGGTTGACACAACCGATGCCATCAAGGGAACTTATCTGGACGCCTATAAGAATATCTGGGACTTGTATATCACGGACGCTACGGTGGAGCCGACGATGATTTCCGGCATGACCGGGGAGGATGCAGCGGCAGAGTTTGCGATGGGAGAAGCCGTATTCTATCAGAACGGAACATGGGCGTATAAGGACATCACTGGCAATGATGTGGATGACGATGATATGGGAATGCTGCCGATTTATATAGGGGTTGGCGACGAGGCAAACCAGGGGCTTTGTACAGGTTCCGAGAATTATTGGTGTGTCAACAAAAATGCTTCTGAGGATGATATTGCAGCTACGCTTAATTTCTTAGAATGGGTAGTTACCAGTGACAGAGGACGCCAAGTATTCCGGGACGAGATGGGATTTGTGACGCCTTTTACCACATTTACGGAGGAATATATGCCGGAAAATCCGCTGGTGGACGCGGCTAATGAATATATCGACAGCGGCAAAAGATCAGTTCCCTGGGTATTTTCCACGATTCCCTCAGAGGGTTGGAAAAATGGCGTCGGCAGCGCTTTGCTTGAGTATGCGCAGGGCACGGGCGACTGGGACGCCGTAAAGAAAGCGTTTGTTGAGGGCTGGGCGTCTGAATACAGCGCCGTAAATCAGTAAAAAACTGCCGGGGGCGGTTATGCCGTCCCCCGTCTTACGGAGGCATTTATGCAGAAATCATTGAAAAGATATTTTCCCATTTTTGCATTTCCAACATTGGCAGCATTTACAATCGGGTTTTTTATACCCTTTGTGATGGGTATTTATCTGTCGTTTTGTAAGTTTACCACTGTGACGGATGCAAGATTTATCGGCTTTGGAAATTATCTGAAAATTTTATCCGACAGGACATTTCTCCATTCGCTCTGGTATACGGCGGCGTTTACCGTAGTGTCGATGGCGCTAATCAATGTGCTGGCGTTTACGGTGGCAATGCTGCTGACAAAGGGAATCCGGGGAACGAATGCGTTCCGTACGGTATTTTTTATGCCCAATTTAATCGGCGGTATTGTGCTCGGCTATATCTGGCAGCTTTTGCTCAACGGCATCCTGGCAAATTTTCAGAAAACGCTGACTTATAATTCTGCTTACGGATTTTGGGGATTGGTTGTGCTCATGTGCTGGCAGCAGATTGGCTATATGATGATTATTTATATTTCCGGGATTCAGAATGTTCCGGGGGAATTGATTGAGGCGGCAAAGATTGACGGAGCCAAACCGGCGCAGATTTTGTTTCATGTGACCATTCCTATGGTAATGCCGTCGATTACCATCTGCACCTTCCTTACTTTGACAAACGGATTTAAGCTGTTTGACCAGAACCTTGCGTTGACAAACGGCGAGCCCTCAAGTATGTCGGAACTTTTGGCGTTGAATATTTTTAATACGTTCTATGGAAGGACGGGTTATGAGGGCGTTGGACAGGCGAAGGCGGTCGTTTTCTTTCTTCTGGTGGCGCTGATTGCTATTATTCAGACAAGGCTCACAAGGACCAAGGAGGTACAGCATTAATGAATGTCAGGAAAGCAAAATATGGATGGGTATGGAGTATTTTTTTCAGTCTTTTGTCGGTGGCATGGGTGTTTCCTATTCTGCTGGTGATTGTCAATTCATTTAAGAAAAAAGTATATATCAGCCGCAAACCGTTTGAGCTTCCTACTGGGAAGACGTTTGTGGAATTGGAAAATTATCTGAGGGGGATTGAGAAAATTCAGTTTTTTGACGCCCTTAAAAATTCTTTGTTTATCACCGTATGTTCGGTGGCGGTGATTATCTTGTGCACGTCCATGTGCGCCTGGTATATTTCCCGTGTGAAGTCGGCATTTTCCACAGGAATGTACTATTTGTGCCTTTTTTCGATGATTGTGCCGTTTCAGATGGTAATGTTTACGCTGTCAAAATTGGCAAATATGTTGCATTTATACAACCCAATTGGTATTATATTAGTGTATCTGGGATTTGGCGCCGGACTGTCTGTATTTATGTTCTGCGGATTTGTGCGGGGGATTCCTCTGGAGATTGAGGAAGCAGCCATGATTGACGGATGCACGCCAATTCAAACGTTTTTCCGTGTGGTATTTCCAATCTTAAAACCTACCTGCATCACTGTGGCGATTTTGCAGGCGATGTGGATTTGGAATGATTATCTTCTGCCATATCTGGTGTTGGATATCAAGCGTTATAAAACGATTCCTATTGCTATCCAATATTTGCGAGGCGGTTATGGCTCTGTAGATATGGGGGCGATGATGGCAATGCTTGTTTTGGCGATTATTCCGATCGTTATATTTTATATTTTCTGCCAGAAATACATCATTGAGGGCGTAGTGGCAGGCGCGGTAAAGGGTTAGATAATACAAATAATTGATAATTAGAAATAGCAACAGGAGGTACGCGCATTATGCGGAGCAGTGGAGTTTTGATGCACATTTCCTCTCTGCCTTCCCCCTATGGGATTGGAACCATGGGGGCGCAGGCCAGGGAGTTTGTAGATTTTCTTGTAAAGGCTGGGCAGCAGTACTGGCAGGTTCTGCCGATTTGTCCGACAAGTTATGGGGATTCCCCCTACCAGTCGTTTTCCAGTTTTGCCGGAAATCCCTATTTTATTGATTTGGAAATTCTTTGTGAGCAGGGTCTTTTGAATGTCAAGGAATGTAAATCCTATAAATGGGGCAAGCGCGTGACGCGGGTAGATTATGAGATGCTTCATAAGAGCCGCTATCCGCTGTTACATAAAGCATTCGCACGGTTTCAGAAGAAAATTCCTGGAGATTATGCGCAGTTCTGTAAGGAAGAGGAGGACTGGCTGGACGATTATGCGTTGTTTATGGCTTTGAAGGATTCACACGACGGGGAATCATGGAGCAAGTGGGATGTGGGACTTAAACGGCGCGAGAAGGATGCTCTGGCATCGGCAAAGAACAAACTGGCGGAGGAAATTGAGTTCTGGAAAATGGTCCAATATTTGTTTTATAGCCAGTGGAAATCATTGAAATCGTATGCCAATGAAATGGGAATCCGCATGATTGGCGACGTGCCAATTTATGTTGCGCTGGACAGCGCCGACGTGTGGGCGGAGCCCGGGCAGTTTTATCTTGGCAAGAATCTACAGCCTATCGACGTGGCAGGGTGCCCGCCGGACGCATTTTCGGAGGATGGCCAGCTCTGGGGCAACCCGCTGTTTCGCTGGGATGTGATGAAAAAAGACGGCTATCGCTGGTGGATTCGCCGCATGGAGAAGACGTCTAAGTTGTTTGACGTTATCCGTATCGACCATTTCCGCGGCTTTGATTCCTACTATGCGATTCCTTTTGGGGAGAAGACGGCCAGAAAAGGCGAGTGGCGCAAAGGGCCGGGGCTTGATCTGTTTCATGCGATCGAGAAAAAGCTTGGAAATCTTGCAATCATTGCAGAGGATTTGGGCTTTCTCACGAAGTCTGTGCGTAAGATGCTGGCAGATTCCGGTTATCCCGGCATGAAACTTTTACAGTTTGCCTTTGACGTCAGGGAGGACGGAGATTACCTTCCCCATAATTTCACTAAGAATTCCGTTGCCTATGCGGGAACCCATGACAATGACACCATCCTGGGCTGGTTGCAGGAGGCGTCCACAGATTGCGTTGCTTTTGCCAAAGAGTATTTGAAGCTCGACCAGGCGGAAGGGTATCATTGGGGCATTATGCGCGGCGTTTGGTCCTCGGTCAGCGATACGGCTATCGTCACCATGCAGGATCTTCTGGGAATTGGCAGCGAAGGCAGGATGAATACGCCGTCTACCTTGGGCGGCAATTGGATGTGGCGGATGCGCCCGGACGCCCTTGACGATACTTTAGCGGAGAAAATCCGCGGTCAGGTGGAGCTGTATGGCAGACTGCCTAAAGAGCCGGACGACGAAGCGCTTTGAGAATATAGAAGAAAATATTTGCCGCAAGGTTCAAAATAGGGAACCTTGCGGCTTTCTGCTGCATCTGATATTATTTTTAAATTTTGCCCCAATTTACTGTAACCTTCCGCAATGTGATACGGCTTATAAGATGAACAGCCAAAGAGTTAAATTGACCTAAGGAGGGACCCAGCGAAGCTGGGAGGATGCCTTAGGCCTCGTTGAACAGCCAAAGAGTTAAACTGACCTAAGGAGGGATAGCGTGGAAGATACGGAAATTATTGATTTATTTTGGAAGCGGGATGAAACCGCAATACAGGAACTGAGCAGTAAATATTCCGGTTACTGTTATAAAATTGCCTGGAATCTGTTGGAGAACCACGAAGATACACAAGAATGCCTGAACGATACATGGTTTGCCGCCTGGAAGCGTATGCCGCCCCACAGGCCCCTGGTGTTGTCGGCGTTTGTGGGAAGAATTGCGAGAGGATTTGCGATAGATTTTTTCCGGAAAAAACATGCAAATAAGCGGGTTGAGCGCAGAAGAAAAGACGTCTTAGGCGAGATGGACGAGCTGAGTTTTTCTTATACCGTGGAGGAACAGATGGCGGAGAAGGAGTTACTAGAGGCAATTGAGAAATTTTTGTGGAAACTGAAAGAGACGGATCGCGATATTTTTATCCGACGCTATTGGTATCTGGATTCCATAAAAGAAATTGCCAAAAGGCACGGCGTAACGGAGGGCTGCATTAAAACCAATCTGTGCAGAAACCGCAAAAAGCTATATCGTATATTGAAACAGGAGGTGTTGACGTGAAGAAAGAATTTGATTTTGCAAAAGAATTTGCGGAAATTGATGAAAAACTTGTGGAAGAGGCAGGTAAGGAGTGGAAGAGGCCAAAGTATTACATTTTTCAGTTCTATAGCCGGAAAATTGCCAGTGTAGCAATCATTGTCATTCTTTGCCTTGTGGCATTGAGCAATTCCAGCGTGCAGGCTTCCGTGAGGGAATTTACGACCAAAATAGGCGAGACGTTTGGATTTACGAAGGATTTGTCTTCCTATGCGGAGATAGTGAATCAGACGCAGACAGTAAATGGGATTTCTCTGACCTTGAAAGAAGTCATTATGGATGACCGGGTCTTAATGGTATCGTTACATACGCAGGCGGAGCAAGAACAGTTGGCTTTATGGATTAATGAGGAAAAAACGTGGATTAATGGGCAGAAACATATGACATATGAGAGCGTGGAGACAGCGGGAAATGATGTCGGCATCTTTGAGCCAAGTCGGGATACGGTCTTGGTACAGATTTATGAAGACCAGATTCTGCCGGAAGGCGAAGTCAGGGTTCACCTTGTCTTGGAGGCGGGAGAGATAAACATGGGACTAGAAGAAGGACTGGCAGAGTTTGTTTATGATTTTGTCATTTCAGCGGAGGAATTGAAGGAAAAAACAGTCAGGCAGGATTTGCATGTGACGATTGGCGAACCAGGCGTGAACAAACGGAATCTGACGATAAAGGAACTGAGGATGAATGATCTGTATTGCAGAATGACTGTGACAGGCATTACCAGGGATGATGATTGGGCGAATGAGTATGACTTGAAGTTACAGGGAAAAGACAGCCTGGGGAATCCGGTTACGCTGACCGGAGGAAGGTTTATTTCCGATAATGAAATGCTTTTTGTAACGGATTTCTTTGGCGATTATGAAAGTGGTGGAGATAACGGCGAAGATACGCTTCAGATGTCTGTCCCGGATAAAGAGTGTGATTATCTGGATTTACAGCTTTATGAGCGCAAGATGATCCTGGATGGCGGGGCGGAAATTGTGGACGAAGAGGGAGTATGCGAGGTGCAGGAATCGGGAGAGGTACAAGAAGTTTATGCGCAAAAAGACAACTATGGCTGGGAACCGGTGGGAGAACCGTTCCGTATCTCTGTAACGCAAAAGCCCCTTGCGCAGAATAAAGAGGAGATTAACTTAGAAGAAACAGAGGCGGCGAAGGTTCCAGTTTCCACAGAATATATGGTTTATGAAGATGAGATTTTATACCGTGATTTACAACCGGATCAGGTGTGTATAAGGGTGGAGCCTTCCGGGATCAGGGAAAATTTATATTATTATTACATTCCCACAGGCGAAGCGCAGAAGAAATTGAAATCATTCATGGATGGTTTGGCAGACGACTGGCAGAAACATGAAATGCGTTGGCAAGGCATGAAAGAAGCGGGATATGCGATATGCTATCAGGGCAGGGAATATACGGTTTTTGAGGGCGGCTATCTCTATGCGACGGAAATTGATGATGAACGCGGTTCGCTGGAATTGTTGATGCAAGAGAAAGAAATCTGTGATTTTACGCAACAGCTTTTATCGGAACATCTTGCCTATGAGCCAGTGGATATCACACAGATAAAAGACATTGTATCGGCAAAGTTAAGCGTTTGCAATATTGCTACAAATGGGAAATTTTATAGTCAGACAATAACGGATCAGGCGACCTTGGCGCTATTTGAAGGCTGGTTTCAAAATGCAACGTATAGTTACGGCGGGGCTGATTGCGGCAATAATCTTTCCTGCCTGGAATTTACGCTTGCCAATGGAGAAATTGTAAAATTATCAGTTGCAACAGACAGCTGTCCCATTTTTGGTATCAATGGTGTTTACTATGATTACAGGCCCGAGCCGGATGCGGATAATTCTAAGTTCTGGGAGTGTTTTGATGAAATACTCTGGGATTTGTAATGAATATTTTATTGATGCATCCCATTATATATCTTATGTGTGGTCTTTTTTGGTATGTTCCATTGCTGACAGACTTCAATTTGCAGTTGTCATTAGAAGCCGCTCATTATGGATTTATTTATCGTTGTTATGCAGCGGCTTGATGTATTTATTTAATCTAAAGATGGAATAAATAGAATTATTTTATAAGAATGTCAAAACGCCAGATGGTTTCCAAATACCGTCTGGTGTTTTTATAAAGAAATTTAAGAAGATTTATAATATAACACTACATTACAAGTTTTAACTATAAATAATATGGTAAAATGAGATAATTCGGCATGTCAGATTGTTTTCCCTATATAGGGGAGGAGAGTGTGAAAGGAGAGAGCCAATGAAAAAACATTATAAGTTAATTGCAGCGCTTTTGCTGTCAGCCTTTTTTGCTGCCGGCTGCAACATGGGAAAGCAGAATTCGGCTCAGGATTTCGATGAAAAGCAGCAAAACCATGCGGCGGTAAAGACGTACAGGGATGGCTGCTGGAACGTACGCTGCCACAGTTTAGTAGATTGGTATACAGACAGAATCATAAGGATCACATTCTATGTGTCCTTTAATGTAGACAAGGACCTGACAGAGCAGGATATGCTGGATATCATGGATTATTACGAGTTTACAAACAATGCCCAGTGGGATGCGAACAACAATTATATTGGGGAACGGAAGACGGATTACGACTGCTATGCGGTTTTTTACCGTGGGGAGACAGATGAGGAGTTACGCAGGATAAAGTATCTCAATGGGGAGGAGGCAGAGATATCAAAGGAAGAGCAGAGTTATTTTCCAAAACCTAATATGTATGACAGTGAAGATGAAATTGGCGGTGATGATATAGAGCGCCTGCCCTGAAATGTTTAAAGAATGTGTCTGTTTCATTCATATAATGAGAAAGATATCCAATATATCTGCGACCGCACATATGAGATAGATAATGGGAGGATAGTGCAGTGAGCACGGTAAGTGTAAGATGAGGTGTTTTTTAATTGACATTGTAAAAAAATACGGTTACAATATTTTTATAACATATAAAAGATGAGGTATAGCTTATGAATAAGAAAAAATGGGGGCTATTTAAGAAACTGACATGCTTGGCATTGACATGCGTAATATGTTCACAGTTTTGCGGTGTTACGGCATTTGCAGCAGGGCAAATCGCAAAATTTAGTTTGTATCATACGCCGAATGGGTCGCCAGGGGAAAATGTAACGAATTGGAGCAAATCTGTTGTGACTACGAAATCTCCCACCACTGTTTGGGTTGAGCGTGTTGGAGGAGGCGCTGTTATTAATGCAAAAACTACAAATGGGATTGATTCTAATTTTGGAGGACAAGGAAGCGCTTCTGCTTCAACTGCGGTAGGAAAAAGTGTGACTCTTTATGTGAGATATAGTAAAGGTGGGACGTCGGTGAGCAACCCCAGGGGGAATTATTCTTATTAACGCTCTTTGCGGAGGTGGCTTTATGGAATCGTCTATTTAGCTTTTGGACTAAAAATTAAAGTCGTATGTTTTCAGTAGAGACTTTGAATTGGAGAAACGAAATGAAATTTAAGATAAAAATATCTTTTCTGTTGCTTTGCCTGGCATGCCTCTGCTGTGGCTGCCAGGAAACTCCCCCGGAAGTGCGGGAACGGATGGCCGGTTACGGTGAGAATAAGCAGATGGCTTCAAAGGAACGGACATATTGTACGATTGCCGAATTAAAAGGAGAGAAACTGTCAGATGCTGATATGAGGCTTGATAATGTAATTCTGCCTCAGGACGTTGATTTTTCGGGGATTGAGAGCATCGCAGTCCTCAATTTGTCATTTGAAGAAAATTATACGGAAAATAGGGAAGAAGCTATAGATTTGTTTGGGATAGATGAGAATTCCCTGATAAGCGATACGCTTGACGAAGAACGGAATATGGGAGGGACTGTCATATATGACAGCCCCATTGATAGAAAGTATCTTGCAGTAGAAGACAATGGTTTTGTGTCATTTGTCAGCGGACTGACATATGATTACATCAATGATAAAGCGAAATATGGAGCTATTCTGGAAAAATATGATTTAGAAGCGGAGGATATTTCCGGCAAGAAAGCCGGTCTTGAGGAGGGGGAAGTTGATATTGCGGCAGTTCAGAAGTCAGCGGAAAACTGGCTGAAAGAAGAAATGCCTATCAAAGGCTGTGAATACCGTATCTCTGATGCGTATGTCCGGGAGTTGGAATGTTCAGGGGAGAAAAAGAGGCAGCTTTCTTTCTATGCGGAAGTGTTTTACCGGGGAATGCAGTTTAACAGTTATGCATCCAAGCAACATGGGGATAGTGCGCAAGTGGATTTTTATATGTATGGGATTCAATTGAACTATGACGGTCGAGAACAATTGTCCTTTTTTTCCAATGGTGTGGGAAAGATCCATATTGATTCCAGTAAAGAGATTCATGAAGTCATAGATTTGAAGAGCGCTATTCAGCTGATGAATGAAGAAATGTCAGGATTTCGTGAACTGAATATTACGAAAATTTTGCCCATGTACGTCTTATATCCCAAGTACAAAACAGACGAAGAATTGTATTCTACGCCCGGACAGACAATGGAAGGCAGGCCGGTCTATGCCTTTCTAATAGCAGAAGGCACGGATGATACCGAATTTGGCATCAATAAAAGCAATGCGTATAAGGCTATTTTTGTTGATATGGTGACCGGCGGGGTTACTACAAATATTGGGTGAGTATTTATGGGAATATTGTTCAAGAGGAAAAAGATATATTATCTGCTCTGCATATTGGCTGTGCTGCTTATCTGCCTGTCGGGCGATATGGTTATCATCAATGATAAGGTTTATTCTGTCTTTCGGGTCATTTGGGAATCACCAAAAGAAGCTGTTCATATGTGTGATATGAAATCGGCCTTTGATTCGGGAGTATCAGGTTGGCTTTCCTTATTGCTGCCTGTGACCGCTATCCCTTTTGCTTCCTGTCTTTCAGCGGAACGCAGGAGTGGTTTTTATCTGTATGAGAAAGGAAGGCAGAGCACTTTTCGCTATCTGCGTTCAAAGATTGTCTATGCTTTTGTCAGTAATGTGGCTATCCTTCTTTGGGGAGTGGGAATATATATTCTGATCATAGTTTGCTTTTTCCCTCTCAATCCCAGTTACGAAGAGACAGAGGTGATTGGGGCCGTGAGCGTGACAGTATGGGGATTGTGTGGGTATATAGCGGCAAAAGTCGTCTATTTGCTGATTTATGGCATGGTATTGTCCATGCTAATGGGGCTGTTTCTTTATCTGTATAATGATTTATGTGTTGATTTCTGCTTTGTGTTCCTGGTAAATTATTTGTTCCGTAGATATTTTATGGGAGGATTTGGTTTATGAATTTGGGAATCAAAAGTATATTTCTCGTAGCAAAAAGCGAATATGTGAAATGGCTGAGAAATCCCAGGTTCTTGCTGGTAATTGCAGCGTCCGTGCCGGTGCATGAACTGATTGTGCGCCCGATGATAAGAGCGGCGGGGGAAATGGGGCAGCCGCTGAACATGTTCGAGACAAGTATTGCGGTAGCAAATTCAGGGTTCGCCTTGCTTTTGTTTCCGTTAATATACCTTGTCCTGATTGCGCCGTTTCCGACAGCGGACGAAAATATGCTTTATTATATTGCGCGTATGGGGAGAAGGAATTGGGTTCTGGGAGAGATGCTTTTCCAGTTCCTGTCAGCCGTATCTTATTGTATCATCATCATAGGAGTGACAGTTGCTCAGACTGCGAATATTTCATTTCTTGAAAACGGATGGAGCATACCGGTTATGGATTACGATAAGATGGGCAGTATGGCGGGAATACATATGGGTACTTTGATACCGCCGAATTTATTCTATCAGATGCCGCCTTATAAAGCGCTCTTTTTGTCTTATCTCCTATTGGAGTTCTTTTTGTTTCTCAGTTCTATGATTTTTCTGTTAGGATGTTTATGTGGAAAGAAATTATTGTCTCTTTTTATTGTTGTCTCACAGATTGCTTTGGGATGCGGACTGTTTGTCACCAGAAGCGCGTTCATGTGGGCTCTGCCTTTCAGTCATTCTGTGTTGAGTATCCATTATCAGAAATATTTTCGGAAATATGTGTTTTCCCCCTGGTTGTCCCTGGCGCTTCTGTGTATGGTATTGCTGTTTGTTGGAGTAATGGCATATCGGAAAGTCCAAAAAGTAAGCATTGATATGATAGGAGGAGACATAATATGATGATTCGTGTGAAAGATGTGTCGCTTACCATAAACAAACAGCGCATTCTTCAGGAGGTATCCATACAAACGGAAGGAGGCGAGGCTGTAGGCATTATAGGGGGCAACGGCTCCGGGAAGACGATGCTCATGAAATGTATCTGCGGCTTTAACCGCATGTTTACGGGAGAGATAGAAGTGCTTGGGCAGCGGATAGGGCAAGATACAGAGTTTCCCAAGAGTACAGGCTTCATCATTGAAATTCCGGGCTTCATGCCTTACCTGAGCGGGTACGAGAACTTAAAACTCTTGGCCGGCATACGCAAGGAAATTGGCAGGAAAGAGATTTGTGATTATATGGAGCTGGTTGGATTGGAGCCGGAGAACAAGAAAAAAGTGCGCAAATATTCCCTCGGCATGAAACAACGTCTGGGGCTTGCGCAGGCTTTGATGGAAAATCCCCAGGTATTGATATTGGACGAGCCTTTCAATGGGCTGGACAAATATATGGCGGAGAAAATGCGCGAAGTTCTCAAAGCGGAGAAGGATAAAGGAAAGACGATTTTGCTGGCGTCGCATAATGAGAAAGATATCCAATATATCTGCGACCGCACATATGAGATAGATAATGGGAGGATAGTGCAGTGAGCACAAGAGGGAAATATTGTTTCGCGTGCGCTTATGTATGATACTTGACAGACGATAGGCAAACGGTTATAATAAAACATATGTTGCAAAACAAAAGTTTTAGATTAGGGAGTGTTATTATGCCGCCGAAAGCAAAGTTTACAAAGGAAGAAATTATTAAGGCTGCTTTGGAAATTGTCAGGGAAGATGGATTTGACGCCTTGACAGCGCGGACGTTAGCAGCGAAACTTGGCAGTTCTGCCAGACCGATTTTTACGGTTTTTCCCAGCATGGAGGAGGTCTGCCGGGAGGTTGTGAAAGCAGCAAGGGCATTGTATGCCGAGTATGTGGAAAGAGGGCTGGGGCAGACAAAAATCCCCGCTTTTAAGGGTGTGGGGGTGGAGTATATAAAGTTTGCGCTCGCGGAACCGAAACTGTTTCAAGTATTATTTATGTCACAACAACCCCAGAAGCCAGCGGTAGGGGACATTCTGCAAGTAATTGAGGAACATTATCAGCAAATTGTGGCCTCCATCCAGGATGAGTATGGTTTGAATCGGGAAGAGGCTGTGTGGATGTATCGTCATCTGTGGATCTATACGCATGGAATCGCAGTTCTTTGTGTGACGAATATGTGTACATTTACGCGGGAAGATATGTCAAAGATGATGTCGGAGATTTTTGATGCAGTGTTAAAAAAGCGGAAGGAAGGTGAGAAAAATGATTGAGGTGAAAGATGTCACAAAGTCGTACGGAAACAAGGACAATAAACTTCCAGTATTAAAAGGCGTCACGGCAAAGATTGACGATGGTGATTTTGTAGTAATATTGGGAGCTTCCGGTTCGGGCAAGTCTACATTTTTAAATGTGATCTCGGGATTAGAGCAGCCGGACGGCGGAAGCGTCAAATATGATGGCAGAGATATCACGAAATTGTCAGACAGCGCGTTGACCTCTTTCCGCAAGGACACGGTCGGCTTCATTTTTCAGCAGTATTATCTCCTGCCGAATATGACGGTGGAGAAAAATGTGCGCATGGGGGCGGATCTTGCCGGTAAGCCGGATTACCATGAAATCATAAAAGCTGTCGGGCTGGAAGAAAAGTTGAAAAAGTATCCGGGTGAGCTCTCAGGCGGTGAACAGCAGCGGGTGTCCATAGCCAGGGCGCTGGCCAAAAAGCCGAACGTACTTTTTTTGGATGAGCCGACAGGCGCCTTGGATGAGGAGACGGGGCGCCAGGTGCTTGCGTATATCAGCGCTTTACAGAAGGAACGCCGATTTACGATGGTGATGGTAACGCACAACCAAAATATTGCCCGCATGGCGAATACAGTCATTCAGATGAATAGTGGAAGGATTGTGCAAATTGACACGAATGAAACGCCGGAAACGGCTTATGAGATTGGATGGTGAGCGTATGGTTGTGGGAATAAAAGATGCGGCAAAGCTTATCGGAATTTCTATTATTTGCTGTTGTGCAGTTCTCGTCTGTTCCTTATTTTTAAATTATTATCTGGATATTTTACAGATAGAAGATTTATTGTCCTCCGAACAGGCAGTCATATTTTACCATGCGCAGGTATCTACAGCCAAAGTCGTTTGTTCTGTCAGCGGCGGTTGTCTGTTGCTCACCTCCGTAGTGATGTTGTTTTTTTACATCAAGCATTACATAGATACACACAAAAAGGAATTGGGAATCTTGAAGGCGCTTGGCTATTCCAATCTGAAAATAGCCAGGAATTTCTGGGTATTTGGCACAGGCGTTTTTCTTGGCGCGGCAGTTGGATTTCTGGGAGCCTTCTTATTGATGCCGGAATTTTATGAGCGGCAAAATGAAGAAGGCATTTTGCCGGAGATTGTGATTTCTTTTCACCCCTCTTTGCTTCTGTATCTGGTAGTCTTGCCGACAATTGCCTTTGCCATGCTTGCGGTACTGTATGCTTTTTTGAAGCTGAGAAGACCGGTTCTTGCGCTGTTAAAAAATGATTTTCAATCGTCGGCAAAGATAAAGAGGTTCCGGGAAGGCAGGGATTGTCCATTTTTGGAAGATTTGAGAAAGCATACGCTGCGGTCGAAAAAAACGCTTGTATTCTTTATCATGTTTGCTTCCTTCTGTTTTTCCTCCATGACGCAGATGTCTGCAAGCATGAATGAATTGGCAAGTGAGATGATGGGTGTGATGATGCTGTTGATTGGGGTGATTCTCGCGTGTACAACGCTTCTGTTGGCAATTACGACCGTCATAAAAGGCAACACAAAGACGATTGCCATGATGCGTGTGTTTGGCTATTCCCAGAAGGAGTGCTGCCGTGCGTTGCTCGGCGGTTATCGTCCAATGTCGTATATTGGTTTTGCCTTGGGGACAGTATATCAGTATGTACTTTTGAGAATTACGGTTGATATTATTTTCAAGGATATGCCGGGTATGCCCGCATACGAATTTGATTTTCCGGTCATGTTTCTGTCTCTGGCATTTTTCCTGATAGTGTATGAAATTGTTATGTATTGTTATGCGGAACAAATTAAGAAGATTTCTGTGAAGGAAATTATGCTTGAGTGATGCTCTGTAAGGATAGTTTCTTCTTTTCTTTCACAGCGGCAAAGCGCCTAATAGGATATTTCTTACATAAAGATTGGACTGTCAAGTTGCGACAGTCTAATTTTTTTGAAACCTTTTGCCAGGTAAGTATATCTAATAAGTAGAAACAAGTAAAGATTCAAATGATGAGAAATAGCTGTAAAGCTGTGGGAAGGAGGGCAGAACATATGGAGATGAATGTAAATACGGTAAAGACAAGGCTTGCGCGGGCCAGAGAACAGATACGTGCGGCGTATCTGCAAAAGTAGAGGCTGCACATTTTGATCAGGGCAGCCAGTCGGCAAATGGATGGCAAAAGCCATAAGAAGATAAAAAAGGTTCTTCTTCGGGGGCTGGTCGGGGCCGGAGTGGCAGCGGCAATGTTCTCCTGCGTATATATGGTAAATCCGTCTGTTACTGCACAGATGCCTATCGTAAGCCATGTATTTGAGCAGATAGGGGAATCTCTGGATTTTGCAGGGGATTACGCAGCTTTGGCGGAGCAGGTGAAAGAAGCAGAGAAAGGCATAGAAAGTATCACGGTAGATGGGACAACGATTACGCTTTCGGAAAGTTACTGTAATGAGACGGCTCTTTATCTGAGTATTATCATTCATTCAGAGGAGAAGTTCCCCGACACTTTTTATGATGAGAACGGTAAGCCGATGGAGATTAGCGTGGAGATGGTAGAAAACCTTGATTGTTACGCGGCCGTTCTTGATGCAGACGGAAACCTGATGGGGAGTGGTGTTCCTGGTTACGGTAATACAGCGCCAGTCTATGTTTGTGACTACGAAGAATATATGGATGAACTTGATGATGTCTGGTGGTCGGGCGGCTATGACGAGAGTGTGAGAGGGGAAGTCTTTAAAGAGTCGCTGGACGAGCGTTCGTTGTATCGCAAAGAGATTATATTTGACGAGTAGAAGGACCGACGGCAAATCTAAATTTAATAGTATTTGACAAATAATCGAAATTGAACCAAAATTCTTATAAAGATGCAAAAGAGAGATTTGCTTGTAGAAGAATATATCGTATTTACTAAAATGATTAATTTATTTCCGTGAGCAACGAGCCAGGTGGGGGTTTTGCATTAATATAGTTCCTCGTTCAAGAGGCCCGCCCCCATTTGGCGACTGCCGCGAGGGCCAGATACCCTGTAGCACTGCTGCGCTTCACAAGTCCCGTAACTTGCTGCGGGGTATTTGACTGACCGCTTGTTTGCATGTTTATTCCATAAATTATTTCAAGCAAGAAGTTATATGAATTAGAAATTGTGTGTGGTACTTTATTTGACCGACGGATGACGAACCATCTTTCTTTTATAGCATTTTTTCCCAATGGAAGGTTGGGAGTTAAAATTTAGGAAAGAAAGAGGGAGACAGTATGTTAAAAAAGTTGAACAACATGCAAATTAGGGAACGTTTAGTAAAGGCTTTTATTTTTATTGCCGGTTCTTTGGCAGTGATAGCGGCAGTGGGTTTGATTACCATGATTGTCGTCTCAAATCTCTATGCAGATGCATTGACCAATTATGGTTTTGCGCAGGGGGATGTAGGGCAGGCTATGGCATCCTTTGCGGACGCCAGATCGGCGATGCGCGGGGTGATTGGATATGAAGAGCAATCATCTATTGATTCCATGATGGAAGAACATAGTAAATATAAAGAAGACTTTATAAATGAATTTGCAAATATAGAAAAAACCATGGTGACAGCTGCAAACAAACAGATATATACCCAGTTGCAGCAGGAACTGGAGGAATACTGGGTACTGGAACAGCAGATCTTGGAGCTGGGAGCTACGGAAGACCAACAAAAGTGTATAGAGGCCCAGGATATGGCAATGAGTGAATTGATGCCGATGTATAACAGTATTTACGATAAGCTGGTGGAAGTCATGGATATCAAAGTTTCCAAAGGAAATACGCTTTCTACGCAGCTATCTGTTCTATGTACGATACTTTCTATCATCATTGGTATCGTGATCGTCTGCGCTTTGTTTGTAGCATTCCGCCTGGGAGTAGGAATTGCAAATAGTATCTCCATCCCCTTAAATGAATTAAAGGACCGTTTGGCAACTTTTGCAAAAGGCGATTTATCTTCTCCTTTCCCGGAAGTTAGTACGAAAGATGAAGTGGCAGATATGATAGATGTGGCGGGGGAGATGGCTGGAACGCTTCAGTTCATTATTGATGATGAGAAAAAGATTTTGGAGGCAATGGCTGAGGCCAATTATGCAGTTACTTCTCAGGACAGCGACAGATACGCGGGAGATTTTGAAGCGCTGCTGACGTCTATGAGAGATTTAAAGTGGCAGATGGCATCTACGATAAAGTCTATTGAAGAAGCTTCCTCTCAGGTTTCCGCCGGTTCCATAAATTTGTCGGAGGCGGCTCAGAGCCTTGCAGAAGGGGCAACAGATCAGGCTGGCGCCGTAGAGGAAATGCAGGCTACGATTATGTCTATTACGGAAAATATTGAGACGACGGCAGAGAGCGCCAAAGATTCTTATCAGCAGGCGCAAAGATATTCTGATGAGGCCAGCCGGAGCCGCGTGGAAATGAAGACCATGACATTGGCGATGGATCGGATTAGCGAGGCGTCTCAGAAAATTGAAAATATTATTTCAGAAATTGAGGATATTGCATCTCAGACCAATCTTTTGTCTTTAAATGCTTCCATAGAGGCTGCAAGGGCAGGAGAGGCAGGACGTGGTTTTGCTGTTGTGGCAGACCAGATCAGGCAGCTTGCAGACCAGAGTTCTAAGGCGGCGGTTGAGACGAGAGAATTGATTGAAGGCACTATACAGGAAATTTCCGAGGGAAGTAAAGCGGCAGAGAGAGTGGCGGCTGTTATCGAAACAGTTGTAAGCGGAATTGGCGAAATTGCAGATTCCTCTAAGAGTGTCAGCAGCACTGCCGTCGATCAGGCAATTGCCATGAAGCAAGCGGAGGAAGGTGTAGGCCAGATATCGGAAGTGGTACAATCCAATTCAGCAACGGCAGAGGAATCATCTGCAACCAGCCAGCAGTTATCGGCGCAGGCGCTCTGTTTGGATGAATTAATTGGGAAATTTATTTTGCCGACAGAGTAAATAACAATTCGGTTTTTATTCTAATAAAAAATCTCCTGCATATACTGGTAACAGTAGAACAGGAGGTTTTTGTATGGAAAATGTGAGTACCGGTACATATAATATTTATAAAGATATCAGTGCGAGGACGAACGGAGATATCTATATCGGGGTTGTCGGGCCGGTGAGAACCGGAAAATCTACGTTTATCAAACGTTTTATGGACGTGATGGTATTGCCGGAGATGGAGGATGCCCACAGCAGGGAGCGCGCCACGGATGAATTGCCTCAGTCGGCGCAGGGGAAGACAATCATGACAACCGAGCCCAAATTTGTACCCAAAGAAGCGGCTAAAATACGTTTGGGCGATGATTTAGAGGTCAGCGTGCGTCTTATTGACTGTGTGGGTTTTATGGTGGAGGGCGCAAGCGGACATATGGAAGAGGGTACAGAGCGGATGGTGAAGACGCCCTGGTTCGATTATGAAATTCCCTTTACGCAGGCAGCGGAAATTGGCACGCAGAAGGTAATCCGCGAGCATTCCAATATCGGAATTGTCATTACTACGGACGGCTCTATCACGGAACTGCCTCGGGAGGGCTATGTAGCAGCGGAAGAAAAAACAGTCAACTCTTTACAGAAAATCGGCAAACCATTTATCATTCTTCTGAATACTCAGAAGCCCTATGGTGCGGAGAGCCAGAAGCTTGCCGAGGAGTTGTCTGCGAAGTATGGTGTGACTGTGCTGCCGGTAAACTGTGAACAGCTCAGGAAGGATGATATTTACCATATCCTGGAGAGTATTCTCTATGAATTCCCCATTGAGAGGGTAGATTTCTTCCTGCCGAAGTGGGTGGAAATGTTGGAGAATTCCCATAAAATTAAAGAGAATGTCATTCAAAACGCCATGCAGATTCTTAAGAAATTTACTTTTGCCAAGGATATCCGTGGGACGGAGCTTATGCCCGAGGGCGAATATATCCGCCGAATGAAGTTGGATAAAGTGGAGCTTTCCCGTGGCTGCGTGCAGATTATCTTCGATATTGACGAGAAATATTATTATGAAAATATGAGTGAGCTGACCGGCGTGCCCATTCAGGGAGAGTACCAGTTGATTTCTATGATTAAGGAATTGTCCGCGATGAAGAAAGAATACGATAAGGTGGGCAGCGCTATGGAAGCTGTGAAGCAAAAAGGCTACGGCGTGGTAACGCCACAGCTTACGGACATTGAGATTGAAGAGCCCGTACTTATCCGCCATGGCAATAAATTTGGCGTAAAGATTAAGGCGCAGTCGCCTTCTATCCATATGATCCGGGCAAACGTGGAGACAGAGATTGCACCTATCATTGGCAGCGAGGAGCAGGCGCAGGATTTGATTGGCTACATCAAGACTTCCAGAGATCAGGAGGAGGGAATCTGGCAGACGAACATTTTTGGCAAATCTATTGGAGAATTGGTGGAAGACGGCATCCGCAGCAAAATTACCATGATGGATGATGAGAGCCAGGTGAAGCTGCAAGATACGATGCAGAAAATTGTCAACGACAGCAATGGCGGGCTGGTGTGTATTATTATTTAGCATTAGAAAAAAGAATGAGCATAAGACAGAGAAACAACTGGTTTTCCAGAGTGTTGCTCTGTCTTTTTTGCCGGTATTTAAAAAACAATGGGGCTGTCGCACTAACATAAATTACAAGCTATGATTCGTTCAAAATTTTGGATATATTGACGCTCTTTTCCATTTGAATTATAATTTAAAGAACAGGAAGGCTTTATGGAAATGACCGGAAGCGGTTTTTTCGTTCCACAAGGAGGAGGAAACAGAAATGGAAAATATCAGAGAAGGAAGCGTATGCAAAAAGGGAACCATTCTCTTTGCGCTTTTCATGTTTTTGGTCTTGGTTCCCTTGAGCGCGCAAGCCAAAGAAACAGATCGTCATGTGACAATTTACGGATTAGGAAGTCGCGTTCAGGATAAAATAAGCATACCGGCGGATCTTCCCCAGAGTTATCAGATTCCGGCAGGCGGCGGGGGAAAGGCAACCTACCGAATCATCAGCGGGGAATCGGCGAAGGTTTCGGCATCTGGGCTTGTCACACCCAAATACACCTATTGGAAGAGATATCCGAATTACAGTAGTACTGTCCCCGAAGGGGAAGCGTATGATTACTATACGATGGAAAGTGGTGATACGAGTATTGAGGTTCGGACGGCGGATGGATCATACACCGTTACCGTAAAGGTGGAAGATTATACGGTTACTTATGGCGATGCGGTCATGGATGCATATATCAGGGAAAATATTACACAAACCATGACAGATAGAGAAATAATGGAGGCAGTCGCCAGGTTCCCGGCAAGCTATGAGTATTCGGCTTCTTATTCCGGCGTTTATTCCATGATCATCTATGGCGGCGGAGATTGCTGGGCAAGTACCAGCGCAATCACGACATTGTGTGAAAAGATGGGGATTAAGGCTTGGGCGAGAAATGGCAATAAAGATCCAGGTGCAGGCAGCGGGCACATGAATGCCATGGCGGAGCTGAATGGCGTGTATTATGAGCTGGAAGCGGGTTATTCTATGAATAAAGTGGATGGTTATCGTCCCTATGACGTCAAAGAGCGGGATTCCCTGTTCAGTTATTATATTTCATCCGGCAGCCTTGTAGTCTACCAGTATGATGGGCAAGAAACTTCCGGTGTGCTACAGGTGCCACAGGAGATAGGCGGCAGAAAAGTAGAAAAGATTGATAAAAGCGCCTTCGGGCGAAAGAAGTTTTCGGAGATTAAGCTTCCGGACACATTGACAGAAATTGGCGACTATGCGTTTAGCGACTGCGGCGAACTGACGCGTATCTCCATACCGGCTTCCGTCACCCAAATTGGCAAATCTGTTTTTGCGAGTTGTGACAAACTGACGGACATATCGGTGGCAGAGGGAAACGCGGCTTATAAAGAAGAAGGTCAGGTGATTTACAGCAAGGACGGGAGGATGCTGATTACCTGCCCGGTAGCCGGCAGCGTAACAATCCCTTCTACGGTGATAGAAATTGCAGATTATGCGTTTTATTATAATGATAATCTGAAACAGATTGTGATTCCGCAGTCGGTTGCTGAAATAGGAGAAGGCGCTTTTGGAAACTGCGGACAATTATCAAAGGTGTCCGTAGAAGGAGAGGGGCTTCAAAGAATCGGCACGCATTGTTTTCGCTCTGACGATAAACTTTCTGTAATCACAGTTCCGGCTTCTGTAAAATCTGTAGGGGCATTTGCATTTGCTTATTGTAATAATTTGAAACATATTTATTTCCTGGGGGACGCGCCGGAAATTGGCGATACGATTGAGGGGACTTTTTATGACAATGCATTTCAGGGATGCAGCTTACATGCGTATTATATGGAGCATAACGACACCTGGACACAGCAGGCGTTAGAGAATCACGGCGGAACTGTAACCTGGCAGCCATGGGCGGGAGCAAAAGGAATCTCCATAGAACATGCGGCCGTTACTTTGGAGCGGAACAGTTTTGCTTACACTGGAGCTTATATTACGCCAACGGTGAGCGTTAGAATAAATGATATTACCCTGAAAGAAAATAAAGATTACGCGATTGTTTATACGGACAACAAAGAGGTGGGCGATGCCAGGGTAACGGTGCTGGGGATTGGCTCTTACTTTGGAGAAATTTCTAAAACGTTTACGATTGGCAGGGCGAAGCAGGAAGTCAGGGCATATGTACTGGAACCTGAAATTCGCGTAAAGAATACAACAGAAATTTATCGTGTTACCGTCAATGGGGAATATACCCGTCTGTCCAACTGTACATTGACATCAAGCAATCCTTCTGTGGCGACGGTTGACAGCAAAGGCGTAATCAGAGGTATAGCTGCGGGGACGGCGGAGATTACCGTCCATGTAAAAGGGACAGAAAATTACCTCGATGGAAGCGCAGTCATCACGATTACCGTCAAACGCGATTCTGCGCAAGAGGGGAATGGAGACGATAGCCCGGAAAACAACAAACCAACGGATGGCGGGAAGAAAAAGTATTTTGACAAGAAAACCGGGTTGACAATTGTGCTGGACGCAAACGGCAAAAAGGAAGCTGCAATAAGGGCAGTTGATAAAAAACATGCCAAGGGAACGATAAAGATTCCCAATGCCATAAAAGTAAATGGAAAGTCATATAAGATAACATCTATCAGTAAGAATGCGTTTAAAAATCACAAACAGTTAAAGAAAGTCACACTCGGGAAGTATATCAAGACGATCGGTGAAGGCGCGTTTAGCGGTTGCGGCAAATTGCAGGCAGTGACGGTCGGCGGAAATGTCACTGTGATTGGGGATAAAGCATTTTATAAGTGCAGCGGGCTTCTCAAAATAACGATTCCGGCGAAGGTCAAAAAGATAGGCAAGAGCGCTTTTTATGGATGTAAAAAGTTGAAACGTATTACCATCAAGTCGAAAATGCTTACGGGTAAAAATGTGGGCGGTAAAGCGTTTAAAGGCATTCATGCGAAGGCGGCAGTCAAAGCGCCAAAGAGCAAATTATCTGCATATAAGAAGATGCTGAGAGCAAAAGGAATAGGTGCGAAAGTCAAGGTGCAGGGGTAAACTTTCGTTGACTTTTAGAGAGTCGGCAATTACAATAAAAACAGGAACTATTGGTGAAAGGACAATCATGAAAATTACTTATATTCATCACAGTACGTTCTGTGTGGAAGTAGCTGGGAAGGCGCTGGTGTTTGATTATTATAATGGCAAGGGCCTGCCGTCTTGTGAGTACCATGGCAAACTGCCAGATTATCCCAAAGAGACGCAGATTTATGTGTTTGCCAGTCACAGCCACAGGGATCATTTTGATACGGAAGTTCTTTCTTGGAGCAGGCATTATCCAGATATCCATTATATATTTGCCAAGGAGGTCAAGAAAAAGCTCGGCAATTCCATGCTGAAACGGTTAGGTTTTGGCGAGGAAATCAAGGAAAAGATTACTTACGTTAAGCCCAGGGAGAAACATGAGATTTTAGGATTGACCGTTGAGACTTTGTTATCTACCGATAGCGGCGTTGCCTTTTTAGTGACAGTCGGCGGCAAGGTAATTTATCATGCCGGGGATCTGAACTGGTGGCGGTGGGAAGGAGAGACGGAGGCGTTTAATCTCTATCAAGAGGCAACGTATAAGCATCAGATTGACCAGCTTGCGGGTAGGAACTTGGATATTTCCTTTGTGGTGGTAGATCCCAGGCAGGAGCAGGACAAATTTCTGGGAATTGATTATTTTATGCAGCAGATTAGCAGCGGATATGTCGTTCCCATGCATCTGTGGAAACGCTATGATTTGGTGGGGGAATACCAAAGCAGGGCGAATAATGGGCAGATGAGCAGGCGTATTATTTTATTTGACAGGGAGAATCAGTCGCTTGAGTTAGAGTAAACGAAAAGGGAACAGGCCCGCAAAAGGGGTTCATCTGCGGTGGGAGGTATTTTATAACCAGGGATTTGTTCTGGCAGCCATGGCGGAACTTGCCTTGTGATTCATGATATGTTATGATATGTTGCAAAGATGAAAAATGATATGAAATATTGATACGTTAGAAATGATAAAAATAGGAGGTGCGTGAGCGTGTTTTTAGCCAGTCTTTTACAGTATGCAGTGAAATTTGTCTTGTTTGCGGCGGTAGCTTTGGCGGGGATATTTCTTGGTAAGGCATTGCGCGGCAGGAAAGATGCCAAAGCGGGACAGATAAAAGAAGAAAATTAAGCTTGTAACAGTGAAAGTATCTGAACTGTTGCAGAAATAGACAGTTGGAGGAAATTTGTTGTGAAGAAGTATGGAGTGAATGAACTGCGCAGGATGTATTTGGAGTTTTTTGAGAGCAAGGAGCATCTTGCAATGAAGAGCTTTTCTTTGGTGCCCCACAATGACAACAGTTTGTTGTTAATCAATGCAGGGATGGCGCCTTTAAAGCCTTATTTTACCGGTCAGGAGATTCCGCCGAGAAAGCGTGTGACGACCTGCCAGAAATGTATTCGTACCGGAGATATTGAGAATGTGGGTAAGACGGCGCGGCATCTGACATTTTTTGAGATGCTGGGGAATTTTTCATTTGGCGATTACTTTAAACATGAAGCGATTGCCTGGAGCTGGGAATTTCTCACAGAGGTAATCGGTATGGAACCGGAACGGCTCTATCCGTCCATTTACGGTGAAGATGACGAGGCGTTTGAAATCTGGACGAAGGAAGTAGGCGTTCCGGCGGAGAAGATTACGCGTTTCTACCGTGATGAAAATGGCGAGTGCGACAATTTCTGGGAGCATGGCGCAGGTCCTTGCGGTCCCTGTTCGGAGATTTATTATGACCGCGGAGAAGCATACGGCTGCGGGAAGCCGGACTGTAAAGTGGGCTGTGACTGCGACCGTTTTATGGAGGTTTGGAACAACGTATTCACGCAGTTTGACGGGGATGGACACGGCAATTATGAAGAACTTGCCAACAAGAACATTGATACCGGAATGGGGCTCGAACGTCTGGCGGTAGTAGTGCAGGAGGTTGATTCTGTATTTGATATTGACACGATGAAAGCGATTCGGGACAAGGTATGCGAAGTATCCGGCAAGACTTATCAGACCGAGGAATTGGATGATGTGTCTATTCGTCTGATTACGGACCATATGCGTTCGGCGACGTTCATGATTTCCGATGGAATTATGCCCTCCAACGAGGGGCGCGGATACGTGCTGCGCCGTTTAATCCGCCGTGCTGCGCGCCATGGAAGGCTGCTTGGTATCAAAGACAAGTTCCTGGCAACTTTGAGCGCTGCCGTGATAGCTGAGAGCAAAGACGGCTATCCAGAATTGGAAGAGAAGAAGCAATTTATTTTTAAGGTATTGACCCAGGAGGAAGAGAAGTTTGACAAGACCATCGACCAGGGGTTGAGCATTCTCGCGCAGATGCAGGAGGAGATGGCAAAGGCCGGACAGAAAGTTCTTTCCGGGGAGAATGCTTTCAAATTATATGATACTTATGGATTCCCTATGGATTTGACGCAGGAAATTTTAGAAGAGAAAGGTTTTACTATTGACGAGGCGGGCTTTGCTTCCTGTATGGAAGAACAGCGGAATAAAGCGAGAAATGCCAGGAAAGAGACGAATTATATGGGAGCTGACGCCACGGTCTATGATGAGATTGATACAAAAATCACCTCAGAATTTGTTGGTTATGACCGTTTCGTGCATAGCTCTGAAATTACAGTGCTGACGACGGAGACAGAGTTGACGGAGGCGCTTTCTGACGGTGAACACGGAACCATCATTGTGAAAGAGACGCCATTTTATGCTACCATGGGTGGACAGAATGCAGATAGCGGAATGATCTGCGCGGGCGAAAATAAGTTCCAGGTAGAAGATACTATCCACCTCAGAGGCGGACGTATTGGGCATGTGGGAAAAGTTATTTCCGGTATGTTTAAGGTAGGCGATGCGGTTGAGCTTGCCGTGGCTGAGGAAAAACGCGCGCTCATTGGCAGGAACCATAGCGCCACCCATTTATTACAGAAAGCGCTGCGCGAGGTGTTAGGAAGCCATGTGGAACAGCACGGTTCCGATGTGAATGCGGACAGGCTGCGCTTTGACTTCTCCCATTTTGCAGCGATGACGCCGGAAGAAATTGCCAAGACGGAGGCGATTGTCAATGAGAAGATTGCAGCGGCTCTCCCGGTAGTGACGGAGGTTATGAGCCTTGAGGAAGCGAAAAAGACCGGGGCTATGGCGTTGTTTGGTGAGAAATATGGAGACTCGGTGCGGGTTGTTAAGATGGGAGATTTCTCTGTAGAACTCTGCGGTGGAACTCATGTGGACAATACCAGCAGTATCAGCGCTTTTAAGATTGTCTCAGAATCAGGTGTTGCCGCAGGCGTGCGCAGGATAGAAGCGCTTACCTCCAAAGCGGTATTTACTTATTATGACAAAATGGAAGAATTAATTTCACAGGCTGCAAAGACTGTTAAGACTACCCCGGCTGGTCTGGTGGAGAAGTTAGAACATCTTATGGCAGAGATGAAAGCGTTACAGGCAGAGAATGAGTCATTGAAGAGTAAGGCGGCGAAGGATGCGCTGGGAGACGTTATGGATCAGGCATGTGAAGTATCCGGTGTGAAGCTGCTGGCGGCAACCGTTCCGGGCGTCGATATGAATGGACTGCGTGACTTGGGTGACCAGCTCAAGGACAAGCTGGGCGAAGGCGTGGTCGTACTGGCTTCAGAGAATGACGGCAAGGTGAGCCTGATTGCCATGGCGACACAGGGAGCTATGGATAAGGGCGCTCATGCCGGGAACTTGATAAAATCGATCGCCGGCAAAGTTGGCGGCGGCGGTGGCGGACGTCCTAACATGGCGCAGGCGGGTGGCAAGAATCCGGCGGGAATTCCAGACGCCATAGCGGAGGCGAAGACAGCGTTAGAGGGTCAGATAAAATAGCAGTTTTACCCATGAGATTTTCAAAGTTGGTGTGTAGCTGAACTATTGTAAAATTTTCCAGTAAAAGTAGTTGACTTACAGAAAAAATCTGCTATAATGAATGATAGTGCAATAAAATATGACCCAAACAGTTGAATATGCACAATACGCAACTGGAGGGAGGTTAGGTGTGAGAGTATGTCAAATGTAATCGTTAAAGAAAACGAAACTTTGGACAGCGCTTTACGCAGATTCAAAAGAAACTGTGCGAAAGCAGGGATTCAGCAGGAGATTCGTAAGAGAGAGCATTACGAAAAACCGAGCGTGAGACGTAAGAAGAAGTCCGAAGCAGCTAGAAAACGTAAATATAATTAATTGTGTAAAAGAACCCCGCATGTTCTGCTTTTTCAGAATATGTGGGGTTCTTTTTGAAAAAGGATGCCAACAATAGAAAGAAGTCAGTGAAAGGCGTTATGAAACAGTATTATATTTTTTCTGTCACACAGGCAGGAAAAAGTTGTCTAATTATATATACGGAGAAAACTTTGCCTGGAAGTGCTGCAAAGTTTGCTGTTCGGAGCTGATGGGTTCCTGCTGCATTCCCGTATAAAATAAGAAGCGCACTTCAGAAAAGAGGAACCATGAATCAGTTTACGGACGAAGAGTTATTGGAGTTGATCCAAAAAGCCACAGCAGGGGATAAGAAAGCGCTGGAAACCGTTCTTGTCAGTGTACAGGATTTGGTATTCAACCTTTCTCTGCGTATGCTGGGAACCTTCCCGGATGCGGAGGATGCAACGCAGGATATCCTGCTGAAAATCATTACCCATCTATCCTCATTCAAAGGGGAGAGCTCTTTTTCAACCTGGGTATTCCGTATTGCATCCAATCATCTGAAAAACTATCAGAAGCATATGTTTGCCAAGTTCCCTCTCAGTTTTGAGTTTTATGGAGACGATATCAAGAATGCAAACATCAGTGATGTGCCGGATCTGACACAGGATGTGGAGCAGTCCATTTTGGCGGAGGAACTCAAGCTGTCCTGCACAAATGTAATGCTTCAGTGTCTGGACGCTGAAAGCCGCTGCATCTTTATTCTTGGTACGATGTTCAAGGTGGACAGCAGGATTGCAGGAGACATTTTGGGGATTACGCCGGAGGCCTACCGCCAGCGTCTGTCAAGGGGCCGTAAGAAAGTAGCGGATTTTTTGAAGGAATACTGCGGCGAGTACGGTAACGGGACATGCCATTGTGCAGACAGAGTAAATTATGCTATCCACAATCGCAGAATTAATCCTGCGCAGTTGGATTTCACTACAGCCGTACCGAAAGAAATGATGGAAGTCAAGGAAGCAATGGAGGAAATAGACGGAATTTCCCATGAATTTTCTTTCTGCAAAACGTATCAGTCGCCGGGAAGTTTGAAAAAGTTTATTGAAGATTTTTTGAACGGACCATCTTTTTCAGTTGTAGGAAATGCGTAGGAGGTACAGACAATGGATATGAATTTAATGATAAAGTATTTGACTGACTTAAGTGAAAATAATAACCGGGAATGGTATCATGCGCATAAGGCGGAAAATAAAGCGGCAAATGCAGAGTTTGAAGAATTGATTCAGACGTTGATTCTGCGTATCGGGGAGTTTGACAGCAGTATCCTCCATAACCAGCCGAAGGAGCTTACCTTTAAGCTGGTAAGGGACACCCGCTTCAGCCATGATAAATCTCCATATAATCCGGCGTTCCGCGCCCATATTTCTTCCAGGGGAAAACTGCCTGTTCCGGTAGGATATTATCTGATGGTGAAGCCGGGCGGCCATTCTTTCCTTGGCGGCGGTTTGTTTGCGGATATGTTTAAGGATGCGACAAAAATGGTTCGCGATTATATTACCGGGCACGGCGAAGAGTTTGAAGAAATTATTCATGCACCGGAATTTCAAAAATATTTCAAGGTGCAGGGAACGTCGCTGAAAAATGTACCTGCCGGGTATGACAAGGAGCATCCGCAGGCGGAATACTTAAAGTTTAAAAGCTGGTATCTGGAATATCCGATATCAGACGAAGCTTTGGTAGATGGAGAGGCGTTCGTAACAGAAGCGGTAAAGTTGTTTGAAATTATGAAGCCGTTTAATGATTATCTGAACAAAGCGCTCGACGGCTTCCAGATGCCGGCAAGATAAAAGAAAATGCAAAATAATAGCGGGGCTTTCGCATGAAGGAGAGATATATAATTCCCAGATACTTACAGAGGTTCGGGCGTTGTATGTTTCCCACTCATTGCGAAAGCCCCGTCTTTTTGTACGTCCAAATGTATGGAAAAAAATATTTTTTGCCGCTTGGATTTTTTGTCATATTCCCATCCTTGTCCACATATATTTGGAAACAGATACAAGCTATAAGGAGGGACAGCCTATGGAAGAGATTGTGAGCGTATTTCCCAGCGCGTTGCGTCCGTTGTGCCGGGTGGGATTTGCGCGGGGGCTGGAGCCGGAAGAAATCAGGCTGCGCATTGGCCGTCCGGTAATGGTATTGGGAAAAGGCGGGGAGTATTTCTGGAATCTAAAAGAGACGACCTGGCAAACAGCCAGAGAGGGAGGCTATGTTTGGCAGGAAGCCGACATGAAAGAAACGCTTTCAAGGATGAGCCGTTATTCTATGTATGCGCTGGAAGAGGAAATGCGGAACGGTTTTTTTACGATTCAGGGCGGCCACCGCATAGGCATTGCCGGGCGTACGGTCTGTGAGCAGGGAAAGGTTCTTTCTTTCCGCAACATTAGCTGTCTCAATATCCGTGTGGCAAGACAGAAGAAGGGATGCGCCGCCAAGCTGCTTCCATGGCTGGCAGATGGGGACAGCATTTATAATACGTTGCTGCTGTCGCCTCCGGGAGTGGGCAAGACAACGATGCTGCGCGACTGTATTCGTCTGCTCTCAGAGGGAAATGGTACGCTGCCGGGAAGGAAGGTGGGCGTGGTGGACGAGCGGAGCGAGATTGCCGCCAGTTTCTTTGGCGTTCCGCAAAATGATTTGGGGGATCGCACAGATGTGCTTGATAATTGCCCGAAAGCGGAAGGTATGCGCTTGCTTTTGCGCAGTATGTCGCCGCAGATTCTGGCGGTAGACGAGCTTGGGGGTAGGGAAGACTGCCTGGCGGTGGAGGAGGCGCTTCACTGTGGATGTCGAATTATCGGCACGATGCATGCCAGAGATGTCTCGGAGCTTAAGGAAAAATTGTATCTGGCTGCCTGGTTGGAAAAAAGTTTTTTTGGAAGATATGTATTCCTGTCGTTAGCAGAGTGCGGGGAACGCAGATTTTCCGTGTATGATGGGGGGATGCAGAAATTATGCTGAAAGCGGCGGGAAGTATTTTAATTATGATATCTTCCGTTCTGTACGGTTGGAAGGTTCAGCAGGAACTAGGTGAGCATGTAAGACAGTTGGTGGGCATGAAGGAAATGTTTCTCATGCTGTGGGGAGAAATTTCTTATACCCGGACGCCGCTGAAAGAGGCGTTTTTGCAGATTGCCTCCCAGGACAAGGAGCCGTTTTGTACATTCCTGAGAAAAGCAGCGGAAGGGTTGGAGGAGAATGAGGAAGGAATCGGCAGTTTTTGGGGTCGTCTGGTGGAGCAGGAGGCGGACGTTTTTCTGTTTAACGAGGAGGAGCGTGAAATATTAAAGCGCGCCGGGGAGAATTTTGGTTATCTGGATGGGCAGATGCAGCTAAAGAACCTGGAACTGTACATTGGGCAGACAGAAGTATTGATCGAGAAGGCTCAGGGAGAGTTGAAAGACAAAAAGAAACTATCCGGGGTTTTGAGCGTTATGTGCGGCCTGTTTCTGATTATTCTTCTTATATAAGAATGCGGAGGAAGCTATGAGTATAAGTTTAATTTTTAAGATTGCAGCTGTAGGGATTTTAGTCACGGTATTGAGCCAGGTGTTAAAACACAGCGGACGGGAAGAGCATGCCTTTCTGACGAGCCTGGCCGGCCTTTTGATTGTGCTGTTTTGGATTGTACCGTATGTTTATGAGCTGTTTGAGACAATGAGGAACCTGTTTGCGTTGTGACGGAGGGATTCATGGATATTATCAAGATTGCAATTCTGGGGATCGTGGGCGCATTGCTGGCAATTATGCTCAAAAGCCACAAAAAAGAGTACGAGCTTTTCGTGACGTTAGGGGTATCTCTGTGCATTTTTTATTTTATTATGTCCAAGTTGCAGCTTGTCATCTCCGTCATCAACCGTATGCAGGAATATGTGAATTTGGACACCAGTTACATAGCAATCCTCATTAAGATGATTGGCATCACTTATGTGTCTGAATTCTCAGCAAATCTCTGTAAAGACGCGGGTTACCAGGCGGTTGCGGGGCAGATTGAAATGTTTGGGAAGCTCTCCATATTGGCAATCAGTATGCCGGTAATTCTGGTGCTTCTGGAGACAATTGGGGAATTCCTGGTATAATATGGCCGCCAATTATATGCGCCGGAGTGCGCAAAAGATATCACATTAGTACGAAGCAATTCTAAAAAATTCCTGGGAAGGAAGAGGCTATGAATGTAAAAAAAAGCTGGAGATACGCGAAAAGAGCGGCAGTTGGAATATTTGCGGCAGCAGCCATTTTCTTTCTGCTGGCGGCGGCGGAAACCGTTAAAGCTGCTGAGAAAACAGAAGACGCGGCCGTCTGGAAAGAAGACGCGGCCGGCATGTCAGAAGATATAGCCGCTCAGAAAATGGAGGAAAGCATAGACAGCTATATGCAGGAACTGGATTTTTCTGACATAGACAAGATATTGAGCCAGCAGGCCGGTACGGAAGGGCTGGATTTCAAAGAGCTGGTGCAAAGGCTGCTGGACGGAGAAGAGATTGATAAAGGATGGCTGGCGGAGGAGATTTTTTCCGCTGTTTTTTCGGAGGTGCAGGAATTTAGAGGAACGCTGATCCGCATTGTAATTTTATGTATTGTGTTTGCAATTCTCTATAATTTTGCCAATGTGTTTGAGAACCCCTCGGTGACAGAAATCAGCTTTTATATGGTGTATGTCGTGCTGTTGGTGCTGTTGATGAATTCCTTTTTTGTTCTGCGGGACGTGTCGGTAGCTGCGATTTCTAAGGTGGTGATGTTTTTGAAGGTGATGATTCCCACATTTACGGCAAGTATGGTATTTTCGGGCCAGATTACGACAGCGGCAGGCTTTTATGATTTGACATTTTTGCTGATTTACGGCATGGAATGGGTAATGCAGTACCTGGTTATCCCGGGCGTGCAAATTTATGTGGCGTTGGAGCTGATGAATCACTTGACCGGGGAAGAAATGCTCTCCCGGATGACTTCGCTCATCAAATCAGGGATATTATGGATCATAAAATTTCTCTTTACCATTGTTATCGGCATCAATGTGGTACAGAACCTGCTGACGCCGGTAATCGACACTTTTAAATCCGGCATGATTGCCAAGACGGCGGGAATGATGCCGGGGCTTGGCACTTCCATCAACGCGGTGACAGAAATAATGGTGGGTTCTGGAATTATTATCAAAAACGGCATCGGCATGGCGGCGGTTGTCGTGCTGTTAATATTGTGCGCGGGTCCCTTGCTTAAAATATGGGTGATGGCCTTTTTATATAAGCTGCTGGCGGCGATGATGCAGCCGGTAGCGGACAAACGGATGATTGGCTGCATTGCCGGCGCCGGCGAGGGCGGAAATCTTCTGTGCAAAGTGGTGGTGACGACGACTGTGATGTTTCTGGTAACAATCGCTATGGTAACGGCGGCGACAACGTTTAACCACTGAAAAATGGTTTGCAGCAGTGGCAATTTGGGAAAGGAGCAAAAATGGGCTATGTCTTTACCTGGGTAAAAAATCTGGTGTGTTTTTATCTTTTGCTGACCGTCGTACTGCATCTTCTGCCCAGGCAGAGCTACCGGAAATACGTGCGTTTTTTTTCCGGTATGCTTCTGACAATTCTGGTGGTGTCCCCGGTACTTTCTTTGTTGGGGAATGAGGAAGCCTTGCGGGAGAAAATCAGCCAGGCGGAATTTTTCCAGGATTTGGATAACCATAAGCTGGACACAGAACATCTTGAGACGACGCAAAAGGAAATCTATCTCAGGGAATATGAGCGCGCGCTGGAGATGGATGTGAGCCGCATGGCGCAGGAAAAGCAGCTTGCAGCGCGGGAGGTAAAGGTACGGCTGACAGAGGGGTACGAGGTGGAATCTATTGAAATTGCGGTGGCAATGGAAAAGGATGACGACAATATATTTGTTCAGGAGACGCCAGCCGCGTCCGACAGTTCACGGGATACGAAGATAAGTGAGCTGCGGCAGGATTTGGCAGAGTACTACAGGCTAAATGAGGAGCAGGTCAGTATTGTGGTATTGTGAGGAGAGAAGAAGATGAAGAAGGAAAAATTTTCTTTGGGCAGGCTGAAAAAGATACCCCGGAATCAACTTTTGATCGGGGGACTGGCGGGGGTTTTGCTGCTGGTCATTGCAATTCCCGTAGAGAAGAAAGCAGATATTGGAGAGGGGCAGGAGCAAGGACAAGAGCAGGATGCCGGGCAGGGTTCCTATGAGGATATGGGGGATTATGCAAAACGGATGGAGCGCAGGTTGAAAAAGATTTTGGGAGATATGGAGGGGGTTGGGAAAGTAGAGGTAATGATTACGCTCAAAGATGAGGGGGAGCAGCTGGTGGAAAAGGACACGAGCAGGAACAGCCAGAACACGCAGGAGGGGAGCGGGGAGGCCACGCGGACCAATACGCAGCACCAATCCCAGGAGGAGACGGTTTACTCCAGTGGGAACGATGGAGAGCCTTTTGTGGCAAAGGAGGTGGCGCCCTGTGTAGAAGGCGTTTTGGTGGTGGCGGAGGGAGGTGGAAATTCCCAGGTGGCAAAAAATATTTCTGATGCAGTTTTAGCATTATTTCCAGTGGAAGTACATAAAATTAAGGTAGTTAAGATGAATTGACAGGAGGGCATCATTTTGAAAAAAGTTTTCAAGAAAAACCAGATTATCATTACGGCTTTGGCTCTTATGATTGCCGTTGCGGGCTATTTGCAATATACGGGAAGCCGTAGTGACAGTGATCTGGCACAGGAGGCAAGTGCGGACACAAACGAAGGTACATATGACATTTCCGACGAGGATATGTATAATGCGGAAGATATTTTCACAGATACGGAAGAGAGCGCTCAGACAGGTACGGAAGCATTGGGCGTACAGACCGGGGAGCAGATTGCGGGCAGCCAGAACGCAGACGCGGAAAATCCGGGAGAGGCGGTTCTCACCAGCAGCAGCGTAAACAACGTCAATTTTGTGTCTGAAGTAAAGCTGAACCGTGAGCAGATCCGCTCTCAGAACAAGGCGTCCTTGCTGGAGCTGATTAACAATGTGAACATCACGGAAGAGCAGAAGCAGGATGCGGTAAACGCCATGGTTGCCATGACGGACATTGCGGAGCGTGAGGCGGCTGCGGAGATGCTTTTAGAGGCCAAAGGATTTACGGATGTGGTAGTGAGCATTACAGACGGCAATGCCGACGTAGTACTGAACATGGGGGAAGTTACCGATGCGAAACGCGCGCAGATTGAGGACATTGTGAAGCGTAAAACCAATGTGGAAGCGCAGAATATCGTGATTACACCGATTCAGGGAAATGCGGACACAGGCGCAGACAATGGAGCCGGAGAAAACGGTGAAACGGGAACAGCCGGGGAAGCCGGCGGCGAGAACGCTGCCGATACGAATGCGCAGGACGGCAACGCAC
The DNA here is from genome assembly GCA_910588845.1 of uncultured Lachnospiraceae bacterium. GTDB lineage: Bacteria > Bacillota > Clostridia > Lachnospirales > Lachnospiraceae > Petralouisia. The sequence continues at coordinate 41,380 of CAJURU010000002.1, forward strand.
CGGCAGACGGCGCGCAGGACGATAGCGCAGCGAAGTAGCATTTACAACGTATACAATGAAAAACAGGGGCGGCATCCGAGTGCTTGGGTGCTGTCTTTTTCTTGCCCTTTGTTTTCCGGTATGATATGATGTTTTGGAGAAATACCATGAATTGATTCGCAATCAATATGGTATCATATGGTTATAAATAAGAATCATGATTCGTTCAGCGGAGAAAAGGAGCAATTAAATGCATTTATGGATTGGCGTAGAGAATTTTGCAAAGATAGAGAGCGCGCGGGTTTGCGTAAATAAATATACGCTTTTCGTGGGGCCGAATAACAGCGGAAAGACTTTTTTGATGCAGCTTGTACAGGGGCTGGGCGATAAAATTGTCCGCTTGTTAGAAGAAGACGCTATGGACATTCTGTTGGAACAAAAAATCGAAGGGTATAGTAAATACCTGCTCTATCAGGGCAGTGTTGCGCAATTTATGGATTATATCAATGCGAAACTGCATTAAAAAAAAGAGCGGCTCGTAAAAGAGATTTTTGGCAAAGAAATCCCCATAGAGAAATTATATATTGATCTGGAGTTGGAGGAGGATGTCTCTTATCAGATTGATATTACAGATAGAAAAAGCCTGGAGAACGAAGAGGTAAAAAAATCCATTAATCAAGACTTATTAGAACTCAGTATTTGGCATGCTGATTTAAAAGATACGCTGGGAATAGGCGTTTTATCTGAAGTGAGAAGCGCTGGTCAAGAGAGCAGATTTATAACAATAAGGATTTCAATAACCAATTCTGTCTTATATTTATTTAAAAATTTATTACAAAGGATTTTCGAGGAATACAGTTTATATCTGCCGGCATCAAGAACCGGGCTAATGCTTCTATATCGCGATTTTTTTGCAAACAAGACGGATGATGCTGTTTCTTTTCGCGTGGAGGCTGGCGAACTGCTGGAAAATAAAGAACGGTACGGCGGTTTGACGCAGCCGATCTATGAATTCTTACGGTTTCTGCAAACGTATACAGAAGATGAGGAGAACCGTGATATGTATAGAAATGAATTATCCTTTTTTGAAGATCATATCATTGAAGGACATATCAGCGTAAATAAGCAGGGAAATTTCTCTTATCAGGAAAAGGATGATAGCAATACGGTGCCGATGCATCTCGCTTCTGCAATGATCAATGAAGTGGCTCCCCTGGAGTTGGCGTTGACGTCAGAGATGCGAAATGAAAGGCTTATTATTGATGAGGTAGAGGCAAGCCTGCACCCACAGAAACAATTGCAGTTTGTCCGTTTTCTCAATCGCATAAACAACAGCGGCGTCAAGCTGATAATCAGCACGCACAGCGATACCTTTGTTTCTAAGTTAAATAATTTGTACGTCGTATCGGAGCTGGTAAGAAAGAAAAAAGACGATGGGGTTTTGCAGCGATTTCATTTGCAGAAGGAGGATTTGGTTCAACCGGAGAGTTTGTTTGTATATGAATTTGTCTGCCAAAGCAAGGGAAAGAGCATAGTAAAAGAGATTAAGCCGGATTCTCAGGCTGGGTTTCAATTTGAACTCTTTGCGAAATCGGCAATGGAACTTTATGAGGAGTCGTTAAGATTAGGGGAAATACAGTTAGATGATTGAATATGGCGCACAAACGTTAAAACCTGACGGACAAGTGAAAAAGAACCAATTCGCTGGTTTTGGATATTAAAAGGAACATCTCAGCCTTCAGCGATGATTTGCTGAAGGACAACGCAGCGATAACTGCTATCAAGGAAATAGTTGGTTTTATAGAACAGATCCACCATTCAATATTACATAAGGATAGCTTGTTGGTATATCGCAAAAACGAGGGTTATACTGAGACAGAAGAGGTTGGCATTGCAACCCGCAGGTTTGAAGGACAAAAATTCTACGGGTTAGCAGATTTTCTCGAAAACTTAGGAGAATTGCCGAAACTAAAAATTAATCCGCAAAGTTGGTTTGAAGTTCAGAACCAATATAAAGCGTATGTTCCTGAGGCTGCGAAGATACGGGAGTTTGCCGGACATAAAGTTACGGTTTGCGGCAGGCAATACCCGCTGCATGTGTATTTGTTAGAGCAGGTAAACGAGTCGGAATATGCTGTTTCAATAGAATTAGAGCTTTCGTGAATGATTAGAAAATGATGATTATTGCAATAAGAAAGGAGTGAAGTTATGGCCTTAGCCTTTAAAGAACATTGGAGGGATGAGAAAATAGACGGGGTGGTCTATGATATGTCCCCCTCGCCGGATTATAAGCATGGTATCATTAATGGAAATATATACTCCGCCATTAGGCAGGGGTTAAAAGACAGCATATGCCTGGTGTCTATGGAAAATCTTGATTTTAAATACCATCCGGAGGAAAATGACGATTACCTCTGCCCGGATATCATGGTGATCTGCGACCGCAAGCATTTAAAAGGCGGTTCCTACAGCGGGACGCCCAAATTTATTGCGGAGACGTTAAGCCCATCCACGGCAATGCGTGACAGGAAAAAGAAAAAAGATATCTATGAAAAGGCGGGTGTACAAGAGTACTGGATTGTTTTCCCACAGGGGAAGTCTGTGGAGATCTATTATCTGGAAGACGGAAGGTACATCTTGGAACAGAGCTACATTTTGCAGGACGATGAAGAAGAAGAGGATTATAATGCCAAGGCGGAGATCTGTTTGCGGGCGTTTCCTAACATAAAAATGACGCTGGATGAGATATTTGAGGGGTTGGCGTAGCTTGTATTTGACAAGGCAATGAAAGAAAGCTATACTAAAAATAAACAGTACGAAGGAGGAAGATTCATGAAGTGCCCGTATTGCAGCAGTGATAACACCAGGGTCATCGACTCCAGGCCGGCAGATGATAACAATGCTATCAGGCGCAGAAGGCTCTGCGATGACTGTGGGAAACGTTTTACTACATATGAGAAAGTAGAGACTATTCCGCTGATTGTCATCAAGAAGGATGATAACAGAGAGCAATATGACCGTTCCAAAGTGGAGGCCGGGATTCTGCGCGCCTGCCATAAACGCCCGGTGTCTGCGGGACAGATCAGCCAGCTTGTGAATATGGTGGAAGTCGATATTTTCAACCGGGAAGAGAAGGAAATTTCAAGCTCTGAGATTGGCGAGATTGTCATGAACCGACTTCAGGAACTAGACCCCGTAGCGTATGTGCGTTTTGCATCGGTGTACCGTGAATTTAAGGACGTCAATACCTTTATGGATGAGATAAAGAAGATTTTGGATAAATAATAATTGCCCTAAGGAGGGACCCACGAAGTGGGAGGATGCCTTAGGGCTAGTATCGGGGAGATAGAAATATGCTGAATGATTTTTATCCTGATGAATATCTGGATTCGGCTTACGAGATTGAGTTTGACCGGTTGTACGAGGAAGGATACCGTGGAATTATTTTCGATGTGGATAATACTCTGGTGCCGCATGGAGCGCCGGCAGACGAGCGGGCAGTAGGGTTATTTACACATTTAAAAGAGGTGGGGTATCAATGCTGCCTTTTGTCGAATAATAAAGAGCCGAGGGTCAGAACGTTTCATGACGCTGTTAAAGTGCAATATATTTTTAAAGCAGGAAAACCCAAAGTTTCCGGTTACCGGCGGGCAATGGAACTGATGGGGACGGATGAGGACAGCACCTTGTTTGTGGGAGATCAGATTTTTACGGATGTGTATGGGGCGAACCGCGCCGGAATCCGCACCATCCTCACGAAGCCTATCCATCCCAAGGAAGAGATTCAGATTGTGCTCAAGCGTTATTTGGAGAAGATCGTTTTGTTTTTTTATCAGAGAAGAAAATAAATGTTTAGAACGGTGTATCAAACCGGCAGAATTTAAATAATCAGGAAAGGAAGGAAAAGAAATGAAAGTAGCAATCGGCAACGATCACACAGCAGTGGATTTAAAAATGGAGGTTATGGAATTTGTAAAGAGCCTGGGACACGAGGTGTTGAACCTGGGGACGGACAATACGGAGAGCTGCCATTATCCGGTGTATGGGGAGAAAGTAGGGCGTGCAGTGGCAGCCGGGGAAGCGGATTGCGGAATACTTATCTGTGGTACGGGAGTTGGTATTTCCCTGGCGGCAAATAAAATAAAGGGCATACGCTGCGGCGTTTGTTCTGACACCACGACAGCGCATCTGATTAAGGAGCATAACAATGCCAATATTATTGCGTTTGGCGCGCGTATCGTGGGCAATGAGCAGGCCAAAGATATTGTGAAATCATATCTGGAAGCAGAATTCATGGGCGGCAGGCATCAGACACGCATAGATATGATTCATGAGATTGAAGAAAAAGGTTGAAAAATCTTCCATTTTAGTATAGAATGGTACAAGCGTGAGGGCAGGAAACGCCCCATTGCATTATAGTTTAAGGAGGAAAATCGAATGATTTCAGCAGGAGATTTTAGAAATGGCATTACGATTGAATTAGATAATAATATTTTTCAGATTATTGAATTCCAGCATGTAAAGCCGGGGAAGGGCGCAGCCTTTGTCAGGACGAAATTAAAGAATATCAAAAACGGCGGCGTGGTTGAGAAGACTTTCCGTCCTACAGAAAAATGTCCTCAGGCAAGGATTGACAGGGCGGACATGCAGTACTTATATTCTGACGGCGACTTATTTCATTTCATGGATGTTGAGACATACGAGCAGATTGCGTTGGATGCAGAGGCTATCGGTGACGCGCTCAAGTTTGTAAAAGAGAACGAGATGGTGAAGATGTGTTCCCATAATGGCAGCGTATTTGCAGTTGAGCCGCCATTGTTCGTTGAGTTGAAGATTACGGATACTGAGCCTGGTTTCAAAGGAGATACGGCGACCGGCGCTACAAAGCCGGCGGTTGTGGAGACTGGCGCTACAGTAAATGTGCCATTGTTTGTAGAGCAGGATGACGTAATCAAGATTGATACTAGGACAGGGGAATATTTGTCCAGAGTTTAAATAGATTACAGTATAATTTACCAAAGACATCGAAATAAGGAATCCACGTATTAATTTGTGGAATTCCTTATTTTTGTTTGTATAAGACGTCTTGTGTAATTCTTGTTTTTGTATTATCATGGTAGAAACAATAGGAGAATATTGATAACTAAGTGGGCAATTATATTAATCAATTTTAGGAGGGTAAAGATATGGGTAAACCAGCATTAGTTATTATGGCGGCAGGTATGGGGAGCCGCTACGGCGGATTAAAGCAGATTGATCCGATTGACAGTCAGGGCCATATCATCATGGATTTTTCCATTTATGACGCTATGGCGGCAGGTTTTGAAAAAGTCGTGTTCATTATTAAAAGAGCGAATGAGCAGGCGTTTAAGGAGAGCATTGGCAACCGTATTTCCAATAAGATTCAGGTGGAATATGTATACCAGGAATTGGGTAAGATACCGGCAGGGTTCGAGGCGCCTGAGGGCAGGGAGAAACCTTTCGGAACCGGCCATGCCATTCTCTGCTGCAAGGATGTATTGGACGGGCCTTTTGCAGTCGTCAATGCGGACGATTATTACGGCAAACATGCTTATCAGGCAGTCTATGAATATTTGGTAAGCCACGAGGATGATGACAAATACCGTTATGCGATGGTGGGTTATGCCCTCAAGAACACATTGACAGAAAATGGGCATGTGGCAAGAGGAATCTGCCGGACGGATGCAGCAGGTTTTCTGGAGGAGATTGAGGAACGTACTCATATTGAAAAGCGGGGGGAAGGCGCTGCCTTTACGGAGGATGACGGCAAGAGCTGGATAGAGGTTTCCATGGACAGTACCGTCTCCATGAATATGTGGGGATTTTCCAACAGCATTTTAAAGGAACTGGAAACGGGTTTTGTGAACTTTTTGCAAACTGATTTGCCAGCAAATCCACTGAAGGCGGAGTATTTTCTCCCTACGGCCGTCGGCGGGCTGCTGAGGGAAGGAAAAGCAAGCGTTCGCGTGCTCACATCTGAGGACAAATGGTATGGGGTCACATATAAAGAAGATAAGCAGATGGTAGTGGAAGCAATAGCTGGACTAAAAAAGCAGGGGTTGTACCCGGAGGAATTTTAAGATGACTGTAGAATTAGAAAAACGTGCGAAAGAAGCTGTCCGTCATTTCCGTATACAGGGCGAGACTGGTGAAGCTCGTCCTTGGGGCAGCGGGCATATCAATGATACTTTTCTTGTGGACGGCGCTACAAGATACATCATCCAGCGCATGAACCGCAGCATATTTATAAAGCCTATGGAAGTCATGGACAATATTACAGGCGTGACATCATTTTTGAAGGAGAAAATCAGAAAAGCCGGCGGCGATGAATTGAGGGAAACGCTTACTGTTATTTTCAGCGAGGATGGAAAACCTTTATATAAGGACAGTTTTGGCGATAGTTGGCGCATGTACTATATGATAGAGGATGCGGAATGTTATGATCAAGTGGAGACGGAGCAGGTCTTTTATGAGAGTGCGAAAGCTTTTGGCAATTTTGTACGGCTTTTGTCCGATTATCCAGCAGAAACGCTCCATGAGACGATTCTCGGTTTTCATGACACAAAGGCGCGTTATGAAGTTTTTCAGCATGCTGTGGAGGCGGATGTCTGCGGCAGGGCAAAGGATGTCCAGCGGGAAATTTCTTTCTTTCAGGATCGGGAAGACATTACCGGTGTGCTGGGGCAGATGCAGGCAGAGGGAAAGCTGCCTTTGCGAGTAACGCATAATGATACCAAACTTAACAACATCATGATGGATAAAAAAACCGGAAAAGGTATTTGTGTGATTGATTTAGATACGGTGATGCCGGGGCTTTCTGTCCATGATTTCGGTGATTCCATACGTTTTGGAGCGAGTACCGGGGCGGAGGATGAACCGGATTTGTCCAAGGTGAATTTCGATATCCATCTTTTTGAGCTATATACGAAAGGATTTTTGGAGGGCTGCCAGGGAAGCCTGACGGAAACGGAGATTGCCATGCTGCCGATGGGAGCAAAGGTCATGACTTATGAGTGCGGGATGCGTTTTCTTACCGATTATTTGCAGGGAGACTCTTATTTTAAAGTTCACCGTAAAGGACAGAATCTCGATCGCTGCCGTACTCAAATGAAGCTGGTGGCAGACATGGAAAAAGATTGGCGGCAGATGAAACGGATTGTGCAGGAATAAAGTTTTGTTCGTTCCCGTGTCATCTGCAAATAATTTACTAAATATAATAGTAAACAAAATAAGTATTTACTAAAACATACAAGTATGCTATACTGGGTTCAACAGAGAAAGCCGCAGATAAGCGACGAATCAATGATGACAGGAGGTAAAGATTATGGCAATTTTAGTAACCGGCGGAGCTGGCTATATTGGAAGCCACACATGTATTGAACTTATTCATGCAGGATATGAGGTTGTTGTTGTGGACAACCTGGTGAATTCCAGTGAAGAAGCGGTAAAGAGAGTGGAGAAGATTACCGGGGCAAAAGTTCCGTTTTATCAGGTGGATATCCTGGATGCTCAGGCGTTGGGAGAGGTGTTTGAGAAGGAGAACATTGACAGCGTCATTCACTTTGCAGGACTAAAGGCAGTGGGAGAGTCTGTACAGAAGCCTTTAGAATATTACCATAACAATATTACCGGGACGTTAATTTTATGCGACGTCATGCGTAACCATGGTGTGAAGAACATTATCTTTTCTTCTTCTGCCACAGTATATGGAGATCCGGCTATTATTCCGATTACAGAAGAGTGCCCCAAAGGGCAGATTACAAATCCATACGGCCAGACGAAGGGCATGTTAGAGCAGATTCTTACCGATTTTCATGTGGCAGACCCGGAGTGGAACGTAGTGCTTCTGCGTTACTTTAACCCAATCGGGGCTCATGAGAGCGGGATTATCGGGGAAGATCCCAAAGGAATTCCCAACAATCTTGTGCCCTATATCGCGCAGGTTGCAGTTGGTAAGTTAAAATGCCTCGGTGTATTTGGGGATGATTATGACACGCCTGACGGTACGGGCGTGCGTGATTATATTCATGTGGTTGACTTGGCAAAAGGGCATGTCAAGGCGTTGAAGAAAATTGAGGATAAATCCGGTGTGACAATTTATAACCTGGGTACTGGGAAAGGTTACAGCGTGCTTGATGTGGTGAAAGCATATGAGAAAGCATGTGGCAAGCCTATCCCTTATGAAATCAAACCCAGAAGAGCGGGAGATATTGCAACATGCTACTCCGACGCCTCCAAAGCGAAAGCAGAGCTTGGCTGGGAAGCAGAATATGATATTGACAGGATGTGCGCGGATTCCTGGAGATGGCAGAGCATGAATCCTGATGGTTACCGCAGTTAAGAAAAAGGGTTTTACCTTAATTTATATTATAAGTCATAAATTCGTTCAAAAGGTTTGCATTGCAAAGCAATGAAAACAACATGCACAAAAATTATCTTGGGAAGCTAGCTTCCCAAGATAATTTTTGCGCATTCTGTCTTTGCCGCATAAGCGGCAAGACCTTTTGAACGAGATAATATAATCAGGCATCAATCTTCTTTTTGTACAATAGTGTCATATTCTTCCCGCTGCGGCAAGTTTTTTGCGCTTTGTAATGTAGCGTATCGTAGTCTCCCGGGTGTGCGCGTCTGTTTTATATTGTTTAAACGTATCACGGTCCACTTTGAGGCGGACGTCCATGGTTTTCATTACGTCGGCAATATGCATACTTTTCTGGAACTTTGCTTCCGAGAAATCAATGCGTTGATTGTTGGAGAACAGGACAACCACAGGCTGCGCATAATTTTTGTGATTTTCTGAAATAACAATCCCTTTCTGCCCATTGGAAAATTCCACGCAGCGGCCGTCGGGCAGGATATGGATGCTCTGGGTCAGCGCAGTCACAAAGGGAGCGGGGAAATGATCCGTATGCTTGCGCAGGAAACGTACGGCGGCAAGTTCAGAGGAAGGCTCGCGGTCCAAATGCATGGAAGTCATTTCGTCAAACATACTTGCCGTGTGCAGCACATGGGTTCCGTTCTTCCAGCGAATATTCTTGGGCATAGGTGCAGAAACGTCAAACGGCAGTCGTGTCATTTGACCTACAATTTTTAAAGTGAGTTCCGGGAATTTATAATCGTTATAATCCGGGTGAAGCATCTGATAGCCTTTCTCCAGATAGCCGCGAATCATTCGGCGTTCATCAGCAGATAATAGGCTGTCGCCTTTCTCAAGTATTTCTTCCGGCACCAACAGCCGTCCGATATCATAGAGCAGCGCGGCGCAGATAATGGCTAATTGCTCTGGGTAAGCGTAGTTGAGCTTGTTTACCATCATGGAGGCGGTAATTGCTGTGTTCAGGCAATGCTTGTAGACATAATCGCCGCTGCTGCGCAGTGTTGCCGCAAAGTTGAGTTTGTTTTCTGAATTACCGAATTTTTTGAGAATTTCCTGGGCCATTGGCTTGATATTCTGCGGTTTCATATTGTTAAGCAGCAGGGTCAAATCGTCTTTCAGGCGGAACGTGGAGACGGTAAGAAAACGCTCCAGTTCTACATCCTCCTCGGAAAGTGGAGGGACTGGTTCAGCAGGTTCTAAAATGTAAAGGCCCCACAGGCCAAATTTCCCGATGCTGGAAATACCCTGGGGCGTCAGGCGGGTGTCACGTTCGTAGAGCATGACGCCGTTTTTATTATAAATGGGGCGTGCAAGGCGCATGCCTGGTTTAACTTGGTTGATTTTTACATATTGCACGGTAACACCTCCGTTATTCTATCTAATCAAATCCTGGAGCATGAGAAAAGAACAAATATTCCCCTTGCGTTTGGATTAGGTATCGTCTATATTATGGTTATCGGATAAAACCTCCGGATTTTTTACTCTTCCCTGTAACCAAAATGTTTTTTTGGCAGGATGAAAGCGAAAGCATGGAAAAGTTCTGGTGTTCCAGAAGAATTGGAGGAGAATGAGAAATGAAAAAGGTACTAATAAAAAGGCTTGCCGGATTTCTTGTATTATGCATGATTTTTCCAATGGCTGTCTATGCAACGCAGGAAAAGATTGACAAGGTGCACGATGAGATTGAGGACTTGCAACAGCAGAAGGAGGAGGCGCAGCAGAAAGCGGAGAGCCTTTCACGGGAGGCAGGCGGTTTAGAGGGTGATCTTGCCGTATTTAACGACAAGCTGGCAAAGATTACCGAAGAGCTGAACGTGACAGAACAGCAGCTTGAGGGTACACGCAAGAGCCTTAAGGAGACAGGAAAAGCATTGAAAGAGGCGCAGAAAGAAGAAAAGAGCCAGTATGAGGCGATGAAAAAGCGTATTCGTTTCCTATATGAGATGGGGGGGAATGGACTTCTTGAAGTACTTCTCAGTGCGGAAAACTTTGCGGACTTCCTAAATAAAGCCGAATATATTTCCAGCATCCAGGAATATGACAGGATGATGCTCGACAGATATAGGGAAACCAAGGAAGTGATAGCGGGCAAAAAGCAGGAGCTTTCGGAACAGGAAGCTTCGCTTGCGGGCCTCAAGGAACATCAGGAGGAAAAGCAGCAGGAGGTTGCTGAATTGGTTTCAGATACTTCGGAACATCTGAATGCAGCCAAGAAGCAACTGGCAGACGCACAGGCAGATGTGGCAGGGTACGCTGCCAAATTAGAGAAACAGAAGGCGTATGAGGAGCAGCTTGAGGCGCAGAAAGCTGCGGAGGACGCCAAGCGTTTAGAGGAAATCAAACGGCAGGAAGAAGAAGTCAAGCGGCAAAAGGAGCAGGAAGCCCAAAGGCGGAAGAACGCAAACAATGGAAATAGCGGAAACAACGGAAATAGTGGAAATAAGGGAAATAGCGGCGGCAGCGGAAATAATGGAGGAAGTAATGCTTCTGATCTCTCCATGCTGGCGGCTTTGATTCAGTGTGAGGCGGGCGGTGAGAGTTATGAAGGAAAGCTTGCCGTTGGCAGCGTGGTTATGAACCGGGTAAGCAGTTCCCATTTTCCCAATACGGTAGCAGGAGTTATTTACCAGGCGGGGCAGTTTTCACCGGTGGCCAGTGGAAGATTTGCTTCTGTCCTGGCGTCGGGTGCGGACGCAAGCTGTACGCAGGCGGCAGGCGAGGTTCTGGGCGGCAGGATAACGATTGGCTGTCTGTATTTTCGCAGTAATAACGGCAGTATTTCCGGTACGGTGATAGGAGGGAATGTTTTCTATTAAATTCTTGCATTTTATGACGAAATGTGCTAGGATATTTTTATCGAGGGCTGAAAACATGGGAAACACTATAAACTTGAGAATATTCTTGCCACAGTCATGGTGAGAGAGATGTTATCAAACCTGTTTTCCTTTTTTTTGGCAGAAGATTGTTAAAAAAATAACAGGCTTTAGATGCCAAAATGTAATACCAAGAACGTTTTCAGGATCCAATTAGCCTGGTTTTTACCGGGCGATACACAAAAAATATAAAGGAGACGAAGAGAATGGCAAAGAAAGTTGTTTTAGCAGGCGCATGCCGTACCGCAATCGGAACTATGGGTGGAGGATTGAGCACAATACCGGCACCGGTGCTTGGTTCTATCGTAATCAAGGAAGCACTGAACAGGGCTGGTGTTCCGGCAGACAAGGTAGACCATGTATATATGGGCTGTGTTATCCAGGCTGGTTTGGGACAGAACGTAGCGCGTCAGGCTTCCATCAAAGCAGGGCTTCCGATTGAGACACCGGCAGTTACCGTGAACGTTGTATGTGGTTCCGGTCTTAACTGTGTGAACATGGCAGCACAGATGATTCAGGCAGGAGATGCCGACATCGTGGTTGCAGGCGGTATGGAGAATATGTCTATGGCTCCTTATGCAGCTATGCAGGGACGTTACGGTTACAGAATGAACAATGCCACATTAGTAGATACCATGGTAAACGATGCGTTGTGGGATGCATTTAACCAGTACCATATGGGAATCACAGCTGAGAACGTAGCAGAGAAATGGGGACTGACAAGAGAGCAGTTAGACGAGTTTGCAGCAAGCTCACAGCAGAAATGTGAGAAAGCTATGGCTGACGGCAAGTTCAAGGACGAAATCGTTCCGGTAGAAGTAAAACAGAAGAAGAAAACAGTGATTGTAGATACAGACGAAGGCCCGCGCCCGGGAACAACAGCAGAGAGCATTGCCAAATTACGTCCTGCATTTAAGCCGGATGGTATCGTTACCGCAGCAAACGCTTCCGGTATCAACGACGGTGCGGCAGCAATCGTTGTTATGAGCGAAGAGAAAGCTCAGGAGCTGGGCGTTAAGCCGATGGCAACTTTCGTTGCAGGCGCGCTTGGCGGCGTAGATCCTTCCATCATGGGTGTTGGACCTGTAGCTTCCACCAAGAAAGTATTTGAGAAAACTGGTCTTACCATCGGCGATATGGACCTTGTTGAGGCAAATGAGGCATTTGCAGCACAGTCCTTAGCAGTTGCACATGATCTTGAGTTTGATATGAGTAAGGTAAATGTAAACGGCGGAGCAATCGCACTCGGACATCCTGTTGGAGCCAGCGGATGCCGTATCCTGGTTACACTGCTTCATGAGATGCAGAGAAGAGACGCTAAGAAGGGTCTGGCTACTCTGTGTATCGGCGGCGGTATGGGATGCTCTACCATCGTAGAAAGAGACTAATAAGAAAATGATAGGCGCGCGTATGTGAAAGGCTGCAATAGCAGCCCCGCGCGTCTTTCAGATAACGCAGGCGGCGTTTTGAATTATGGTATAAATTTAAGGAGGATAATCATGAAAGTAGGAGTTATTGGCGCAGGAACCATGGGTTCCGGAATTGCACAGGCATTTGCACAGACAGAAGGTTATGAAGTATGCTTATGTGATATTAATGACGAGTTTGCAGCAAACGGCAAAAATAAAATTGCCAAAGGATTTGAGAAGAGAGTTGCCAAAGGTAAAATGGAGCAGGCGGCAGCAGACGCTATCCTTGCTAAAATTACCACAGGCACCAAAGAAATCTGCGGCGACTGCGATTTAATCGTAGAGGCGGCACTGGAAGTTATGGACGTTAAGAAACAGACATTCAAAGAGCTTCAGGATATCGTTAAGAAAGATTGTATGTTTGCAACAAACACATCTTCCCTTTCCATCACAGAGATTGGCGCAGGGCTTGACAGACCGGTTATCGGTATGCATTTCTTCAACCCGGCTCCTGTTATGAAATTGATTGAGGTTATCAAGGGTGAGAACACACCGGATGAGATGAAAGATAAGATTGTTGCTATTTCCAAGGAAATCGGCAAGACACCGGTAGAAGTAAATGAAGCGGCAGGCTTTGTTGTAAACAGAATTTTAATCCCGATGATTAACGAAGCAGTAGGCATCTATGCTGACGGCGTTGCATCTGTAGAAGGTATCGACACAGCTATGAAGTTAGGCGCTAACCATCCGATGGGACCGCTCGCTTTGGGTGATTTGGTTGGACTGGATATCTGCCTTGCAATCATGAACGTACTGTATGATGAGACAGGCGATCCCAAGTATCGTCCGCATCCATTATTGAAGAAAATGGTTCGTGCAGGCAAGCTTGGTATGAAGACTGGAATCGGCTTCTACGATTACAGCAAATAAAGCCCTATCCCCACCGACAAGCAAGTTTGTCATGTGGAACGGCTTTTTACACTGGTATCATAAATCAGTAATTGACAGTTCGGGCGCCTATTTGTAAGGGAGACTGAACTGAGGAAAAAATTTAGAAAGTTTGGAGGAAAAATATCATGGATTTTTCTTTAGATAAGAAACATGAAATGGCGAGAACTCTTTTCAAAGAGTTTGCAGAAAATGAAGTAAAACCTCTTGCACAGGAAGTCGATGAGACTGAGAAATTTCCAAGAGGAACAGTAGAAAAGATGCAGAAGCTTGGATTCATGGGAATTCCGATTCCCAAGGAGTACGGCGGACAGGGCTGCGATCCCTTGACATATATTATGTGTGTAGAGGAACTGTCTAAGGTTTGCGGTACGACAGGCGTTATCGTGTCTGCACATACCTCTCTGTGCTGCGACCCGATCATGACTTACGGTTCCGAAGAGCAGAAGCAGAAATACCTTGCACCGTTGGCAAAAGGTGAGAAATTAGGCGCATTTGCGCTGACAGAGCCGGGCGCAGGTACAGACGCACAGGGCTGCCAGACCAAAGCAGTATTAGACGGCGAAGAGTGGATATTGAACGGTTCTAAGTGCTTCATCACCAATGGTAAAGAGGCAGATATCTATATCGTTATCGCTGTAACAGATGTAAAAGTTGATGCAAGAGGCAGGAAGAAAAAATCCTTCTCCGCATTTATCGTAGAGAAAGACACTCCGGGATTCTCCTTCGGAACGAAAGAGAAGAAGATGGGTATCCGCGGTTCTGCTACATATGAATTAATCTTTGAGGATTGCAGAATTCCCAAAGACAATCTTTTAGGACCGATGGGCAAAGGATTCCCGATTGCTATGCACACGCTTGACGGCGGACGTATCGGTATCGCAGCTCAGGCGCTTGGTATCGCAGAGGGCGCATTAGATGCAACGATCGCTTACACCAAGGAGAGAAAACAGTTCGGACGTTCCATCGCGGCGCAGCAGAACACACAGTTCCAGCTTGCCGATATGGCGGCTAAGGTTGAGGCTGCCCAGATGCTGGTATACAAAGCGGCTATGGCAAAGGCAACACAGAAAGTTTATTCTGTAGAAGCAGCAAAGGCTAAATTATTTGCAGCTGAGGTTGCTATGGATGTGACTACCAGATGCGTACAGTTGTTTGGTGGATACGGCTATATTCGTGAATATGATGTAGAGCGTATGATGCGCGACGCTAAGATTACAGAAATCTATGAAGGAACTTCAGAAGTTCAGCGTATGGTTATTTCTGGCGCATTGTTGAAATAGCCTTGAATAAGCAAAGAAAATGGATGGAGAAAGTTATTTTTCGTGCGTGCATGGACAATTATCTTTATACAGACATTTGATGCGCAGCGCGCCCGAGGAAATGCACAGCATTTTCGAGGTTTTGCTTATAGGCGCAGTTCGTTAATAAAAATAAAACATAAGGAGTGAATTACCGTGAAAATCGTTGTATGTATAAAGCAGGTACCAGATACCAAAGGCGGAGTTAAATTCAATCCAGACGGTACTCTGGACAGAGGTGCAATGCTTACCATTATGAATCCGGATGATAAAGCCGGACTGGAAGCAGCATTGAGATTAAAAGAACAGTATGGCGCAGAAGTTACCGTACTTACCATGGGTCTTCCGAAAGCAGACGAAGTGCTTCGTGAGGCAATGGCAATGGGCGCGGACAAGGGCGTTCTTGTAACAGACAGAGTATTGGGCGGAGCTGATACATGGGCTACTTCCACTACGATTGCAGGTGCAATCCGCAATCTGGAATATGATTTAATTATTACTGGACGTCAGGCAATTGACGGCGATACCGCACAGGTAGGTCCGCAGATTTCGGAACACCTGAATATCCCAGTTATTTCCTATGCACAGGATATCAAGATTGACGGCGATTATGTAATCGTTCAGCGTCAGTATGAAGACAGATACCATGAAGTAAAGGCGAAAATGCCTTGCTTGATTACTGCTCTTTCCGAGTTAAATGAGCCGCGTTATATGACGCCAGGCGGAATCTTTGAGGCTTATGACAAAGAAGTAACTGTATGGGGCAGACCTGATTTGAAAGATGTAGATGACTCTGATCTTGGCTTAAAGGGTTCTCCGACCAAGATTGCAAAAGCGTCTGATAAAGTGAAGAAGGGCGCTGGAGAGAAAGTTGTTCCTGATACAGCAGAAGATGCAGTTGCTTATATCGTTGGCAAGATGAAAGAGAAACATGTAATCTAATAAAAGGAAAGTGGTGAAAATAATGGGTTTAGAAGCATATAAAGGAGTATATGTCTATGCGCAGCAGGTAGATAACGAATTAAGCGGAATCGCTTTTGAGCTGCTCGGCAAGGCAAAAGACTTAGCAAAAGATTTAGATACTGACGTGACAGCCGTATTGATTGGTTCTGACGTAAAGAGCCTGGCAGATCAACTGGCAGAGTATGGCGCAGACAAAGTAATCGTAGTCGATGATCCAGAATTGAAAGAATACAGAACAGAGCCGTATACACATGCGCTTGCATCTGTGATCAATGAGTACAAACCGGAAATTATGCTGGTAGGCGCTACGGCGATCGGACGTGATTTAGGTCCTCGTGTTTCCGCGAGAGTAAAAACTGGTCTGACAGCAGACTGTACGGTATTGGAGATTGGTGACTTCCCACTTAATCCAGTTCCTGGCAAAGAAGACGAGCAGAAACACAATCAGCTTCTGATGACTCGTCCGGCATTTGGCGGTAACACAATCGCAACGATTGCCTGCCCAGATAACCGTCCGCAGATGGCAACCGTACGTCCCGGCGTTATGCAGAAAATTGATCCGATTAAGGGTGCAAAAGCAAATGTTATTGAGTACAATCCAGGATTTACCCCGGATGACAAATATGTTGAAATCTTAAATATTGTGAAGGCTGTGAAAGAGACAGAGGATATCATGGAAGCAAAGATTCTGGTATCCGGCGGCCGTGGCGTAGGAAGCGCGGAGAACTTCCAGATGTTAAAAGATTTGGCGGCTGTGCTCGGTGGAACCGTAAGTTGTTCCCGCGCAGTTGTTGAGAATGGATGGCTGCCGCAGGATTTACAGGTAGGACAGACTGGAAAGACCGTACGTCCGAACGTATATTTTGCAATTGGTATCTCCGGCGCAATCCAGCACGTTGCGGGTATGGAAGAAGCAGACATCATCGTTGCCATCAATAAAGATGAAGACGCACCTATCTTTGATGTAGCTGATTACGGTGTTGTTGGAGATTTGAATAAGATTGTTCCGGCTCTGACAGAGGCATTGAAAGCGGAGATGGCTGAATAAGAACTGGTTAGAGTGATTAAACTTTAATCATAGAGTATAAAAAAGTACCTTTTCTCTGAAAATAGGGAAAAGGTACTTTTTGGTTTGAGTATTGGGGAAGAGAGGAAAATCAATGGAAAATAATAAGAAAATGAATACCATGTATATGGTGGAAATGGCGCTTTTGATTGCCATTATTTTGATTATGGCTTTTACGCCAATCGGTTATATCCGTACGTTTGGCTTGGAAATCACCTTGATTGTAGTGCCGGTAGCGGTGGGCGCAGTGACGCTGGGGCCGACGGCTGGGGCTGTTCTGGGAGCCGTGTTTGGCATTACCAGTTTTATTCAGTGTTTTGGCATGAGCCCTTTTGGGGCGGTGCTTCTGAGCATCAATCCGATTTATACGTTTATCGTTTGCGTTCTTTCGAGAATTTTGATGGGCGGGCTGACAGGTCTTTTATATAAAATCTTTCAAAAGAGCAATCCGCTGAAAAAAATTTCAGTGATGTTAGCAAATCTTTGTTGTCCTATATTAAACACATTGTTTTTTATGGGGACATTGACGCTCTTTTTTTACCGGACGGAATATATCCAGGGCATTGCCCAAAGTATGGGGGCAGGGAATCCGTTTATTTTTGTAATCCTGTTTGTAGGCGTCAACGGTGTTGTGGAGGCAGTGGCATGTTTCGTGGCGGGAAGCGCTATTTCCCAGGCGTTAAAAAAGGTTGTCAAACGTAATTAGTACGGAAGAATTTGCTTGTGTCTATGATTTCAGGCGGCAAAAGCGATAAGGAGTACATATGAGAAAATGCAGAGAAATAGTTTTTCAGATTCTTGCAGTGTGCGTGGTTATTATGCTGTCTGGCTGTAATTTATCCCGGCAGAAGGAAACGTTGCGGCAGGGGACGGCTCATTTAGCGGGAATGGAAAATGCTGTATTGAGAGCGAATGCAGATATGTCGGAAAATATCGCGGCGAAGGAGCAGGATGCAGCGGAGGGGAATAAGGATTCGGAGCCGGAGATTACGCGATTTGTGAAAGAGGTTTTAAAGAAGACAACAAAAAGATTGTCGGGGGAATATCCGGTAGACGACTCTTTTCTGTTGTGGCTTGCAGGGCAGTATGGGCGGGAAATCCTTTATAGTTTGCAGGAGGCGACATGCGAGGAGCCTCAACAGATGGAGAGCTGGTATGAGATTACCGGCAAATCCATCCATGTACTGTGGATAGAATATTGCCGCGATACGAATGTTCAGGAATCTTATCTGGAAAAGGTCTATGAGAAGGAATGCTCAGAGAAAAACAAGGTAGTCATGGATTTTACGGGAGATATCAATCTTGCGGAAGGGTGGCCTACGACGCAGTATCTGGATGGGAGAAGCGGTGGAATACGTGATTGCTTTTCACATGAATTGTGGGAAGAACTGCAGTCTGCTGATATTTTGATGATAAACAATGAATTTACGTTTAGTAATCGCGGAACGCCGCTGGCGGGGAAAGCATATACGTTTCGTGCGGACCCGGCGCGTATCAGTGAAATCCAAGCAATAGGCACAGATATTATATCTCTTGCCAATAACCATGTTTATGATTATGGAGAGGAAGCGCTTTTAGATACCTTGGACACGGTAGAACAGGCGGAAATACCTTATGTCGGCGCTGGAAGGAATTTGCAGGAAGCGATGAAACCGGCGTATTTCATTGCCAATGGCAGAAAGATTGCCATTGTGTCCGCCACCCAGATTGAACGTTCCACGAATTATACGAGGGAGGCCACAGACACTACGGCAGGCGTATTGAAGACGTTAAATCCTGACAAATTCTTATCTGTGATTGAGAAAGCGCGCGCTTGCAGCGATTATGTGATAGTTTTTGTGCATTGGGGTACGGAAAATACGAATTATTATGGAAGCGACCAGGAGGAGTTAGGGCGGCAATTTATTGATGCGGGCGCTGATGTAATTATCGGCGGCCATACGCATTGCCTTCAGGGGTTTGCTTATTATAATGGGAAGCCGATAATCTACAGCCTGGGGAATTTTTGGTTTAATGGCAGGAGTATTGATACTGGATTATCTCAGTTGGTAATTTATACGGACAGCAATCGGCTTGAGTTCCGTTTTCTGCCCTGTAAACAGAGAGGATGCGTGACTTCTCTGGCAGGAGAAGAGGAGAGAGCGCGTATTTTGGAGTTTATGCAAAAAATTTCTTCTTCCGGCGTTTCTGTTGGTGAAGACGGAATAATCACAGAAGTTCCGTAGAGAGAGTTGTATTTTTTTCGGGAACATGATAAACTCTTGTTATTGACAAAGAAAAGAGGAGGACATTATGAGTAAGAAACCTACCGTATTGATGATTTTAGATGGATTTGGCTTGAATGATAAGCATGAGGCGAACGCTGTATATGAAGCAAATACCCCTAATATTGATGGGTTAATGAAGGATTATCCATTTGTCAGGGGAAATGCCAGTGGGCTTGCTGTAGGGCTTCCCGACGGGCAGATGGGCAATTCTGAGGTTGGGCATTTGAATATGGGCGCAGGCAGGATTGTGTATCAGGAGCTTACGAGGATCACGAAGGAGATAGAAGACGGCAGCTTTTTTAAGAATGAAGCTTTGCTGGCGGGAATGAAGAACGCAAAAGACAACCATTCTTCTTTGCATTTGTATGGACTTCTGTCAGACGGCGGCGTGCACAGCCATATCACGCATCTCTATGGTTTGCTGGAAATGGCAAAGAGGGAGGGTCTCGAGAAAGTATACGTACATTGTTTCCTGGATGGACGCGATACGTCTCCTACTTCCGGCAAGGGCTTTATGGAAGCGCTGGAAGCGAAGATGAAAGAAATTGGCGTGGGTGAGATTGCCACAGTTTCCGGGCGTTACTATGCGATGGATCGTGATAACCGCTGGGATCGCGTGGAGAAAGCTTACCAGGCGATTGCGCTGGGCGATGGGAATCGTGTAAATAATGCAGTAGAGGCTGTAGCGGCTTCTTATGCCGAAGACGTGACCGATGAATTTGTGGTTCCTACGGTAGTTGAGAAGGACGGCAAGCCGCTTGCAACGATTAATGACAACGATACGATTATTTTCTTTAATTTCCGCCCGGATCGTGCAAGGGAAATTTCAAGGACGTTTTGTATGGACGAGTTTGATGGGTTTGCGCGTGGCGCAAGAAAGAAAGTCACCTATGTGTGCTTTACCGAATATGATGTAACGATTCCGAATAAATTGATTGCGTTCCATAAGGTTGAACTAAATAACACGTTTGGACAATTTTTGGCGGATCATGGCAAAACGCAGGCGAGAATTGCCGAGACAGAGAAATACGCGCATGTAACATTTTTCTTTAACGGCGGCGTAGAGGAGCCCAACGAGGGAGAAGAACGCATTCTGGTCAATTCCCCCAAGGTGGCGACTTACGATTTGAAGCCGGAAATGAGCGCCTATGAGGTTTGTGACAAACTGGTGGGAGCAATTAAGTCAGACAAGTATGATGTGATTATCATCAATTTTGCGAACCCGGATATGGTAGGACATACTGGCGTGGAAACTGCGGCGATCAAGGCAGTGGAGGCAGTAGATGAATGTGTAGGCAAGGCAGTAGCCGCTTTGAAAGAGGTAGATGGAACGATGTTCCTGTGTGCAGACCATGGAAATGCGGAACAGTTGATTGACTATGATACAAAAGAGAGCTTTACGGCGCATACGACCAATCCGGTTCCGTTTATCCTGATTAACTATGATGACAGTTATACGCTCAGGGAGGGCGGTTGCCTGGCGGATATTGTGCCTACGCTGATTGAAATTATGGGCATGGAACAGCCGGCAGAAATGACAGGTAAATCCCTGCTGGTAAAGCGTTAGTAAAAATATGAAAGAAATGCAGGTCTGGCGGAATATGAGAATATTCCCCAGACTTGCAAGTTCTTTATTATTTAGTTTTTATGCCAGCAGTTATAAAAATGAAGAGAAAAACATAGAGCATGCATATGAGGAAATTTGTAAGATTATGCACGAAGCGCATATTGATTTTGAGCTGGTCTATGTATCATATGTGGGAGCAGGGGTTTGAGATTATTGAGGGTATGAAACGTTCCAGGGGAAAATAGAGCATATTGCATAAGAATTTTGCAGAATTGTTTTATCAGTTAATCAGCAAATCTTCCGGTATAGATATGTACCGTTCATCTGACTTTAAAATGTTGGAACGTAAAGTAGTAGATGAATAGTACCAATGCAATTTATCACAGTGTCAGGTATAGTATTTTTTATATTTGCAATTGTTTCGGGATTTTGGTTATTGTTCCAATGGATAGCAGGAAAATCACTTGAGGAATTTACGACAGTTATTCTTCTCCTTCTAATACTGGGAAGCCTTTTGATGATTAGTTTAGGTATTATAGGATATTATCTGGCGAGAATCTATGAAGAAATAAAAGGCAGGCCGAGGAGTATTGTGCGTGAAGCTGTAGATTTAGACGTACAAGGGAAAGAGTGCCCGGCGGAGGAAAGGGATAGAGGAATTGAATAAGAGGTTGATAGAAGTTACTGTAAAATTATACGAAAACCAGGCAGTTCGTTATATTTTTTTTGGCGGCTGCACTACTATAGTGAATCTTATATCTTACGGTATTTTAAGGAAGATAATTCATTGTAGTATTCTGCCGGCAAATATAATTTCTATTACATTGTCGATTATATTTGCATTTTTTGTTAATTCCCAATTTGTATTCCATTCACAGGCGGAAGGGCTGAAAGAGCATTTAAGAGAATTTATATCTTTTTTTTCGGCAAGGCTTGGTACAATGGGAATTGAGGCGGGAGGCGTAGTTTGGCTGGCATGGCTGGGAATTCCCGACATGTTAAGCAAAGTTGCGACACAGTTTTTGGTGTTACTTTTGAATTATATTTTCAGCAAATTTTTGGTATTTCGTAAGAAGAGGGAGCAAAAGTCCCATGCGTATAAAGAAAACTGAGCAGACAGGCATGAAGGAAAGTTACTGAATTTCGTTGACGAATGAAAATAGCCTGTATTATAATGAATCAGTATGAAAAACAAAATCAACGAAGTGCAATTGAGAATGGAGGATGGCGATGAGTGTTCAGGAATTTAAGCCGGTAAAAGAAGGTAAAGTACGTGAGGTTTATGACAATGGTGCAAGCATGATTATCGTGGCAACAGACAGAATATCTGCTTTTGATGTGATTTTGAAAAATAAAATTACGCAAAAGGGGGCAATTCTCACACAGATGTCGAAGTTTTGGTTTGATTTTACAAAGGATATCGTGCCGAACCACATGCTTTCCACGGATGTATCAGAAATGCCGGAGTTTTTCCAGAATGAGAACTTTGATGGGAACAGCATGAAATGCCAGAAGTTAGACATGCTTCCAGTGGAATGCATTGTACGCGGTTATATCACAGGCAGCGGTTGGGAGAGCTATCAGGCAAATGGGACAGTCTGCGGTATTCAGCTTCCGGAAGGTCTCAAAGAATCAGAACAGTTGCCGGAACCGATCTATACCCCGACGACGAAAGCCGACTTGGGGCTTCATGATGAGCATATCACCTTTGCGGACACGGTGGAAATTTTAGAGAAGCTCCATCCGGGTAAAGGCGAACAATATGCCCAGACAATCAAAGATTGTACGCTTAATTTATATAAGAAATGCGCAGAATATGCCAGAAGTAAGGGAATTATCATTGCCGACACGAAGTTTGAGTTCGGATTAGACGAGCATGGAAATGTTGTTCTTGGCGACGAAATGCTTACCCCGGACAGTTCCAGGTTCTGGCCGCTGGAAGGGTATGCGCCCGGGAAGTCTCAGCCATCCTTTGACAAGCAGTTTGTGCGGGATTGGTTGAAAGCGAATCCAGACAGTGGTTACCTCCTGCCGGACGAAGTGGTGGTTAAGACGGTAGATAAATATAAAGAGGCATATGAACTGTTGACTGGCGAGAAGTTTGCATAAGATAGACTGGAGAATGATATGAATGACAGCGAGAGGAAGGATACAGCCCTTGACAAACTGCACGAAGAATGCGGTGTTTTTGGCATATATGACTTTGACGGAAATGATGTGGCCTCTACGATTTATTATGGCCTTTTCGCGTTGCAGCATCGTGGGCAGGAGAGCTGCGGCATTGCAGTGAGTAAGACAAGCGGCCCCAAAGGAAAAGTTTCTTCTTATAAGGGCATGGGGCTTGTGAATGAAGTGTTTGATGAGAAAAGTTTAGAAGCTATGGAAGGCGATATTGGAGTTGGACATGTCCGCTATTCTACGGCGGGCGCTTCCACGCGGGAAAACGCCCAGCCTCTGGTACTCAGTTATGTGAAAGGAACCCTTGCGCTTGCGCATAACGGCAATCTTATCAATGCCTGTGAATTGCGCAAGGAGTTAGAGTACACTGGAGCAATATTTCAGACGACTATTGATTCTGAGGTTATTGCCTACCATATCGCCAGAGAGCGGCTTGTGTCCAAAACGGCAGAAGAGGCTGTGAGACGTGCGGCAGCGAAACTGAAAGGTGCATTTTCACTGGTTATTATGAGTCCGCGCAAACTCATCGGAGCAAGAGACCCGTTTGGCTTCAAACCTCTTTGCATTGGTAAGCGTGATAATGCCTATATGATTGCTTCCGAGACTTGCGCACTTGAGACAGTCGGCGCGGAATATGTGCGTGATGTGCTTCCGGGAGAAGTGGTTACGATTACGCAGGAGGGCATTGCGTCTGACACAAGCCTTTGCCTGCCCAGGGAACAGGAGGCAAGATGCATTTTTGAATATATTTATTTTGCCAGGCCAGACAGCCATATTGACGGCGTCAGCGTCTATGCTTCACGGATTAAGGCGGGGCGGTTCCTTGCCATGGATTCGCCGGTGGAGGCGGATTTAGTGGTAGGAGTGCCGGAGTCGGGGAATGCGGCGGCATTAGGATATTCCATGGAATCGGGAATCCCTTATGGTACGGCGTTTGTGAAAAATGGTTATGTGGGACGTACATTCATTAAACCTAAGCAGAGCAGCCGTGAATCCAGCGTGAGAGTGAAATTGAATGTATTGGAAGAATCTGTACGTGGCAAACGTGTGATTATGATTGACGATTCTATTGTGCGTGGAACGACGTCTGACCGCATTGTGCGTATGCTGCGGGATGCGGGAGCGACTGAAGTTCATGTAAGGATTTCCTCACCGCCATTTTTGTGGCCCTGCTATTTTGGCACGGATATCCCTGAGCGTGAGCAGCTCATTGCCTATAATCGGACTTTAGAAGATATTTGTAAGGTGATAGGGGCAGACAGCCTGGGGTATCTGGATATCGAACGTTTGCATGAGATGGCACAAGAGCTGCCTATCTGCAAAGGATGTTTCACGGGCAATTATCCTATGGAGCCGCCCACAGAAGATATCAGAGGGGACTTCGAGCGGTAAGCAGATTGTGAATAGCAGTCAATAAGAACAGCGGTCACCGAGAGAGAAAGGAGATATTTATGTCAACAGATAGATACAACAGCCCATTGTCCGAGCGGTATGCAAGTAAGGAGATGCAGTATATTTTTTCGCCGGATATGAAATTTCGTACCTGGAGGAAATTATGGATTGCCCTGGCGGAGACGGAGATGGAGCTTGGATTAAGCGAAAATGGAAAGCCCGTGATAACGCCAGAGCAGATTGATGAGCTGAAAAGCCATGTGGATGATATTAACTATGATGTGGCAAAAGAGCGGGAGAAACTGGTGCGCCATGATGTTATGAGCCATGTCTATGCCTATGGGCAGCAGTGTCCCAAGGCGGCGGGCATCATCCATTTGGGGGCAACCTCCTGTTATGTGGGCGACAACACAGATATCATTGTCATGGATGAGGCGCTAAAACTGGTGCGCAGGAAACTGGTAAATGTGATAGCAGAATTGGCGAAGTTTGCAGATGCATACAAGGACTTGCCGACGTTGGCGTTTACACATTTTCAGCCGGCGCAGCCGACTACGGTGGGCAAACGCGCTACCTTGTGGCTACAGGAATTCCTCATGGACCTTGAGGATTTGGAATATGTATTGGGCAGTTTAAAGCTTCTGGGTTCTAAAGGAACGACCGGCACACAGGCGAGTTTCCAGGAATTGTTTGCCGGGGACCAGGAGACAATTGACAAGATAGATCCCATGATTGCAGGCAAGATGGGCTTTGCAGAGTGTTATGCAGTGTCCGGGCAGACGTATTCCAGAAAGGTAGATACCAGGGTATTGAATGTACTTGCCGGTATTGCTGCAAGCGCGCATAAGATGTCGAACGACATTCGCCTGTTGCAGCATTTGAAAGAAGTGGAAGAACCGTTTGAGAAGAATCAGATTGGCTCCTCCGCAATGGCATATAAGCGCAATCCTATGCGCAGTGAGCGTATCGCCTCTCTGGCGCGCTATGTGATGGTGGATGCTTTAAATCCGGCGATTACTTCCGCTACACAGTGGTTCGAGCGCACACTGGATGATTCTGCGAATAAGCGTCTTTCTATACCGGAAGGATTTCTGGCAGTCGACGGTATTTTGGATTTGTGTCTCAATGTTGTGGATGGGCTTGTTGTCTATGACAAGGTAATCCGCAAACATATGATGGCGGAACTGCCGTTTATGGCCACAGAGAATATCATGATGGATGCCGTGAAAAACGGTGGCAACCGGCAGGAGATGCATGAGAAAATCCGTCAGCTCTCCATGGAGGCAGGGAAAAACGTCAAGGTAGAAGGGAAGGATAACAATTTACTGCAACTGATTGCAGAGGATTCATCCTTCAATCTGACGTTGGAAGAATTGGAAAAATCTATGGAACCCTCCAAATATGTAGGGCGCGCGCCCATACAGGTTGAGAAGTTCTTGACGCAGGCGGTTAAGCCGGTATTGGAAAAGAACCGGGATATTCTGGGAATGACGGCGGAGATAAACGTGTAGGATATGTGAAAATATGTAGAATATGATTTGATAGATATGTTCCAATAAGGTTGTCGCACTAACGTAAATGATAAGTTACAGATTCGTTCAAAAGGTTTACATTGCGAAGCAATGCCAGACATGCACAGCAATCACTCTGGGAAGCTAGCTTCCCAAGATGATTGCTGTGCATTCTGTCGTTGCCGCGATAGCGGCAAGACCTTTTGAACGGGTGTAAAATATTTGTTTCATTTATGTCAGCATCTTTTGCCGCAGTAATATAACAAAATACGAAATCAAAGTATACTCCTTTGTATAAACATCCAATTAATGCAAATACTGATAATAAAATCGCACTTCGTGAAAGGAGATTGTTATGAGTTTGTGTTTGAAAATTACGGATGTCCATGCAA
Organism: uncultured Lachnospiraceae bacterium; assembly: GCA_910588845.1. Lineage (GTDB taxonomy): Bacteria > Bacillota > Clostridia > Lachnospirales > Lachnospiraceae > Petralouisia. The sequence goes on from CAJURU010000002.1 coordinate 67,624, forward strand.
GGGAGATTTTGGATTCCAGAGGAAATCCCACCGTGGAAGCGGATGTCACCGTAGAAACGACCAGTACCGGAAAGAAGACAACAGGGCGCGCTGCTGTTCCTTCCGGCGCATCTACCGGACAGTTTGAGGCTGTAGAACTCCGAGATGGAGAGCCCCGATATTTTGGCCTGGGCGTGCAGAATGCCGTGAAGCATGTCAATGACAAGATTGCAAAAGTCCTTATAGGAAAGAATGCGTTGAATCAGGTAGAAATTGACCGCTGCCTGATTGCAGAGGATGGAACAGATGACAAAATCAACCTGGGAGCCAATGCCATGCTCAGTGTTTCCCTGGCAGCAGCGAGAGCGGCGGCCAAGGCGATGGAGCTTCCGTTATATCAATACTTGGGCGGAACTAATGCCAAGCGAATGCCGGTGCCCATGATGAATATTTTAAATGGAGGATGCCACGCGGACAATACCGTGGACTTTCAGGAGTTTATGATTATGCCTGTAGGGGCAAAGAGCTTTCGCGAGGCGCTGCGCATGTGTGCGGAGGTTTACCACAACCTGAAAAAGATTTGTGAAAAAGACGGACTTTCGACAGCAGTGGGAGATGAAGGAGGTTTTGCGCCGGATTTGCCGGATGCCGAGGCTGTGTTAGAGTTGATTATGGAGGCAGTGAGGGCTTCGGGCTATGTGCCGGGAGAAGATTTTAAGATTGCCTTGGATGCGGCGGCAAGCGAGCTGTATGATGAAAAGACGGGATTATATCATTTCCCGGGAGAGTCAAAGCTAAAAGGAGAGAAAATCGCCCGCAATACAGAGGAAATGATTGAGTACTACGAAAGCCTGATTGAGAAATTTCCGATTATTTCTATTGAAGATGGGTTGGACGAGGAAGACTGGGATGGTTGGCAGGCAATGACAAAGCGGCTTGGCGAACGTATTCAGTTAGTTGGAGACGATTTATTTGTGACAAATACAAAACGTTTGGATGCTGGTATTAAGTTGCAGACGGCCAATGCTATTCTGGTAAAGGTGAACCAGATTGGCACGCTGACGGAGGCTATGGAGGCGATTGAGACTGCGCAGGGAAATGCATACCGCGCGGTGATTTCTCATCGTTCCGGCGAGACGGAAGATACTTTTATTGCAGATCTTGCCGTGGCAGTGAATGCCGGACAGATTAAGACAGGAGCTCCTTGCCGAGCAGAGCGCACTGCAAAATACAATCAGCTTTTGCGCATTGAAGAACAGCTTGGCATTGTGGCGGAGTACAAGAATCCATTCAATAAATTTTAGGGAATATCTGTAACAGTTCAGCTTGTTGCAGCTGAACTGTTACAAAAAAACCTTGAAAATTTAACCAAGTTGTGTTACGATAAGAAAAGTTATGAGTAGGACGAGATTCAGGAGGTAGATTTAAAGTGGAAGTATTGAAAATAGTCTTAGTTGTAGTTTTGACGTTAATCAGCGTTGCGTTGACGGTAATCGTTTTAATGCAGGAAGGGAAGTCAGCAGGACTTGGAGCTATCAGTGGCGCGGCAGATACATACTGGGGCAGGAACAAGGGACGTTCCATGGAGGGAAGACTTGTGATGGCGACCAGGATTATGGTAGTGATGTTCCTGGTGATTGCTGCTGTATTAAATATCGGAAGCTTTTAGCAATCGAGAGACTGTCGGCATTCGACAGTCTCTTTTTGAATATGTAGGAGAAATATATGGATAGAGAATTATTGGAAAGCAGAAAAAAGATGATTTATGAATTCATGTGCAGTGAACTATACGTGCCCATGAAGATCAAAGAGTTGGCAGTTTTACTTGATGTGCCGCGAGAGGAGCGGCCGGCATTAGAAGAAGTGCTGCATGAACTCCTGGCAGAAGGGAAGATTGAGGTTTCTAAACGCGGAAAGTACTCCAAAATGGAAGAAAAATATATTACAGGTACTTTTATCGGCAATGTCCGAGGCTTTGGTTTCGTAGATGTGGAGGGCGAAGAGGAGGACATTTTTATCTCAGAATCCCAAATCAACGGCGCCATGCATGGAGATCTTGTTCAGGTTGCCCTGCTGGACAGTAAGACGTCTGGTGGCAGGCGCAGGGAAGGGGCCGTTATTAAAGTTTTACAGAGAGCAACTACCCGGGCGGTGGGAACCTTCCAGAAAAACAAGAATTTCGGCTTTGTTATACCGGATAATTTGAAGCTCGGGCAGGATATTTTTATTCCACTGGAGTATTCCAAAGGAGCGGTAGACGGTCACAAGGTAGTGGTGGAAATTACGGATTATGGCAATGAGCGTAAAAAGCCGGAGGGAAAGGTTATTGAAATTATTGGACATATCAATGATCCAGGGACGGATATCATGTCTATTGTCAAAGGCTATGATTTACCGACAGAGTTTCCGCCGAAAGTTTTGAAACAGGCAGAGAATGTAGGAAAGCCGGTGAGCGGCGCTGATATGGCGGGCAGAAAAGATGTCCGCGGCTGGCAGATGGTAACGATAGACGGAGAGGATGCTAAGGATTTGGATGATGCCGTCTCCTTGACAAAAGAGGGGGATAATTATCGCCTGGGCGTACACATTGCAGATGTTGCCAATTATGTGCAGGAGCATAGTGCGCTGGATGTGGAGGCATTGGAACGCGGCACCAGCGTCTACCTGGTAGACCGGGTAATTCCCATGCTGCCGCATATTTTGTCAAATGGCATCTGTTCTTTAAATGCCGGGGAAGATCGGCTTGCACTCAGCTGTATTATGCTGATCAGCCAAGATGGCACGGTTATAGAACATGAAATTGCGGAGACTGTCGTCTGCGTGGATTGCAGAATGAGCTATACCAGCGTACGCAAAATCCTCAAAGACAGAGATGAAAAGGAACGGGAGAAATATCAAGAACTCGTGCCTATGTTTGAGTTAATGGAGGAATTGGCGGCTGTTTTGCGGGAGAAAAGGAGGAAACGCGGTTCTATTGATTTTGACTTTCCAGAGACGAAGATTGTCCTTGACAGCCACGGCAGACCGTTGGAAATCAAACCTTACGAGCGCAATGTAGCGACGCGAATTATTGAAGATTTTATGCTCATTGCCAATGAGACGGTAGCGCAGGACTTCTTCTGGCAGGAAATCCCGTTTGTATATCGTACGCATGATACGCCCGATCCTGAAAAAATCCGCAAGCTAGGGACGTTTATCAATAATTTTGGCTATTCGATTAAGATTGGGCAGGAGGAGATTCATCCCAAGGAGCTGCAAAAACTGCTGGAAAAAGTTGAGGATACGCCGGAAGAGCCGTTGATCAGCCGTTTGACATTACGCTCGATGAAACAGGCGAAATATACGGTGCAGTGTACCGGACATTTTGGGCTTGCCGCCCGCTATTATTGCCATTTCACATCTCCAATCCGCCGTTATCCGGATTTGCAGATTCACCGTATTATTAAGGAAACGCTGCGGGGAAGGATGAACGGCAAACGGATGGAACATTATGAGAAAATTCTGCCGGAAGCAGCGGCGCAGTCCAGCGCCAGGGAGCGTCGGGCCGAAGAGGCGGAGCGGGAGACAGATAAGCTGAAAAAGGTTGAGTACATGGCGGAACATATCGGTGAGAGGTATGAGGGCGTTATCTCAAGTGTGACGTCATGGGGGATGTATGTGGAACTCCCCAATACGGTTGAAGGTATGATACACGTCAATAACTTGACGGGCGATTATTACCATTTCAATGAAGAATCCTATGAGTTGGTGGGAGAGAGAACCGGTAAATCTTATAAGCTTGGACAGAAGATTCAGATTGTGGTGGCTGATGCCGATAAATTTATGAAGACGATTGACTTTGTCCTGCCGGAAGATGCAGAGGAATTTGGCCTGACCGTTTCGGCGGAGGACGTCGGCAGATACCGTGCGCATTGATGGCATCTGGTATTGACGGATATCGTGCGAAAGGACAGCAATTGATATTTTTAATACCGTGCGAAATGATTGCAGTAGAGAGGAACAGAAATGGGGAAAGAAAGCATAAAATTGATAGCCAACAATAAAAAGGCGTTTCACGATTATTTTATAGAGGATAAATTTGAGGCGGGAATCAGCCTGGCGGGGACGGAGGTAAAATCACTGCGGATGGGCAAATGTTCCATCAAGGAGTCCTTTATCCGCATTGAAAATGGCGAGGTTATGATTTACGGTATGCATATCAGCCCGTATGAAAAAGGAAATATTTTCAACAAGGACCCGCTGCGTCCGCGGAAATTGCTGATGCATAAGTATGAGATTCATAAGGTTGAGGGAAAAATGACGGCCAAAGGATATACGATCGTACCCTTGCAGGTCTATTTTAAGGGCAGCCTTGTAAAAGTTGAGATTGCGCTTGCCCGCGGTAAGAAGCTCTATGATAAGCGCCAAGACATTGCCAAGAAAGACATGCGCAGGGAGTCTGAGCGTGAATTTAAAGTGAAAAACTTGTATTAATTTATTTAAAATTATTGACGGATAAACAATGAGATGATATAATAAAGCATTGCTGAACAACAGCATTTTAACCAGGGGTTGTACTGGTTTCGACGGGGGTTGTGCAGCTATGGAAGCCATTGGCGGCTCCTGACCGCCTAACAACGGGAACAATAAATATAAACGCTGAAGACAATTTAGCATACGCTGCCTAGTTGCAGCAGTCGGCCTTAGACCACCCACAGTCTGAGATACCGGCTTCGACTATGTGGGAAACGACATACGCAAAGCTTTGCGCGTGTGGGCGTATGATGAAGCTACTGAAACCATCAGCCTGTCATTAGGCGGATGGCAGAGGGAATGATAAAATAATGACTGTAATGGGAGATGCCATAGTGAATTGACTTTCGGACAGGGGTTCGATTCCCCTCAGCTCCACCAGAAAGTCCTTACTCCAACCTTTACCAAAAAAATTTGATAAACGGTTGGGTATTGAAGATAGGAAGCTCGTGAGCAAATGCTCACGAGCTTCTGCGTTGTTTACAGAGTTATATTGCGCCACCTCGTCTTTCATCGGCTCTACCAGCATGGTAAACGGTTCGGCAAATTCCGCCGTTACTTTTCCATCAGAGCCAATTAGCAGACGTTTAAAAATTGCCTGGTTCATCATTTTCTTCATATTGTCATTAGCCATGCGGTAAGTCCTGCCGCAGTTCTCAATCAGGTCTATCGCATCGCCAAGCCTCTCTATGACTGTAGTAAAGGTATAATCATAGGCTTTTATCTGGTGGTCAATCGCAGCAAGCTGTTTCGCAATTTTCTGCTGCTCGCTCTTAAGTAGGTCGAGAGGGATAGCGTCATTATAATGCGCCTCCAATAACTTTTTACGCTGACGTTCCAGCTTATCTTTTTCCCTGCGCAGTCCATCCAATTCCGTAGCATATTTATCCTGTTCAGCTTCTATATTCTGCCTTAGCCATTTTTCCAGATAGTCAGCGATTTTGGGTGGAAAAGAATAGCTGTCATAAATCTGCTCCACCTGCCGCTCAACGTCCGCTATTAAGACTGCCCGTTGCTTACAGTCTGTACGTTTGTTATGCCGTCCGCCGCAAATGAAGTACGGATAGCGAACTCCGGTATGGGATTTTGTGTAGTTGATAAACATCCGTGACCCGCAGTTTTTGCAGAAAACGCTGCCTTTTAAAAAATGAGGGTGTTCACGAGTGCGTTCGCCATTGATGTGAGACAACAGAATATCCTGTACTTGCTGCCAGGTATCGGGATTCACAAGAGCCGGGTGTGTTCCATCATACTCTACTCCTTGGTATGACACAATGCCTTTGTAGTAAGGGTTTATCAATACGCTGTTCAGGGATTTTTTGTTAATAGGCTGTGACGGAATTCTGGGTGTGGCGCGGGTAGTTAAACCGCAGGCTGCCAGATGTTCCGCTAAATCCTGCACCGTCCAATTACCAGTGGCATATTCCTCAAACGCCAGCTTAATGAGCGGCGCACGCTCTTCGTCCAGTATTACGGTACGTTCCTCACGCCCCTTCTCGTCCATGCGTCGGATATTGAGATAGCCAAGCGGTGCGCGGCTGGGCGTGCCACCGCTCTTCACTTTCTCATTCAGCCCCTTTTTGACCTCATTTGCCAGGTTCTGTGAGTAAAATTCTGCGATGGAACTCATGATGCCGTGGAGCAGCATTCCTGCTGGAGTGTCATCAATGCTTTCCGAGGCGGATACCAGTTGAACTCCGCATTCACGCAAAGTGCGCATAATATCAACGTCATCACCGCGATTCCGAGCGAGACGGTCAACCTTATGTACAATTACGTAGTCTACCCTGTCAGCATTTTCCTTCACGTATTCCAGCATTTTCTGGAGTTCCGGGCGGTCAGCGGATTTAGCGGAAGTTCCCCGGTCAACAAACTCCTTACCGACCATTGCGCCCATGGAGAGCGCCTTTTTCTTGTTGGCTTCCCGCTGGGCTGGAATAGAAAAACCCTCATCAGCACCGCCGCCACGCTCTGCCTGCCCGCGCGTAGAGACACGGAGGTAGGACACGGCGAATTTGGGCGTCATAGCGTTTGCCAGTGATTCCATGGGGTTACTAGCTGCATAGTCCATAAAAACCTCTCCTTTCTGGGTATTTGTGCGATTATAGCGCTGTTTGCGCATCACATCAAGTCGTTTATGCCTTTGTTATCTGTTTGTTAATAATATCATTTTCTTAAAGAGTCTGCCCACTATGGGGCAGACTAATCCGTCTAGTAGCGTTTGTTTGCCACGTTTAAGGTACTGGTGTAAGAATTATAGTTTTCTCACCCGGTCTTCGCCATATACGATGCCAAGCCCAGAACCTGAGTCCCAGTCCACAAATACCGTTGCGGCATCGTCGACAAAGCGGACTGTGCCTCTGTCGCCGGGTTTTAGGCGGGAGTACGGGTCCTCCATTTGGATAAGTTCTATCCGTGTGCCTTTAGGATACATTTTCCGTACCCGTTCCACTGTTTCTCGGCTGGGGAATCCGTTATTTGCCATAAGCGTCGCCTCCTTCATCTTCCTTTTGCGGTTCGGTCTCCGCAGTATCCGCTTCCTCCAGCGGCATCGTAAGCTCCTGCTCCGTTGAAGTCGCTGCTTCGGCTGGGTTTGGCGGAATTGTGGCCGCTGTGTTCCGCTCCGGCTTATGTCCAGATTTCCAGCTGGCATTGCCGCTAAGGTTGCGCAGCAGGATTTTCCGGGCGGTTTTATATTCATCGCCGATAAATCCCAGCCGGATGAGGAACAGGCGCATCGTAAACTTCTCATTTTCTATTGGTTTTTCTGTGGCCGTTACCCGTTTCTGTTCTTTTGCCATTTTGCAGATGGCGGTAACCAGATGGCTGTAAGCGTCAGCTTCTCCATCCAGCCCATGGAGTGTAAACCATGGGAAAGTGATTTTGCCGTTCTTTTCTACAATCGGTAAACTGTCAGCTTCAAGTGCTTTTTCCAGCACCGTCTTTTTGCTGGCCACGATTTTCCTGATGTTTTCCTTTGCCTCTGGGGTGAACCCGGTATCGGGAACCTCAATTGTCAGGATATCCGACGATTCGGCATTGATTGCCTCTGTACTGGCTGTATTTTCCGTTACTACCGTATCAGCTGTCGTCTCAATACTTGCTTCTACCTCGTCTGCCTCAAGTGGGGCTTCTGCTACAGCGGTAGAATTATCCGTTGCAGCGGTGTTTTCTGTCGTGGCTTCGGCTTCATCCACATCATTTACATTTTCCTCTAAGGTTTCATTATCAGCTTCATTACTAACGATTTCCGCCACAAAGCCACGTTCCTGCAAATCGCTGATAAGCACCGCCGCAAAGTCGGGATGGATATTGCTGTTGTATGACAATATGCCGTTTCGGTCTACGGTATAATCCCCGACCGTATAGGCAAAACTTGGCGCACCCTGGTAAACAGCAGGCTTGTCCAGTATCTGGCTGGCAGCCTCCACCAAGGGTTTCCGGTCGCTACCGCTTAAGCTGTAATTGTATCGCATATTTTTGCTCCTTTCGTTTTATTACACACACATCTATCACTCTGTTCGCTTCACAAAGCAAGTCTTGTTTTTGTCCAAACAATATGAAGTGATATGTGTTATTCCACCGGAGCCTCGCCGGTAAAGAGATAATTAATATATTCTTTCCGGTGTTCTTCCAGATAAATTACTAACTCAAAATAATTTTCCCGGTTTGCAATCCACTGCACCATATTCGCATCCAGCATATTGGTTTCTCCGCTCCTGCGGATGGCTTCAATCTGGGTCTTAACAGTCTCGGTCATAGCCATCACCTCCTCCCTGATACTTTTTGGCGAGATATCCCTCCCATACCGAGTTCAGTACGCCTTGGCGCAGGATTTTGATGTCAAACCCAGCAGATTCATATCCCTGCCGGATGGTCTCAAAGTAACTGCGTGACGGGGTGTCGTAAGGGTGTTTTGCTGCGTTCATGATATAAATCATGGCAGACACCCGCTTGCCGTTTACAGAAATTCTCAACATTTCTTTACGGTAGAAATTAGGATAACCCTCATACAGATCGAGATTATACTCGTCGCTTGACTGTAACCGCCAGACCAGCACCGGCACTTTGCCTCCTTCCTGTTTTTCTACAGTCGCTACTGTCGTGCCTTTACCCCGGAACATCAGCCGAAAGTTATGTAGATGGGTTTTACCGACAACTTCCGCAGTGGGGCAGCGTCTTGCCATCTGTTCAAGGTTGAGGTTGGAGCCGTAGGCGATATACAGGCGTTCGTTTTTCTTATTGCTCATTCTGACTTCCTCCGTTCTGTGTGTTTCTGGTACTCACATGGCTTCTGACATTTTCTCGTGAACCGTACCGCCAAGCAGCGTTGCCATCTAAGTGCTGGTATAGGTGTTCCCGGCAACTTTTGAACTCGTCACCAATAAATCCGATGCGGTTCAGCCACACACGCATTGCAAACTTCTCATTTTCCTCCTGGACTTTGCGGTAGCTGGCGCTTTTTTGTGTCAGTGCCTGATGGTTGAGTGCGAGCGCCAGCACGATATATGCTCGGATTTTCCCGGCATGGAGCGTGCTGTTGAAGCCTCTCAGCTCCACCGTATGGTTACCGTGGAAGAAACTGTGCAGGTTAAGAAAGTGATAGCGGCTCTGGTGATAATGACCGTTGCGGCTGCCTGAGTAATTCTCGTACCAGATTGATTCGATTTGCCTTAGCGTTTTTGGCTTCGCCTGGTTCATCCGTTCTACCAGATAGGCGTCCATTTTCTTACAATAGCGCATCCGCTCCGGCGCAATTTGTAGTGCTTTGTAAAGCAGGTCATTATGCGCGTAGATGATATTCACGAAATTGCGGATGCTCCGTGGCGTATGGCTGGCTCCGTCGAGATGGATGTGGATGCCGCAGGACTTATTCGCAAATCCCCCAGCTTTTCTCAGCCTTCTCGCGAGAGCCTGTATCATGTCAATATCCTTCCGATATGACAGAATCGGGCTGACCAGCTCCACGCTGTAGTTACTGCCAGCGGACACCGTCCTCCGTCCATCCTTTTTCTGACAGTTAATACTGCCGTCGTACATCAGTTTCCAGATACGCCCATCGGGTGTGGTGATTTTCTGGGTATCGTAATAATCCCCGGTAATCGTAGCAGTGCCGCCGAGATAATGTGCGACAGTTTCTGCTGCTTTTTCCCGGCTAATGCCGGTAAACTCGATCTCCAGACCGAACTGTTTGGTAAACATTTACCCTCCTTTCTTGCGGCTTGTGAGGCGTAGGAGGGGCGGCTATGATGCGCCCCAACCTGGCTGCGCATCATGCCGCAATGTTTACTTAATGTTTATATTGCTCTTATTTTTTATCCTCCTTCCTGCCCTGACGGCAGCTACTATACTTTGGCGAATTGATAGCGGCCACTGTCTTCTGGGCGTTATTTGTATAAGTAGGGGAATGCAAAATCGGCTCTATGTCATCGCATCCCCCTTTCTGTTTTCTGGAAAAGATATTGTTGCTTGGGGTTCTGTTAGAACTGCTGCTTCATTGACAGCTTCTTTTCTTTTTGCATTATCTAGTGCGATAGCAATCAAAACACGGCCCAATTTTTCTATATCTGGCTCTTCCCTAAACTCCGGCGTAACAGATACATTATGTGAGGACATTGGACGTCCACGTTTCTTTTTTGGTTTCATGTTGTCTCCTTTTCTGCTCCTGCCGCCTCCATAATAGCCGCGTGTGCGGTTTTCAGGCGAAGACCGAGGGCGTGTACGACATTGACGGTTACGGCGTTTCCGGCTTGTTTGTAGGCTTGAGTATCGGAATCTACGGAGAGGAACTTATCAATCTGTAGTTCAGAAAAACCTTGTAAGCGGAAACATTCCCGCGGAGTAAGACGACGGATACGCAGATTGGGTGTAACTACGCCTTGCGAACTGCCCGTATCAAGTGTGTGGGCGATATTCTTTCCCACCCGTCCCCGGCGGGTATTTTGGTCTGCAAAACTCAGGTCTATGGAGTCCCCCGGATGGGCAGCCTTACAGCCGGATTTGGTGGCTTCTTTTATCATCAGTATGCCGTGGCGGTCTTGGGAGGTGAGGGTAAACATCGGCTCATTTTCTGACTTGATGCGCCTGCCATTCTGCCGCACTTTTTTCCGCTCCGGGTTAAGCACGGCATGAGTCCCTGTTTTTTGTGTATCTTCTTCCACGGGAGTTTCGGAAACTGCATATAGTCCTGTCCTTCCGCCAATTCCGCCGGATTTGGCAAGTAGTGTCTTTCCAACCCCAGACGGATCATATACCCGCGAATCCTGCCGCCCGTCTATGAGGCACTTAAGAGTTTCCGGGTTTGTTCCTCGGAAAGGTAGTATCTTTCCGACACATCCGGAGTTAAGATATCCGACAATGTACACCCGGCGTCTGGACTGGGGAACGCCAAAATCTTTGCTGTTAAGCACCTGGAATTCGACACTGTACCCCAGGTCGCAAAGCGTATCGAGGATGGCCGCAAATGTCCGGCCTTGGTCATGCGATAGCAGTCCTGGGACGTTTTCAAGGAGAAGATACGGAGGCCGTCTTTCTCGAGCCAGTCTGGCAATCTCAAAGAAGATAGTACCTCTGGCATCGTCAAATCCTTTTCTCCTGCCAGCGACAGAAAATGCCTGGCAGGGGAATCCTCCACAGAGTAAATCGAATTCTGGCATGGTTTCTGGGTTGATTTCTCTTGCGTCTTCATAAAACACCTCGTTTTCTTTGATATTGTACGCCGCCCGGTATGCTTTTTCTGCGTATTTGTCAATCTCTGAGTGGCCGATGCAGGTAAACCCGCCGGCTCGCTCCAGCCCGGCGCGGAACCCGCCGATGCCGGAGAACATGTCAAAAAACCGGATATCCTGGTTTGTCATGGTAAACCTCCTTTAATTGATGAATGGCTGTTCATATTTCTTCAATATAAAATTACTTAACAAAGCATCTCTCGGTCGCCGCCCTCCAGAATCAGATGCTCCAACTCTTCGTCAGTAATTACGGCAAACAACTTTGCCTGTTTGTCGAAAGCCTCTCTTATGTATCGTTTAAGCCTTTCTTTCCGAGCGGTGCTCGGAACAATCCAGACTGTGAGTGGAAACATCCCGGATTCTTCCTGTTCTAAGCCGCTGCGGTAATAGGCATGGTATTTTTGGCATTTTTCTATAATTTTGGCGGGCGATTCGGTATCAAGATCAACTTCTATAAAAAAGCGGTCTTCATATTCCGCTGTTGCGGTCGCAGCATAGAGGTCAGGCTTGAGGGATAATGACACTCCGGCATTGCTGTATGTACGCCAGCATACTGGCTCTAATTGAATATCCGTAAGCTGCAGTTCGTATTTCCAGCAGATTTCCATGAGACGGATAGCGGTTTCTGCAACTGCCAGAGTATGGGCCAAGAAGTAGGGAGAAACCTCAAAATGCCTGCGGATAGGATATGGGCGCTGTTCGTTAAGCCGCAACAACCTTTCTCCGGCATGGGTGATATGCCAGATGAGGGAGCCCGACCCGGCGCGTACTCCGCCAATTCTCCGGGAAAGACTGTCAAGCAGTCCAAGCTCGCTTAGTTTTTTGAGGTTGCGGTTGGCTGCCCGAAGCCCGGCAGAAGAATTAGCGGCATCTGTAAATAATAACCGCTGTATCTGCCCGGTCATTAGATAGCGATATTTTTGTACCGCTACGAGCAGTTGTCGGTCGCGCTCCCCTAAACGCCTGTCAATCTCCAGCAAATGTCTCTTGGATACACGCCGGGGTGTTTGGCTGTCAGCAATAGGGGTGCCGCCTGCGACAGCGGAGTCCGTAGCGGGTACGCTAAAGGAATCTCGAACGTTAAATTGCGCAAAACCCTGTATTCCGGGTGTTTCCGCTTGTGTTTTCCTCTCCCCATTCGTCAGTCGGTTCGTCATGCCTTTTTCCTCCTTCCAATGTTCACGTCACCGGGATTTTCCGCGGAAGCACTGTTGACTGTGAACAGATTGAGATAATCTTTTTCTATTTGTTCTGCCGGGATGCCGTAGGCTGTCTGGCTCATCGCTTTAAGCTCCGTTGCTTCTCTTAGAGCTGGTGGCGGCGGTAAGGTCTTGCCTTGCACCCAGCCAGTGCTGCGGCCATTGGTTTGAATGGATGCATAAATCTGGTAGCGGGGCAGCACCATAAAATCCTCAGCTGTAAGTTCCGGCGCCATTGCCGCCATATCCTTTGCATCCCGGCTGTTCAAACCGAAGACGATTTTATTACGGGCGTTGGCATCTATGCCGGAGCGGATGTTAAGCGGTAGCTGATCGCGGTACTGATGCGCTAGCGTCAAGCCAACGCCCAAGCCTCTCGCCTGCGCTAAAGCGTCAGAAATATCTCCTGGCAGACTGAGGTAATCCTGAAGCTCGTCTATGTAGATAGAAGCAATATGTCGCTTTTCTGCCGGAATACCCGCCCGCGATAGCGCCAGCGTCCAAGTCAAGCCGACAATCAGGCTTCCAATGAGGCGACTCGTCTCTCCTCCAGAGACACCCTTATTCAACTGAACCAAAACTATCCTGCGTTTGTAAAATAAATCCGTCAGCGAGAACTTTGGTTTTGCCTGTCCTAACACATTCCGAAGCCCTGGCCTGAGTAAAAATTGCCTGATTTTATTGAGCACAGGTTCTATCTGAACCCTTCGCGCCGCATCCGTTAATGCATCGTACTGCTCCCAAAACGGTCTTAATGCGACTTTGTCTTTAATCTGTCTGGTGATTTTATGCCGAAAACTATCATCTGTCAGTAGTGGCGGCAGCCACAGTAGAGTAGCGTTATCAACTTCTGTCAGCGTTAAGAGCGCTGCATTTAGAATATCTGCGATTCTGACGCCCCAGCTATCACTCCAAATTTCTTTGAGAACCGAGAGAATCGCATCGGCAATTAGTGATGGGTTTCCATAATCCTTGAACGCCAGCGGATTAAACCCGCAAGGGCAGGGGTCTGACGGGTCGATAATTACGACCTCGCCCACACGTTCCTCTGGAATCCGCATTAAAATATCCGTCACCAAGTCTGCTTTAGGATCGAGAACTAACACGCTTCTTCCAGCCTTAATATCCGCCAGAATCAGATGAAGCATGGCAGTAGACTTGCCGCTACCGGTTGGGCCGATCAAATGGCAATGTTCCAAACTATCTCTCGGAGAAATGCTCAGTTTCTTCGGATTTATAGTATCCATACTGATAGCAAAACTGCGGTCAGACTTTTTATTGGTCGGACTTCGATACCAGCTCGGCGGCAGTGTGCGTTTGGGATGTAGTCCCGGTGTTCCAGGTAATTCCTCCTCCCCAGCCGGAAGCAGCAAGAAATTAGCCAGTTCCTTTACTGATAGCATTAGAGGAAAATGCCAAGGTACATGCGCCGTGTTAAGGTCAGCGGGTTTGATATTTTCTGCTCGTATCCTTGCCCCGGCAGATTCCAAGACTCTGAATGCGCTCATAATACTGTTCAGCCGGATGAATGCTCCATCACCAGCTATTCCGATGTGGATTGCTGCCTGGAACGTGTGCTGCTCCGCTTTTTCCCGGACATTTTTCCGGCTCTCTGCCGAAGCTTTCTGGACATCGCCTAGCAGAATCTGCAGCCATGTCGCATTCGGATCGAACAGATTGGCTGGCACCGGGGAAGGAGCGTAGCCCCTCCCCAGCACAATCTGTACCACAGCCTCCGTGCCACCTGTCTCTTCCGTGAGTGCCGCCAGCCCCGCCCGGATCACAGCTCCAGTGATATCGGTCTTGAGCGAGAGCGTAGGATGGCTAATTCTAAGCTGCCGGGCAGTGGTAACTGGTGTGCGTTCGCTCTCATCCATAGCATGGAACTGGATATCGCCATGAGCTTTTATCGCTTCTTCCACGTTCCTGATATACCTCCCGGCTGCTCCGAGCAAGTAATTTACCTGTCCGTTTTTACTCCGCACCTCCCAGACTACTGCACCTCGTGGCGATGTGGCGGCAAGATGTGCCAGCATTTCCCAAATGGTCTCAATTTTGTAAGGTCGAGTCCAGAGGACTTTCCTCCAGTTAATATCTTCGATTTGGTGTTTACCCAAGATTGCCCACTCCTTTCGGTATTTTTTATACTTCCTCCTACCATTCTCCCAAATCTTTATCATGCTTGTGCCTCCAGATACGGAAACCGATTATGGCGATAGCGACGATGATTGCAATGGCGAGCAGCACTGGCCAGATTTCCAGAATCCATCCGACTGCGGTTTTGATGAGGAAAGCCGCGAGCGCCAGCATGAAGGCAGTTTCCAAAATCTGGGTGATTAGGTTCTTTGGATACACTTAGCATTACGCCTCCTTTCCAAGTGCTTTGGCACTGTATTTTGGCACAGGGTAGTCTCCCGGCATGATAATGTCTGACCCGCCTGGCGCTTCGTAGCCCCAGCAATCAAAATCAGGTTCCCGATGTCGAGCAAATAATTCTAGGTATGGTCCATATGACATACGTCTAATAAGAGGATATTGCTCCTCTGGCTTCTGGCTATGTCGTTGCTGAGGGCAGAATATCCAGTTGGGCTGACCGTGGAATTTGACCGGTGCTTTGCCACGTGTCGCGAACAGACACGTTTCCGAGGCATTCCGAAAGTAGTTTCCTAGTAATAATCTGGGCTTTATCCAATAAAGCGGGCTGCGGAATGTAAAGCCCCAAGCCTTAATGACATCCAAACCCTCCTGTAACAGAGCATTGGGAATCCAAAGGTAAAGGTGACTGTTCTCTTCCGCCAAATCTGGTACTGGCATTGCCATAATGCGATCTAGCGGCATGAGCTCGTAGTGGCTCTCTGCGGAACGGTTGCTGTTCCTGCCGCGCTGCGATGGAACTCCCCATGGCGGATCGGCCAAAATTGTCCGATATTTCTTTGAAGAGTGATTTTTGATTTCTGAATAGGGGATAACTGTTTCCATTAAATTTCCTTTCTTTTGCTTGGTGTGGCTTTGACGGTATTTAAGCGCAAAACCACACCGAATAATAATTGTTATGCCTAAAACTTTTGCAGCGATGCGACACTATCTAACAGAGGTAAAGTGTCAATTAAGGTGTAGCAAATAACGCTGTTGTAATATTGTCAAGAATATGTTGACAACGGCTCAATCCTCCTCATACCCATCATCGTATTCCTCTGCCTGCGAACGGCAAGCCTCCCGAAGTAAATCCTCCTGCGCTTTAAGTCTCGCCGCATCCAGTTCCAGTTGTTTACGCATCAATTTCTCAAAATCGTCGCTTTCTTCTACTCGTTTCTTAAGTTCACAGTAGTCAAAAAACCATTCAGATATGGCTACGCATACAATACTGCCTAATACAATTACAATGATGATGTCAATGATTTCCAACATGCCCCATCACCACCTTTCTATTGTCTTTGCGGCATTATCAGCATAAGCTGCGAGAATTTTGTGGTAATACGGTTTTCCGAGCGGAGCAACGTGCGACAGCCGGTCAACCGACATGGCCAGGCTGGCCGTATCGTTGATGGCTGAGTTAGCCAAAATTGCTCTACATCTGTTTTCGCTGGCTGTGAGCAGTGCATTCTCCTGCAGCAGCTTCAATGAGCGCGGGGCGAACATCATATTGCGTTTGGTGGGGATGGTATCGACCACATCTCCGCTCAAGGCTTCAACAACTGATTCTACATTTGGACACTTCATAATAGGTTCCTCCTTGTGATATATTTTTGTAAAGAGAACTGTTATTTTCTCCTTACATTTGGAAGTCAGCAAAGGGACGCGGGAATTAACTTTTGGATAGAAATTTTTTAGAAAAGTTTTTGAAAGACATAAGTGCAATAGAAAAATAGAATTGCAGGCATCAAAAAAGGACGCTGCAAGAACGTCCTTTTAATAAAAATATTTATATTATTCAGTGAAACTATCAGTACCCCAATTATATGGGTCGCTAATTACAAAACTTCCATTTTCGATTAGAAAACCAAATATACACTTACACTTTCCATTCCCTGTAGAACGACTAAAAAGTAGCACCGGTGACGTCCGTTTTTCCGAACACCGTATTGCTCGTACATCCATAATACCACTGTCAGGGTCAAGATCCCAATAATCAGTCACCTTAAAGTTTTGTATTTCGGGAGAGAAGGCATAATCTAATAGCTCACAAATATCACCTACATATTCTTTGTATTCATCAGTCGTGTATACTACATGCGATTTAGTAAGCCATTTTTTCATACACCTTTTTTCTATGTCTTCTTGCTCATTCATCGCGAGATCTGTAGCATCAACAAATTTCTGAAAGCCCGGAATAAAATCGGCAAAATAGTCGGAGTCTCCTTGAGAAAAAGCTACAAGCATCCCTTGGGCTACCATGTCTCCGAATATTGGGTTTTCAAATATTCTGTTTATAACAAGATCTTTCATCTCATAAGCGTCATACTCGCCGGAGTCGTTATAAACGGCTATTGAAGAAAACGCTTCATTTGCTAATTTTTCCATGTCATCTCCATTAACCGCATGGGATGGATCGCCCAGAACTCTTAAATCTGGCTCTGAGTCCTCGGTTGATGCTGGCTGCTTTGAGGGAAAAAATGGAACAGTTGCAATGCCTCCTATACATAGACAAATTACTAAAACGATAATCGCTAAACGTTTTTTGCTATGTCTGTCCGGTTCGGTTTTCTCGCTGTTAATCTCGTCATCGCTGTCTCCGTCATCATTATCAACCTCGTCGTCGCCGTTATCCTCCTCATTATCGTAAACATCGTTGTTACTAATATCGCCATCTACAATGCTTAGCGGAGCGATAGATCTTGATTCGGCAATGAATGCCTCTGATTCTTGACTATGAGTTAATTCAACAGATTCTTCGGCGCACTGCTCGTCTTTTTGTTTATCACTATCGTCAAATTCTTCTGTTTCCTTTCCTAAAACAGCGTTTTTGCTTGGGATACTTATATTTGAATCAGGGGATGTAGATATTGAAGCTATCGTATTACCGTCGCAGCTCTTGTCTGTTTCTTGGTCCTTTTGTTCTCCAGACTCACTAAGCTCTGCTATCACCGCATCATCACTGGGGCCATCCTCCGCAGGAGACTGAACTGGGCTTGAGTCTTCGTCCTGTTCTACAGGAAGTGGAAAGTTCTCCCTTGTATAACACGGCTTTGGTATTACTAATTGCCGCTTGGTTTCTTTATTGGGCAGCTTAATTTTTTCGATGAATTTTTCCGAGCCCTTTTCAAAGCATTCTTTGCAGTTTTTATTTTTAGATAAATAGTCGGCTAGGTTTTCACGGCACCTTCCATCTGTGGTAGAAAGAACAGCTTTTGCTTTAACGTATCTCTCCTCCACCGTTGAAAGATTATGGCGAATTTCTTGCTCATAGGATATCTCTATATATTCGCTATAGGCAAGATACTCTTTTTGGCGAAGAGGCGCTGAATAGTGGATGTCGTCGTCTTTGACATGATAATAACCATCCATTAACCCCATAGTTAACAGATAAGAGTCTCTTTTCTTAGCATCTTCCTTGCTAATTTCATCCGGTTCGTTCTCGCTATCAAAAACACAATATATAATAGCTTGAATCAACAGCGCCTCAAGTGATATAGCATCTAACTCACTATCCAGTCCTAACAATTTCCGTGCTTCTGGCAGCAACTCTTCAAATGGGTTTAAGTGTTTGTTTTTTGGTTCTCGCAATTGAGACAACAGATCTTCGATAGTTAATATTTTATCCAAAAGAATCCACCCCTTTCTCATTTTCCATCTTAATTATACGGTAAACTATAGCAGATCGCAATAAAAAAGCCACGACCAGAGTCGCAGCTTTTATTTTTCTGGTTTTTAATACTCTGTAATGTGGCAGACATGTCCGGGGATGCAATTGCTTCCGTACTCGTTTTCAGAAAACCTCATTTTCCGTACTTTCCGTTTTCCCAAAAACTCAATGATCTCAGTCTTAATCCCGTCTTTCCTATTATGAGTTATTTTACCAACATAGTGTCGTGGAGGCAATCCATCCGCATAGTCCACCTCAAGCTCTACCTCAAGACAATCACGCTCCACAAAGAAAAACGATACACCTGATGCGAAAATATAGCTATATTTGTCTTCCGAACGAGCTAACGCCTCCGTTGGATGCTCATTGGCATAAAAAGCCGAAAATCCTCCACTTGCGGTAAACTGTACTCCGACCAACCGCCAACCGGGCAGCTCGCCACGTACCATACGCAGGGTATCCTCACGGGATATCTCAATTTCATCATCGCCAACTGCATCTAAACATAGTTCCTCAAAACTTTTTCCTCCAGTGCTTAAGAATCTCATTTTGATGGGTGGATTGATAAATGATTCCGGAACTGTGGTTGTTAGATACTCCGTATCTGCATTCGTGATATTTACGGAGCAGTCTGCGTCAGTCAAGTAACGGTCGTACATGATTCTTGCCATATGTCTATACCCTCCTATTATGTGATAGTTGATTATTGCGCCATTACCCGTCCTTTCAAAAAGCACAGGCAAATTCCGCAATAATCCAAGGGCATAAACAGAGTATTTAAGGTTAATGTACATATAAGTTAGTATATGCTAACTTATTGCAATCAGTATAGCACACATGTTCTTTTTTGTCAATATGGCTTACGTTTTTGCTAGCCTATAATACTCCTGCTTAGGGCTTTATAACGTC
Organism: uncultured Lachnospiraceae bacterium; assembly: GCA_910588845.1. Classification (GTDB taxonomy): domain Bacteria; phylum Bacillota; class Clostridia; order Lachnospirales; family Lachnospiraceae; genus Petralouisia. Next base: position 86,754 of record CAJURU010000002.1, read on the forward strand.
ATTTTACATGAAAATCTCTCATGACGAGCAATTGACGGTGAATTGACAGTCAGTATGCCTGTCAATTACAGAAATGCTGTTGTGAGTGATATATTCTACTTACAAGTAACAAATCAACCATAAAAACGAATGGAGGTAATCATCATGAAACATTCAACAGCAACAGAACTTCGCAATGCCATGGGTAAACTGGTCGCTAAGTGGTATCCAGAGAAAGGGGTGATAGAGATTGTAGTTAAAGGATGCCGCTATGAGATTGCCGTGCCTCCGGGTACGCCAATCAAGTGTCAGTCCAGCATACCGCTTACTAAGTAGGCAATAGTAGCAATCAAAACTTAACATCACCGTGAGACCGCAGCCTTAAGGCTCTAAGAGACGGCAGTACGGCAACATCAATCAACTATTGGTGTTCCGCGCTGCCGTCTTTTATTTCTGTATTTCCCAAAGACGCTCCGGCGGGACACCGCCAACAGAAAGGAGCAGGAATATGAGATTCCCATACGGAAAGAATAGAAGAATTATGGAGAAAGAGTACAGCGAAATGGCAGTTATTTGCCGCAAAGAAAACGAGTCTGAAGAGATGATTGAGCAGATGCATGATTTGCTATTGCACCAACTTAATCGTGACCGGGCGTATATTACCCACACTCAGCCCTACGAATGCTACAATTCTTCGGACAAAAGCAAGAGCGGCGCTCAAACACAAAATAGAAAACGACTAGAAGATGAGGGCAGTGACATCATTGATGAAGGGCGGTCACCGCTGTTGAAAAAGTTCTCAGCACAGCTCAGCGTAACACAGGGAGAGATCTGGGAATGGGGGCGCATGGACTGGATCGAGGATTTAGATACCGTTGAGATTATTGTGTGGGTTAGAGAGCAGTCTGAGAAAGATATCGAACTTCTGACTTTGCTTAGCGTAGATGGGTTGAAGCAAAAAGAAGTGGCAGAGATGTGGGGTGTATCCGACGCTGCTATCTCCAAGCGGATGAAAAAAATCCGTGAAAGTTTAGCAGAAGTTTTGCCAGAGTGGTTAAGAACGAGTTATGGAATCTGACTACCAGATGAGGGGGCTCGCTCCCTCAATAAAAAATCAAGGAGGAACAACAATATGGTGAACAGAAACAAAAAAGGCTTTAAGAAACTGGGGAAAATGTATTTGCCATCTCTTGAAAAAGTGAAAAGCACCGTCACTCCCGGTCTAAGGATTATGTTTGATGATGATAACATTCTGACCTTAATCGACCGAGAACATTTTGGCCGAGAGTTCTCTGTAGAAAACGGCGGTCTCTACACGCTAAGACTCGGAGCGTTTCGTGAGATGGAAAAAGGGGCAATGGAAGAATCCGCATTATTCTTTACCATTCCCACTAAGGCAGACTACGAGCAAAGGATTACGGCGTCATTTGAACTCCCCGGTGCATCAGCAAGGTTTCTGGACGAACTTGTCCTAACGGCGTCAAAGCCCTTCGTCGTAGAGCTTGTTATCGGCAGCCCTATGCTTGAAAGCTATAAAAATCCATGGGGAATACCGCTGAAATATGACAGCATACGAACCAACAAAGATGTGACGGTAATTGCGCGAACTGGAATACGGAAAGATGTGCCAAATCAGTATAAAGTTTATTTTGACACACTGAGTATTCAGGTAAGGATTTTGTTTGTCAAATAAGCTACATAGCTATCAGAGTGCCACTGCATATGTTTTATTGCTGTGGCACTCTTCTCGTATTTTTAAGTGTGCGCGATAGAGTCTATAATACGCAGAATGCGGATAATTCTTCTCAGAGTAACACCTATAAAACTTTTTTACCATTGGCTTTTGTCCGTAGCGGGTATGTTCGTCTGAATTACGGCTACGCGCAATACGTTGGCGGGAGCGGTGGTCTCTGGTCACGTGCCGCGAACTCGTCTTACTACGCCTACAGCCTCTACTTCTATACTACCGGTACCAATCCGTCTTACGACAACACTCGTTACTTTGGTCTCCCCCTCCGCTGCCTCTACCCAGGTAGTGCCTAATGGAGGAAAGGAAGAATAAAACACCGTAAAAAGCAGGAACAATAGCGAACTATCATACCGCCAATGCTCCTGCTAAGATTATTTCTGTTTTCTGTTACTCCATCCGCTTCAGACTTGCTCCTGCAATTTCTATATTGTCATCATCTATGATATTGACAGTCTGACTTAGGCTTTCCCCTAAAACACTTGTGATGTCCAGAATGTACCTATCATCTTCTTTATAAAATGCATATGTATCATTCGGACTGTAGAAGTTACATTTATTTCCATCAAATATCACAATCGCTCCCGGTTGTGCCTGTCCGAATCCGCTATCGCCAACGCTTTTCCATTTGTCTGTAATATCATAAGAATCAGGAACTATGTAGGACGTATCCTCTGAGGTTTCGTCTATACTTATAATATAATTTCAATCGCCGGAATCTAATTTTATTATAAGGTCATCTTGTGCGGGGTAGCCACAGTGGATTTTATAATCATTTAAACTCTCATCGCCGTCTGGATTATCAGGTGTAAAAACGTTGGAACACACCAGCATGAATGGAACCGGTCCCCATGAATTTCGGCTCATTTTAGCAGATACAAGGGATTCCATCGTAACATTCCAAAGGTTAAGGTATTTGTGGTTACTCGAATATTCTATATACCCTTCTACATAATGCCCGTGATGATAGATGTCCCAGGCATCTAACGTGCAGAGAAAAGCCCTTGGGTTACTCTCTGTAAAATCGAACCCATCTGTAACATTACGAAACGATATTGTTCCAAAAGCAACTGCGGCATTTTCGTTAGTAAACCCATCATTAGAAAGCTCATGAAAGTTACTTATGTCCGGCAAATCTTCTTTGCCACCTATGCTCTCCCATATATTCTGAAGTGTTTCGGGGTCTGAAGCGCGAATCCAATTTGTAGTGGATATCGTATATTCTGCTTTATATCCATTTCCAGCATCTGATATCCCCGTACAGATATTTTCCAACTCGTATGTCGTGGGCGGTTCTGTTTCTTGCATTTCGTCTAACAATGCATCATCCGTATCTTCTGGGTCTGCATTCTCATACTCTAAATCACCTTCCGAGCTTTCTAATTCTGTTTCTTCATATTCCGAAGCATCTTCCCATGTATCCACATTATCTACTGCGGCGGGACTGCTATCTGCAGAACTGCCGCATCCACTAAGTAGGACACTGAACAATAATGCTGCTATCAAAATTTTGTTTTTCATGCTCTCCTCCTGTAGTTTTCTAAAGCCTAGCAGCAATCGCATTCATGCGCTTTCTGCTGGAGGCCAGTTTAATCCGCCCATGGTAATATGTACCAGAATATCCTGCTGACAGTCCTTCGCCAATAGCTACTAACTCTATATCGCACCCATTAGCTGTCTCAGCGACATACACCTGAACTGCCCATACATCCCTGGAAAGACCTCGCTCTTCACCAGACAGCAAAATTGCTAAATCCTCAGAAGAACCGAACTTGCCGAATGGGTCATCTTCAATTTTATCCACATTGGCTCTCATCTCGTTCGCTATCTGCCGGAGCAAATTGGCAACTTCCTGTACATCCCTGTTTGTATGAAGTGTCCGATTCTCGGTTTTCTGGTTTACCTTACCAGATGTTAAATACGCTATAATTGCAAGTAAAACTATAATCAATAAAAATAAAATCATTGTTATTTTTCCTCCATAAATGTATGATTTAGTTAATTTTGAATAAAAGAATAATTCCTCTGCATTTCCTTAAATTTTGCAGGAATTAACCAGTTGCCATCCGTATCAATTGCACCCCATAGCCCTTCATATTGAACAAATGCGTAGCTGCCATCGGCAGAAAAGCCCGTGCTAAGATCGTAGACAAAATCTATTGCAACACTTCCATCAGGGTATACAAATCCGTACTTTCCCCATGTAGAATCCTCGGCATATGAAAGTGCCAATAAAATGTCTTTATATCCACTCCATTGCCGATTCTCAAAGGACAGTGGCGCATCAACTTTTGCTAAACTATTTCCGGACATATCAATATATACCCTACTTTCTTCTACCAGCCCTATCCCGTTGTAGGGAGACGCAGCGCTCGAATTACCGCCTTGATATTGAGGCGGTATCACCCATTTGCCGTCTATATCAATGTAACCATATAAACCGCTGGCATGGTCCGTAGCAACTGCATATGTACCACTATCTGACTTTACAAATCCCCATGTCATATCATAATAAGTGTCATCTTTGGGCAATACTTTTTCTCCATTTTTATTAATATAGGCGTAGCCGAACCCCAATTGTGGATATGAGTCATCCACTGCAACCTTGACGCAGCATAATCCCTCTACCCATCTGGCAGAAGATTCTCCATCATTTGGAGTGTATTGTGCTGGAGTATAAATAGACTCTTCTAAAATATAATTTCCGTCTGTGTCGATGAGAGAATACCCACCTTCACCATCCAGATCGAGTACAAAAGCGACTCCATCAGAGAAAGAGTACACCATATCATAGATTGGCTGAATTACAAAATTTCCAGAACGGTCAATATATCCCCAAGCTCCCCATGATTTAACGGCAGCCAAATCATCACAAAATTCATTAGCTTCTTCAAATCCACCAGAAATGGCAATTTCTCCAGATGTATCAATATATATGTAGCCATATCCCTCGGATACAATAGCAAGTCCATCTACAAAAGGACGTGCCTCTGTGAATCTGGGTTCAATTTGGTATGCGCCTGTCGGGTCAACGTAACCATATAGACCGCTATCCTTATCTTGTGCAGCCGCTAATTCGTCAGATGTAAATTCGCCCACATCGGAAAAAGTCGGTTGGAGAACATAATCTCCGGATGTATCAATCAACCCCCATAGCTTTTGCGTGTCACTATTATCCTGCACAAAAGCAACTCCAAATGAGAACGGGCTGTATTTGTCCTCGATATTGTAAAATTGGGGATCAATAACATAATCCCCGGTTTGGTCTATAAAACCATATAACCCGTTTTCATCTTGTACCCAAAAAGGCTCATCACGGAAGTATTTTTCAAAAGCAGTCGTTTTAGGTTTGTCTTCTGGCTTGGTGCTTTCCTGAGATATGTCTCCAACTTCTGATTGGGTGTTTTCTTCCTCAGCATCCTCATTGAAAAATTCTTTACTCGTATTATTTTTCGCGCAAGCGCATAATGACAATGTCAACAATACCGTCAACAACGCCGTAAATCCTTTTCTCAATTTTCTTCTCCTCCTTTTCGTAGTCGGTTCATATAAAATACGCCAATTATTTTGACGTAGCATAAGCCTCCTCCCTGCTTTTATTGAACCCTGTCTTAACAACAAAAAATCACGGTCTCCAAACCGCTAAAAAATAAGATGTAACACAATAGTGAGTATGTTACATCTTGCTCGCCCAACATCCGCTATTTTTGCTATAAATCAGTCGTTATTTTTATAGGATTTGCAAATTTTCTTTATTTTAGTATGAACATCCTCTTGAATATAGCCTGATTTGATGTTAAAATTGTATCAATATCACTAATATGTTACAAAAGCCCCCTTGTCCGGGGATACGCTATAATCAGCCGTATCTTACGACAAGGGGGCTTTATCAATTATGGCAGCAACAGAACCGATTAGAGACAAGAAACAGCTAAAAGAACTCGCTGATTATTTTTTACGCAAAGGACAGCTTCGTAACTATATACTGGTTGTTATGGGAACATATACCGTGCTTCGTATCAGCGACTTACTCCGGCTAAAGTGGTCGGATGTATATGATGAGGAAAGGCAGGAGTTCCGTGACCATATTACTGTAGTAGAAAAGAAAACTAAGAAAGAGCGCACGATTGCCCTGAATCCGCAACTACTTGGCGCGCTCCGGCAGTATTACGCTCATCGCCGAGGAGAATATGTATTTGCCAATAACCGCAAAGAGCCAAAAGCTATCAGCCGAGTGCAGGCATGGCGGATTATCCATGCGGCAGTGACAGAGCTTGGGATTGCCGGGAAGATTGCCTGCCATTCTTTAAGGAAGACTTGGGGATATCATACCGTGAAAGATAATAAAGTGGCATTGGCCGTAGTTGTAGACATTTATAATCACAGTAGTTATGAGATTACGAAGCGTTACCTTGGAATTACACAAGATGAACGGGATGAAGCATATCTGGGGATGAAGCTGTTCTGAGATGTTAATTGAATGAAATTTTTCCAATTAGGAGGGCGTGAAAATAAGTGCGCTCTGTTTTGTAATGGAAAAATATATCCGGTATCTATCTTCTTTCCTCCATTAGGCACTACCTGGGTAGAGGCAGCGGAGGGGGAAACCACCATAGCGAATGTAGTAGTCTGACGGATTAACATACGTAGGATGCATGCCCAAGTAGTAGGCGTGGGTAGACGATTTGGGGGTACGTGACCAAGCACGACCATACTCACCAACGTTGCTAACATAACCATAGCTGAGGTAGACATACCCGCTACGGACAAAAGCCAATGGTAATTGTACTATGGTGGTGGCGCCGGAGGTACTGATTATATTGGAGCATTCATCTCCCTTGTCAATTTTCGCCAGACCATGACTGCTATTTTTGGTGATTCATGGTATGGACGCCCACACCATCTTGTCATATGATGTCGTCCTGTAAAGGAGGCGTACAAAAATGGATGAGAAAGATTTTATGGAACTGCTTATAACAGAACGGATGGGAATGCACTGCGAGAAGTTTAAGGAGGACTATCCACTCACACCGGAGCAACTGGAAGCGGCAGAAAAAGCCAATATTGCTCATGACAAAGTATTCTCAATACTGGATGCCGAACATCGCAAACTACTGGAATTTTGTGAGGATGCGGGCTTTGAGAGTTCTTCGCGAGAAAATGAGTATTATTACAGGGCGGGAATTAAAGATGGGGTGAACCTTGACCGTTTAGTAAAACAGATGAAAAGCACTGATTAGCTATCTTCATGTATTGGCAGTAGCAATTTCTATAAGCGGCAATATAATCTATGTTAGAATTGAATCGTGGATAGTTTTGTCCATGGAAACTACTGCCAGCCATTGAGATCAGGCTCCGACTGCCAAAGGTTTTCTAGTTCAAAGATCGTGAAGTTTCTCTTCCTATTATTTCATAGGAAAACATGGAAGACTGGGATTTAGCTACAGCTATGGCTGCGGCTAAAAATAGCAAACTTCTTCACCTGCGCTTGTTCTAGCTTTTGTCCGTAGCGATGCTATCAATGTTAACGATGGTAAGATGTGGAATCTGGGCAACTGGGGTAACGGCTGGTCGCGTACGTCTAAATCGTCTACCAACGCCTACAACCTTGCGTTTAATCCTACGGAGGTCTACCCGTCAAACAACAACCGTTGGAACGGTCTCCCCCTCCGCTGAGTGGTCCGGTTCGGTACCGATCTTAGAGAAAAGCCCCTGCTAACTGTAGTGGGGGCTATGATTTCATAAGTGTTACTGGGGCGAGAGATAATACGCAGTTTGCGGATAGTTCGTATATTTTACTTAGCGCAATTTATATCCCTTGTGGGTAATTTATTCTTGTTTATAATCCCACCTACTTCTAATTTTCACGCCATGGCTTCTTAAGCAATTAAGAATAGTTTGTGGATTTACGCCAAACTGTTTCGCAATTTTTTCAGCAGTAATTTCATTTTTATACATTGCAATTACCTCATCCGCATCTAGCCTGGCTTGTACTTTGCTCCTAGTGACGTTCACACCTTGCCTCCTTAACATATTTGCTATAGTGGTTTTACAGACTCCGAACATTTCTCCTATTTTACGGGTACTCTTTCCGGCTTGATATAAGGAAACTATTTCTTGTAATTCATCCTCGTTAAACTCTCTGTGAGTTTGAGTTAAATGTTTTACTGCCAATTCTCCATATTCATCAACTTGTTTGTTGCCAGCCGTGATGTTTTCTGATAAAATATGTTCAGGCGGACAATCAGGAAGCTGAGATTTGAATTTCAGTATGGTTTGATATTTTTTGGAGTCAAGCCCTGATAATTCCATTTATTGCGGCAGGGTAAAGTAAACACACGGGAAGGTAAAAGAGTATACAAGTCTCTTTTACCTTTTTTTGAAAAAATGTTAAAAAATATTGACATCTGAACCAATTTCATAGAGAATAAAATAAGGGCTTTTTATGCCTGCTATGTTTTAAGTAACTTAGCAACGATATACCAAAAGAAACGAGGATGTTGAGGATGGGAATTGGAACAACCAAAAACAAACTAGTGAAGTCAGTTTCAGAGATGAAAGAGTGTAACTATTCAGCAAACCCGGAATTGAGCAATATGTACCAGCGTCTGCAAACCGGCAGACAGCAGTTTGCCAGGGTTCTTGATAATAATTTTAAGGCTGTTATGCAGATTAGCTCTCTTGATCTGAAATTACAACATGAGACAGATAAGATTCTTGAAATATCCCGCAACGTGGCAAGAGCTACGGAAGTAATTTTTGGGACAAATGGAGTAGATGCGTCGGAGGGAAATAATTCCCTAGAGGAACTTACGAATACAATTATTAAAATTTCCAGCGATACTGATGAAGTGTACCGTAAAATAGAGACCGGACAGGAGGAATTGACAGCAATCCGTGGTCTCTCTACGCAGACGATTGATGTTTCTACGGATATGAAAACGGATCTGGATGAACTTCTTAATGTTATTGATCATATGAATGATGTTATTGGAGAGATTGAGTCGATTTCACGCCAGACGAATCTGCTTGCGTTAAATGCGGCAATCGAGGCTGCAAGGGCAGGCGAGGCTGGAAGAGGATTTGCTGTAGTTGCAGACGAGATACGGTCATTGGCAGAAGAGACCCAGAGAATGACCGGGAACATGTCGCAGTTTGTAGAGGGAATACGGGAGGCCTCGCACAAGACTGCGGGAAGCACGACGAATACCATAGAGGCCTTGGAAAGCATGACTGCTAGGATTAAAAACGCATGGGAGATCAACGATGAGAATCAGAGACATGTTTCCGGGGTCAATGAAGCTGTAACCTCTCTGGCAGCGGTCAGTGAAGAACTCAGCAGCACCATGGCGGAGATGGAGAACCAGTTGCGCAGTAGTACGGAGTTTATGCGTGAGATTGGAAACGAGCTGACAGAAGCTTCTAAGCCTGTGGTGGAGATTGAGCGTACGTTGGATGAAATGGCGAAGCAGATGGGCTCCATGGCAGAAGATCCGTTTTACCATTTGAAAAAAGAGGAGTTCGCCATTTATGTGGAGAACGCTATAACGGCACACCAGGGGTGGATTACCAATTTGGAGAAGATGGTGAGAGAACGTGTGATTGTTCCGCTTCAGCTAGACCCCTCCAAATGTGGATTTGGACATTTCTATTATGCAATGAAGCCGGACGTAGAGGAGGTTCTCCCAATCTGGAACGCACTTGGCAGCAAACATCAGAAGTTCCATGGATTTGGATCAGATGCCGTTCAGGCATTGTTTGATGAGGATTATGCGAAAGCAGAGCGGATATGTCAGGAGGCAAGGGACTACTCCAAAGAGCTTATCTCAGATATGGAACAGATGGTGCGGATCATGCGTGCGTAAGTTACCGCAGCAGCGGGGAGATAAAGAGCTTTTCAGGAGAGCATAATGGACGGATTTAAGATGGTTGTGGACGGGTTTGCGTTCACAGACGAGAAGACAGCGCAGAAAGCATGTCAGGAAGAAGACGGCATACGGTATGTGAAAGACAGACTTGATATGGGAAATCCACGTATGGTATTAGAGATGTACCATAAGTTATTGTTGGAGCAAGTATTTGAGACGCCGATAGGTTTATTATATTTAAAAAATCTTCAGAACTACCTCCTGGCGGCTCAAGAGCTGGAGAATGAGGGCATCGAGGCAATCCCTGTTTATGAGAGGCACATGCCGCAGTCCTTTGCCCAAGATGAGATGATACATACTAAAGCTGCTCAGACAAATCCAATGCAGGCGGCATCGCAAGGCTCTGCCCGGGCAGATACAAAATCAATGACGCCGCAGGCGGCAGCGAGGCAACAAGAGACATTGGAGTGGTATGTAGAGAAGTTAGAAGAGTCCAGGCAGAAGGAACGCCTTGCCGAATATCGCAGAAGTCGGGCGGAAGAGCGGACAAAAGAGAGCAAGAAACGTCTGCGTCTGAGTCTGCTGGTAAGTTTGTTTTTTGCTCTTGTTGCAGTCGGCGTGGGATTGGTTACTTTTACAGACAATCACCCCAATATTCTTAATTATGAGAATAAAATTATTGAGAAATATCAGGATTGGGAGAATGATTTGCAGAACCGCGAGGAAGCTGTCAAAGAGAAAGAATTGACAGATAATCCATAAATAAAACTAAATATTTTCACAAAAACAACATAAATGTGTGCTATGGTCTATGAAAGAAACAGATTTATGTTGTTTTTCTTTTAAAAATTAGGAAAAGGTGTGCAGACTATGGAAAAACTGAAAATACTTGTGGTGGATGATGAGAGCAGGATGCGTAAGCTCGTACGCGATTTTCTGGTGAAACAGGGATTTGAAGTGGTTGAGGCAGAGGACGGCGAAGAGGCGTTAAATAAATTTTATGAACAGAAAGATATCGCGTTGATAATCTTAGATGTGATGATGCCTAAGATTAACGGTTGGGATGTTTGCAGGGAGATCCGTGAAAGCTCTAAAATTCCAATTATTATGCTGACAGCCAAGGGTGAGGAGAGCGATGAGCTTCAGGGATTTGAGATTGGCGCAGATGAATATATTTCCAAACCGTTCAGTCCTAAAATTCTGGTGGCAAGGGTGGAAGCGATCCTGCGGCGCGCCGGCAAGAATGATGAAGAAATCTTGCAGATCGGCGGTATCACAGTGGACAGGCTTGGGCATCAGGTGAAGGTTGACGACCGGGAGTTGGAGCTCAGTTTCAAAGAATTTGAGCTGCTCACCTATTTTATAGAAAATAAAGGAATTGCCCTCTCACGGGAGAAGATCCTAAATCATGTCTGGAATTATGATTATTTTGGGGATGCCAGGACAATCGACACCCATGTGAAGAAGCTGCGCAGTAAAATGGGGGATAAAGGAGAGTATATTAAAACTATTTGGGGGATGGGCTACAAGTTTGAGGTAGAAGCATGAGACATTCCATAACGAGAAAGATAACGGCCATTATGATTAGCATAGTAGCGGGCACCGTGCTGCTATGCTGGTTTATTAATACGACGCTTTTGGAATCTTATTATATTGAGAATAAGCAAAAGACGCTGCTCAACACATTTGACATGGTGTATGAGGAGAGTAAAAAGGGCAGGACGGACGGCGAAGAATTTTTGATTAGGTTGGAGACAAAATGCAGTAACAGCGGTATTTCGCTTATGATAATCAAATCCGACCGCACGATAATTCAGTCTAACGTAGGGAATGACGAGCATTTTCTTTTCCAGTTTCTGGAGCTGATTTTCCACACGGATGACAACAATAGCCGGGTTCTTAAAAATACTGAGGAATATACGATAGCTAAGACGAAGGACAGCAGATTGCAGACAGATTATCTGATGCTCTCTGGAACTTTACAGAATGGAAATATGATCTTAATGCGTACCGCGGTCGAAAGCATCAAAGAGAGTGTGGATATTGCCAATCGTTTTCTCGCCTATGTAGGAGTGACGATGGTAATTTTTTGTGCGGTAATTATCTATGTGGTGACGAAGAAGATTACCAATCCCATCTTACAGCTGGCGGACATTTCCAGGCGGATGACGAATCTTGATTTCGATGCCAAATTCCACGGCAAAGGTGCAAATGAGATTAATTTATTGGGAAATCATATGAATCAGTTGTCGGAAACTTTGGAAAAGACGATTTCTGAGCTCAAGAGCGCCAATAACGAACTGAAGACAGACCTTGAGAAGAAAACGGAAATAGATGAGATGCGCAAGGAATTTATTTCCAATGTTTCCCATGAGTTGAAGACTCCGATTGCGCTTATTCAGGGATATGCGGAAGGGCTGCAGGAATGTATTAATGACGATGAAGCCAGCCGTGACTTTTATTGTGAGGTTATCATGGACGAGGCGGACAAGATGAACTCGCTTGTAAAGAGTCTGCTGACGCTCAACCAGCTCGAATCTGGCAGTGAACAGGTAGTGTTTGAGCGTTTTAACCTGTTGGAAGTAATACAGGGGGTAGCCAATGCTACGGCAATCCTTCGTGAACAGGACGGAATAAGTCTTGTAATTCATGCGCAGGGACCGGTGTATGTATGGGCAGATGAGTTTAAGACGGAACAGGTGTTTACGAATTACATCAGCAATGCCATACATTATGCAGCCGATGAGAAACAAATTGAAGTTTCGGTAATTCCGAAGGAGGATACGGTGAGGGTGGAAGTGTTTAATACCGGGGCTCCCATACCGCAGGAGGAGCTCGTGCATATCTGGGACAAATTTTATAAGGTGGATAAGGCGAGGACCAGGGAATATGGCGGAAGCGGTATCGGATTGTCGATTGTCAAGGCAATTATGGATTCCTTTCATCAGGAATGCGGCGTCGCCAATGAGGAAAACGGTGTGAAGTTCTGGTTTGAGCTGGATAGCAGGGTGGAGGGAGAGAGAAATGCCCAAACTCAAGATGAAAATATAGTTGCCCTGGGGAATAAATAATGGTAGAATACTATTGTGGCGAGTGAATGAGTGGATCGGACAATGATAAGGCCGATGATTCCGTGTTCGCTATGTGAAGCAACCTGAGGAAAAGGAGACAGACTTATGAGAAACGTCGTAAAAATGGGAGCGGTACTGGTTGCGGCAGCAATGCTTTTTACCGGATGTGGAGACCCTTTATTGCCGTTGACAGAAGAGGAAGAATCCATTGTGGTAAATTATTCTGCCGGAACGCTTGCCAAGCATAACAGCTATCAGCAGGAGGGGATGACGGCAATCTATCCGGAAGAGGAAGAAGAACTGGAGGAGACTGAGGAACCGCAGGAGACCGAAGAATCTGACGACACCAAGGGGCAGGAAGAAGATAAGAAAGATAAACCGCAGGAGACTGAAGATAAGCCTGAGGATAAGTCTGAGGATGCATCAACGCAGGAAGAGGCCAAGCAGCTTACTTTAACGGAAGCGCTGTCTGTGCCAGGAATAGAATTTTCTTATCATGATTATTCAACGGCATTGAATTATAAGCAGGGAGAAGCTTTTTCAATGGATGCCTCGGCGGGTAATGTATTGCTGATGCTTAATGTGAATATGACAAATACAGGGAGTAAGGCGGCAGAATGTGATTTGTTGTCCAAGCAGCCAAGCTTTACTTTGAGCCTGAATGGGGAAGCAGGAGTACCTAATCAGATGACGATGCTGACAAATGATTTGTGCACTTACAAAGGCACGATGGACCCTGGGCAGACCGAAGCGATGATATTAATGTTTGAAGTGCCGGAGAAGACAGCGGAAAATATTTCGTCATTGCAGCTGAGTGTTAAGCTTGCTGGTAAGGATAATGAAATCATTCTAAAATAAAACTATAAAAACCAAAAAAATTTGTATATTTTTCTGAAAATATGTGATATAATTATAGAAATGGATAGAAACGGAAGAATACTGGAGAGGAGCGAGTGACTATTATGGATACAAATATTCTTTTAGAGAATGGAACAAATGAGCTGGAGGTGTTGGAATTTACCTTGGCCGGTAATCATTATGGAATTAACGTGGCAAAGATCCGAGAAATTTTAACCTATCAGCCGATTACTCCGATTCCGAATGCCCATCCCTGCGTGGAAGGTATATTTATGCCGCGTGACACAATGATTACAGTAATTAATCTCCGTCATTGTCTGGGACTCCCGGATATAGAAGGCGATGGTTTATTCATTATCACCAATTTTAATAAATTGAATATTGCGTTTCACGTGGACGAGGTCTGTGGAATTCATAGGCTGTCCTGGGCAGATATTATCAAACCGGATTCTACAATCAATATAGAAGAGAGCGGAGTGTCTACCGGCGTAATTAAACTGGAAGACAGATTGATTGTTATCTTAGATTTCGAGAAGATTGTAACAGACATCAGCCCGGAGACCGGATTGCAAGTATCAGATTTGGAGAGCCTGGAAGCGCGTAACAGAAGCGATGCGCCTATTCTGATTGCAGAAGATTCACCGCTTTTGTCTAAGCTGATTACCGACTGCCTCAAGAAAGCGGGCTATACGAAGTTGATTGTCAACAGCAATGGGCAGGAAGCATGGGATAAGCTCTGTGAGTTTAGAAAAGACGGTACTTTAGATGAGAAGGTACATATGATTATCACCGATATCGAGATGCCGTTGATGGATGGGCATCGTCTGACCAAGCTTGTGAAAGAAGATGAGACCTTCAGGCATATCCCGGTGGTTATTTTCTCATCGCTGGTGAATGAGGAGATGCGCCATAAAGGTGAAATGCTGGGGGCAGACGCTCAGTTGACGAAGCCGGAGATCGGTAAGCTGGTGGGCGCTATTGATAGTCTTATGGATGAGAGAAAAGAAAAGATGGCACAGAAGGAACAGCAGTAATCCATGTAGCAGGGGGCACATTTTATATGTTACAGTGCGCATGTTGATGTTGATGAAGGAATCTGCCTGGGGGATCTCATAAAACAGTTCTCGCAGGCAGTTGTTATCTTATCTATTTTCATAAAAGGAGGAAATCTAGTGGAGAAATTATCGTTGCAGACGGAGTTAAAAGGTAATTCATATCCCGGCAGAGGAATTGTAATCGGTAGGTCTGGGGATGGAAAGTATGCGGTGACTGCTTATTTTATTATGGGAAGAAGTGAGAATAGCAGGAACCGTATTTTTGTGGAAGAAGCAGAAGGAATTCGTACGCAGGCTTTTGATGAATCGAAACTGAGCGATCCCAGCCTGATCATTTATGCACCGGTGCGTGTGCTTGGAAATAAGACTATTGTGACGAATGGAGATCAGACAGATACAATTTACGAATTGATGGATAAGCAGCAGACCTTTGAACAGGCATTGCGCACGCGTGAATTTGAGCCGGACGCCCCCAATTATACGCCGCGAATTTCCGGTATCATGCATGTGGAGAATGGCAGTTATAATTATGCCATGTCTATTTTAAAGAGCAATAACGGCAATCCTGAGGCCTGCAACCGCTATACGTTTGCTTATGAAAATCCCGTGAGCGGTGAAGGACATTTCATACATACATATATGGGAGACGGCAATCCTTTGCCCAGTTTTGAGGGAGAACCCAAGTTGGTAGGGATTGACGGTGGTATTGATGAATTGACAGAAATGATTTGGGCAAGCCTCAACGAAGAGAATAAGGTATCGTTGTTTGTACGTTATATTGATATTGAAAGCGGTTCCTATGAGACGCGCATAGTTAATAAAAATAAATGATTTTCAATCACAGAACAAGCAATTATGTTATATTAGGAAACTGTGAATCATTACATAAGAATTAGGAGGCATTTATGCACGAATTGGAATTGAAATATGGATGTAACCCGAACCAGAAACCTTCCAGGATTTATATGGAGAACGGCGAGCTGCCGATAAAGGTTCTCAATGGCAAGCCAGGCTATATCAATTTTCTGGATGCATTTAACGGCTGGCAGTTGGTTAAGGAATTAAAGGCGGCAACCGGGCTGGCAGCGGCCACGTCCTTTAAGCATGTTTCTCCCGCAGGGGCAGCGGTAGGTCTTCCGTTGTCAGAGGTGGAGAAGAAGATATATTGGGTGGATGACATGGATGTGGAATTTACGCCGCTTGCCAATGCATATGCGAGAGCCAGGGGCGCGGATCGTATGTCTTCATTTGGCGATTTCATTTCGCTGTCCGACGTCTGTGATGTGGCGACGGCTAAGATTATCAAACGTGAGGTTTCTGACGGCGTCATTGCGCCGGGGTACGAACCGGAGGCGTTGGAGATTCTGAAGGCGAAGAAAAAGGGAAATTACAATGTAATTGAGATAGATGCAGATTATGTGCCGGCGCCTGTTGAGCGCAAGGAAGTGTTTGGCATTACCTTTGAGCAGGGCAGGAATGAGCTAAAGATTGATGATGAATTTTTTGCAAATATTGTAACAGAGAATAAAGAGATACCGGAATCAGCCAAGATTGATTTGGCAATCGCAATGATTACGCTCAAATATACACAGTCCAATTCCGTATGTTATGCCAAAGGCGGACAGGCAATCGGCATTGGCGCCGGGCAGCAGTCCAGGATTCATTGTACGAGACTTGCCGGGCAGAAAGCGGATAACTGGTTTCTCCGCCAGTCGCCTAAGGTGTTGGATTTGCAGTTTGTAGACGGCATTGGGCGCGCAGACCGTGATAATTCGATAGATATCTATATTGGTGAGGACTATATGGATGTGTTGGCTGATGGCGCTTGGGAGAAGATTTTTAAGGTGAAGCCGCAAGTATTTACCTGGAAAGAAAAACGCGCCTGGTTGGATCAGATGAGCGGCGTGGCTTTAGGGTCTGACGCATTCTTCCCATTTGGCGATAATATTGAGCGCGCACACAAAAGCGGTGTTTCCTATGTGGCAGAGCCGGGCGGTTCCATCCGTGATGACAATGTAATTGATACCTGTAACAAGTACAAGATGGCGATGTGCTTTACCGGTATACGTTTGTTCCATCATTGACATGGCTGTTGCCAATACTCAGCGCATCAAAGATGCGCGATAAGGTTTATGAAATTAAGATTGTAAATTGCAGGGATGACTACAGGCAGATAATCTGCTGCCTGTAGTCATTTTTCATTGAGTAATCTCCTTTCGCGGCGAGGCACAAACGATAAAGTTCGGTGCCTCGCATGTCGAATTGCCATAGCAGCCGTGATTCCGGCGACAGAAAACGTTCGGCGTCCGCTGGATTTGTAATTAGCGGAAGGTTGCCGTGGGATTTTATGGCGGTGAGTAACGGTGCAGCCGATTTACGGAAACCGAGGACTCGCAGATAAGCGGGGGCGGTGAATGTGCGATAGTCCTCCTGGCGGATATGAAGGAGCATATGTGTAAACAGGCGGCAGAGCCGGGCATGAGTGATATTTTTGGTCTTCATATGCTGGCAGAAGCCGCTCCAATTTGTGAAATGCTCCCTCTCCGCTGCCAGGCGGTTAGCAATTTCTGGCGAACTGTCTCCCCAGGCGGCGAGGCGGTCTGTGTCGCCCGTTAGAAGTTCATAGTGAAGCAGTGCAGATAAATCATCCTCAAACAGGAAAGGATGAGGATAATCATTCAAAATATCATAGGCTGCTTTAGGCATGGCGGTTTCCGGCAGCGGAGCACGGCCATTTTTGGCGGCGCTGTTTGCTGTCTGCGTTTGCTTTACTGTTTGCAGGAAAGACGATTTTTCTCTCAAGCAGGAGCGAATGGCGGATGCCGAGCAAAAATCCTCTGTTATGGCGTTGTCGTGGTAGCCGCTGCCTTTTCTGAAAATAGGCGTTGGGATTATGGCGGAGCTGGAAGCGGCCAGGGCCTGTAGGTATTCCAGAGCGAGAATGTTATTCGGTGAAGCCAGAACGTCTTCTATTTCTTTGAATGTAGTGTAAGAAAGCGGCAAATCCGGGGAGTTATCCTCGATCTGGCAATTCTGTAACAAAGACGGCATATCTGTGGCGATATAATTCCGCAGAGCCGCAGAACGGGCAGCAGGAAAAGAGGCGCCTGCCTTCAGTTCCCGGCGCAGATTTTCCCGGTAATGCTCAGGTTCCTTTGAGAGCACATCGGCAAGCGCAGAGAGCAGTTGTGTATTATTGGTCTCTGCTCCGAAGCCCAGATGGGTGACAACGCCGGCGCCGTTTAACAGGCAGACGCCGCCTGTGGAAAAATATTCTGCGCTGGCGGTGGCAAATAGTGACGGAAGCTCTAAGACCAGGTCTGCGCCGCAGCTCAGAGCCATCAGCGTGCGGCTGTATTTGTCCATCAGGGCAGGCGCGCCCCGTTGGACAAAATTTCCGCTCATGGCAATGATCACATAGTCAGCGTGGCAAAGCTCCCTCAATTTCAGGATTTGGTATTCGTGTCCCCGGTGGAAGGGATTATATTCAGCGATAATTCCGACAACATTCATGCAGCGCTCCTTTATCGTTCCACAGTTAAATGGCAGACAGCCGTTTTGCTGTTTCACGTTAATTTTGAGTATTACTTTTATTATACACATTTCACAACTGAAATCAACGTGCTTTCGTGTTGAAAATATGAGGGCTTTGTGGTAGCATGGAAGAGGAACTGGAGCTGGTTTCGGCTTATCGGAGGAACATATTATACTACGAAAGAGAATAAATGGGGGGCTGCATATGAAATTTGTCTGGGATATTATTTGGAAAACTTTGAGTCGATTTGTTACCTTTGTCGGGGCGATATGGGTGATTATTGATATTGCTGCAAATTTTACCCCTGAGATAGAGGAGATGCAGAAAAACGGATGTTTGATTATGGGAGGAGCCGTCTGTATTACTGCCGCTATCATGATGAAATATATGAAAGATTATTTTTGGCATAAAATAAAGATACCGAATACGGATGCAAGAATTTGCGTGAAAATTGGCGATATCACAAAGGGGAAGAAAGGAAGCCGTGTCATTGGAATCAATAATAAGCTGGAAACGTCTGCCGCTGCTATTGCAAAGAACAGCATTCATGAAAAGGTAATAAAAAAACACGGGGAAGCGATTATCCAGGAAAAATTTGACGAGGCCAAACAGAAATTAGAAAAAGTTTCTGGAAGACAGGAGTATGCCTTTGGCGATGCGTTTAGCTGTGAGGTCCAAGATAAGCATTACATTTTCCTTGTGATGTCTGAAATGAACAACCCTACGCATCCGACAGTGGGAAATGAACAATTGCTAGGGGCGATTAATCGCTTTTTTCATAATCAAAAAAATATTCATATTGATCAAGATATTTTATGTTTCCCGGTAATTGGAACCGGCGCAGGCGGAAACAGCATGAGCCAAAAAGAAGTAATCTGCGAAATTGCAAGGCAGTTTGTATTGTTTAAAAAGAGCGGAAGGGATGAGACAAGCAGAATAAGGGATTTGAACATTGTCGTCTGGTGGAAGAATTTACATTCGATTGATTGGCACGATATGGTGAAAGAAGTTGACGCTATTGTGGCGGCTTGTGGGGATTGCAATACAGTCTCAGCGCCGTAGAACATAGCTTGAATGATAATAAAGAATGAAAAAGGAACAGACATTGCGGAGAAAGCGTTGTCTGTTCCTTTGACAGTTTGTTGAAGGGTTTAAGACGTATGACACGATATAAAAATGTATGGTTATCTGCGCAACCGGAACCTATGTACAGAAACTTTGAGGCCTTCTGCCTGGTTTTGCAAATCTCTTGCCAGCTTCGCAGATTCCTGGGCAGTGGAGGCGTTCGTCTGCACGACTTCGGAAATCTGCTCCATACCCTGCGTAATTTGCTGTAGAGAATGGGATTGTGAAATGGCAGATTCGGCAATTCGCTCTATCATCGTGGAAGATTCCTGAGCGCTGGAAACGACAGCCGAGATGGATTCTGTTGTCTCCTCGGTCAGAGAAGAGCCATATTCTACAAGCTTCATGGAATTCTCAATCAGTTCGGCGATATCCTGCGCAGATACGGAACTCTTATTGGCAAGGTTCTGCACTTCACCGGCAACAATGGCAAATCCTTTGCCGGCTTCGCCTGCACGCGCGGCTTCCACGGAAGCGTTCAGTGCGAGGATGTTGGTCTGGAACGAGATATCTTCAATCGTCTTAATAATGCCGCCAATCTGGTGGGACGCCTCGGAAATATCATTCATAGCATTTGTCAGGGCTTCCATCTTCTGACAACAGATTTGCAGCTGCTTTGCCGCTTCTGCGGAATGCTGGCTGGCAGTGTCGGCGTCTTTGGAGGTGCGGTCTACCTGTCCGTAAATATCCTGAATGCTGGCGGAAAGCTCCTCTACTGCGGAGGCCTGGCGTACAGTGCCGCTGGATAACACTTCGGCGTCAGACGCCATCTGTCTGGATTCATCCGATACCTGATCGGCAGTGATACTAATCTGAGAGAGCGCCTGGTTAAGTGAATCTAAAATCTGGCGCATCGCATTTTGGATAGGCAAAAATTCGCCGCGGTAATCGTCGCCGATTGTGAGATCCATCGTGCCCTCTGCCATTTTAGCAAGTTTGTCGTCAATATCCTGGATATATTTTTTCAGTTCGCGTTTTGTCTCATGAATAGATTCTACCAGCATACCAATCTCAGAGGTGTTTGATTTCAAGGCGAAATTGGCGGAGAGGTTACCTTTTGAAATCTCTCCCATCTGGTCGCGGACAGCGATGACTGGCCGCAGCACACGTCTATTTGTGACAAACATGATGGCAAACTGGATAAAGGCAATTATAATCAACGTGATAAGCATTGTCTTCCTGATGAAGCCTGCCTGGTAGTTCAGATCATCAATGCGCGCTATAGTCCTGGTGTCCAGTGCAGAAAGAAACTGTTCTTTAAGCGAATTAATCTTGGTGATGGCGGTGCTGTAATCTTTGCCATAGACGTATGCGATGGCGTTTTCTCTGTCGCCATTCTGAACCATTTTCATGGATTCTTCCTCTAAAGGGACAAGCTCATTGGAGAGAGAAGACATTTCATCAATCATGGCCTGTTCGTCCTCAGTGATACCAATTTCCTGCATGGCGGCAACGCCAATGTCACGGTTTTTCAGTTCGTTGACTTCCATCATGTAATTGTCATAATGCTGCTGTTCGCCAGTTGCCGCGAATGCGCGTACTTCATTTGTCAGATACGCGGAGCCGTTCATGAAGCGGTTCGCGTTATAAGTCAAATCATACCGCTCTGCATTTGCCGTATTCAGCAAATCACGAATATGGCTGTTTCCAAACAGTGCAAGCCCCATAAAAAGTAGTGCGAGAATGGATAATCCGTTCAAAATTATAGTAAGCGTAGATTGGTTGATAGATTTTTTCATAGTTTAGAACTCCTTCCGGTGTATCTTGCGTATTTTCTCCATTTACCAAAGAGAAAATCATAATTATGATACTGTCTATTTTACAGGATATAATGAAAAAATGCAATTCCCTTTCTATTTGTGTTTCGTTATTTATTTTGAGAGATAGGGAAAGAGCCTGTCGCATAAAAGCGTAAAAGTAACCTGAGGCCAGAGTAAAAATCGTCCTAAAACAGATACTAATGAAAAAAGTGTTTGTTTGGAGGAATTTCGTATGGAGGAAAGGACGTATCTGTGTATTGATTTAAAGTCATTTTATGCTTCCGTGGAGTGCGTGGAACGCGGGCTTGATCCGATGAAGGTAAACCTGGCGGTGGCAGACCCGGAGCGCGGGACAGGGACGGTATGCCTTGCCGTTTCGCCATCCATGAAAGCGTTGGGGGTCAAAAATCGCTGCCGCGTTTATGAAATTCCCCAAAATATTGAGTATATTATGGCGCCGCCGCGCATGAAGCTTTATATCAAATATTCTGCCAATGTCTACGCGGTGTATTTGAAATATTTGGCGAAAGAGGATGTTCATGTGTATTCTATTGATGAAGCATTTCTTGATGTAACCCAGTATCTTGCGCTGTATCATCTTACAGCCGGGGAACTTGCCGTTGCGATTATGGAGGATATCAGGAAAACTACCGGGATTACAGCTACTGCCGGTATTGGAACCAACCTTTATCTGGCAAAGATAGCGCTGGATATTATGGCAAAACATGCGACGGATAATATAGGCTTTCTTGATGAAGAATTGTATAGGAACATGTTGTGGGATCATACGCCGCTTACGGATTTCTGGCGGGTGGGGGCGGGTACACAGAAGCGTTTGGGTCATGTGGGAATTATGACAATGGGCGATATTGCCCATGCGGATGAGGATATGCTTTACAACATGTTCGGCGTGGATGCGGAGCTTCTCATAGATCATGCCTGGGGCAGAGAAAGCGCCACGATGGAAGATATAAAATCATATCGGCCACAAAATAATTCGCTTTCTTGCGGGCAGGTACTCCTTCGAGATTATACATTTGAGGAGGCCAGGCTTATCGTAAAAGAGATGGTGGATAGTCTTTGTCTTGATATGGCGTCCCAGGGAGCGGCCTCACACTCTTTTACCTTGACGGTCAGCTATTCTTATGAGACAGGGTTAAAACCTGCGGCGGGAACTGTGACAATAGCTGCCGCATCAAACAGTTACCGCGTTATCGTATCGAATATCCTTAAATTATATGAACGTATTGTGCACAGGGGCGAACCCATCCGTAAACTCAACGTGTCTTGCAACAGCGTTACAAAGGAGATCTATGAGCAATATAATCTGTTTACCGATTATGCGGCGGCGCAGAGGGATGAGAAATTGCAGCGGGCAGTGCTTCAGATCAAGCGGCGGTATGGGAAAAACGCCATTGTCCGGGGCATGGATTTACAGGAAGCCGGAACAGCCATGGAGCGCAATCGGCAGATAGGAGGGCATAAAAGCGGTGAATAATTTACATCACAGAATGGATCAGGCAAATCGGGCAAAACAATTCATGCCTTTTGACGCCTTAAAAGGTTTCCGCGAAGCGCTTGCAGAAAAAGAGAAGCTTCTTGTACCGAAAAAAGAATTGAGCGAGGAGCGCAAGGCGGAGCTTGACAGCATATTGCATCAAATTCACCGGATGGATGTTGTGAAAGCGGAATATTTTCGTGATGGGGAATATGTGCAGGTGACGGGTGAGGTTTCCGATATAGACGAAATTCGCAGGATATTAAAAATTGCCGGCATGGGGATTCCCATAGACGACATCTCTGATTTGCAGGGGCTGCATGAAAATGTTGAAAATTCGGTACATTTAGGGTGTAATAATGTAAAAGGTTTTTAAGGGATATGTGATGATGGCTCTTGTTATTTTTTGACCGCATTTGGTGCGACAAAGAAGGATTGCTCATTTATTTCTTCTTTTGTGCCTCTCATAACAAAAATCCCTTTAAAATCACAATTTAGAATGTCGCCTATCTGACAGCCGAACGAACCATAAACAGTGATATTCGCCATAAGGCGAGCTACAGAAAGAAAAGGAAAAATCCGCCGCTTTCTGAAATTTTCAGAAAATATTAGCACTCACCTATTGACAGTGCTAACAATTGGTGCTATTGTTATCTCGAAGCAAGGGAGCGCGTCTATCGGGTATGCGAAATCTATGCCTGAACAGACAAACTTGACTGAAATATTATTGGTGAGGCAACAATATTATAGATGGGAAACAAGCTGGAAGGAGGAATCTTTATGAACATTCAGAAATTCACTCAGAAGTCAATCGAGGCCATCAACGGCTGTGAAAAGCTGGCATACGAATATGGCAACCAGGAGATCGAGCAGGAGCATTTGCTGGTTTCTCTTCTGTTGCAGGAAGACGGTCTGATTCCCAAATTGATTGAGAAGATGGAAATAAATAAAGAACATTTTATACAAAATGCAAAGGACCATCTGGCAAAGAGAGTTAAGGTGTCCGGCGGGCAGATTTATATGGGACAGAACTTGAATAAGGTGTTGGTGAGCGCGGAGGACGAGGCAAAGAAAATGGGAGACGCGTATGTGTCGGTGGAACATTTATTCCTGACACTGATCAAATACCCCAATCAGGCGCTGAAAGAAATCTTTAAAGAATATGGTATTACCAGAGACCGTTTTTTGCAGGCGCTTGCGACTGTGCGGGGCAATCAGAGCGTGGTTTCCGACAATCCAGAAGCGACGTATGATACCTTGACGAAATACGGCTACGATATGGTAGAACGCGCCAGAGAACAGAAACTAGACCCGGTGATCGGGCGTGACGGAGAAATTCGTAATGTTGTACGTATTCTCTCCAGAAAGACCAAGAATAATCCGGTGTTGATTGGAGAGCCGGGCGTGGGCAAGACGGCGGTGGTCGAAGGGCTTGCGCAGCGAATTGTGCGCGGAGACGTGCCGGAAGGGTTGAAAGACAAGCGGTTGTTTGCGTTGGACATGGGCGCATTAGTGGCAGGCGCGAAATACCGGGGAGAATTTGAGGAGCGCCTGAAAGCGGTTTTAGACGAGATTAAGAGCAGTGAAGGGCAGATTATCCTGTTTATAGACGAACTGCACACAATTGTCGGCGCGGGCAAGACCGATGGAGCCATGGACGCCGGGCAGCTCTTAAAGCCTATGCTTGCCAGGGGAGAACTCCATTGTATCGGTGCGACGACGCTTGACGAGTACCGTGAATACATTGAGAAGGACGCGGCCTTAGAGCGGCGGTTCCAGCCGGTAATGGTGGAAGAACCGACGGTGGAAGATACGATTTCCATTTTGCGCGGACTAAAAGACCGATACGAGGTATTTCACGGCGTAAAGATTACAGACGGCGCGCTGGTATCAGCGGCAGTACTCTCAAACCGTTATATCAGCGACCGTTTCCTGCCGGATAAAGCCATTGATTTAGTGGACGAGGCTTGCGCGCTGATTAAGACGGAGCTTGATTCTATGCCTACCGAGCTGGATGAATTGCAGCGCAGGGTGATGCAGATGGAAATTGAAGAGGCGGCGCTCAAGAAAGAGGAAGACCGCTTGAGCAAGGACCGTCTGGAAACGTTACAGCGGGAACTTGCAGATTTGAAAAATGATTTCCAGTCCAAGAAAGCCCAATGGGACAACGAGAAAAATTCTGTGGAGCGGGTACAAAAGCTCAGGGAAGAGTTGGAAGCCATTAACGGTGAGATTGCCAAGGCGCAGCAGAGTTACGATCTGGAAAAAGCCGCCGAGCTGCAATATGGCAGGAAGCCCGAGTTGCAGCGGCAGCTGGAGATAGAAGAAGAACAGGTGAAGAAGAAAGATTTGAGCCTGGTACATGAAAATGTCAGCGAGGAGGAGATTGCCAAAATTATTTCCCGCTGGACGGGCATTCCGGTGGCAAAATTGACGGAGAGTGAGCGCAACAAGACTTTACATCTGGATGAGGAGCTTCATAAGCGCGTAATCGGGCAGGACGAGGGCGTCACGAAGGTTACGGAGGCAATCATCCGTTCCAAAGCTGGCATCAAAGATCCCAGCAAGCCGATCGGTTCCTTCCTGTTCCTGGGGCCTACCGGCGTGGGCAAGACGGAGCTTGCTAAAGCGCTGGCGGCGAGCTTGTTTGACGATGAGAATAATATGGTGCGGATTGACATGAGCGAGTATATGGAGAAA
Organism: uncultured Lachnospiraceae bacterium; assembly: GCA_910588845.1. GTDB lineage: Bacteria > Bacillota > Clostridia > Lachnospirales > Lachnospiraceae > Petralouisia. The sequence goes on from CAJURU010000002.1 coordinate 111,950, forward strand.
TATTCTGTCTCCCGCTTAATTGGGGCGCCTCCCGGATATGTCGGCTATGAGGAAGGCGGACAGCTCACGGAGGCAGTGCGCAGAAAACAGTATTCCGTGGTATTGTTTGACGAGGTGGAGAAAGCGCACCCGGATGTGTTCAACGTGCTATTGCAGGTCTTGGACGACGGCAGGATTACCGATTCTCAGGGACGTACTGTGGACTTTAAGAATACCATATTGATTATGACGTCTAACCTTGGTTCCTCCTACTTGTTGGAGGGCATTGAGGAGGACGGAGAGATTAATGCCGCATGTGAAGAAGCCGTTATGAATGAGTTGCGAGGGAATTTCCGGCCGGAATTTCTAAACCGATTGGACGAAGTGATTATGTTTAAACCGCTGACAAAAGGCAATATTGGCGGAATCATCCGGCTTTTGATGGCGGACTTAAACAAGAGGCTTGTCGAGCGGGAGATTTCTGTAGAATTGAGCGCTGAGGCAGAGCAGTTTATTGTGGATAACGGTTACGATCCGGTCTATGGGGCGCGCCCGCTCAAGCGGTATCTGCAAAAGACCGTGGAGACGTTGGCTGCGAAGCTGATTCTTGCCGATGGGGCAGGCGCCGGAGATATTATTTTTATTGAGCTTCAAAATGGCGCATTGGCTGCAAAATGTAAAAAGTAAATTTGCCAGGAGCTGCCGCTCTCAGATACTTCAACATTTGAGAGGGCAGCTCCCAATTTTGTTATTTTATTTCACATAAAGTACAGACCATCCGTCATACATTTCATAGAAGTATCTGTGGAGTATGCAAGGGATGAGTGGAAAGAAAATTTGGCAACGGATTTGGAAGAATCATACGAAACTGCATTTCTGGGAAAAATGTCTGGTGTTTGATTTATTTTGCATCTGTTTGGCGACGGGCGCTATTATGAGCGGCACAGGACATTTGGGGGCCGAAAATGAGGGCGTTTTGGCGACCGCTCAGGTTCAGAAAGATACGCAGCAGGAAACGAAAAAAATTGCGCTTACCTTTGACGACGGCCCGCATCCTCAGTATACGCCGGAAATGCTTGCCGCATTAAAAGATCGGGATGTGAAGGCAACGTTTTTTCTGTTGGGGGAGGAGGTTGAGAAATACCCGGAAATTGTCGAAGAGATTTATGAGCAGGGGCATTTGATTGGCAACCATTCCTACAAACATGAACAGCTCAGTAAGCTCTCTATGAAACAGGCTTGTGAGCAAGTGAATCGGACTAATGAGTTGATTTGCGACGTTACCGGCACATATCCTTCCTATATCCGCCCGCCGTTTGGCGACTGGCATGAGAAGTTAGACTGCGAGGTAAATATGGTGGAGGTGCTCTGGGATGTGGACACACTTGACTGGTCCAGCCAGAATCATGCGCAGATTGTAAATAAGGTATTAAAAAATGTACAGGAAAATGATATAATACTCATGCATGACGGTTATGAAACCTCTGTCACTGCGGCAGAGGAGATAATAGATACCTTAAAGAAGCAAGGATATGAATTTGTGACGGTCGATGAAATTTTGTTTGATTAGTACAAATAATTTAAGTGCGTATTTTTCTTTGTGCTAGTAAGGGAGATACGAAGGAGGAGCCTTCCATGGATTTATTTGATTATATGCGGGAGCAGAATAAGCAAAAGGATTCGCCGCTTGCCAGCCGTCTGCGTCCGGTAAAGCTGGAAGAGGTGGCAGGGCAGCAGCATATAATAGGTAAAGATAAATTGCTTTATCGTGCCATCATGGCGGATAAATTGAGTTCGATTATTTTTTATGGTCCGCCGGGAACAGGTAAGACGACGCTGGCGAAGGTCATTGCCAATACCACAAGTGCGGAATTTACCCAGATCAATGCTACGGCGGCCGGGAAAAAAGATATGGAACAGGTGGTGCGGCAGGCGAAGGATACCCAGGGTATGTACGGGCGCAAGACAATACTGTTCATTGATGAAATTCATCGGTTTAACAAGGGACAGCAAGATTATTTGCTGCCTTTTGTAGAGGATGGGACCATTATTCTGGTTGGCGCGACGACGGAGAACCCCTATTTTGAAGTAAACAACGCGTTGTTGTCCCGCTCGGTGATTTTTGAGCTCAAGCCGCTTGCTGCAGAGGATATAAAAAAGATTATTCTGCGTGCAGTTTCGGATAGCGAGAAAGGTGTGGGAGCGTATCAGGCGCAGATAGCGGAAGATGCCCTGGAGTTTCTTGCTGAGGCGGCGAACGGCGACGCCAGGGCGGCGCTGACGGCGGTGGAACTGGGCGTGCTCACCACTCCGCGAAGTGAGGATGGGATAATTCACATTACGCTTGCAGTTGCTTCCGAGTGCATACAGAAGCGGGTAGTGCGTTATGATAAGAGCGGGGATAACCATTACGATACAGTTTCTGCTTTTATCAAGAGTATGCGCGGCTCCGACCCGGATGCAGCCGTGTATTACTTGGCGCGGATGCTTTATGCCGGGGAGGATATCCGTTTCATTGCCCGGCGGATTGTGATTTGCGCTTCCGAGGATGTAGGAAATGCAGACCCGAATGCCTTGACGGTGGCAGTCAGCGCGGCGCAGGCGGTAGAACGCATTGGTATGCCGGAGGCGCAGATTATCTTGTCTCAGGCAGTCGCTTATGTGGCGTGTGCACCCAAGAGCAATGCCGCTTGTCTGGCAATTTCGCGCGCCATGGAGGCAGTCAGGGACACGCAGGCAATGCCGGTTCCCGTACATTTGCAGGATTCCCATTACCGGGGTGCGAAGCAGCTCGGGCATGGCAGTGGATATCTCTATGCGCACGATTATCCCAACCATTATGTAAAACAGCAATATCTGCCGGACGGCATGGCGGGCATGCGGTTTTATGAGCCCACGGAAAATGGATATGAGCGGCAAATTCAGACACATATGGCATTTCTAAAAGGAGAAAGTCCGTGATGCACGGACATATGTAAATTTATCAAAGAAAATGCTTTACAATCTTTTAACTATGGTGCATAATATGGCATGAAGCAACGAGCAGTGCCAAAACTGCCAGGGACAGATTGCCTGAAAAAGGGCAAAACTGCCAGGAAGAAGAAAAACAGAACTTCAGGAGGATAAAACGATGCAGTCATTTCAGGAGATGAGCAGGGAGGAGTTATTACGCGAGAAAGAGGAGTTGACAGCCGCTTACCAGAAATATGCAGAGAGTGGGCTCAAGCTGGATATGTCCAGAGGAAAGCCTTCTTTGGAACAGCTTGATATATCTATGGGCATGATGGATGTGTTGAGCAAAGGAACGGATTTGAAGTGCGAGGATGGGACAGACTGCCGAAATTATGGTGTGTTGGACGGTATACATGAGGCCAAGGTGTTGTTGGGCGATATGATTGAATGTCATCCTGACAATATCATTATCTATGGAAATTCCAGCCTGAATATCATGTATGATACCATTTCACGTTCCATGACTCACGGTGTGATGGGGAGTACTCCCTGGTGTAAACTGGATAAGGTAAAGTTTTTATGCCCGGTGCCAGGTTATGACAGGCATTTTACGATTACAGAATATTTTGGGATTGAGATGATTAACGTACCTATGCTTTCCACAGGCCCGGATATGGATATGGTGGAGGAGCTTGTGAGCAGGGATGACGCAATCAAGGGTATCTGGTGTGTGCCTAAGTATTCAAATCCTCAGGGAATTACCTACTCGGATGAGACGGTGCGCCGTTTTGCAAGACTGAAACCGGCGGCAGAAGATTTCCGTATTTATTGGGATAACGCTTACGGTGTGCATCATCTGTATGATATTGACCAGGATCATCTTGTGGAAATCCTTGCCGAGTGCAAACGTGCAGGCAATCCTGACATGGTGTACAAATTCTGCTCCACATCAAAAATTAGTTTTCCAGGTTCTGGTGTTGCGGCAATCGCCACCTCTAAGAATAACCTGGTCGATATTAAGAAACAGTTGCAGGTTCAGACGATTGGACATGATAAGGTAAATCAGCTGCGCCATGTGAGATTTTTTAAGGATATCCATGGTATGACGGAGCATATGAGGAAGCATGCGGACATTTTGCGGCCAAAGTTTGAGATGATCATAGATACCTTTGAGCGGGAGTTGGCAGGCAGAGATGCTGGAAGCTGGGTGGCGCCAAAAGGAGGATATTTTATTTCTTTTGAAGCGACAGAAGGCTGTGCCAAGGCAATTGTGGCCAAGGCGAAAGAAGCAGGAGTAACTATGACGCCTGCGGGCGCGCCTTATCCTTATGGAAAAGACCCCAAGGACGCTACAATCCGTATTGCACCCTCGTATCCGACATTGGAGGAGTTAAAAATGGCAACTGATATTTTTGTAACTTGTGTGAAGTTAGTCACAATAGATAAGGTCTTAGAGAGCAGGACGGATGCTGGCAGCCAGTAAGCTGTGGCTGGGCATCAGACAGGTAAGAAAGGAAATGGCAATATGGATGTGGCAGACAAATTCAGCGAAGGTGTAGACAGTTGGGAAACGGTAATCTTTCTGTATAATTCTGCTTTAAAAGAAGTGGGGACGAAGCTTGAGATTTTAAATGATGAGTTTCGCCATATACACAATTATAATCCCATTGAATATATTAAGTCCAGAATCAAGACGGCTGAAAGCATTGTCAAGAAACTCAAGAGAAATCATTATGAGAGTACGATTGAGAATATGGTCAACCATGTGAATGATATTGCGGGAATTCGTCTTGTGTGTTCATTTACATCGGATATTTATCGGCTGGCGGAAATGATTGGCAGGCAGAATGACCTTACGGTGGTCTCTGTCAAGGATTATATCAAGAATCCGAAAGACAGCGGTTATAAGAGCTATCATATGTTAGTTACCGTACCCATTTTCCTGACGGACCGTGTGATCGACACGAAGGTGGAGATTCAAATCCGTACGATTGCCATGGATTTCTGGGCAAGTCTGGAGCATAAAATTTACTATAAATTTGAGGGAGATGCGCCGGAATATATCAGCCGTGATTTGCGGGAGTGTGCAGGAATTGTATCAATGCTGGACGCAAAAATGCTTTCCCTGAATGAAGCCATCCTACAGGCAAAGGAAGAACAGGAAGACGGTTAGAATACGGATTTCCCTGAAATAAAAAACATACGACAAGACCGGAAAAGGGAAGAATAGAATGATGAAAGTAACGATTTTGACAGAGAATACAGTCTATAAGCGGGGACTTTTGGCTGAACATGGTTTGTCCCTGCTTATTGATACTGGTAGGCGGAGATATCTTTTCGATACCGGACAGAGCCGTGTGTTTCTGCATAATGCGGTAAAGCTGGGGATTGATTTAAAGGGGTTGGACGGCGTTATTTTGAGCCATGGGCATTATGACCATGGCGGCGGCCTGGAATACTGGCAGGAGTTGGGGGATGCGCCAATCTATATCCAGGAAAAAGCGTTTGAAAAGAAGTACAATGAAAATCCCCGCACGAAAAAATTGTATTATATTGGCTTGGAAGATAAGGGAAGTTGGCAGAAAAAGGCGGATATCAGGAGGCTCTCTGGCGGAGGTACGCAGATTTCAGAGGGCGTGTATCTGCTCTCGGAGGTTCCATATACGACTGATTTTGAGCCTCTTCCAGGCTGTTTTTGGAAGTATGGTTTACAGCATCCGGGATATGAGCTGCTGGCAGACAAGATGGAGGACGAACAGCTTTTGGTGATTGAGACGGAGGAAGGGCTGTGCGTCTTTGCAGGCTGTGCCCATGCCGGAATTATCAATTGCCTGCGCTATGTGCAGACTGTTTTTTCCGGTAAGAACATTCATTGTCTTGTGGCCGGTATGCATCTGAAAAATTGTGATGCCAACCGCGTGGAAAAGACGATTGATACGCTCAAGGAACTAAAGATTGATATTGTAATGCCGGTGCATTGTACGGGAATGCGCGCGATTGCAGCAATGAGGGAAGGTCTGGGAAGCGTCTGTATCTTGCCGGAAGTTGGGAAAGAATTAGAAATCTAAGGATAAATGGAGGGCAAAATGAAGCAGAAGAAAAGCGTGATGTACATATTTCTGGAAGGGGCGGCGGCGTTGGCGGTAATTTTAATGCTTGGCCTTTTTCCGCTGTACTTTCAGGATAATTATCTTGACATGTCCAATGCTAAACTTAACTTTTTCCGCGTATGTTCTGTTGGGCTGATCTTGGCGTCCGTCCTGTTTATCTGCATGGACTGGCTGCAACGTTATAAAGAGGAGATGCGAAGCAGAAATAAAAAGCGAAAGAGAAAAGCGCAGGCCAATACACAGGAACAGCCGGCAGACAAGTTGCAGGCATTACGGCAGTGGCTTGGCAATATATCTGTCACGACCTGGTTTGCAGTAATCTTTGCGGCGGGGATACTCATTGCTACGGTATTCTCAGCAAATCCACAGGAATCCTGGCTGGGTTTGGAGGGCAGGAAACTCGGGGCGCTTGTGTGGCTGTTGTGTATTGCTATGTATATTATAATTGGCAAGTACTTAAATCTGGGAAAGTGGACTGCATGGGTGTTTTTAGCTGCAAATATCCTGGTATGTTTATTGGCAGTTCTCAACTTTTGGGCAGTTGATCCCTTAAATATGTACAGTAACCTTGCGACCGAACAGCATGGGGGATTTATCAGTACCATCGGTAATGTCAATGCCTGTTCCAGTTATCTGTGTATGACGGTGCCGGCCGGCATGACGCTCTATTTTGTGACGGAGGACAAGTATCTGAGAGTGGCATCAGGTATTTTTCTGGCATTCGGTTTTCTTGCCGGTTACTGTGCTGGTAGTGAGAGCTGGGTATTGGGGCTTCTGGTATCTTTTTTAGTAATGATATGGTTTGCAATGCGCAGTCATGAGCAAATGCAGAGGTTTCTGGAAATCTGTGCAATTTATTGGGGTGTTAGTGTTATACTCAAAATTATGGTACTTATTGCGGATGCATCAGGGTTTGTAAGTTACATGTTCGTTTATTTTAAAGGCAATAAACTACAGAATGGACTTATGCTTAACGGATATGTATTAGCAGTAGAGGGCATACTGATTGCAGGAATTATATTTTTCATTTGGAACAGGAAGAAATCAGGCAAAGAGTTGCCGTATGGCATGATAAGAAAGATTATTTTTATTGCAGTGGCAGTTGTGGCATTTATAGGTATCTTGTCGATCGCTGCTGCTAACTTGAACCGTTCAACCTGGGAGGGTGCATTTTCTGTCTTGGAACGTTTGCGGTTACAGGATTCCTGGGGAAGCAGCAGAGGATACATCTGGCGGATAACCATGGAATCGTGGCTTGACTTACCGTTGTGGGATAAGATTACCGGTTATGGCGTCAATTATTACCATATGTTTATCCAACAATATGGCGGAGCGGAGGTTGCAGAGTATTTCGGCGGGGCCTTGCTTGTGGACGCCCACAATGAGCTGATGCAGATTGTTACAACTATGGGTGTGTTAGGAACAGTCGGCTATTTTGGACTTTTGATTAGCACGATTGTGAAATCAGCGAAGAAGGTTACGGTTCGCCCGTCACTGATTTTAGGTGTGATTGTGGTTTGCAGTTACATTGCGCAAGGGCTTGTCAATAACCCTACCGTATTCTTAACCCCCTACCTGTTTCTGATGCTGGGAATTATCAAGAGTATGGAGAGAGACAGAGATGCCGAAAAGTAAGGAGCAGCACAATAGCAAGGAGATATTAAATTTGGCGGTGTCGATGGGAGAAGAACTGCTGAAAAACGGCGGTGAAATCTACCGGGTGCAGGAGACGGTTGGCCGCGTCATGGAGGCATATGGCGTGCGGGATTACCACGTCTTTGTTGTAACAAACGGTATTTTTGCTACGGTTCATGAGCAGGGGGAGGATGCTGGAAGCATGGTAAGGGACGTTCCTCTCGGAGATATCAATCTTGAGAAAATTGCAGGAATCAATCAACTGTCCAGAGAAATCTGCCAGGGTTCCTGTAGTCTCAAGGAGGCGTATCGGCGATTGGAGCAGTGCAAAAACGCTTCCCCCATGCGGGACGCTTTTCTAGTGTTGGCGTGTGGGGTTGAGAGCGCAGGATTTTGTTTTCTTCTGGGCGGGACGCCTTTTGATAGTATTTTCTCATTTTTGCTGGGGTTGCTGCTGCAAGCTTTTTTGGTGGCGGGGACAAAGCGCAACGTTTCAAAGTTTCTGCTGAATATTTTAGGAAGCGCGTGGGTGACGGCAGGCAGTTTGATGCTTTATGGAATAGGGCTGGATGTTCAATCCGACCGCATTATTATCGGCGGCATTATTGTCTTGATGCCGGGGGTTGCATTGGTAACCGGTATCCGCGACTCGTTTAACGGGGATTACCTGTCAGGCGGCATTCGATTAATGGACGCACTGTTGACGGGAATCTGTATTGCCGTAGGAGTGGGCGCCGCAGTTAAGGTATTCCAATTGCTGGGAGGAGGTGCGTTGCCGATATGATTGTCCAATTATTTGTTGCCGTTATATCTACGTTGGCATTTGCAGTGCTTTTCCATGTGCCCAAACAGGAATATTTTTACTGTGCAGTGAACGGAGGCCTGGGCTGGATGGTTTATAAGCTCAGTCTGGGATGTGGGTTTGGGGTTCCGGTCTCATCACTATGGGCGACGCTGACGCTGACGTTAGTGGCGAGAATGCTCTCCGCTTTGCGAAAAATGCCGAGCACGGTATTTCTGTTGGCGGGTATTTTTACGCTTGTTCCGGGGTCAGGCGTCTATTATACGGCGTATTATCTGATAATGAATGAACTGTCTAAAAGCACGGCAAAAGGCATTGAAACATTTAAGATTGCAGGCGCGATTGTGTTAGGGATTATCTTCGGGCTTGCGTTGCCGCAGAGTTGGTTTAACCGTTTGGGAAGATTGACAGATAAAAAAGGAACATCCGAAAAAGTTTGAAACTTTCGGATGCTTCCTTTTTTATTTTATAAAAAGACCTTGTTGCATTAACCTGTGAAAGTACAGGATTTTACTTGAAAGAACTATACCTCGCATTTCCAGAAGAAAGCGCTGTAAGGAGGAAGCTCGCTGCCGCCGCCGAAGTCATGTTCTTCGCCGCTAATCAGGTCAACTGCCATGCCGCATCCGGCGTCAAAGTGTGCAGTGTATGCGTCGCTGTCTGCATTGATGGCAACCAGTACCCGCTCATTCTCACTTTTCCGCTCAAAAATACATTGTTTGTTGGTGAGGACTACGGAGCGGAATTCTCCATAATTCAAAGCCTCGGAAGATTTTTTGGCCTTGGTGAGTTTGGCAATCCATGCTGTCAGGTCTGTCCATTCCGGCTTTTCAAAGCTGGGACGCAGGGATGGGTCGCCGTTTGATTTATCACCTGTTACGCCCCATTCACTGCCGTAGTAGACGCAGGGGATTCCGGGCATACCGAAGCAAAGAGCATAAATCAGGGGCAAATGTTCAGGAGTTCCCAGAATAGAAGCGATTCTCGAAACATCATGGTTGTCCACAAAACTCAGCAGATGTTTTCCACGGTAAAGCGTCCAGTTTTCCGGTCCAAATTGCCTCAGCAGAGAGTGGATAATCTCGAACATATTTAAGGAATTGAAACTGGAATGCAGTCCCTTGTAGCATTCATAGTTAGTAGCTGAGTGCAGCATGGAGTCGTTCATCAGTTGCTTATAATCGCCGTGCAGCATTTCTCCCACGAGGAAGAAGTCCTTCTTGAGACTGTCGCAATGGCTGCGCAGCCGTCTCACAAAATCATGGTCCAGGCAGTAAGCGACGTCTAACCTCAGTCCATCAATGTCCCAGTTGTCAACCCAGAAAGAAACGCTTTCTAAAAGATACTGGATAACCTCTTCGTTGCGCAGGTTCAGCTTTACTAAATCGAAATTTCCTTCCCATCCTTCATACCATAGTCCATCATTGTAATTAGAATTGCCGTGGAAATCAATATGGAACCAGTCGCGGTAACGGGAGTTTTCGCGGTTCTGCAACACATCCTGGAAGGCAAAAAAGCCTCTGCCGGCATGGTTAAACACGCCGTCTAATACGATGCGGATGCCTGCCTCATGGAGTGCGTCGCAGACCTCCTTAAAGTCGTCATTGCCGCCCAGGCGTACATCAATCTTACGGTAATCCCTAGCGTTATAGCCATGAGTGTCAGATTCAAACAGCGGAGAAAAATAGATGGCATTTACGCCTAATTTCTCCAGATGGGGAATCCAGTCTTTTATTTTGAGAATGCGTTTTGCCGCGATTCCGTCATTCTCAAAGGGAGCGCCGCAAAACCCCAGGGGGTAAATTTGATAAAATACACTTTCGTAAGCCCACATAATTAAGTTAATCCTTTCTGTGAATGGTTAAGTAGATTTCTGAATGATCTCAACTGTTAAAGATATAATTGTTCGGTTTCAATATAGCAATATCATTCAGATAATAATATTATAGTAATAAATGGACGTTGTGGCAATGAAAAAAAGCAACATCGTATATTTTTTGTTGTCAAGAAATGATATTGACATAAAAATATTAGGCAATGTATAATGTGGCATAAGTGGGGAGGCAACGTAGTTGGGTGAGAGTCCCGGGGTCTTTTAGGACGGCCAATGAAGTAAATGGGAGTGGGAGAGTCCCGGATGCCTTTTACAGGAAAGAGTAAAGTTTATGTGACAGATATGATTCGCGCCTAAGTGCGCATAAGGTGTTTTGGATATTTATGGTTACGGTAAGAATGGAGAATTAGAATGAAGAAAAATCAGATAAGAAGCAGAAAGGACAGGGGGATTCCACTGCTCGTTTCTATTATTATAGTTTTTGGTATGCTAGCGGTTATCGTTTTTTCTGTGGCAAGAAAATTATCTGCGGAGATGTCATCTTCGGCTATTCAAAACCTTAGCGAAAGCCTGAATTTAATACAATGCACGATAGAGGCGATCCTTAAAAATGAAGCGGATTTCCAAAAGCTGATAGCGCAGAGGATTGCAGCATCAGAGGACCCAAAGGAGTATATTTGCGTCTATGAACGAAATGAGACCATGGTAAAGTTGTCCCTGATCATGGATGGAGAGACGGAAGGTATCTCAAATGACGGCTCAAAATTCACAGAAGATGAGTTGGATTTCTCGGCGGGAGGGAAGGTCGATGACCTGCCAATTTCCCGATCTTATCTGAATTATATGGGGACATGGGCTTACACGATGAAATGCCCGGTTGTAAAAGATGGAGAGGAGATAGGGACGCTTTACATTGAGTATGTGTATGATTTTCTTGATGAATCGCTTCCCAATGGATTTTACAATAACAAAGCGCTGCTCTATATTATGGATGCACAGAGTGAGAGGCTTGTGTTGAAGCCCAAGGGAATGGGCGAGCGCAGCGCCGGGCATCTGAATTTAGAGGATTATTATCATGCCAATGATATTCAGGAGACGGAACTGAGAGCAAAAGTAGACAAGTGCCTGAAAAAAGGTGATAATATTTTGTTTTACCATGATATCCGCGACAAGCAGTCGTTGAATTATATGTGGTCGGTGAATGGCGGTACGATTTATTTGATTGGTTATGTTCCGGTGGAGGCAATTCAACAGGAAGGGCGTACTGTGAATCAGAATATTATCATCGTTGTGTCTGTCATGATGATTGCATTTTTCTTATGCTGCCTGCTCTATTATTTTAACCAGAGACAGCAGAATAGAATACGCAAGGAGCGGGAGGCTGAACGGGAGCAGCACAATAAGCAGCTGGCGGAAGCGTTGCAGGCGGCACAGCTTGCAAGCAATTCCAAGACGATGTTCCTTTCCAATATGTCCCATGATATCCGCACACCGATGAATGCAGTTCTCGGGTTTACAGCGCTGCTTGGCATGGAGGCGGATAATCCGGCCAAAGTCCGTGAATATACGAAGAAGATTACGGCGTCCGGGCAGCATCTTTTGAGCCTTATCAATGATGTTCTTGATGTGTCTAAGATTGAGAGCGGTAAGGTTGTGCTGAATTTTGAGAAGTTTACCTTAAATGACCTTGTGTCCTCCGTAGATGCGATTATCCGTCCAATGGCAGACAACAGGAAGCAGAGTTTTCATGTAGAGGTTACAGGGATCAAGCATGAATATCTGATGGGCGATGAGACGAGGATTAACCAGATATTGATTAATTTGCTCTCAAACGCAGTAAAATATACCCAGGAAGGGGGTAATATCTGGTTCCGCATTATTGGGTTGAAACAACGTTCCAGCCAGTTTGAACATATACGCATTGAAGTGGAAGACGACGGTTATGGTATGACGCCGGAATATTTGAAAACAATTTTTGATGCGTTCACCAGGGCGGAGAACAGTACGACCAATAAAGTACAGGGCACAGGGCTTGGAATGGCAATTACCAAGAACATTGTGGAGCTGATGGGCGGTACGATAGATGTCGCCAGTGAAGTAGACAAAGGAAGTATATTCAAGGTGGAGCTTGAGCTTCGCATCCCAGATGACCAGACGGATGAACAATTCTGGCAGGAAAATGGAATCAGCCGCATCCTTGTTGTGGACAGTGCGCAGGAGGAATGTGAAAATATACGGGCACTCATGGAGGACGTGGGAGTTACGGTTGATATAGTTTCTGACTTTGAGAGTGCAGTTGGCATTATGCAGGATAACGGCAAAGAGTATTATCAGATTATTTTGCTGGACTGGAGGGCTAAAGTCGCTGATATCCCCATAGTTGTCAGGAAAATCCGGGAGTTTATAGCGGATGCCGCGCCTATCCTGTTTCTGGCTCCTCATGATGCGGAGGGGATGGAAACAGCGCTCGAAATAGAGCATACAGAAGTGTTATCTAAACCGTTTTTTGTATCTGCTTTAAAAGAGATAATTCTGGAAATGCAGAGGGAAACAAAGGAGGAAACTGTGCCGGAAGAAGAGGAGTGCAGCAGTTTGGAGGGCTTGCATTTTCTTGCGGCAGAGGATAATGAGATTAACGCGGAAATACTTACTGAAATTCTGGAGATGGAGGGGGCGAGCTGTGAAGTTGCGGAAAATGGCAAGCTGGCATTGGAACGGTTTAAACAGGCCGCGGAAGGTGAGTTTGACGCCATTTTGATGGATGTGCAGATGCCGGTGATGAACGGTTATGATGCGACAAAGGCAATCCGTGCGCTGGAACGAAACGACGCGGCAAAAATCCCCATTATAGCTATGACGGCAAATGCCTTTGCTGAAGATGAGAAAGATGCATTGGACGCCGGCATGGACGTTCATATGGCGAAGCCTATAGATGTGGAGCTTTTAAAGAAAATTATCCATAAATATGTGCTGGGAAAGGAATGAAAAATGAGTAAAAGAATCATTGCCAGGAAGTTAGCGGTTACCGGCCTGGCTGTGTTGATGACGTTGTCACTGACGGGCTGCGGCGTGGGTGATCCTAATGACGATATCATAATAACGGAAGAGATAGAGGAAAAGACTGTAAATTTATTCAGTCCCATGGAGAAAACCGACCCTGATGCTGAGAATATTGCAAGAAGCGCGTTTGATAAGACGATTGCTATAGCAGAAGAGAAGCTGGGAGTAAACGTGGCATATCGGACATATACGGCGGAAGATTATCAGGATAAGACGTATGATGATGTAACGCTGGACCGTGCGCGCAATAACATGGACGATTTATATCTGTTAAATCCAGATACCGTTCAGAAGCTCGGTGAAGAAGGGGAGCTCTTGGATTTGTCAGACCTTGCGTGTGTGAAAAACCTGCGGGAAGTGGTAAAGACAGCAAACACTGTAAATGGAAAACTGGTGGCAGTCCCACAGGAAGTCGTGGCATACGGACTGTTTATCAATAAAGATATGTTTGACAAGTATAAGCTTGAATTGCCGGAGACGCCCGAGGAATTTCTGGAGTGCTGCCGCGTGTTTAAAGAAAACGGCATTGAGACGCCGATAGGAGCAAATCGCTGGTGGCTGGAAACGTTTGTTTTTGCGCAGGCGTTTGCAGACATATATAATGGCGGGGACACGGAAGCTGAGATTGCCAAGCTCAATAGCGGAGAGAGCAAGTACAGCGATTATATGCGCCCTGGGTTTGAGTTTCTGCAAGAGTTAATTGACAAAGGTTATATAGATGCAAAGAAAGCTTATGTCAGTGAGGCGATTGAAGGGGAAGGAGCTGATTTCCTGGCGCAGAAAACCCCTATCGTCATGGCATACTGGGGGGCGGCTAATACAGAGACCGCTTATGGAAATCCAGGCTTCAATTTGCAGGTCATTGGGTTTCCCAGCAGCCTTGGACAGATGCCGGTAGTGACGCTCACAGGGTTTGGCATCGGTGCGCAGGCGGAGCATTTGCAGGATGCTAAGGACATGCTGGATATGATACTTTCCGATGAGGCTTTGCAGGTTTATACAGAGACGAACAAAGTGATATCACCTTCTAAGAATGTTGAGGTTGACTGCATTCCGGCCTTAAAGCCATTAAATGACAGAATAGAAGAAGATGTGTACGTTCTTGCTTCCAATGCCGGGCTAAAGCTGGAGCAGTGGGGCAATACCTGCCTGGTTGTGAGAGAACTGCTCAACGGCGCCACAGTGGATGAGTGTATGGTGCAGTTTGACAAATTACAGGAAGAAACTTTAGACAAATAAAGGAAGAGAGCCAAATATCCGCGCATACCCACAGGGCGCTTAGCGCGGCTGCTTGGCTAAGCGCCCTGTGGGTGCATTGCTCGCGGGAATAAAGTGAACAATCCCGTTTATGAGAGGGATTGCATACAAAGGCACAGCGTAGATATGCTGTGCCTTTGTGCTAATTTCAATATATTTGGACTAGGTCATATCTCTCGATTTCTGTACACAGGCGCGCTGTGCGTTGATGACAGTGCTGCGCAGTCCCAGTTGTTCTAACATCGCCACGGCTTCTATCGTCGTTCCGCCGGGAGAGCAGACAGCGTCTTTGAGGGCGCCGGGGTGCGTCTCTGTTTCCAGTACCATTTTTGCTGCCCCGAGTACTGCCTGGGCGGCAAATTTGTATGATTGTGCCCGCGTCATGCCATCGGCTACTGCCGCGTCCGCCATGGCTTCGATAAACATATAGACATAGGCAGGAGAAGAGCCGGAGACGCCAATGACCGTATCCATCATGGATTCCGGGACAACTTCACATTTCCCAAAGCTGTTAAAAATTGCTTTGGCGTCTGAGAGGTCGTCCTCCGTGACATTTTGGTTTGAACAGAGCGCGCTCATCGCCTCGCCTACCAGCGCCGGGGTGTTGGGCATGGCGCGCACGAGCTTTATATTCTTTTCAAAGACATGTTCAATCTTTTCCAGGGTCTGTCCGGCGGCGATAGATATGATCAGTGTTTCTGGGCGTACATAATCTTTGATTTCAACAATAATTTCTTCAAAAAGGTAAGGTTTTACAGCAAGAAAGAGGATGTCCGACTGTTTTGCAGCGGCGGTATTATCGGTGCTGGCAGAGATGCCAAACCGTTCGCTCAGGGAATCCGTAGTTTTTGTTGTTTTTGCTGTGGCGATGATCTGTTCCTTTGCAGCGAGGCCGGACTTTAAGATGCCTCCAATCATGGCGCTTGCCATATTTCCTCCGCCGATAAATCCAATTGTTTTATCCATTTTTTAGCCTCCATTTCGTTTTCTTAGGGTGTAAACAATTATAATTATCATAACAGCAGCAAAGTAAATGTGCAAGATGCAGGGTTTTAGATTTGTTAAGAATTGCTTCAGGAAATTGTCAGATTTATCTGGAATAATAAAAGCATCAAATGAAACAGCTTTGAAATACATAAGAAAGGGAGGTTCAGCAGCATAAGCATATAGGCGGCTAAGTAGCTGGAACATAAAAAATGAAAGGAGAATATGTATGAAAGATATGAAAGGAATAAAGAATGGATTTGCAAAAAAAGGATTGGTGTGCTGCCTGGCAGGGATTTTAGCATTTGGCATGATGGCCTGTGGAGGAAAGGATAAAAAGGACAGCACGAAGGCGGAGGTGAAAACGGAGGCCGTCAACCCAACGGATAAGGACAAGAGCAGTACGGGAACGACGAGTTCCACTCAGCCAAAGAGCAGTACGGGAAGCAGCGCTAAGCCAACGGATAAGAAACAGGATACATTAAAAGCAGATGGCAATGACGCGCAGAAAGGAAAAACGGGAACAGAGAGCAAAAAGGAGACCAAAACACAGAATACTCAGAAAAAGACCAGTAGTGCTACCAAGAATTAGAAAGGATTTTATAACAAATGGACTGTACAATGTGTGCAGTCCATTTACTGGTATTAGGGAATATGTTATGATATGGCAAATGGCCTAAGGTTAGGTTAAATGTTTTAAGGAGGGACAGCAGTTTATGGAAAAGGAACATGTGTTACTTGTGGAAGATGATGAAGATATCAGAGAAGGGGTACGCATCCTATTAGAGAGTGAAAATTATCAGGTGGAGGAAGCCGAAAATGGCAGGAAAGGGTTGGAACTTTTGGATGAACAGACGGATTTGGTGATACTTGATGTGATGATGCCAGGGCTTTCCGGCCTGCGTACTTGTGAGGAGATACGCAAAATCTCTAATGTGCCGGTGCTTTTTCTGACTGCTAAGGCACAGGAATCAGATAAGTTGATTGGACTAATGGCAGGAGGGGATGATTATCTCCCTAAACCTTTCTCTTATGCGGAACTTTTAGGAAGAGTAAAAGCGTTGGTGCGTAGGTATAAGATTTATAGGGGGAAATGTGCAGAAATATCTGCGGAGAAGGAGCCTTACCTGGAAATAGGAGGAGTGCGCGTTCATGAGTTGTTCAATGAAGTTTTTGTCAATGGAAAGGAAATAGAGTTGTCAGATATCGAGTATCATATTCTGCTTCTGATGATGAAGCATCCCAGAAAAATTTTTTCTGCGCAGAATCTGTACGAGAGCGTGTGGGAGGAGCCATATTTTTATTCCTGCAATAGCACTGTCATGGTGCATATCCGGAAACTGCGGGTAAAAATAGAGAAAGATCCTAAGAATCCGCAATATATCAGGACAGTATGGGGGAAAGGGTATAAATTTGATGCGAATAATGGGTAAAAAAAATTCTATTTATATTCAATTGTTAAGGTTGCTGTCTGTCTCGGCGATTATATCTGTAATCGTGTTTTTGTCGCTGAATTATGCAGGGGAGAAAGCGCTCGACCGGTATTATTACAATTTTGATTATGAGGATAAAATGAATGAGAAATATGTCGGGAAATTCCAGCAGTATATTAGTGAGCATGATATTACTTCCAGGGATGCAGATAAAATCAATCATTGGATGCGCAAACAGAAAATACTTTCCATTAGTATTTATAAAGATGGCATTCAGGTATTTGATTCTGCATATCCCAACCAGGAGTTGTGGGAAGAGGAGGTTGCTATCGCTGATTATGAATGGGAAGTATATTACTCGGTGACGTTCGCAGATGGAGAAGCTATATTAAGCATTATGGGCGTCTATGCATATCAGCTTTATAATTATGCACAGATAGCTGAGTTGTTGATTTCCTTTGCTCTTTATCTATTACTGGTGCTTGGAGGTATTCGCAGGAAAATAGAATATATTATGCTGCTCAAAGATGAGATTGAAATTTTGGAAGGCGGAAGCCTTGATTATAAAATAACGGTTAAGGGTAAAGATGAACTGTCTGCGCTTGCGGAAGGGCTAGAGAATATGCGTCTTTCTATTCACGGACTGATAGAGAGCGAGGCGCAGATGGCACATCATAATCAGCAGATTGTCACAGAGATGTCTCATGATCTGCGCACGCCTATTACCTCTATGATGTTGTATACGGAAATTCTCAAGAAAGGAAATTACAAAAATGAGGATCAACTTACAGAGTATATTGAAAAGATAGATAAGAAGGCTCGCCGCATGAAACAACTTATAGATCACTTATTTGAATATTCTCTGGTTGCCAAAGAAGAGAATATTCGGTTGGAGGAGCCGGAAACGTTCGAGGAATTATTTTATGACTTGTTCTCAGAAATCTGCAGCTATCTTGAGCAGAAAGGATTTCATGTAATATTTCAGGTAAAGTGGATGAAAGGCAAAGCTCAGGTTTCGACCAATTATGTGATGCGGGTTATGGATAACATAACTTCTAATATTGTGAAATATGCAGAGTTGACTTCACCTGTTATCATATCATCTGTGTACGAGGGAAGCATGGCCGGATTTTTGTTTGAAAATAAGGTATTACCAGAGAAAGACAAAACAGATAGCAGCGGTATCGGTATGCAGAGCGTTCAAAGTATGATGGAAAAAATGAATGGGGCATGTATTATTGAACAGGAAGGACAGAAATTTCGTGTTAAAATATTACTGCCCTTCCAGGGTGCGTAAAATGTATGGTTCAAAACTGTGACCTTTGAACTGGACATACCAGATTCCAGAAAAACCCATGATTGACATTATTCAGCTATGCACTTATAATAAAAATAGCTATTATTATAACTGGTACAACCAACGGGAGAGAGGTAATATGAAGGAATTCAAGGTAATTGAAGTTAAGCGCAGTATTTTAGAGGACAATGATGCGGATGCAGAGAAACTCAGACAGGAGTTAAAAGAGGAGGGGACGTTTCTGCTGAATCTGATGTCATCTCCAGGAGCGGGCAAGACTACAATGTTAAAGAGAACGATTTCTATGCTGGCGGATGAGATGAAGATAGGCGTCATGGAAGCGGATATTGATTCTGATGTCGATGCGCAGGCAATTACAGAGGCAGGCGCCCGCTCCATACAACTGCACACCGGGGGTATGTGCCATTTGGATGCGTCTATGACGAGACAGGGGCTTTTGGAGTTTGGCGCAGGGGATTTTGATTTGGTGGTGTTGGAAAATGTGGGCAATCTGGTATGCCCGGCGGAATTTGATACGGGGGCGTGCCGAAATGTTATGATTCTCTCTGTGCCGGAGGGGGACGATAAGCCTCTGAAATACCCGCTGATGTTTTCCGTCTGTGATGTGGCGCTCATCAACAAAATAGACGTATTGCCCTATTTTGATTTTGATATGGACAAATGCCGGGAATACATCCACAGGAGGAATCCCAAGGCAAAGATAATTCCCATCTCTGCGAAGGACGGAGAGGGTTTTATGGAGTGGACGCAGTGGCTGCGCGAAGAAGTGGCCGCCTGGGCAAACTCAAAATAAAATAATGTAAAGGAAAGAGGGTAAAGGTTATGATGTTTCAGGTGTATGGAGACGGCGCAGGCTGGCAGCTTTTTGGGTGGCTGCTGGTATTTGTAAGTCTGATTTTGGTGAACGAAATTGCGCGGCGTTCAAAAATCGGCGGGATTTGTTGTTTTCTGGCGTTGCCGGCAGCGTTGACGGTATACTTTATCGCTATTCAGATTGGCGCCGCGACAGGCGCGCAGTGGGCATTGGAAAATGACACGTACCTACATATGAACAGTTGGTTCCACTATGCGAAACTGTATGCGGCAACGGCTGGTTGTATCGGTTTCATGATGCTCAAATATAAATGGGGCGTCGGCAAAACGCATTGGTTTAAGGTATTTCCCTTTGCGATTGTAGCAATCAATATTTTAATTGCTGTGGGCAGTGATTTTGAATCGGGAATCCGCGGGTTCATGGCGCTTGCCGAGCAGGGAGACCGCTGGTGGCTTTCCTCTGAGAACGTATGGCTGTACGGCGGCTGGTGGAACTGGGTCAACGGCATTGCGGGTATTATCAATATTTTCTGTATGACAGGCTGGTGGGGGATTTACGCTTCCAAGGACAAGAAAGATATGCTGTGGCCGGATATGACGTGGTGCTTTATTATTGCTTATGATATTTGGAACTTTGCTTATACCTATAATAACCTGCCTACCCATACCTGGTACTGCGGTGTGGCTCTGTTATTGGCGCCCACGTTTGCAGCGATGTTATGGAACAAAGGCGGCTGGATTCAAAACCGCGCGAACACATTAGCTTTGTGGTGTATGTTTGCACAAGTATTTCCGCTGTTTCAGGATGAAGGGAAATTTGCCGTCCTTCCGTCGCTTTATAAGGACGGCGTTATGGACGCGGCAGTGCGCCCTACGGCGGCAGACCCGACGATGCAGGGCGTGATTTCTGCATTGGCCTTGATTGCTAACGTAGTCTGTATGGCAGCCATCATCAAACGTGCGAAAGAGCAGAAAAAGAATCCGTATACGAATGAAATCTTCACCGACCAGAAAGATTTCAAGGATGCAATGGCTAGGGCAGAAAGCAACTAAATATGATATGATAGCCAGCCGGCTACAAGAATCTCAGTAAAATCATGCGAGCATTATTTTCTCAATTTCTTGCGGCCGGCTGGACGGGACAAGACACTAATTTGGAGGTAGACTATGGCAGATCCATTATTTCCTAATCCCCATCCCGAGGAACCGTTTCGGGAGCCGGTCGCAAAACTGGCGAAAATGATAACAGACAGAATTCCCATAGTGCTGGGCCTGGAAAAGATAAGCAAAGATTCCCCGGAATACATAGGGCTTTGCGCTATCTGTACCGATGAGATGGCAGAAATTGCCATGAAGATGGGCAAGCGCAAGCCTCGCACATTGGAGGATATGGTAAGGCTCACGGGCAGGGACAAAGCGTACCTGGAGGATATTTTGCAGAAAATGTCCATAAATGGGCTGATTGAATACAACTGGGAGAATCCCCGGCATGAAAAGCAATATGTGCTGCCCATGTTTGTTCCGGGAAGCGCAGAATTTGCCAATATGAACGCAGAACTTTTAGAAGAGCACCCGGAAATGGGACGATTCTTTGAGCGCATGAGCCGTGTGCCCTTAGAAAAAGTTACGCCGATGGTGCCGCCGGGAGGCGCGGGAATCGGTATGCATGTGATTCCGGTGGAGAAGGCCATCGAGATGGAGAATCAATCGGTTTCCGTGGAACACATTTCCCATTGGCTGGACAAATATGATGGAAAATATGCGGCAAGTCCCTGTTCCTGCCGCCGTTCCCGTAAGACCTTTGAGGAAGGCTGCGGGGATGATCCGGAGGGCTGGTGCATCGCCGTGGGCGATATGGCGGACTATGTGGTGGAGACCAACAAAGGCGGCCGCTACATTACCAGGCAGGAAGCCTTAGAGATCATGAAGGTTGCCGAGGAGAACGGCTTTGTTCATCAGATTACGAATATTGACGGCGAGGACAAGATTTTTGCCATCTGTAACTGCAATGTGAATGTCTGCTATGCCTTGCGGACTTCTCAGTTGTTTAATACGCCGAACATGTCGCGGTCAGCTTATGTTGCCCATGTGAAGACGGATAACTGCGTAGCGTGCGGACGCTGCGTAGAGTACTGTCCGGCGGGCGCAGTCAAGCTGGGACAGAAATTATGTAAAAAAGATGGCAGTGAGATTGCCTATCCCAAACAGCCTCTTCCCTCTCAGGTGAAGTGGGGTCCCCATATGTGGACGGAGGATTACCGCGATAAGAACCGTATCAATTGTTACGATACGGGAACGGCTCCCTGTAAGACGGCTTGCCCGGCGCATATCGCTGTGCAGGGCTATCTGAAAATGGCCGCCCAGGGCAGATATCAGGACGCGCTTGCCCTGATTAAGAAAGAAAATCCATTTCCGGCAGTCTGCGGCCGCGTCTGCAACCGCAGATGTGAGGACGCCTGCACGAGAGGTACGGTTGACGAGGCGATTGCCATTGACGAGGTCAAACGTTTTATTGCAGAGCAGGATTTAAAAGCGGAGACTCGATATGTGCCAAAGAAGGTAGTGCCGTCCCTGAAAGGGGAATTTACGGAGAAAGTTGCCATTATCGGCGCAGGTCCGGCGGGACTTTCCTGTGCGTTTTATTTGGCCAGGAAAGGTTATCATCCCACTGTATTTGAGAAGAATTCTAAGGCCGGCGGTATGCTGGTGTACGGCATTCCCTCATTTAAACTGGAAAAGGATGTTGTGCAGGCGGAGATTGATATTATCAAAGAGATGGGTGTGGAAATCAAGACCGGCATAGAAGTGGGCAAAGACATTACGCTGGATGAGCTGCGCGCACAGGGATATAAGGCGTTTTACATAGCCATCGGCTGCCAGGGCGCAAAAGGTGCAAATATTCCGGGAGAGGATGCCGCGGGCGTTATGGCTGCCGTTGATTTCCTGCGTGCAGTCGGCGAGGATGAATCGTATCAGGTGAGCGGCAGGACAGTAGTTATCGGCGGAGGAAATGTGGCGATCGACGTGGCGCGCACCAGCAGCCGTTGCGGGTCGGACAATGTTTCTATGTACTGCTTAGAGAGCCGGGACATCATGCCGGCTTCTAAGGAGGAAATTGCGGAGGCGGAAGAAGAAGGCGTTCGTATTTGCTGCGGTTTTGGTCCCAAAGAGATTCTTACCGAAAACGGCAAAGTCAAAGGCGTTATTTTTAAGAAATGTATTTCTGTCTATGATGCGGATGGCAGATTTCATCCACAGTATGATGAGAGCGATACGGTCACTGTGGAGTGTGAAAACGTATTCTTGAGCATTGGACAGAGTATTGTGTGGAAGGATTTATTGAAAGGCTCTAAAGTAGAGTTTGGCAGAGGCGGGGCGGCAGTGGCAGATTCCTTGACCTACCAGACGGCGGAGCCGGATATCTTTGTGGGCGGCGACGTCTATACGGGACCCAAATTTGCCATTGACGCCATTGCGGCCGGCAAGGAGGGCGCAGTTTCGATTCATCGGTTTGTACAGCCACATACCAGCATGACGATCGGGCGCAACCGCCGTCAGTTCGTGGAGCTGGATAAAGAAGATATCAAGCTGGAAGCGTACGATAACTCCAGCCGTCAGATACCGGGCGTGGATGATAAGGTGGACCGTAAGAAATCTTTCCGCGATCTATCGAAGACCTTCACCGAGGAGCAGGTCAAGAAAGAGACGGCAAGATGTCTGGGCTGCGGCGCTTCCGTGGTTGACGAGAACCGCTGTATCGGCTGCGGCGTCTGTACAACAAAATGTGAATTTGACGCCATTCATTTATATCGGGAGAATCCCGAGTGCAGTACCATGAGAAAGAGTGAAGATAAGCTCAAATATATTCTTCCCTACGGCGCAAAGCAGGCGATAAAGATTAAATTTTCCAAACGTTCTTAGTGATTGTCTCATTGGTATCTGGTGAAGCGCACGGTTATAGAATTTTGATTGATGCTATCAGCGCGGAGTGTTGAAGGCTTATAGATAGGTGGTCGATGGTTATGCATGAGCTTGGAGTAGTGTTTCATGTCATAAAAATAGTAGAGGAGGTAGCCGCTGAGAATCAGTTGACGGAAGTGGAATCTGTGACACTAGAGCTGGGCGAAGTGTCCGGCGTCATTGAGTCTTATCTGCAAAATTGCTGGAAATGGGCGGTGCGTAAGCGCAGTGAGATTTTAAAAGACGCGTCCTTAAAAATTGAGACGATTCCCGCCGTTACTTACTGTGAAGATTGCAGAAAGATTTATGGCACAATGGAACATGGAAAAATATGTCCCCATTGCGGCAGCGATAACACTTATTTGCAGCGGGGGAACGAATTTCAGATAAAGGAGATTAGCGCGTGCTAATCTCCTTTATCTGTCGTCTGGCTTGTTGTGTTTTAGGGCAGCCAATGTGACGAACTTTCGTAAAGTATTTGCCCACCTGGTAGGGTTATGGTAGAATAGAAGATAATAAAGAACGAAAGAAAGTGATACTTTTGGATAAACGTGTTACGAAGATCTATTTTACAGTGCTATTAATCGGGATTTTATATGCAATATTTGCTTCAATTTCTTATCAGAGTAATATATATACCTGGGAAGGGGACAATGGGGTCGTCACATGGGATGATGAGATGGAGATGACGAAAGAAGGAGACACATATTGTTACAGGACGGTTTTGCCTCTGAAGGAGACAGATGATAAAGTCATTGTATACGATACGGTGCATATGTACCTGGAAGTGAAAATTGGCGAGAGAACAGTATATGAATTGAAGCCAAGTGAGGACAGCGCCATTAAGACGACAGGTTTTTGTTGGAATATAGTTTCGCTCACAGGAGGGGACGCCGGCAAGGAAATTGAATTTCGTGTAATTCCGGCTTACGGTGACAGCAGGCCCAGAGGAAGTTTTCTTTACGGAACATATCAGGACGTAGAGCACAAGATTTTGAAAGAACGGATTTTCCGGCTTATCTTGGCAGGGATGATTGCCATTGCAGGCATTGTTATGTTATTTTATGGCTCTTTTGTGGTGAGAAAAGGGCAGGTAGCCGAAACTATCATGCAGTTTGCCATTTTCGCCACGATGCTTGGTGTCTGGTCTATCTGTGAGACGCAGATTCTGGATCTGTTTTTTCCATGCAATATGGTAATTGTATTTGCGTCCCATTTGATGCTGATGATAATGCCGATACCTTTTGTGATGTTTTTGCGCCAGATGTACCGCAACGGAGAAAATAAGCTGTGGGACATATGTTGTTCATTTAATTGCGTGGTAATTATTGCACGGATTTTCCTACAGGTGACAGGGTTGTTTGATTTGCGCGAGACATTGTTTTTAACGCATATTTGTCTGCTCTTGTTTGTGGTAAGCATTGTGGCGATGAGTATCCATGAAATGGTGGCGAACAGGCTTACCAGACAGATTAAAATCAATAGTATTTGCGTAATGCTTATTCTGCTAAGTACGGTACTGGAATTGGCAATTTTCCGTTTCAGTAATCATAGTACCCCTTTGTGTAGTATCGGTTTTCTGGTTTATATTGTGGTGATGGGAATTGAAAATGTCAGCAAATCCCGTAAATTGATGGAGCAGGCAAGGGAAAGTGAGATTTATCGCAAGCTTGCATTTACGGATGAATTGACAGGTCTTTTGAACCGTACGGCGTTCAAGGAGGATTTGGAGAGCCGGACGATAACGGATGAAATTACTCAAAATGAAAGTATACTGCCAACAGTAATATTTATGTTGGACTTGAACGACCTCAAAAAATGCAACGATACATATGGACACGATTATGGAGATCAGTATATTAAGATGGCGGCGGATATCTTGAAGAAAGTATTCGTAGAAGATGACAGATGTTATCGCATTGGCGGGGATGAATTCTGTGCCTGGTCGCCGGAGGTTTCACCGGACAAAATTAATGCGAAACTGCGTTTCCTGGAAAAGCTGGTCAAGGAGCAGAGCCGCAAAGAATTTGTTGTGAAGTTTAGCATAGCGGTGGGGTACGCCGTCTATAAAGAGAAGGAGGATTCCAACCTTTACAGCACGCTCAAGCGGGCGGATGCCATGATGTATGAGAAGAAGCAGGAATATAAAAGGAGAATCCGTGAGGATGTAATGTAGATAATGAGTATCGTTGAGGAGATTTCTATTCAAAATACCCACAAACAGTTCCTTGTTGAATAATATGGCCATTTGCTTTACTTAGAACTTTTCTCTTGGTAGAAGAAGATTTCAAATTAATTTTGCAATCCAATGCATAAATCGTAAAACAATATCTGTGAGATTTGCCTTTCGGCGGCTTTGGTCCGGCATAGCGGTGAAGTCCATATCCGATTCCCTGTACGGCTCCCTCTGGTGAAGATATTGTTTTTCCTGATGGGATGGCTTTCGCAATAGTATTTGTTGCGGGAATATTCCAGATAACCCAATGCGTAAATCTTTTAAGCGGATGGCTCAAATCTTCCAGGGTAATAATAAAAGTCTTAGCATGTGGGGATAAGTTTTTTATGATAAATTCTGGCGAGATGTCCTTCCCCCGCCCAGTGTTCTCTACCGGAAACTTCCCGCCATCTTTTATTCCTATACAATCAAACACAAGCGTATTTTTCTCCATTTCATATTTCTCCTAACCGCTTTATATTTTAATTAGGTAATTGCGAAACACATAAATTTTCAAAATTCCATGTACAATTCAAAAAATTATGAGTAAATATTTTTATATACAGAAACTAAAAAATGCATTTAGCATCATGAAAACGAGACTCAAAAGACGCTGGAAGCCTTTGCTGACAGGGGATTTTGTAGTAAGAGGCTCGTTGGAATGTTTGATGCGCCTAGCATTTTGTGTTTCTGTATTATGAAAATATTTTAAGAGAATTGTTTAAATTGTACATGAAATTTAATTAACTTTAGAGTTTCGCAATTGCCTATTATATTTTAATTAATTCTGCTCATAACAAAAATTAATACAATTGCAAGAGTCAATACAATAGGCTGGCTACTCATAGTAGATTTTCCGATTACCGTCTATGCTCTCTCTGATTGATTTTTGAATCCAGGCAGCGGCGCCCTGGGAATTGCGGTTTTTGATATAGGTGAAAAGTTTATAATTATTCTCGTACAATGCTTCTATTCCGTACAGCAGACAGAAACGTTCCCACAGGGTGGTGATTGCCACCTTAAAAGAACAGAAGATGAGGGGAATCAGCGTGTTGCCTGAGAATATGGCAAATTCGTGCTGAAACTCGTAAGCTGCTTCCACAGCGTCTTCTATGGAAGCGGCATTTTTAAGCTGTTCTATAATTTCTGCCAGGACAGATATTTCTTCATCTGTGATATGTGTTTCGCAAAGTTCGGCGGCCAATGTGTCCAACGCAATACGCACTTCCAGGATGGAGCGGATTTCTTCTGCCCGCAGCCGTCCGCCATTGTAGTTCATGATGGCGAGGAGGGTATCTGCGGTGCCGTTTCTGCGGTAGTCGGCAACGTATGTGCCGCTGCGGGGTTTTACCACCAGAAAGCCTTTCTTTTCCAAATCGGAGATACCGCCGTTTACGACCGAGCGGCTGACTTGCATAGATTCGGCAAGATGACGTTCCGGCGGAAGCTTTTCACCTACGGCAAGTTTACCGGATAAAATCATGTGTTCTAATTGTTCTACGAATAGTTCCCGAAGAGAGGGGGAGCTGATTTTTTGAAATTCCATTTCGGGCTCCTTATAGTTGTCAGAAGTACTGGTTGAAAAATAATAATTATAATCTTTATTATATAGTTTGTCTCTGTACATTTCAAGCGGTCTGTCGACATTATCTCAAATGTAAGTATTTCTTTCCTTGCATTTTCTTTTGCCAGCGTCCATAATAGTAATAAATATCTGATAGAGGAAGGGAAAGAGATATGGAACAGTTAAGCCTGTTTGACAATCGGGAAAGGACAGCGCCCTTGGCAAGCCGTCTGCGACCGGATAATCTCAATGATTATGTGGGACAGAAACACCTAATTGGGAAGGGCAGGATTCTGCGGCGGCTGATAGAGGAAGACCAGATTTCTTCTATGATATTCTGGGGGCCTCCGGGAGTAGGAAAGACGACTTTGGCGCGGATTATCGCAGAAAGAACGAAAGCGGAATTCGTGGAGTACAGTGCAGTCAACAGCACAATCAAAGAGATTAAGGAAGTTATGGCAAGGGCGGAAGAAAACCGAAAAATGGGTGTCCGAACCTTATTGTTTGCTGATGAGATTCATCGTTTCAATAAGGCACAGCAGGACGCCTTTTTGCCTTTTGTGGAAAAGGGCAGTATTATCCTGGTGGGGGCAACTACGGAGAACCCCTCTTTTGAAATCAATTCCGCTTTGTTGTCCCGCTGTAAAGTGTTTATCTTAAAGGCCCTGGAGGAAACAGATTTAAAAGAACTTCTGTTTCATGCGCTGAAGAGCCCCAAAGGCCTTGGAAATATGAAGATTTCCATAGAGGACGCGCATTTATCAGCAATCGCCCGTTTTGCTAATGGGGATGCGAGAACGGCATTAAATACATTGGAAATGGCGGTGTTCAACGGCAGGATGAATGAACAGGCAATTCTGTGTGTGGATGAGGAAGTGCTGGCACAGTGTATGAATCGAAGGTCGTTGCTGTATGATAAAAACGGTGAGGAGCATTACAATCTGATTTCTGCGCTGCATAAGTCTATGCGCAACAGCGATCCAGACGCGGCGGTCTATTGGATGTGCCGGATGCTCGACGGTGGGGAGGATCCGCTCTATATTGCCCGAAGGCTGGTGCGTTTTGCCAGTGAGGATGTGGGGATGGCGGATACGGGCGCGCTGCCGTTAGCGGTGTCGGTTTATCAGGCATGTCATTTTCTGGGAATGCCGGAATGCGACGTACATTTGACGCACGCAGTCGTCTATCTTTCTATGGCTCCCAAATCTAACGCACTCTATATGGCGTGTGAAGCCTGCAAGAAAGACATTAAGGACTCCCCTGCGGAGCCGGTGCCTTTGCAGATATGCAATGCGCCCACTAATTTGATGAAAGAACTGAATTATGGAAAAGGTTATATTTATGCACATGATACAGAGGAGAAATTATCGAGAATGCAGTGTCTGCCGGATGCGCTGGCAGATAGGAGGTATTATCAGCCCACGGAACAGGGGCAGGAGCAGAAAGTGAAGGAGCGATTAGAGGAGATATTGGAGTGGAAATATAAAAGAAAATAATAAGTATTGCAAAAAAAATGCGTTAATGATGTAAAAAAAATACGGCAAGGCTTGTAATATCGAAAAAAATGCATATAATAAAAGATAAAGATTAATAGATATGCAGGAGGAAAATAAAATGCTGGCAGAATTCAGGGTAAAAAATTATAAGAATTTTAGAGACGAACTGCGGTTTTCATTAGAGTCGGGCAAAAATTATGAATTTAATCAAGAAGCGGTTCAGAATGGTATTATCAAGGATTCTGTTGTTATTGGCTATAATGCGTCCGGTAAAACGAACCTAGGTCTGGCTATGATGGATATTATAGTGCATTTAACAAATCAGAAATGGAGTAAAGGTTATAGTTTATTTTACTCTAATTTGTATAGCCAGGATGATATTGTTTCATTCGTATATAAATTTAAATTTGATACACATGTTTTAGAATATGCATATGAAAAAGAGGATCAGGAACATGTGATTCGCGAGACTGTAAAAATAGATGGAAAAAAAGTGCTTGTCAATGATATTGAGGTCTGTTTTGTAAATTTAAAAGGGGCAGAAACGCTGAATTTGGATAATTGGGATGGTTCTATTTCTCTTGTCAAGTATGTGTATGCAAATACCATATTAGATAAAGAGGATAAGGAGTGTTTTGTTTTTCTCCAATTTTTAAATTTTGTCAATCAGATGGTTTGGTTAAGTAGTACGGAGGGATTGAGAAGTTTAGGAACTGATTTATCAGGGGGAAATTTACTAGAGGCTATCTGTAACTTGAAAAGCGGAGCTGAAGAATTAGAAGCATTTTTGCGTGAGGCAGGCCTTGCATATAAGCTTGTTATAAGAGATAAAGGGGAAGGGAAAACGATTTATTGCAAAATGGGAAAACGGGAGGTGCCTTTTGCACCTTTGATGTCCAGTGGAACAAGGTCGTTGGTATTTTTGTTTTTATGGTATATGCGAAGAACAAGTCTTTCTTTCATTTTTATAGATGAGTTTGATGCGTTTTACCATACAGATTTATCAATTGCTGTTATTAATAAATTATTGGCAGAAGAACATATACAGGTTGTTTTTACTTCTCACAATACGGATATAATTTCCAATGAATTATTACGTCCGGATTGTTATTTTATCTTGGGGGATAATAGGATACAACCATTTTGCAACTTAACGGACAAGGCGCTAAGAGAGGCGCACAATTTACAAAAAATGTATAAGGCAGGGGCTTTTCATGAATGATAAAAGGAAAAGAATTATCTTTATTTATGAAGGCGTGAAAGCAGAAGAGCATCTGTTGCAAAATCTGGTTAAGGTATTTTTTGCTTCTACGACAGATATTTCCATCCTAAATTGTCCGGCGGATGGGAACATCTACATGTTATGGACCAGACTGAAAAAAGATGATTTTGAGACAAATGTAATTGATGTTTTAAAAGAAATGAGCACTATAGCAAAAGAGCGGTTAAGAGATTATAAAGCCAGCAGTTTTTCTGAAATATATCTATTCTTTGATTATGATGGGCACAACGATAATATCCCCAAGGAATATTTACGAAGGGATATATTAGGAGAAATGCTTAGAACATTTGATAATGAAACAGAGTTGGGAAAATTGTATATTTCTTATCCAATGATTGAGTCTATAAAGGACATTGATGCAAAGACTAAGGATTATAAAACATTGTATCTTTCATTAGATGAAATTTCCCGATATAAGCAAATTGTTTCCTCTCAATCTGACTATAATAATTATAGCCAGATTGATGAAAAACATTGGCTTATCGCATGTAAAGCCAGTTGTAAAAGAGCCAGTTTATTAGCTAAATACAGTAGTGATTGTACTTATGATTATTTTATACATAACTTGCGTCAGGAAGAGTTGTATTTTTATCAGAAGAAGAATTATATTTGCAATGGACAGTTTGTGTGTGTTTTAAATTCGGTGCCTTTGTTCTTATTGGAATATTACCTGGAGGAATTTTGGGATAAAGTAATTGCTGTATAAGATGAAGACAGAGGGATGCAATATAGGAGGACATTATGAATTACGAGGCGAAGGATTTTATGGAAACAGCAGACCAAGATACTTTAAATATGATTGCCCGCGCAAGGAAACTGACAAGGGATTATTATTTTTCAGATTATAACGATATACAAAAGAGGCGGGAAATACTAGAAGAATTGTTAGGCGGCATGGGTGAAAATGTTTTCATTGACACGCCCTTTCACTGTGATTATGGGAAAAATATTTTTCTGGGCGATGATGTTATCATCAATATGAATTGTACGTTTGTTGATAACAAACCAATTCGTATCGGCAATCGGGTATTGATTGCTTCTAATGTTCAGATGTACACATCCGCCCATCCTGTCTTAGCGCAGGAACGCCTCGTGTCGGAATGGAAAGAGAAGGGAACTACTTTTTTCAGGACGTTTGCCCGTCCAATTGAAATCAAAGACAATGTCTGGATTGGCGGGGGGTGTATTATTCTCGCGGGGGTGACGATTGGTGAAAATACTGTGATTGGCGCTGGAAGTATTGTTACGCGCTCTATTCCGGCAAATTGTGTTGCCGTCGGCAATCCTTGTAAGGTGATAAGGAGATTATAATTGCCGAAGTGTCTGGCATTGCTTCGCAATGTAAACCTTTTGAACGTATCATAGCTTTTAATTTATATTAGTGCGACACTCCCAAAGAAGAGGCAAATCTTATCTTTTATTATATATGGTAAGGCTGCCGCAAAATTTCAATCATTTTGCGGCAGCCCTTACGTTGTTTTGTTTCCAAACTTTTCAAATGACAGTATATTTTTTCTTAGATTTTATTTCTTAATAGTCACATTGACCGTTACTGAATTCTTGCCGCAGGTAATTTTTACAGCGGCTTTTTTCGCTTTCTTGCCAGGTTTGACTTTGCATGTTATTTTGCCGAAGGCGTCAACTTTGATATACTTTTTCCCTTTTGCTATTTTATAGGTCAGTTTACTGGTTGTCTTTGCAGTTGGACAATGTCCAATTCTTTCTGCGGCTTTTCCGGGGTTACAGAAAAATTAGAAATCTGTCAAATCAGCAGCACGTCTCTCTAAGAAAGCGGTCATACCTTCTGTCTTGTCGTGTGTAGAACAGGTGATGCCGAACAGGTTTGCTTCCATCTCTACAGCGTTCTTGATGTCCATGTCATAGCCGTTGTTGATGGCAGCCTTAGCGATAGAAACAGCGTAGCTTCCCTTGGAGATTATCTTAGAAGCCATCTTCTTAGCGGTATCCATCAGCTCTTCTTTGGCAACAACTTTGTTTACCAGGCCGATGCGATATGCTTCTGCGGCATCAATGTTGTCGCAGGTGAAGATGAGTTCTTTGGCGCGTCCCATACCTACCAGACGTGCAAGTCTCTGGGTTCCTCCGAATCCGGGGATGATGCCCAGTCCTGTCTCAGGTTGTGCAAAAGTAGCGTTATCGGAAGCGATGCGGATATCGCATGCCATGGCGATCTCGCATCCACCGCCTAGTGCAAATCCATTGACAGCGGCGATGGTAACCTGGCGCATGTTCATCAATTTGAAGAACGGCTCCGCAGCTCTCATACCGAAAGCACGCGCCTCAGCAGCAGAGAAGTTTACCATCTCAGCGATATCGGCGCCTGCTACGAAGGACTTGAATGCGTTGTCTTTCTTGTCAGGACCACCGGTCAGGATGACAACTTTAACATCGTCTCTTGCTTCAATTTCACTGAGGACAGTGTTCAGCTCGTCCAATGTCTCGCTGTTCAGTGCGTTCAATGCGCCCGGTCTGCTGATAGTGAGGATAGCAATCTGGTCAGCTACGTCTAATTTTAAATTATTCATGTGTAGAACCCTCCTAAGATATATGTATTTGTAACTGATTTAAATATAGTACTTTGACAAAATTTTGTCAAGGATAAAGAGCGGTTTTTGTGGGTAGTTAGGAGAGGGTAAAGCCGGTACAATATCTGGGAAGTAGATTATGTATTGGTACTATCAACCGACGTAGTGGGAACACAGGAATGACGTCTGCATCTATGGGGCTCATAGCCTATTGACAAAGTAGAAGAATAACAATAATATATGTGTAAAAGGAAAGTATTGTCAATCAAGATTTCATCTAAAAATATAAATATCAGGAGGTTATTAAATTGAAAAAACGGATTGTTTCAATTGTTTTAGCATTGTGCATATGCATTTCTTCCCAGTCAGTGGCGCACGCATGGCAGGAAGCTCCTTTACCGCAAGAGAATGGTCTTACGGCAGAATCTACATCTGGACTGGTTACCCGTGATAGTACAGTTCCTTCCCCAACGGAAATCTATGACGCCATGATCGCATTGAAGGATCGGGATGAATATAAGGAAGGAACGCCCTGGACCGATGATGAACCTTATTCGGACTCAAAGGGATATTACCGTTGGAAGGGCGGGCCTCTTGATGGGAAGAATATTGTCGCCGTAGGCTGCGTCGCCTTTGCTTTTATACTCAGCGATGAAGCATTTGGCAGTCTGCCGGCCAGGATGTATGCAGCGGGAGGATTTGCATTTGAGGATATAAAAGTAGGAGATATATTGCGGGTAAACAATGATACGCATACCGTAATTGTGCTCGAGGTGAACGATGCGGGCGTGGTTGTGGCTGAAGGAAATATCAGCACGGGAGACCACAAAGGCAAGGTACATTGGGGCAGAGCGATATCTAAGGAAGAGGTGATGCGCAATACCAGCCATTATATCACCCGCTACCCGGAAGGTTATGTTCCGCCAGACGATCCGGAAGCTAATGTATCAATTGCATCGGGAACTCTTGACGGAGGGCTTGCCTGGAATCTGACGAAAGCGGGTACGCTGACTATTTCCGGTAAGGGAGCTATGCCAGATTACAGCAGTGCCGAAGAACAGCCATGGAGCAAAGACAGCGGACAAATCCGCAAGGTTGTTATTGGTGACGGTATTACTAGTATCGGTTCCTGCGCTTTTTGGAACAGCGGGGTTTTTAGTGCAGAGATTCCCACTAGTGTGACAGCAATCGGAAACAGCGCTTTCCGTGGCTCTGCGCTTATTTCCGTGAACATTCCTTCCAGCGTGAAAACCATCGGTGACAGCGCTTTTCGTGAATGTGAAAATCTTAGTTCAGTGACTGTTTCCGAAGGGGTAGAGACAATTAACCAGAATGCTTTCCGAGCGTGCAAAAGTCTTACTTCTATAGCCTTGCCTGCCAGTATAGGCGAGGTGGGCGCCGCAGCATTTTTTCAATGCCAGGCAATGACAAGTGCGACCTTTGCGCCTGGCAGCAAGCAGGTAAAGTTGGGCGAAAATCTGTTTACGCAATGTTACTATCTGATGCGTGTAACACTGCCCAAAAGTGTAGAACGTATCAGTGAAGGCATGTTTATGAATTGCCTGATGCTTGCTGGAGTGGAAATTCCGCAGGGTGCAGATAGTATAGAACCTTTTGCATTCGCTTCCTGCGGTGCTTTTACCACTGTCATAATTCCAGACAGTGTAACGTCAATAGGGATGGCCGCATTTTCGTCTTGTGCGCTCAAGGATATATACTTTACGGGCACTGAAGCGCAGTGGAACAGCATAAGTAAATCCGGCGATACGATAGCGATGATATCAAAAGCAACTTTACATTATAACTATATCCCCCCCGTCAGTCCAGGTCCTGGTGATAATGATAATAACGGCGACAATCCAGGAGGCGGCGACAATCCAGGAGGCGGCGATAATCCGGGAGGCGGCGATAATTCCGAAAGCAGCAATAATATTTCCAAAGCGGCCGTAACATTGGCGAAAACAAGTTATACTTACGATGGAAAAGCCAAAACCCCATCTGTAACTGTGAAGTTAGACGGTAAAACATTACTTTTGAATACAGATTACACAGTTTCTTACAGTGATAATATCAAAGTAGGAACAGCAAAGGTAACTATTACAGGTAAGGGAAAATATACTGGCAGCAAGTCAGCCAGTTTTACAATTACAGGAGCAGCAGGGCAGAGCCCGGCGACGTCCATTTCCTGTAAAAAAGCTTTGTATAAGGTTGCATACGGCGCAAAGCCTTTCAAAATCAGTGCATCATCCAACGGCAAGATGACGTTTACAAGCTCTAAGCCAAAGATCGCCGCTGTAGATAAGAATACTGGAAAGGTAACAATCAAAAATACCGGAGTTGCCGTCATAACTATTAAGGCGGGGAAAGTATCTAAGAAGGTGACAGTCAAGGTCAGTCCGAAGAAGCAGTCTGTAAAGTCAGCCAAGGTAGTAAAAGGCAAAAAGCTGACTGTGAAATGGGCCAAGGATAAGATGGCGTCGGGATATCAGGTTCAAATTAGTATGGATAAGAAATTTAAGAAAAATGTGAAGTCGAAAAAACTCCCAAAGACATCTTACACATTCACGAAGCTGAAAATGGGCAAGAAGTATTACGTAAGGCTGCGCAGTTACAAGAAATCTGGCAAAGAAACTCTGTATGGCGCATGGAGTAAAGTAAAATTGAGCGGAAAGATTAAGAAGTAAACGCAGAGGTATTAAATAGTATATATTGTTCGTATCTTTGATTATGGGGTATCTTGAACTTTGTTGAATGACCGTCCAGCTTTGCTGGGCGGTTATCATGATGAGGGAGAGGGAGCATATTCTTATACGATGTTGTTCTTGTTTCACTGAAAATAGAGGAATTATATGAATGAAAATTATTATCATAAACTTGAGAAAAGAATTGATTGGGCATTGCAACAGAAAAAGTTTACGTTTCAAGAAATAATAAGAGAATGCCAAGGCGCTTATCCGATAGATGTATTGCAGATTCTCAAGTCAAAAAAATATTTGCAAGTGGAGAAGCAAGTTTTCACATATAAAAGGTCAAATGCCGACTATGCCAAAGAACTTATTACAGAAAAAATAGATAATAATCCTGTCTTATGTTCATGGTATTTTTCTATATCTACATGCAAAAAAATAGTAGACCTGTATTCATGGGAGAACAAAAGAATATTATTTTTAGGGATGCCAAGGTTGTTTGAATATTTTGTGAAACATGTAAA
The DNA here is from genome assembly GCA_910588845.1 of uncultured Lachnospiraceae bacterium. GTDB lineage: Bacteria > Bacillota > Clostridia > Lachnospirales > Lachnospiraceae > Petralouisia. Next base: position 147,401 of record CAJURU010000002.1, read on the forward strand.
AAATGCTTATCTTACATTGATAGATTTAGATTATTATGTAGTAAATAAATTAAAAGAAAATTATGCCGATAATGAGGGTTATAACATTATTCATGCGGACATAAATAACCAGAACTTTGAGTTTGCGGAAGGTTACAATTTTATTTTTTTAGATCCACCGTGGTATATGGAGTATTATGACAGATGGATTGCTCAATCTTATAAACTGTTAAACTCCCAAGAAGGAAAAATAATATTTCCTTTGTTTCAAGAATTAACCAGACCAAATGCGAAGGAACAAAGAAAATATCTATTAAATAAAATTAGAGAGTTTGCAAAAGAATATTTGGTGGTATCTGATTTTGTCGAGTATGAAATACCGACGTTTGAAAATAGTGAATTATACAATTATGGTGTTATGATAGAAAGGCCATGGAAGAAAGCAGATTTAATTATAGCAAATGGAAGAAAAGATGATAAATGTATCATATCAGATGAAGTAATAGGTTTGAATCAGTGGCAAGAAGTAGAAATATTTAATATAAGAGTGTTTATCAGTATAAATGAGAGTGATAGATATGAAAAAGCTGCAATTCGATACTTGGCCGAAAGCGGCGCATATTTAAAGAATCCAAGTAGACGAAACCAAGAATTGAAGTTGGCAAATATGTTGACTTCAAGAGGACAGGGTTTTATCGTAGAGTCAGCAGAAAAATTGTTGCTTATTTTAAAACAAATAAAGAAGAAAATTGAGAATGGAACAGATATTAAAAGTGTTATAGATTCTACTGATATGGATAATATGAGTAAAGAAATATTGTTTGAAATATTTGGAGGAAAAAAATGTTAGATATTATTTTATTGCGATATAGGGATATAACGCCAAGTATAAATACGATTGAGGAGCATAATAAGATAGTAAAAGAAAATGGAAGAGTTTTATGGGGGTGGTGGAAGAAAGGCTCTGAACAAATGCCAGACCCATATCTGTTTGAGATGGCGGAAGAAATGAAACGGAATTCTTCTGTAAGTAAAGTGTTTATCATTAATTCGGGAACTTATGAATTATATAAAGCTGCGCTTTACAATATCAATTATGATTTAGGAGGAGCAGAAGATTTTCCCCCAAACATGGAACTGTGCCCTCAATATTATTCTAGGGAACGTTTACCAGCTTGGTTTGAATTGGGAGAAATCCATAAAGTAAGCAACGGTCTTCAGGAACTGTCAAAATATGTTTTTTCAAAATCTAATAGAAGTATTCCCAATAGTAGTTCATGTTTATCTGAATCAGAGATTGGCCAAATTGTCAGTGATGTTGATTTTTTGGAAAAAAACATTAGTCTTTGGTTTATAAATCGAACGGAAGATTTTGTTGCACAGAATGATAACTATGCATTAAATATATCAAACGGAGTTTGGCCAACGAAAGGCAAGTTTATTTTACATTTATCGGATATTCATTTTGGAGATAACCATGGATTTAAAAATCCACTAGGGGGTAAACAGGGCTTAGTCGCAAAACAAGAGCTATGCGATGTAATTTTAGAAGATTTAAATGTACAAGGAATTTCAAATTCAGATATTGCCGTTATCATTATTAGCGGCGATATAACATGGCGGGCCAGTCCGCATGAATTTTCCAATGCGTTAGATTTTTTACGGAAGTTGAAGAATTACTTCGGATTAAGTAATAAACAAATTATCATTGTTCCAGGTAATCATGACATAGAATGGGTAGATGAAAACGGAAATATTGATGCCAATGCAGAGTTGAATTATTATAATTTCTATCATTCATTTTACAATGTTCTTCCTGAAAAATCTTTTATGCGTATTAATAAGTTTGAAATTGACGGCAAAGTTATATGTTTTATTGGATTAAATAGTTGTAGACTTGAATCTATGTCGAATGCGGGATTTGGATATGTTGGCGATGAACAGTTAGGTAAAATTCAGCAATACCTAAATATTAATAAAGATATAGATATGATTTGCGCAGTATGCCATCATCATTTATTACCAGTCAATTATCTCGAAGAAATTAGTACAAATGAAAAAAAGATAAGTATGATGTTAGATGCAGAGCTGGTAATTAGGACTTTAATAGCCAATAAAGTTAATGTAATATTACATGGACACCAACATCAGCCATATTATTCACAGATTAGAAGAATCATACCGGAATATATTAACCGATCTGGTGAAAAGATAACTTTGGAAGGAACGCTTAGTATTGTAGGGGGAGGCAGTTGCGGGGTTAAGCAATCAGAAATAAATGTTATTGGACGGAATACATATAATTTATTGCATTTTAATAGTGAGAATGAGTTGATTGTGAAAACCCGTATCAAAAGCGGAAATGGTATTGGCTTTTATGACGATGGAAAAATATGTTATAAAATGCAAACACCATCTTGTAAAAACCTCCCGTCTGGTGTTAAAATGTAAAAGTCAGCAGTATCAAGGTGGAAAGTCCTAGATTTAGAAAATATTACCGGCTGATTGGCTGGATAAAGAACACAGGAAGCGTGGAAAATGCAAATTAAGAAACGGATAATTGGAGCCGGCCGGCCGTTGGTCTGCGTTCCGGTAGTGGAAATAGAAGAAAATGGAATTTACAAGGCCGCAGGACAGGCAGTTGAGCGGGGAGCGGAAGTATTAGAGTGGCGCATAGATTGGTTTGCACAGGCCGCGTGCCAGGACAGAATCGAAGAGATTTTGCATAAATTGCAGGAAATATGTGGAGATACCATTTTATTGTGTACGTTCCGCAGCAGCCTTCAGGGAGGAGAGCGGGAAATTTCAGAGGAAATGTATCTTGGACTTCTTGAGCTGATTGCAAAGAGCGGGCAGGCAGATATACTTGATGTGGAGGTGTCGGAACTCTCCAATCCATCTAATGTTATCCGAAAACTTCACGGCATAGGCCAGTGCGTAATTGGTTCAAAGCATTACTTCTCCCATACGCCGGAAACAGAACAGATGCAGCGGGATTTAGCAGACATGCAGCGGGCAGGGGCGGATATCGGAAAACTTGCGGTAATGCCGCATGGCGCCCTGGATGTGCTTCGGCTTTTGGAGGCGACGGCGCGGGTGAGAGAAGAATATCCGCATTATCCGTTGGTTACTATGGCGATGGGCGGGCTGGGAGCTATATCCCGCATCAGTGGAGAAGTATTTGGCTCTTGTATGACTTTTGCAAGCGTGGGGAAAACGTCAGCTCCGGGGCAGATGCCTTTAGAGGACGTCGTAGGGATTTTAAATAAAATATCGGAAAGTATGGACCAGGAAATGGTGAAAAGCAATATATTCTTGATCGGATTTATGGGAACAGGGAAAACTACGGTTTCCCGCAGTTTGTCGGAATTGTTGGGATATGAAGAGATAGATACGGACGCGTGGATTACGCGCCGGCAGCACAGGAGTATACCGGAGATATTTGAGAGCAGCGGAGAACAGGCATTCCGTGATATGGAGACGGAGCTTTTGCGTGAGCTGGGGAAAGAAAGGCACAAAATAATTTCCTGCGGCGGAGGTATGGCGCTGCGGCAGGAGAACGTCAAGCTCATGCAAGAGCATGGAGTCGTGGTGCTTCTGACGGCAGAGCCGGAGACTATTCTGGCAAGGGTGCAGGGGAGTGATGAGCGCCCGATTTTAAATGGGAATATGAACGTATCGTATATCCAGGAACTTATGGCAGAGAGAATTTCCAATTACCAGAGGGCAGGAGAAGTAGTGGTCGCCACAGATTTGCAGTCTCCTCAGGAAATTGCAGAGGAGATTGAGAAAAAATTGCATTCTGACAAAATTTCTTTTGATTTTTGAGAAAAAGTATGATATAATAACCTACGTTCGTAAAATATTGGAAAAGCACCCATAGTTTAACGGATAAAACACCAGATTCCGGTTCTGGGGCTGGGGGTTCGATTCCCTCTGGGTGTATTGACACTATTAAAATGACTTCCCTGCCAGCAGAAATGTGGCAGGAAGTTTTGCACTATAGAGATGCTGTTCCCTGGTAGATACGCAGGGAAGCATAGTTAAGATAAAGGAGAAAAAATGGCTAATATGGAGAATGGGTCAGGAAGCGGACTTAACATAGACAAGATTATAGGTTTTTGTAAGAAGAATGTAAAGTATATTTCCGGCGGTGTGTTGTTAGTAGCGCTTGTTATCGTTTTGGCGGTCATGGGAGTTAATAATTCCGGCGGGAAGGACAAGCCGGAACAAAAGGCTGCTATTGAGGAAGAACAGCAGAACAAGGGTGAAGTTGAAAATAACGACAATGATAATCAGGATAAAACAGAAGACGCTAATGCAGAAAAAGAAGAGCATCCAGAGATTAAACAATTAGTGTCCACTTATTATAATTCTTATGCAACAGGAGATTTAGAGCACCTTTCCAGCGTTGCGAAAAAGCTTTCTGATATGGAGAAGGACTATATCAGGATGATGAATGAGCATGTGGAAAGCTATGCCGATATATCCTGCACGGTAGCGGACGGGGTCAAGGAAGGTTCCTACGTTGTGGCGGCAGTTTATCAGATGAAATTTACCGGAGCGGACGAGACGCTTCCAGGTATGAATGTTTTTTATGTTCAGACGGATAAAGATGGAAAATTATATATCAACAATCTTTACAGCTCCTTTAACCGTGAATTGAAAGAGCAGAAGACGAAAAAGAAAGTTATCAAACTGATAGAAGAGTTTGAGAAGAGCGCTGATGTTCAGAAACTCCAGAATGAAGTGCAGACCGATTACGACAGGAAAGTAGCAGAGAACGAAGATTTGCAGAAAAAGTTGAATGAAATGGTAGATGCTATCGCTAATTGGAAGGAGACATATACTCCACCCGAGGATAATGGAGAAGAGGAACCCCAGCAGAAGCCAGAAGAATCAGAGGAGCCGGCAGCAACGGATGACGGCAATGCAGACGATGGTAATGCAGACGATAGCTCTGCTGATGGCAGTGCAGATGATGGTAACGCAGACGATAGCTCTGCTGATGGCAGTGCAGATGATGGTAACGCAGACGATAGCTCTGCTGATGGCAGCACAGATGACGGCGGAAATAGTTCTGGATTGAATTATGTGCCGGATGGCACTGTATTGACAGCAAACGATGGCTACAATGTGCGTAAGTCTATGAACGAGACTTCAGAGCTTGTGGGAACAACAGCGGTTGGCGACAGCATAAAAGTCATCCTCAGTTATGCAGAGGGATGGACGAAGGTAGAGTGGAACGGAACTACCGGATATATCAGAACAGATTTGCTGCTGAATAATTAATGTCTATGACTTCTTATACGGTAAGAAAGGAATTGCCTGCATTGGCAGTTCCTTTTTATCATTCTTTTAGGAAAGGCCTTACCGCGCTAAAATGTGAGTGCACTCCGATTGAAGAAAAGTAATATGTGCTTTGTGCCAACGTTTGCTGCCATAATGCGTTAAAGTGCATGGATTATCTGCATAAAAAAAGCAAAATGCTTCAACCTAATGGTAAAACGATTAGGAGGAAGCTATGCACAATAATGAAGAAATTAATGTTTTGAAGGAAACAAGGAAAAACGCATCCATGGCGGTTAATGCGATAGATGCGTTACTGGGAAAAATTTATAATCAGGAGTTTGCCTATGAATTGACAGCCGAGAGGAACCGTTTTCGCGATTTCGAGCGGAAAGCGGAAGCTGGTCTTTGGGAACACGGATTGGTTTCAAAGGATTCCGGTGTGCAGAGGGCTATGCTGTGGGGCGCTATCCAGGCAAACACATTAATGAACATCAGCACCAATCATGTGGCAGATATGATGATTCAGGGTAATGCCAGGGGAATTACGGAGCTAATGAAGACAAAGCATAACAACAAAGCCAGCGGCAGTTTTGCCAATGAGCTTGCCGAAGAGCTGATGGATTTTGAGGAAGAAAATATTGAACGGCTGAAAAGATTTCTGTAGCTGCACAATTTAATGCAGGAAGTGGGAGAATGTATGGGAGAATCGGTGAGGATCAATAAGTATTTAAGCGCAGCGGGCGTCTGTTCGCGAAGAGAAGCCGACCGCCAGATTGAGGCGGGGAATGTGACAATTAATGGCAGGACAGCAATGATGGGAGACCGGGTATCTGTGGGAGACGTCGTCATGTATGGCAGGGAAAAAGTCTCTAAGGAAGAAGAGCAGATTCTGATTGTTGTAAATAAGCCTGTCGGCATCGTATGCACGGCCGAAAAACGGGAAAAAGACAATATTGTGGATTTTATCAATTATCCCAAACGCATTTACCCCATCGGACGCCTGGATAAGACTTCGCATGGACTGCTGTTGATGACGAATCAGGGAGACCTGGTGAATAAAATGATGCGCAGCGGCAATTACCATGAAAAGGAATACATTGTCAAAGTGAATCGTGAAATCACAGAGGAGTTTCTTCAGAACATGGCAAAAGGCGTATATTTGCAAGAACTGGATATCACAACCAGGCCGTGTCGTGTGCAAAAGGTGGGCAGAAGAGTTTTTCGTATTATTTTAACACAGGGGTTAAATCGCCAAATTCGCAGAATGTGCGAGACGTTTCAGTATCGTGTGGTCGATTTGAAGCGCGTGCGTATCATGAATATACGGTTGGGAGACCTGAAAGAGGGCGCCTATCGTAAGGTCACGCAGCAAGAATGGCAGGAGTTGCAGGAGCAGTTGAAAGATTCTTCTAATGAGACTGTAATCCCCAAATGGCTGTAGCGTAGAATGAGGGAATGAAAGGAAGATAATCTGCTATTAGAAGTATATAGAATGGCGTAAGGGAATGAGGAGGCATTAGGAAAGGATATTTTATGGACAAAAAGCAGGCTGAATCGAAAATAAAGGAGCTTAAGGGTGAACTGGAATACCATATAAACCTCTATTACAATCAGGATAATCCCCAAATCAGCGATTATGAATATGACATGAAGATGCAGGAGCTGAAAAAGCTGGAGCAGGAATTTCCAGAATTTATCACGCAGGATTCCCCCACGCAGAAGGTGGGTGGTACAGCAAAGCGGGAAGCCGGGAAGCTGGTTCGTCATAATGTGCCCATGTTGAGCCTTCAAGATGTATTTTCCAGGGAAGAAGTGGAAGAATTTGTGGAAGATATGCAGCGGCAGCTCACGGAGCCAGAGTTTGTGGTGGAATATAAGATTGATGGACTGTCGATGGCGCTTCGCTATGAACAGGGAGCGTTGTCTTTAGCGTTGACGCGGGGGGACGGCGTCAATTTTGGCGAGGATGTGACTGTGAACGCCAAAGTCATCCCGGACGTCAAAAAGAAATTAAAAGAGCCTGTAGATTACCTGGAAATCCGCGGCGAAGTCTATATGAAAAATGAGGATTTTGCGCGGGTCAATGAAAGGCAGGAACTAAATGGCAAAAAGCCGTTTGCCAATCCCAGAAACTGCGCGGCCGGTACGCTTCGCCAATTGGACAGCAAGGTCACGAAGGAGCGGGGGCTATCCATGTTTGTGTTTAATATCCAGCAGATTCGGGGGATGGAGATTACAACGCACACGGAAGGTTACGAATATTTGCAAAGAAATAAAATTCCGGTGATTGACGGCTACCGCATTTGCCGGAACAAAGAGGAAGTCTGGGAGGCCATTTGTGCTATCGGCGATAACCGTGGTAATTTGGGGTATGATATAGACGGAGCCGTCGTAAAGGTCAACTCTCTGGCTGACAGGGAAAAGTTGGGCGCGACTTCAAAAGTACCGCGCTGGGCAGTAGCCTATAAGTATCCGCCGGAAGAGAAGGAGACGACGCTTCTGGATATTGAACTGTCTGTCGGGCGAACCGGACGGATTACGCCCACGGCTATTTTCGAGCCGGTTCGCTTGTGCGGCACCAGCGTGTCACGCGCAACGCTGCACAACCAGGACTTTATTGATGAACTGGATATTCGCATTGGAGACAGAATCCAGGTATACAAATCGGGGGAAATTATCCCCAAGATCCGCAAAGTGTTAAAAGAAAAACGGCCGCAGGGAACTACGCCCTATCATTTACCTCAAACGTGCCCCGTGTGCGGCGCAAAAACACAGAGAGAGAAAGACACAGCGGATATAAAATGTACGTCTCCTAACTGCCCGGCGCAGCGGGAACGCCATATTATCAATTTCGTGGGCAGGGACGCCATGGATATTAAAGGATTTGGAAGCGTGTATGTAGAGGAATTGGTGCGCCTGGGTTATCTCCAAAATATTGCAGATATTTATACCCTGTGGGAACACCGTGAGGAGTTAATTGAACAGGGAATTATCGGTAAAGAGAAAAATACCGATAAACTATTGGATGCTATCGAGAAATCAAAAGAAAATGATGCGATTCGGCTGTTGACAGGATTTGGCATTCCCAATGTTGGCAAGGCTGCATCAAAGGCGATCCTCCGGGAATTTGGCACGATCGACGCGTTGATGCAGGCGGATAGCGAGGCGTTGCAAAACGTCGATGATATCGGTGAAGTGAGCGCCGGTTGTATCTTGGATTTTTTTGCCAAGGAGGAAAACCGCCGGATTGTGGAGCGGATGAAAACATATGGCGTCAATATGCAGTCGAAGGAACAGCCTGCGGGCAGCAAATTTCAGGATATGACGTTTGTAATTACGGGAACGCTGCCCACACTTGGACGCAAAGAAGCGGCAGCATTGATTGAGGCGCAGGGCGGTAAAGTGTCAGGTTCCGTTTCCAAAAAGACTTCCCTGCTCCTGGCAGGAGAGAATGCGGGCAGTAAGCTGACGAAAGCACAGGAACTGGGAATTCAGGTGATTTCTGAGGAAGAGCTTTTGAAAATGCTTGATTCAAATACCATAAATTAAAAAATATTTCTATAGAAAGAAGGAATGATTTATGCCAATTAAAGTTCAAAGTGGATTGCCGGCGAGAGAGAAGCTGGAGCGGGAAAATGTATTTACTATGGATGAAAACCGGGCAATGCACCAGGATATCCGGCCTATTGAGGTGGGGATTTTGAACTTGATGCCTTTGAAGGAAGATACGGAATTACAGATTCTGCGCGAGCTTTCCAATACGCCATTGCAGGTAGACGTTACGTTTGTTGTGGTAAGCAGCCATGAATCCCGCAATACATCCAGCAGCCATCTGAACAAATTTTATAATACATTTGATCAAATCAAAGACAGGAAATTTGACGGTTTCATTATTACCGGCGCGCCGGTGGAGCAGATGGAATATGAAGAGGTTGACTATTGGCGGGAATTTGAGCAGATTTGTGAGTGGACGAAGACAAATGTGACTTCAACCATGCACCTTTGCTGGGGGGCGCAGGCTGCGCTTTACCACCATTATAGAATTCCCAAATATATGCTTGAACAAAAAATGTTCGGATTGTTTGAGCACAAAGTCAGCAATCGCAGAATTCCGCTAGTGCGCGGATTTGACGATTACTTTCTTGCCCCCCATTCCAGGCATACGGAGGTGCGCAGGGAAGATATCGACAAAATTCCGGGATTGACGGTTTTAGCGGAATCACCGGAGGCAGGCGTTTTCCTGCTGATGGACATGACTGGCAAGAAGATTTTTGTAATGGGGCATCCGGAATATGACCGGGTCACCTTACATACGGAATATATGCGTGATAAGGAGAAGGGGCTGGATATCCAACTGCCGCGCAATTATTATGTGGATGACGACTGTACCATCCGTCCGCGGCTGCAATGGCGCGCCCATGCCAACGCCCTTTATTCCAATTGGCTTAATTACTATGTGTATCAGGCGACGCCTTATGAATATACGGCAGTGTTGCCTAAGAAGTAGTATCATAAATTTAGAACTCGGTTTTAAGGTTGGGCAGAGCCGGTAGCTGCGCTCTGCCTCATGCTTACTATCGCAGGCCAAGTAATGACCGCCAGGTGTTTTTTCCGGCTGTGATCTCGCCGTCCACGATGCAGTTTTTTGCTTTCTGATAGGATTTGACCGCATTGTCGAATTTGACGCCGGCAATACCGTCCACAACCCCGCAGTTATGTCCAAGTGTGTTAAGGTATTTCTGGATAAACTTTACGGCTGCATGTCTGCGGTTTTTTGTTTTGGAGACAGTAATCGTTTTGGACAATGTTTCGGGGCCTGCGATACCGTCTTGCTTTGCGCCTGTCACAGATTGGATGTCCAAGATAAATTGTCTTCTGGTATATGCAGGCGTATGCGTTGATGTAATATGGCTGCTGCCAGAAGCATTTGCCGTAGGCATATGATCTTTGGCAGGTGTATTTGCCATGGGGGCGTCGTCGTAATTTGGCCTTCCGTAGCCCATGATTTTGTTATGAGTAAGGGCGTAGCTTTTCCTGACAACGCCGCCCCCATTGTCGATAACAGAACTGCCGCCGGATGTATTGCCTTCAACCGTGTAAATCTTTCCATTTGAGACCTCAACAATTAAACCGATGTGGTTTGCGCCTGCATGTCTCGAACCAGTATAAAATACAATATCTCCGGCTTTTGGCCCAGAGGTGATATATTGTTTCCTGGAAATAAAATTCTGCCGGATGTCTTCGCATGCTGCTGAGAATTTCCCGGCGAGCAATTGTTTGGCGGCGTTGGTTCCATAAGCTTCATGAAATATCCAGCAGAGAAACATTGCGCACCAGTATGCAGGATTTAAGCCGTACCATTTTCCATATTTTGTATAATTGGCGTAGCCTGCATTTTCTGTTTTGCTTTCTAAGTGCGCGTTTGATTTTTTTTCCAGATAGCCTACTTCATTTAAGGCGATATTGATTACTTTGTCGTGTGTGTTTGCCATAATAAAATCCTCCAATAATATGTTTTTTGTAAATAGTGTTGTCTATTTGGCAATTTAGGAAACTGCTGCCGAATGACTATTCAAGTTCTCCAAGCCAGTCTAATTGCCTGTTAGATATTTCTTTGAGATTTACCCCGAAGCCTGAGTAACCGCTTTGCAGAAGAAGATTCGCATTTTTAATTTTGGAAATTCTTTTTACGGAATCCATAAAGGCGTTGATTTTCATGTCCCAGACATCCGCGTGGCTGTACTTGAAGCCTTCGCTGTTTATCATGGCCGATACCATGTTTTTTAACGGCGAATGGTATGCTTTATCTTTGTGCCTCAGAGATTCTTCCCTTGCATCTTCAATCAGAATCATTTTTGTTGCCTTGTTTGCCGGGAGTTGTTCATCTTTGGGGATGAAGTGTACTTTCCTCAGATAATCTGTAATCATATGATAAGTAAACTCATCTAAAATGATTTCTTCCCAGCCGATATTATCGGCGTTGTTTTTCTCAATCGCTTGATACAGCAAAGGAGAACCGTCATCCTTGCGTTGGGCGACTTGAAATTTAGTGAAATCCAAATCGCCGAACAGAATAGAAGTCTTTTCCTGTGGATAGAGCCGAAACAAAAAACCATAAAATAATTCAAACGGCGTAATTTCTGTGTAGTCGATGCCCATGTCCCATAATTGCCATTTCATGGACTGCGGTGTGGCCGTCAATTGATAAATCATGGAGTAATAATCGCGCTCTCCATAATCACATATTTCATTCAAGGAGGGTTGATGGATTACAACATTTCTTGAAACAACAAAATCCTGTCCGCGGTATAATTTTAGTTCGTCGTTTTCCAAAGTCATCACCAACTTTCTGATAAAACAAAGGTTTGTGTAACCATTCAAAGTTTTTGTGGGAGCGAACGGCTACAAGTTACAGAATTTCTGCGGGCCCGCAGTTGGAAAGGATAGGCGCGCCGGAATGGCGCTGTACGTTGCCTCTCCTATGTAACGCGCATTTGTGCCCTGGTATCAGTGTACAAATGTGCAGTTGATTTCCGGAACGGTAAGAATTTTTGTTGTCTTTTATACGTTGCTATTGTTAAGACAGTGGTTCCCGGAATCACATATAGAAAATTCTTTATGCAGGCTGCGTACCGAATCTTTAAAACGTCGGCTGAACTCCGCGGAGAGAAGCAGCATGTCGCTGGATTTAAGGTAAGCGGAGAGGTTTGAATTTGACTGTTCAGCCGGAACATATCGGGAAGTTATTTTCAGTCCCGGAAACAGTTTCATTTCCACAAAACGGTCCTCGTCGCTGAATTTATCTTTCACTACGCTGCATAAGGAATTAAGGACATTTGTAATGTCGCGTATGGAACAGCCGGTATCTTGGCTGATAATGTCAATAATTTCTTTCTGGTTATAGTATCGTTTTGTTTCTGGCATGACATGTCACCTCCTTATATCCGATACCAAATAAATAGATATCCGAGCCAGGTGTTTCTAATTGCAGCATTTCAGCAGCCGATTGCAGGATGGCTTTTTTAAAACTTTCATTCCCGCACAAATAAAGAATTTCTAAAAGCGTATTTTTAATCTGTGAATTTTGCTTATCCTCAAGGGAAGCTAATAATTGGTATAAAGTTGAAAAACCAATTGTTTCCTGGTTAATATCCGTAATCAACTGTTGTCTCAGAAGGGCAGCTTTTTGCTGTCTCTCTTCTTTGGAATACGTGGTAAGGCTGTAAAGATTTTTTCTGTCCGCGACATATTTTTTTAAAATGCTGTAAATTCTCTGTATTTGCTGTTGGTTGACACTGGAAGTCCGAAATTTTGAGCGGTCTAAGACAGAGACAAATGGCAGCCAATCTTTTTTGTATGGATGTTTTACCTTAAATTCATTGATGATTGTCTGTAAGTAATCCATAGAAGTATGGTATTTCTGGTAGTGCTTTTTATCCGGGTTATAATATCCTTTTTGTCTGGAAATATGAGAAAAGAAATGCGGCATTTTTTTGCGGCATTTTACGAGTTCCCCATGTTCGTCTTCTTCATATTCTCTGACGGAAGGCTCATATTTCCTGCGCAATTTCTCAAGCTCCTTTGCATTGTCAACATCAAATTCTTTTTTTGCTTTGTCGATCTCGATACCCGACATTACGTCTAACTGGCAGATATCGTAGTATAAGTCCCGCACATCATCGTAAACTGCGCCGTGATACATCTTGTCCCACAGCAGGGAATTCAGCTCTTGTGACAAGTTGACGATTTCTCCGATCTTATTTACGGAAATTTTAATATCTAAATCCGCCTGTTGTTCCGGCGTATAAAAGCGTTTTACTTTGCGGGCGGTTACGCAAGAGGTTGGCGTTTTAAATAATTGATAATTTCTTTTGGCGGCATTTATAAGGATGTCATTGTCGGTGAGCAGTACGGTATCGCTATCGAAATCTGCGCCGGAAAGCCTCTGTAAAACGTTTTCCCCGATTGAGTTAATACAGACAATCTCATCAGTGAGGTTGAAGTAACAGTCAATCGTTTCGTTGGCTGAGTTGTGCGGCAGCCATACGTTTCCTATCGTTACATGAGGGCTTCTGCTTGCCAATAACGTCTGGTTATAGGCAAAGCGTGTACTGTGTATATTTCCGGCTCCAAGCTGACTTTTGCCGTCAAATCTGCCGATGGAGTGTTGCAGCATTTCCATGGGATTTCCCAGGAGGGCGGAATAATTTCCATTGACGTAGACATGTCCGTTTTTAAGGTTTTTATAATATGCCCGCAATAAGTCTGTGAGAAATTCCTGATAATATTTCGTTTGGGAAAAGCTGTCGTTAATACACATCAGGCTGTATACGACGTCGCTTTTGCTGTGCATTGGCCGGCTTAACGGCTGGGCATTCTCAATATCGGGATATTTGATGTAATATCTCACGACTTCCGGCCGATCCCTGAGGTGTTGGGCAAATTCCAGGGACGGCTGTAGAAATTCTCTCATTTCTTCCATAGACATCTGCAACGTGTTTAAAAGCTGGTAATGTGTCTGTACAAGGCGGCCGCCAAAAAAATTTGTTTTCTTATCGTGTTTGACGATTCCGAACTCCGGGTACATATTGTCCAGCCAGTTATCCCAGGTGTCAAATTTGAGATATTTAACGCTGTTAGGAGTAGTGATAAGTTTGATTTCTTCAATTTTTTTTGCCCTTGTTTTGCCGTTTAACTGTGAAATTTCTGTAATATGGTTATCCTGAAACCATTTTTGGATGTTACAGTTAAAACAGCAGGATTTGAACATCAGGTTACGCAGCAGAACCATGCCGTATTTTGCGTAACCTCCAAAAAGCGAAATGTCCATCAAAGACTGCCCGTCCCAGATTGTATTTGTGATTTGGCAGTTACCCTCCCTGGTTTTCAGCCAGCCGTTTTCATCATAAGTCTCGATTACATCTTCCCGGAAAATGCTGTCATAGTCCTCGATCAATAAAATGTTTTCAGGTCTGATATGCAGTGTGCCGATGATGCTGCTGGACGGAAGGGCAATGTAGCTCTCGAAAGCCGCCAAATCCATTTCCTGCCCATACGTCGCCTTGATTTTACCCGAACTGAATGATAAGAGGGGCTTAAATAATTTTTCGTTGACAAAAAGGCATTTTCCGACGCGGGCCGATCCGGCGGATCGTTTCATGCGGCAGTATTTGACGCCTCCGCATAAAAAACCGTCTGTGTACAGTTCGCGTCGGAGCTGCGCGCTGGTTTTTATGGTTTTTGGTTCTCCTTGTTTCAAATATTGCAGTGTGCGTGTTTGCTCTGTACGTTTATCTTTCACGTCAACTTCCTGGCAGAGAAAAGGTTTGGGGACGTCCTTCGGTATACGCACGGTTTCGCCGACTATGATGCCGACAATGTCGCCATCTGTGTTTCTGGCGATACAGTCCTCGAATTCCAATTCCCTCCAGTCATACCCCAATTTTACAAAGATGTTCCGGTTCACCTGGTTCCATTCTTTTACGGAATATTTGAATGTGAGGTTGATGACGTTTGTAGAATACATATGTCCGTTCATTTTGAAAGCAAAATCGTTTCGCCTGCATTTTTTGCGGTAAATATCAAATAATTTCATGAGGTCTAAACTGTAGTCGATGGTGTTGGTAAACTTTTTGAAGTTATACTGTCCGTCTTTTAATTTAAGGTCATATCCTCCCGTATGTCCGTCTATAAAATGAGAGGATAAATAGATATCTTTGGCGTCAATGGACGGTATGTATATTCCTGTAATCATAATATGTTTTTCCTTTCTGTCTGCCTTGTCGGAGAGCATGGTTATTAAATCATCAATCGTGCCTGTAAAATCTATTTCTCCATAAAACCAAACAAATGTTCTGAAAAAGTTATTGACAAAACAGAACATGTGTTCTATAATTGCAAACATAAAAGAAATGGGACGTCGGAAATGTAATGATGGAAAAAGGTCTTACTGCTTTTGAAGAATAGCCTTATATTGATGACAAAAGGTCTTGCTGCCTTTGGCAGCAAAGACATCTTGCACAAAAAGCGTCTGGAAAGCTGGCTTTCCATAGCGCTTTTATGTGCAAAGTGTTCACATCACAGTGTGATATGAACCTTTTGGCAATAAGAAGCCGCGTTAAAATAAACGGATAAAGAAGTTATACCTATAATAAGTACACATTATAGTTTTTAACGTCTCAATACAAAAGAACAATTTAAGCAAAAGAGGGAACATTTATGGAACAGATATTAAGTGCATATTATGAAAACAATGCGAGGAAACTTCGCGGGACAGTTGACAAAATATTATTAAAATTTGGCGGGTTATCGGATAAGGACAGGGATGATTTCTATTCGCTTGCCAACGAGGTGTTTTTAGACGTTATGAACAGATATGATAATTCACAGCCGTTCGATGCGTTTCTCTATTCCTGTCTGTCGAATAGAATCAAGACGGAGATGACAGAGCGGAATCGGCAAAAACGCAGGGCGGACAGATATGCAATCTCTATTGACACGCCGGTCAATGACGGAGAATCCACAATAGGAGATTTAATACCGGATAGCTGTAGCGTGGAAAAGGAGATTTTTGAGGAGAAAGAAGAAGGGTACAGCAGGCGAATGATGTTATATCTCAGCAAACTCTCCAATCTGCAAAGGGAAGTGCTAAGGCTTGATGCAGACGGTTACCGTCCGCATGAGATTAAGAAGAAGCTGCATATGACGGAGAAGCAATATACAGACTGCTGCGCAGCGATCCATTCTTATAGGAATGTATCAGTACTTTTCTGAGTATTCAAGATAGACAGAGAGATTGTAACAGCGTTATGCATGCGTTTACAAAGGATAAGAAAAATGTGCCGGTGAATTATCTGGCAGTTACCGAAGATAAAAGGAGCGGTCAATGTATGGTTGACAGCCCAGATAGTCAGAAGGAGGGGATAGAAATGGCAAGACCGCGCAAGCAGACTTACACAATGGAAATGTATTTGAAGAAGATAAGAGATGGCGATATTGACAATAATGCCGATGTGCAGAGACATTTTGTCTGGAGCAAAGAGCAGATTAATGAATTGATAGTGACTGTTCTAACCGATGAATACATTCCCCCGATTATATTGGGAGAGGAGGAGAACTCACAGCTGCATATAGCGGACGGCGGCTGTAGAAGCGCCGCCCTGAACGAATTCCGGTATGGCAATTATAAAATTACATCTTCTACTGATGATTCGGTTATCCCATATAAGAAAAAGAATAAGGATGAAAATGGCAATGTGACATGGGAGGACGCAGTATTTGATATTAAGAATAAGACATACGAAAAGCTGCCCGATGAGCTTAAGAAGAAATTTAATGAATATCAGATTGAAACTGTTATCCATGAAAATTGTGACAGGGCCAGAATCTCGAAATATATTAAGAAATATAATAACCACACGCCCATGAATACAGAACAGAAAGCCTTTACCTATATAGACAGGTTTGCGGGAAATATTCGTGCGATTTTGGACAGCAGGTTTTTCCTGGATCACAGCAGTTATTCCGATCAGGAGAAGACGAAAGGCGTAACAGAGAGAGTGGTCATAGAGACAATCATGTGTATATACCATTTTGATAAATGGAAAAAGCAGCCCAAGGCGCTCTGTAAATATCTAAATGATAATGGCTCGGAGGAGGAGTTTAACCGGCTCGCAGGCAATTTACATAGATTGGAATATGTCATTACAGACGACATCAAACATATTTTCAATAAAAAAGATTCGTTTATCTTTCTTACGCTGTTTGATAAGTTTACGAAATTAGGGTTTGAGGATGCAGAATTCGCTGGTTTTCTCAGGAAGTTTCAAGAGGAATACAGGCCGGTCAGAAAGAATGAAAAGGGGCTTTTGTTTGATGAAATTGATAAAGATTTGAGCACAAAGGATAAGACGGTTATCGTCGCCAAACTGGATATGCTTGAGAAGTTGATGACAGAATATCTGCATATCAGCATGGAGGAGAAGGAGGCTATTTTGGAAAACCAGGCGGTTGCGCCCATGGATATTGTCAAAGGATATATGGATGAAAACGTGACGGATGAAGACATGGAATTATATGAGATAATAGCAAACGATGTATCGGAGGCCATAGAAGATATTGATTCGGAATTTCTCTCCGAGAGTAATAGACCGTCTTTTGTGGCATTAGTTGCCTGTGCGGTGAAAGAGGATACGGATTATCTGCTGGGAGGATGGCTGTCTGAATATGAAAAGAGAAAAGAGCCTTTGATTTTGAATCAGAAAGAGAATTTTTTGAAAATGAAGAAGGATTTTGAACGGTTCGTTGTGGCTCAGGGGAGGAAAAGCGCATAGAAGCGAGCGCCAAAGTTGTAGCAGTTCAGCCCATTCATGCCAGTATGATTTGCGCCTGATATTGGCGATGGCTGCACTGTATAAAATATTTCTGAAAACAATCAGAATACCTTTGCAAAAAATGGATATTCTGCTATAATAATAGGACGAATAAGTTTAGGAGGCGTAATCATGGCAGAAGACAGGAAGGCATATATGATTAGAGATGATAAGTTAGGAGAGGTACGGATTGCAGACGAGGTAGTCGCCATTATTGCCGGACTTGCCGCAACAGAGGTGGAGGGCGTAAGCTCTATGGCAGGCAATATTACCAATGAGCTGGTGAGTAAGCTGGGCATGAAGAATCTGTCTAAGGGAATCAAGGTAGATGTACAGGGAAATGTAGTGAGGGTAGACGTAGCCTTGAATATTTGTTTCGGTTATGCGATTCCTGAAGTATCTGCGAAGGTGCAGGAGAGAGTGAAATCTGCCATTGAGAACATGACCGGGCTGGAAGTAAGCAATATCAATATACGCATTGCCGGCGTGAACATAGAGAAGCGCAAATAGAGTACCTTTAAAAGTAAAGACGTAAGTAAATAAGGATGTCTTTAAGGCATCCTTTATTTTATATCATTAGGGAGGAAGAATGAGTCGCAGAGAGATCAGGGAGCAGATTTTTAAGCTGTTGTTCCGGGCGGAGTTTTACGAAGGAGAAGAACTTGAGGAACAATGCCGGCTGTTTTTTGAGGAGCTTGGGCAGGAGGACGCTAAGGACACAGAATATATTCAGAGTAAGTATGAGGATGTTTTAAGCCATATTACAGAGATTGACGCTATGGTCAATGAGGTGGCGCAGGGCTGGAAGACCAGCCGCATGGGCAAGGTGGATTTGACCTTGATTCGTCTTGCTGTATATGAGATGAAATTTGAGGAGGATGTTCCGCAAGGGGTGGCGATTAACGAGGCAGTGGAGCTGGCAAAGAGCTATGGTACGGATGACTCGTCATCTTTTGTCAATGGAATTCTTGCAAAATTGGTATGACAAAAAATGTATATACGGTAGGGCAGGTCAACGCCTACATTAAAAATATGTTTACCCAGGATTTTATGATGAACCGCATATATGTCAAGGGTGAAGTGTCAAACTGTAAGTACCACACATCAGGCCATATTTATTTCACCCTCAAAGATGAGACAGGCTCCTTACATGCAGTTCTCTTTGCCGGTAACCGCAAAGGACTGGCATTTGATATGAGGAATGGGGACAATGTAATTGTGCTGGGTTCAATTTCCGTTTATGAGCGGGATGGTAAATACCAGCTCTATGCCCGGGAGATCCTTTTGGACGGCGCGGGGCTTTTGTATCAGCGATTTGAGGCCCTGAAACGGGAGCTGGAAGAGATGGGGATGTTTGCACCGGAATATAAACAGCCCATCCCTCAATATATTAAAACGCTTGGCATTGTTACAGCGCCTACGGGAGCGGCAATCCGGGATATCCAGAATATTACCGGCCGCAGAAACCCTTATGTGCAGACGATTCTTTATCCTGCACTTGTACAGGGGGATGGAGCGGCGGCAAGTATTGTCAATGGAATTCATGCGCTGGAGAGGCTTGGCGTGGATGTGATGATTATTGGCAGGGGCGGCGGTTCGATGGAAGATTTGTGGGCTTTTAATGAAGAGATTGTGGCCCGCGCCATTTTTGAGTGTTCCGTGCCGATTATCTCGGCGGTGGGCCATGAGACGGATACCACTATTGCTGATTATGTGGCCGATTTGCGTGCGCCTACGCCCTCGGCAGCGGCAGAACTTGCAGTTTATGATGTCCGTCAGTTGCAGGGGCAGCTTCTTACCATACGTATGGAACTGAACCGCAGGCTTGACGAGAAGTTGCAGTATTGCAGGGAGAAGATGGAACAGTTTGAGCGGAGTGTGAAACTGTTTAGTCCGGCGAGCCGACTGAATGACAGGCGGCAGATGGCGGCAGATCTGGCGGAGAAACTTGAGTTTATCATGCGGCAGCGACTGACTGCCAGCAGGCATGAATTAGAGCTGTATGCCGGAAAACTTGAGGCAATGTCCCCGGCCAGGAAATTGAGCCAGGGCTATGCGTTTGTATCAGATAAGGCGGGCAGGGGCATTCAGGATGTGGATCATTTGCAGCAGGGAGATATTTTAAATATCCATATGATGAACGGCAGGGTGAAAGCGCAGGTATGCGAGATATCTAAAACTACTGTTGAGAATGAATAAGCGGCGATTGGCAATTAAAACGAGGTGAACGAATTATGGGTAAAGGCGAACAACAGGAGCCATCTTTGGAAGAGACATTTCAGGAGCTCTCATCTATCATAGAGAAAATGCAGAAGCGGGAAGTAACCTTAGAGGAGTCCTTTTCCCTTTATGAACAAGGCATCCGTAGACTAAAGCTCTGCAATGACAAAATTGACAATGTAGAAAAGAAAATGCTCCTGCTCAATCAGCAGGGAGAACTGGAGGCATTTGATGAATAAAGATTTCGGTGAAGAGGTGACAGCCCGTATTGGACAGATACAGGAAATTCTGGAGAAATATCTGCCCAAAGAGGAGGGGAACCAGAAGACGGTAATTGAGGCGATGAATTACAGTGTCAGAGCGGGTGGCAAGCGTCTGCGCCCCATGTTGATGTGGGAGACGTACCGTATGTTTGGCGGAAGGTCCCAGGTCATTGAACCATTTATGGCAGCGATTGAAATGATACATACATATTCGCTGGTGCACGATGATCTTCCGGCCATGGACAATGATGAATTTCGACGGGGAAAGAAGACGACCCATGCACAGTACGGCGAAGCGATGGGAATTCTGGCCGGTGACGGCTTACTGAATTATGCTTTTGAGACAGCGGCAGGAGCTTTTGAGATTGAGCCGGGAAATATGCAGATTGGTAAGGCAATTTCTGTGCTTGCCGGCAAAGCCGGAATCCATGGCATGCTGGGTGGACAGTGCGTGGATGTAGAGTCAGAGGGGAAAGCTGTGACTGAGGAGACGCTGCGTTTTATCTACCGTCTGAAGACGGGGGCGTTGTTGGAAGCGTCCATGTTGATTGGGGCAATCCTTGCCGGGGCCACCCAGAGTGAACAGCAGAAAGTGGAACAGGCAGCCGGAGAGCTGGGGCTTGCTTTTCAGATTCAGGATGATATTTTGGATGTTATCAGTACGACAGAAGATTTGGGCAAGCCTGTGGGCAGCGATGAGAAGAATCACAAGACTACCTGGGCGACGTTGTTTGGAATTGAGCGGGCCAAGCTGGAAGTGGAGGAATTGTCAAAACATAGTGTGACGTTGATAGACACATTGGTGGTAAAAAATGAATTCCTTACGACCCTTATGCTGGACTTGATTCACAGAAAGAAATGACAGGAGATGGGATTTCCTATGGTTATGGACAAGATAAAAGAAGTCAACGACATCAAGAAGTTGGACAAAGCGCAGCTGCCGGTACTGGCACAGGAGATTCGTGATTTCCTGATTCAAAAGATTTCTGAGAATGGCGGGCATCTGGCTTCTAATTTGGGAACGGTGGAACTGACAATGGCGCTGCACCTGTTCTTTCAACTGCCGCAGGATAAGATTATATGGGATGTGGGGCATCAGTCTTATACGCATAAAATTCTTACCGGAAGGCGGGAAGGGTTTGAACAGCTCCGCAAATTTGGCGGTATGAGCGGATTTCCCAAGCGTAAGGAGAGTGCCTGCGATTGTTTTGACACAGGACACAGCTCTACGTCTATTTCGGCAGGATTAGGTTATGCGGAAGCGAGGGAAATAACCGGGGGTTCCTACAAAGTTGTTTCCGTGATTGGAGATGGGGCAATGACTGGCGGGATGGCCTATGAGGCCTTGAATAATGCCTCGCGCCTAAAGACTAACTTTATTATCGTGCTCAATGATAATAATATGTCTATTTCTGAGAATGTAGGCGGCCTTTCCAGACATTTGGGAAATCTTCGTACGGCTGACGCCTACCAGGGGTTGAAAGAGGGCGTTACGAATTCTCTCAATAAGATACCGGTTGTGGGGGACCGCATTGTTACACGTATCCGACGTACGAAGAGCGGGATTAAGCAGCTATTCATACCGGGGATGTTGTTTGAGAATATGGGAATTACCTATTTAGGCCCGATAGACGGCCATGATATAGGGTTGATGACTAGGACGCTGCGCGAAGCATCAAAGGTCAACGGGGCTGTGCTTGTGCATATATTGACGAAAAAAGGGAAGGGGTATGCGCCGGCAGAACGCCATCCGGCAAGATTTCACGGAGCAGAGCCTTTTGCCGTTGATACGGGGCTGCCCTTGAAGCGTAGGACAGTAGCGAACTACACAGATATTTTTTCTACGGTTATGCGCAAACTGGGAGAGCGCGACAAGAAAGTCGTGGCAATTACGGCGGCGATGAAAGATGGCACGGGCTTAAAGCGGTTTCATAATATGTTTCCAGAGCGTTTTTTTGATGTAGGGATTGCCGAAGGTCATGCAGTTACCTTTGCAGCAGGTTTAGCTGCGGCAGGGCTCAAACCGGTGGTGGCAGTATATTCCTCTTTTTTGCAGCGCGCATATGATCAGATTCTGCACGATGTCTGCATTCAGGATTTGCCGGTGGTGTTTGCCATTGACCGTGCAGGGCTTGTGGGTAGCGATGGGGAGACGCACCAGGGAATTTTTGATTTGTCCTATCTTTCTACCATACCCAATATGAGTGTTTTGGCGCCTAAGAATAAGTGGGAACTTTCTGATATGTTGAAATTTTCTGTGGATTTTGGACATCCCATAGCCATTCGCTATCCCAGGGGCAAAGCGTACGATGGGCTTAGGGAATTTCGTCAGGAGATTATTTATGGGAAGAGCGAGGTTATTTACCAGGAGCAGGAAATTGCGCTGCTTGCTGTGGGAAGTATGGTGGAAACGGCGGCACAGGTATATGAGCTGCTCAAATCTATGGGATATTTCTGCTCGCTTGTCAATGTTCGTTTTGTGAAACCGCTGGATACGGATTTGTTGGACAGCCTTCTGGATAAACATGATTTTCTGGTGACATTGGAAGAGAATGTGGAGAGCGGCGGTTTTGGGGAACATGTTGTACAGTATTTTAACAATAAGGATGCGCAACATATGCCCAGGATTCAAAATATTGCCCTGCCTGACGTTTATGTGGAGCATGGCAGTGTGGAGATCTTGAAAAGAGAGCTTGGAGTGGACGCAGAATCTATCGTCAAACGGATTGTGGCAGATTATGTGCGCAGATAGAAGGTCGCCTGTTACCGAATATAATTAGAAATGGAAAGGTTACTACATGAAGGAACGTTTGGATATATTGCTTGTGCAGCGTGGGCTTGCCCCTTCCCGGGAAAAAGCCAAAACAATGATTATGGAGGGAAATGTGTTTGTGGCGGGTCAGCGGGAAGATAAGGCTGGCAGTACGTTTGATACGCAGGCGAAGATTGAGGTTCGGGGAAACAGCTTGAAATATGTAAGCCGCGGCGGCCTGAAACTGGAAAAAGCCATGCAGAATTTTGGCATCGTCTTACAAGATAAAGTGTGCATGGATATAGGAGCTTCCACCGGAGGTTTTACGGACTGTATGCTTCAGAACGGCGCCAGCAAAGTCTATGCCGTGGATGTCGGTTATGGGCAGTTCGCTTGGAGTTTGCGGCAAGATCCGCGGGTAGTCTGTATGGAGAAGACGAATATCCGCTATGTAATGCCGGAGGATATCAAGGATGTGCTGGATTTTGCGTCGGCAGACGTATCTTTTATTTCACTTACGAAAGTGTTACCGGCGGCTAGGGAATTGTTGTCGCCCACGGGGGAAATGGTGTGCCTGATTAAACCACAGTTTGAGGCTGGGCGTGAGAAAGTGGGGAAAAAGGGCGTGGTACGTGATCCCAAGGTTCATAAGGAAGTCATTGACAAAGTTCTTGCGTTTGCCCGGCAAATGGGATTTTTCATCATTAATCTTGATTTTTCCCCAATCAAAGGACCAGAAGGAAATATAGAGTATCTTGTGCACATAAAAAAGGGTGCGGAGATGTATTCTCAAAACATACCTGAGAGCGTGACAGCGGCACAGGAAGAAATTGTGGATATACCCGGGATTGTGACAGGAATAGAGGAAGAAATTGTGGATGTATCTGGAATCGTGGCGCGGGCGCATGAAGCTTTACAATCAAAGACTCCGCGGCAGGCTGGAGAAGAGACAGGCCAGGAATAGAGAAAGGGGCATATTGTGCAATGAAGCATTTTTATATCATTGTAAATCCGAGGCGGGATCAGCAATTGAAGCTTACAAAGGAGATACAAGACTTTATTCTGGACAATGGCGGGATATGTGGCTATCAGGTAAATCGGGAAGAAGAGGGAATGATGTTTGAGGAGGGGAGGATTCCCATAGATACCGAGTGTATACTGGTTGTAGGTGGGGACGGAACCTTGCTTCGGGCAGCGCGCAACATGGCGGAGCGGAATATTCCCCTCATTGGCATTAACACTGGCCATGTTGGCTATCTATGTGAGCTGGAGAAAGACTCGGCGATCCAGGGGATTCAGCGGTTGCTGGAAGGGGCTGATTATGTAGTAGAACAGAGGATGTTGTTGTCTGGCAGTTGTATCAGCCCAAACCGGACGATTGCGGGCAGACTGGCGCTCAACGATATTGTCATTCATCGGTGCGGCGCGCTCCAGGCAATGGATTTTGTTATTTCCGTAAATGGCGAGCATTTGAATACATATAATGCCGATGGTATTATTATAGCTACGCCTACGGGCTCCACTGCTTACAGTATGTCGGCAGGGGGACCTATTGTAGATCCCCAGGCAAAGTTGCTTGTTGTGACGCCGATTTGCCCTCATACGCTCAATGCCAAAAGTATTGTGCTGGGTGCAGAGGATGAGATTGCTATAGAAGTACAGGCGCGCGGTGAAGGGCAGCAGGAGAAGGCGGAAGTAAGTTTTGACGGAGCCCCGGTTGGGGTATTGAAGGCGGGCGAGCAGATAATTGTGAAGAAAGCGCAGACATGTACAGGTATTCTCAAATTGAGCCGTCAAAGCTTCTTGGAGAGGCTCAGGAAGAAATTGCAGGGATATGCCGGTGAGTGAGCAGAAGAAGATAATTTAGGGCTCTCTGAGGATGAGAGAGCAGAAAGTACAAGTTTATGGCCCATGGATGGGAGATAGGATGGAATCATGAAATCGAGACGTCATGCAAAAATTTTAGAGATCATTGCCAAAAATAATATTGAGACGCAGGAAGACTTGTCGGATTTTTTGGAACGTGAAGGTTTCCATGTGACGCAGGCGACTATTTCCCGGGATATCCGGGAACTGAAGCTGACAAAGGTTGCCGGGAAAGCAGGACGTCAGAAATATGTGTCTTTGGGTGAAAGTTATGCGGATATGAGGGAAAAGTATGTGCGCATTTTTCAGGATGGTTTTGTCTCCATGGACATGGCACAGAATATTTTGGTGATTAAGACGGCATCAGGAATGGCAATGGCAGTTGCAGCTGCATTAGATGCAATGGACTGCCATGAGATTGTAGGCAGCATTGCGGGGGATGATACTATTATGTGTGCGGTGCGGACAGTGGAAGATACAGAACAGTTGATGAAACGTCTGCGAAGGCTTATGGAGGGGAAACCTTCATAAAACTTATTAGATAAAGAAACAGCGAAAAGCTGCGTATAGAATACTGCCAGAAAAGGGAACAGCGAAAGGCTGCATAAAATTTGCCACATGAGAGAGTAGAAGGAGAATATATATGTTAGTTAGTCTGCATGTAAAAAATCTGGCATTGCTGGAAGAAGCAGAAGTGGAATTTGGAACTGGGTTAAATATCCTTTCCGGTGAGACCGGCGCGGGAAAATCTATTATTATCGGCTCCATCAATCTTGCACTGGGGGAGAAGGCGCCCAAAGAAATGCTCAGGGATCAGGCGGAGTATGCCCTGGTGGAATTGATTTTTCGGGTAGATGATGAAGAACAAGTCAGGCAGTTGCAGGAATTGGACATTTATCCCGAGAATGGTGAGGTTATCATGTCGCGTAAAATTACGGCGATGAGGAGCGTAGGAAAGATTAATTCGGAAACTGTTTCTGCTTCCTGCATGAGGAACGTAGCCTCCCTTCTTATTGATATCCATGGGCAGCATGAGCACCAATCGCTGCTTCATAAGAAGAAACATTTGGAAATTCTGGATGAATTTGCCGGAACAAAACTGAATGGCAAAAAGCAAATGTTGAAAAAATATTACCAGCAATATCAAAAAGCGCTTGAGGAACAGAGGCAGGCATTGCAGGATGGAGAAGGGAGAGAGCGGGAGCTTTCTTTTTTGGAATATGAGATCCAGGAAATTAAGGATGCAAATTTGATTGTGGGCGAGGATGAAGAATTAGAAGCCGCTTACCGCAAAATGTCGAACAACCGGAAGATTATGGAAGCAGCGGGAAATGCTTATGAGATGACAGGCGGAGGCGTAAGCGCTACGGAGCAAATTGGCCGGGCGCTACGTGAATTGCAGTCTGCGGCAGAGTATGACCCAGAGTTAGGGGAACTGAGCAGCCAGCTCGAAGAGATTGATAATTTATTGAATGATTTTAATAGGGAACTATCTGGTTACATGACAGATAGTGAGTTTGATGAAGAGACCTTCTATGAGACGGAAAAGAGACTGGATGTAGTGAACCATCTCAAAGACAAATTTGGCGGCAGCATTGAGGCTGTGCTGCGGGCCAAAGAGGAGAAGGAGCTTCGCTTTCAACATTTACAGGATTATGAGGAATACCTGGGGCAGCTTGAGAAACGCCTGCGTGAAGCGGAGGCAGAGTTGGCCTCAATTTCCGGGGAGGTTTCGCAAATCCGCCAAAGATTTGCCAAAAAATTGACAAAACTGGTAAAAGAGGCATTGATAGATTTGAATTTCCTGGATGTAAAGTTTGTCATGGAATTTATGGATGCCGGGAAATATACGGCAAATGGACGAGACGAGGCAGAATTTCTCATTTCTACTAATCCGGGAGAACCGTTAAAACCTCTTGGTAAGGTGGCATCTGGCGGAGAACTCAGCAGGATTATGTTGGCGATTAAGACAATCTTAGCGGAGAGTGATCGGATTGAGACATTAATATTTGACGAGATTGATACAGGTATTAGCGGTAGAACTGCGCAGATGGTGGCGGAAAAGATGAACGTTATCGGCAGGAACCACCAGGTAATTTGTATTACTCATCTGCCGCAAATTGCAGCTATGGCGGACAGTCATTTTCTTATCAGCAAAAATGTGGTAAAAAATGGGACATTTTCTGAGATCGTTCGTTTACAGGAGGAAGAAAGCGTCATGGAACTTGCAAGAATGCTGGGCGGCGTCAAAATTACCGATACGGTGCTGGAGAGCGCAAAGGAAATGAAAGAGCTGGCGTGTGCTGCCAAGAATCCTGACTTGTCAAAATTTGAATGATTACAAAAATCTCCCAGAGTGAAAACGGAAGAACTTCACATACTAAAAAAGATTTCAGGTAAGCTTGAAATTTTTTGAGAGGGTGTGTGAGAAGTTGAAAGAACAGAAAAGAAAAAAGATGCGGTATCAGATATGGATTGCCCGCGCAAGTTTAATTGCTGGCTTCTGCTGGGGCGTATTTTTTACTTATACTGTCTTTGCAGAAGCCATACCGGATAAGATTCATATCGAAAAAGGGCAGGCGGAGATTTTTAATTTTCATGTGCCTGTTACCGGTGAATTACAGCAGGAGGGCGTGGAAGTATTTGGCAATCAATCTCCTGCGGTAGAGGAAGATAAGATAACGCTGGATTTGAATGAAAGCTTTTCCCTGAAATCTCAGGAGCGGGGAAAGTATAATATGTCCTGTAAGCTTTTGGGCTTATTTCATATTAAAGATGTTTCCGTGGAAGTGATGGACAAAGAACAGGTGGTGCCTTGTGGCGTTCCGGTTGGTATTTATGTAAAAACGGATGGCGTCATGATTGTTGGAACAGGTACTATTGTTGGAAATGATGGTATGAGCCATGAACCGGCGGCAAATCTTGTAAAGAGTGGAGATTATGTTAAAACTGTCAATGATGAAATTGTAGAAAATAAGGAAGATTTGATTGCCAAAATCAACCAGTGTCAGGGGGAACCTGTGATACTGGGCGTTTTGCGAGAAGAGGAATATATCCATTTAAAAGTGGAGCCGGTTGAGACGGAGGAAAACGAGTATAAGCTGGGAATTTGGGTGAGAGATGATTTGGCGGGTGTGGGAAC
Organism: uncultured Lachnospiraceae bacterium; assembly: GCA_910588845.1. Taxonomy (GTDB): domain Bacteria; phylum Bacillota; class Clostridia; order Lachnospirales; family Lachnospiraceae; genus Petralouisia. The sequence goes on from CAJURU010000002.1 coordinate 175,286, forward strand.
ACTGACGTTTTATAATTCGCAGGGATATTACGGCGCGCTCGGCCATCCAGTCAGCGATATGGATACTGGACTGAAAGTAAGTCTCAACGAGGGTATTTTGTATGAAGCTGAAATTGCAGGAATAACCAAAGGTGAAAAAGGAGATCCGGGAGAAATTTCAGGTGTCATTACCTATTTGGACCAGTACAAGCTGGGAACAGTGGAAGAGAACAGTAATGTGGGTATCTATGGGAAACTTGAGCGTACTCCCCAGAAGGACAGTGGCAGCAGGTATTTTCCCATTACCCTCAAACAGAATATAGAAAAGGGAGAAGCAACGATCATTTCCTCGGTTTCCGGAGAACAGAAGGAGTATACGATACGCATTCTCGAATTAGACTATAATAGCGAAAATAAAGGCATCCTCTTTCAGGTTACGGATGCGGAACTCCTAAACCTAACAGGTGGAGTAATCCAAGGTATGTCAGGTTCGCCAATCATTCAGAATGGCGCAGTGATTGGTGCAGTAACGCATGTCTTTGTCCAGGATTCCTCCAAAGGCTATGGGATATTTATTGAAAATATGCTTGAGCATTGAGCCAGGTAATAAAAGCAGAAGGATGCGTTGACTGCTGGCAGTCAAAAGCGTTTCTTCTGCTTTTATTATGTGGCGAAAGCCACACATCGCCTGGACGTGTAACGTTCAGGCGATGCCTGGCTCAATGGTAGTATAAATAGGCACGGCGTTGGCAGGAAGTTGAAGGAACTTTGCAGGCTGCCTGTCAAAGGCACGCTCTTCTTTTTCTACGTGATGTCCGGCGAAAGCCCTCATCCAGCAGACTTTGTCTGCTGGATGGCACGGCATAGCCAAGGATGGAAGCGAAAGGCTTCATCCAGCAGGTATATTGGTAAATAAATTTGTAATTTAAAAATCCTGTATTGTAAATCATATGATGCTGTGTTGCAATAAAATTTATAAAATAAGACAGTGACCCCGCTATTCCCAAAATAATTGACTTTAATCGAAATGCCTGCTATAATATACAAAAATAGTCGCTGGTAATTTATCACCGGATAAATTTACTATTAAGGCATTCAAAAATTAACC
>CAJURU010000003.1:0-60272 GCA_910588845.1 uncultured Lachnospiraceae bacterium
AGGATTCTACCTTGTTTTCAATCAGGATTGCGAACTTGTTTCGCAATTACCTATTTTCTATATTTACAAGCCTGCACAGAGGATTCCCCCCTATAAGAGCTATAAAATCATATCTGCATCTCTGTCATTTTAACTGTTGAAACAGTGGACGGCAAATGGGATATATTGCCCGAAACTGCTGATAGCGCCTCTCATATAATGCAACAAGCTCCGGCTCCGGCTCTATCGTCTCTTTCCTTTTTACAATTGCCTGTGCTGCTTCTTCTACCGATTTATAGGCTCCACAGGCCACTGCCGCCAGCATAGCTCCGCCCATAGACGGCCCTTCCTCATTCTCCGGCACATCCACGCAGATACCAAGAACGTTTGCAACAATTTTCTTCCATAACGGGCTCTTGGCTCCTCCACCGCATATCTTCGTCCGTGTAACCTCAATGCCCAAAGACTTAGCAACTTCCAGGGAATCCCTAAGCGCAAACGCCACGCCCTCTAAAACAGCCTGCGTCATGTCCTCCCGCGCAGTGTCCATCGTCAGACCAATAAACGCTCCCCGCGCATCCGGGTCGTTGTGTGGAGAACGCTCCCCCATCAGATAAGGCAGGAAGTACACACGATTTTCTCCTAATGCTTGAATTCCTTGCTGCTCGCCGGCATAATCTTTTGTACCAATAATCTCATCCATCCACCACTTATTGCAGGAAGCTGCACTAAGCATACAGCCCATAAGATGATAGCTGCCGTCTGCATGTGCAAAAGAATGGAGGGCATTGTTCCCATCCACACCAAATTTCTTTGTGGAGATAAACACCGTTCCGCTTGTCCCCAGAGAAATGTTACATGCACCATCCCCGACTGTTCCGGTGCCGACCGCCGCCGCCGCATTATCTCCGGCTCCCGCTGCAATCACAGTCTTCTCAGAAATTCCCAGCTCTGCCGCAAGCTCTGGCTTCAATGTGCCCACCGCCTCATAGCTCTCAAAAACTTTCGGCAGCCACTCCTTTTTCACTCCACAGATTTCACACATCTCCTCAGACCAGCAGCGATGTTCCACATCAAAAAACAAAGTCCCTGAAGCATCCGAGACATCGCTGCAATGAACGCCGCTCAGACAATAGGCCAGATAATCTTTCGGCAGCATTATCTTATGAATTCTTGCATAATTCTCCGGTTCATGCTTTTTCAGCCACAGAACCTTGGGCGCAGTAAATCCGGCAAACGAAATATTTGCTGTATATTTTGACAACTTATCCTTGCCAACTTCCCGATTCAAATACTCCGATTCCTCTGCTGTCCGTCCATCATTCCATAAAATTGCCGGGCGAATCACCTCATCCTGCTCATCCAACGCCACCAAGCCATGCATCTGTCCACCGAAACTAATTCCAGCTACTTGAGACTTATCGCAGCTCTGCAAAAGCTCTTCCAATCCTGCTATCGTCTCCTTGTACCAGTCCTGCGGATTCTGCTGCGACCAGCCAGGTTTTGGGAAACTGATTGGGTATTCGCGGTTGACAATCTTTAAAATTTTCCCATCCTCCTGCATGAGCAGGAGTTTGACTGCCGATGTTCCGAGATCTATCCCTATATAATTCATGAACGCCTCCTTCCATATTTGTGTGCACGTGCACGGTTTTATTTATTATAATCCTTTTATTTAAATTTTACAATGCCTTTTCCTATTATCCAAAACTTTTATGCAATTCCTACAACATCTTCCTGTGCTGTTTGTGCAGTTTTCCACGACCGATTTTACTTCAAGACAAAAACTTTCCTTTCGATATATTATGTTAGTGCGACAAAACCGGCTTGGTATAATAAATTTATGAAATGCAGCATCTCAAACTATAGACAATTTGACTTACATATTAAAGTAACTTATAATATTCTTATGTTTTAGAATATTTTCACTCTAAACACTGTGTTAAGAGTTATCGCACGAAGTCAAATGAGGGTGCCGCAATAATAGCATGTTGAAGACGTCGCACTAACATAAATTACAAGCTACGATTCGTGGAGCTGTCGCACTAATATAGTTACTCGTTCAAAAGGTCTTGCCGCTTATGCGGCGAAGACAGAATGCACAAAAATCACTCTGGGAAGCTAGCTTCCCAAGATAATTTTTGTGCATATTGTTTACATTGCTTTGCAATATAAACCTTTTGAACGAATCTATACCTTTTCATTTATGTTACTGCGACACCCCCACAAGTATATACCTTGTAATTATTCTAAAAACTATTTCGCGTGGAGGTTTTGTATGGCAACCATGAAGGAAATTGCTGTTTTAGCAGGTGTCTCAAGAGGCACCGTGGACAGAGTATTAAACCACCGGGGTTCTGTGAATCCAGACACAGCTGCACGAATATTAAAAATTGCAGAAAAACTTAATTATCAGCCCAACAAAGCAGGGTTGATGCTTGCTGCCCAAAAGAAAAACTTAAAGCTGGGCGTCATCCTGTTTCAAGATACGAACCCCTTTTTCCAGGAAGTATTAAAGGGAGTCTACGCCAAAGCAGAAGAACTTTCCGGCTACAATTGTCAGGTTCTGGTACGCCAGGTTTCTTTCGATGAGAACTGTCAGAAAAACGCCATCTGGGAGTTAGAGCATGAAGGCATCCATGGACTTGTTATCTCTCCATTCAACGCGCCCTCCATTGCAGCCGAAATCAATCGTCTCTGCGATAATAGCATCCCAGTAATCACTACTAACACAGATATTGCCTCCAAACGGCTCTCCTATGTAGGAAGCAATTATTTCCTTTCCGGTCAGACTGCCGCCGGCCTTTTGGGACGCATGACTTTCGGAGACGTGATCGTGGGCATTATTATCGGCTCTTCCCATGTGCTTTGCCACACAGACAGGATTGCCGGCTTTCGCAAAACTATTGGCAAATATTTTCCCTATATTACAATTATAGAAGATATCGTGGAAAATTATGATGACGACGAGGAAAGCTACCGCAAAGTAAGAACGCTGCTCACAAATCATCCTGAAATTAACGCATTATACTTCATGGCAGGCGGGGTCTATGGTGGCTGCCGCGCCGTTCTGTCTCTCAATCTCTCTGAGAAAATAAAAATATTTACTTTTGACAATGTAGCTACCACTGCCGAATTAATTCGACAGGGAATCGTTACTGCAACGATCTGCCAGCAACCCTTTTTACAAGGATTTCGCCCATTAGAACTGCTCTCGCGTTACCTTTTGGAAGGGATTATGCCGGAGGAAGAATTCCTGTATGTTGACACCGACATCCGCATTCGGGAAAATATTTAAAATTATCTCTTTACAAATTTCCCATCACATGCTATATTAAACAAATCACAACTTGTTTGTGATTTATGTCGGCATTCTTACCCCGCAAAGGGGGGCATTATATGAAAAATAAGAATCATCTCTTACACACAGCATTTTCTGTAATCATCTTGGCAGTTACGCTGCTCCTTTTCATGAACCAGCCAATCGAGGCGGATGCAGCGCCTAATATCGGATTTGTATTCCTAAACGCTTATTCCAAGACAGTAAATATCGGCGACGAATTCTACCTTCTGGCAGTTACATCCAATGGAAGAAAACCAACTTTTACTTCCAGCAACAGTAAAATTGCCTCCGTAAACACTTATGGGAAGATTACAGCGAAGAAAGCTGGAACAGCGAAAATCACTGTCAAGATTAAAAACGGCGAAGCTGTCTGCACCGTAAAAGTGACAAAGACCACTATTCAATTAAGTGACAAAAACATTTCTTTGGAAAACGGTTATACTGCCAGGCTGACATCTAAAACATCTAACGGCCATCCCGTCACCTACCGCTCGGACAAAAGAAGCATTGCCACAGTCGATGAAAAAGGCTATATTACAGCCAAAAAACCCGGCACTGCCATAATTACCGCCAAGGCCGATCAGACAACGGCAACCTGCCGCGTAAACGTGCGAAAACCCACAATCACACTCAGTAAACGTTCTCTTTCTCTCTACCGCAGACAGCAAATCCGACTGTCCGTCAAATCCACATCAAGAAGCGCCCCCAAATGGAAAAGCAACAAGAAAAGTATTGCCACTGTCGACGAATATGGCACCGTAACCGCCATCAAAAATGGCAGCGCCACAATTACTGTAACAATAGACGGGGTAAGCAAAAGTTGCGAAATTACCGTAAAGAAGCCGACGGTCAAGTTCGAGCATGATGAACTCATACTTGCCGTCGGCAGAAAGAAAACCGTCAAGGTATCGGTATCTTCTGGCAATAAACCTGTTTTCTCCAGCTCCAATACCTGTATTGCAACGGTAAATGAACATGGCGTGGTAACTGCAAACGATGTCGGGAAAGCATACATCTACGCTGCCGAAGACGGGGTCAAAACCCGCATGCGCGTTATCGTAAAATAACTAACAAAACTGTACCAACTCTAATTACACAAAGGTAAGAATGCCGGCCACATAAAATTTTCTAAATTATATTATTCTTCCTCCTGAGCGGCCTCCACCCTCTTTTTGATTTCCAGGTTCAGTTGTTTTATATACGCCTCCACATCCACATTATCTGCATAGTCCTGCATATAATCTGTCCAACTTTCCTCAAATTCCTCCTCAGAAGACATGATAACTTTGGGAAGCCACAATCGTTTGATACGCTCCATCTCCGCTTTCGCCTGTCCATAATCGCTGTCCTCCGGCCAGTCGGCTACGCAGGAATACAAGGGGAACCAGGCGCTGCCTTCCAACTCCTCGCCTAAAAACTCCTTCCAAGTCTGAAATCCATAAGCATCCAAGACTTTCTTATCATAGGCTGATAACTTCTCATAGTATTCCCCGGGCTGTTCCGCTGGACGCGAGGCATTAATCCCATCTGCAAGCATCCCTTCATACGCTGGGAAATATGTGTAATCACAACAGTTTGCCTTCAGGTAATCTCCATTCGCCCAGTTCTGCCTCTGTTCCTCTGTGCGATAATACAGTCCCGCGTCATCAACTTCATAGTCAACGCCTTTCACCCCCCAGTAACGAAGTATCATAATCTCCGGCGTGAGTAGATCATTTAGAAACTGCAAAGCGCCTTCCACATCCTCACAGTCCACGGAAATCCCCAGCCCCGCTCCAATATTTAAGTTCGTCTCCGAACAGTTATACTTTCCTTCAATCTCCTCATTTGCCGTAATGGCAAGCGGCACATAGGTCCTATCCTCCCGGCCATAAGCATAGAGCGTGCTCTGGGCGTCCATAATCTGCCAATACTGATCGACAAACCCCAGCACATTGCCCGCTGAAATCTTATCAATATACTGGCTGTAGGAAAGCGTGAATGTTTCAGGATCTATTACCCCCTGACTATACATTTGGCACAGCTTCTTATAATATTGCTTGGCCTCTGGGATTGTATCATACACTGCCGCCTCCTGTGTCTCTGGATCTACGATAGCGCAGCCTTCATTTGGATAGCCGGCAAGGAACATTGCCGGATTTTCCAGACAGAAATATCTCCAGTCATCACACAAAATCTCGAAACCAATATTTGGTTTGCCATCTGACTGCGGATTTTCCTGCAAATAAGAAGTAATCAGCGCAAAATATTCATCTAATGTCTTCACCTCCGGAAATCCTGCCCATTCCAGCACCCTCTTCTGAATCCAAAACGATTCCCCGGATAACATGGTCTGCGTATTATGTCCCTGGAATACACCAAACGGCGGAATATAATATATATGCCCATCCTCCTTGCGCAGAGACTCCCACTGTCTGGGTGTCAGGTAATGGTACAAGGCTGGATAATCCTCAAGATAATCCTCAAGCGGAATCAGAGCGCCGGCCTCAATCAACAAACTGGAAGCATCTGCTCCATTGATAAAATCAGGATAATTTCCAGTCTGAATCATCGCTTCAATTTTCTCCTGCGGCGTCTGCCCTCCCAAAAACTCTACCTGTGCGCTCGCTCCCGTACACCGGGAAATTTCTTCCTTGATACGCGTATCTTCAACATGATTCTCTCCCGGCACTGCCATAAAGGCAGTAAACCGCTTCACTTCCTGTCTCCTTCCTGAAGGAAAAAACAAACATGCGCATCCCAAGAGAACCGCCGCCAAAACAAGAGCTCCTGTCTGCCAAAATCTCTTATTCTTCATCTATTCCCTCGCTTTCTGCCCGGCGGTTGCGAATGCGATATTGGTTCGGCGTCATATTGTACATCTGTACAAATTTATTGATAAAATATTCCGCCTTGCCAAATCCAACCTCCTCTGCGATGGCATATATCCTCATATTTGTATTTACTAAAAGCTCCCGCGCTTTCTCCATACGCAGATTGTTCAGATAGTCCCTGAAAGCAATCCCATACTTCTTCTTATAGAGCTGTCCTAGATAGACATTGTTCACATAAAACAATTCTCCCAAAGATTTCAGACTCATCTTCTGCATATAATTTTGCCGCACATAGGCGTCTACCCTGTCCAAAATTCTGCGCGATTCCTGTGTGCGCACCTGCGCCAGATAGCCGGCATAATCAGAGAAAAAACCTGTAATTTCTTCCGTACTCCCCGCCAATACCATCTTATTGAAAGACTCTTTGCCAATATACTCCAAGATTTCCTGCTGGTTCGTCTCGTCATCAAATTCCTGCACCATCTCCATTAACCGATACAAAATATGGTATATGCTGGCGTTCACCATCTCCATATTCATATCGCTATTGCGAATCTGCGCAAAAATCTGCTCCGCAACCGCCTCAATATCCGAGACACGATTATTCTTTACCGCCTCTAACAGCTTGTCCACATCTGACTCGTTGATACCCAGGGAAGACTTGCGGTGACGAAAATCCTCGTAGTTCCTGACCTGAGATTCCTCCTGGGCAAGCCCGTGCAGACAGCGCGCCACACGGATAGAGAAAAAGGACTGCGGCATCTGCTCAAAAGACTCTGCTTTCTGCCCGGCGTATACTTGAATTGGGCAGGAAAAATGCTGGGCCACACGCTTCTGCAAGTGCTCGAGATACTCTTCTTCACTGTCATACTCTTCTTCATACAACGCCCGCGCCAATATCATCCCGGCTCCAAAAGATTCTTCCTCTGTTTCTATCATAGGCACAACATGATACGCGAAATCTCCCACCAGCCCCTTTAAGTACTGAACTAGCCCTTTTTGCTGTTCTATCCGCCCACTTCTGCCAAGCGCGGCAAATTCTTTGTGATTCTTGTCAAATTCAAAGCTCACATACCGCTCAAGACCTTCTTCTGAAATATATCTCCTGATCTGCCTCAAATTTTTCTCAGAATACTTGCCCGTCAATACACATGCTACATGAAAATCGTAATTTTCCCGCTGTTCCTGCTGCTGATGACAGTAATCTTGATTCACCTTATTTAATACGGCAATCAATTCTTCCTCCTGCACAGGCTTCAGCATATAATCCACCACATCCATCTGCAACGCCCTCCTGGCATACTGAAACTCAGCATAACCTGTAAGGATTACAAATCGGATCTGCTGATACAAATTGCGCCGGGCGTACGAAATTAATTCCATTCCAGTCATTCCCGGCATTCTAATATCTACAAATGCCAAATCAATGTCTGACTCCTCTAAAATACGTATGGCATCCATACCGTTTTCTGCCTCAGCCACAATTTGGCACCCATATTTCTCCCAATTCACGAGATGCCTCATCCCCTGGCGTATAAACTGCTCATCATCTACCAGCAATACTTTTATCATCCACGCCCACCTGCCTTCTCAAAGTCATCCTCCCCATAATTTTTCGGAAACCGTATACAGACCTCTGTTCCTTCCTGTGCCGTACTGTTAATGTCAATCTGTACCTGTTCCCCATAATATTGATGCATCCGCACTACCGTGTTGACAATGCCAATGCTCTTCTCTGCTTTTTGAATATATTCAATATCCGCCTGCTCAACCAGACTGCTCAAATCATTGAGTTCCTCCTGTTCCATACCGCTGCCCTCATCCATAATTTCAATATAGAGATCCTTTTCATCCTCTGATACCACTACCGTGACGGAACCTCCCTCTACGCTCTTTTCAATCCCATGAACGCAGGCATTCTCCACAAATGTAATAATAACAAACTTAGGAATCAGGCGCTGTTTGCATTCTTCCTGCAAATGGAGGTAAAATTCCAGCCTGTCGCCAAAACGATACTTTTGAATCTCCAGGTATCGCCTTACATTGTCACATTCATCCTCAATTGTTACAAAATCCTTATTCCACTGAATATTCTTGCGCATAAGAATGGCAAAACTCTCCAATATACGCGCCGTCTCCGTCTCCTGTTTCAGTATGCTGTGCATGCGTATGCTCTCTAAAGCGTTGAAAACAAAATGAGGATTCAGCTGGCTCTGCAAAGCTTTCAACTCAGCCTCCCTCTTGGCAATCTCCAACCCTTGTTCCCGCTCTTTATTTTTAAAGACTACCTCTACCAGTTCCTTAATACGCAGAGCCATCAAATTATAGCGATGTATCATTCCGCTAATTTCATCCTTTCCCTTTTCAAATGGAATGACTTCATAAACGCCCTTCTCCATACGCTCCAGGTATTCCTGCGTCAGCTCTATCCTATCGTGCAGGGAACGGTACAAAATATACACAAACAAGCTTGGCAGAATTAAATTTGCCAGATAAAGTAAAAAGATGGAGGTCGTCTGCCTTTTTATCATGCTAAATACCCCCAGACGTTCTGCCGTCAGGAACATATTTATCTGCTGCCCATACAGTTCCATACTCTTCTCAAGAGAACATCCCTTGTCCCAAAGCTCCGACAAATTCCAAAACTCTTTATATTTGCTATTCTTGTCTCGTGTGCTCAAAAGAATCTTATCTTCTATGCACAGATAACCGTCTACCCCCTCGCAGACCATCTCCATACTTTCCAACAGGGAATTATAATCCATTTCCAACATAATCAGGTTATCTTTGCCACAATGAGGCAGTTTCTGAATGAGGACAATACGCCTTCCTCTCTCAATATACCCGGACGATTCCTTCCCATCCTCAAAATAACTGTATAGAAAAATATTCCTGCCGCTGTTTACAAACTCACGATACCAACTGCTGTTTTCCACACTCTCCCTGCGCACAAAATAAGTGCCGTTCGTGATTGTCTCGTTATCGGTACAAATTACGATGCTATACGTAGACTGCGCCGTATAATAATATTGAATTACCTGGTTCTCCATCAATTCCACATACGCTTCGTAATAAGCTGAGGCATCTTCATATTTCGTCTCCAGGAATTCCTGCAAATTTACGTTGCGGTCAAGATAATCCGCAATGGAAATCTGTTTGGCAACCTCCCCTTCAAGTTCAAATTCCAAGCGCTGTGCCATGTTCTCAATCCTCTGGTTCTGCTCCTTGTCTATGCCGGCCTTCAAACTCCAGATAATATATCCATTTGTTGTGATCATGGGAATCACTACACATACGAAAAAAAGTATAAGAAACTTGCCGCCAAGCTTAATGTCGTCTAATTTTGCAAATACTTTTCTCTCCATACCTTCCTCCTTTCTTACTAATTGTAATAGATTTCCCACAAAAACAACAGCCTTTTTTTCTCAATAGGAATGCGCTATTTGTTTTTATGGAGCTGTCGCACTAACATAAATTATAAGCTATATTAGTGCGACATCCCCATGAAAAAGGCTGTCTCCAAAACCCTAGCACTCCAGAAGCCATACCGGAGATTTTATGAATGGAAGGGATGCTTTTTTTCCGGTATGTGCTTTGGAGAGCTACGGCTTTGGAGACAGCCTCGCAACGCAGCCATCCCTGCGCCTTCCGGCGCAAAGATGAGCGCTTTCATATTACTTTCTCATTTCTTATAAGCTTCTTACAAGGTCCTCTCTCTCAGATATTTCCGTAGAGATTATTTCACTTTAAAATTTTTAGTCTTTGCCTTCTTCAAAAGCTTCTTCAAATTCGCTCTTTTAGATTTCTTGATACTAAATGTTGCATTCTTTTTAATGCCCTTGAAAGCGTTTTTGCTAATGGTCTTTACAGCCGTTCCGCTGAATTTTACTTTCGCCAGCTTCTTATCGCCTAAGAATGCGCTTGCGCCAATTGTCTTTACATTCTTGCCAATAGTCACGCTCTTTAATTTCTTCTTATTCTTAAACGCATTCTTGCCGATGGATACCACCTTGAATGACATACCATTATATTTCACCGTTGCCGGTATATTCAGAGATGTGATATTCTTCTTGGTCGTTCCAGTAACCATTACCTCTTTTGCAGATGTGGTACACTTAGTAATCTTATACTTCACGCTCTTGGAGGTAAATGTCTTTTTCATAACGAAGGATGCACCCTTCTTGATACCCTTAAAGGCATCCTTGCCAATCTTCTTCACTGCTGTTCCCTTGAAGGTCACTTTTGCCAGCTTCTTGTCGTTGTAGAACGCTTTAGCGCCAATGCTAGTAACATACTTTCCAATCGTTGCGCTCTTTAACGTGCTTTGCTTCGTAAATGCGCTGCTGCCAATAGCTGTTACTTTAAAGGACACATTCTTATATTTTACAGTATCTGGTACTGTGATGCCAGTAACTTTCTTGCTGATTCCTGTTACCGTAACATTTTTCGCCTTGCTGCTATAAGCAGTAATCTTATATTTGAGCCCGTTTGAGGCGCTGAAAGTCTCATTTACCTTAGGAGGCTGAGGCTTAGGCGTTACGCTTGTGCTTCCCTCGGCATCCTTTATAGACTGGCTAAGTTTTGCCAAAGCATCCTCCAGGACAAATTGATCTGCCTTAGGATCATTCATTGCTTTCTTCGCTTCATCAATTGCCGCTTGCAGCTTAGTCTTAGCTGTACCGGAAAGTTTAGCAAGAAGCTTCTCTGCCTCAGCAATCTTCACATTCAATTTTTCATCCACTGGTTTCTGTACATAGTCTACTGCTGTATGCAAAGCTGCAAACGCTTTCTCCAACTCTGCTTCTGTTGCACCTGCTTTATTCAACACTGCCTTTGCCGCATTGATTGCCGCTTGCAGATCTGCCTTTTCTGCACCAGTAAGCCCTGCCAGAAGCTGCTCTGCCTTGCTGATCTTTGATGCCAGCTTATCCTTTACAGGCATTTCCACAAACTCATAATAATCGACATTCATAATGTTTTCTGTCGTAGAGCCGCGGAATACCAGGAACACGTTCTTCGTACCAGTGATGTTATCCAGCTCGCAGTCTATCAGCTGATACTTATCCTCACCGCCGGTTGCCGGAACATTCACTGTGCCAGCCAGCGTTCCTTCCGGACTGTCCAGACGAACTTCAATCTTTCCGCCCTTAGCGGAGGCTGCGTTGACTTTGATGCCTACAGCTCCTTCGTCTCCAAACTCCAGCTGTGAAACAGCAGTCCAGTCTTTGTCCTGAAGATCTGTCAATGCCGTGTTGTAATCTTTGTACAATTTACCCGGCTCTTTACAAGGTGCTACTTTGATACCTGCATTCCATGCAATCGTCTCAGCGTCGATTCTCTCATAAGGATTCATTGTATGGGTCTGAGGAATTCCCTCATACGTTCCCTTGATATCCTTAATCGTACCGTTAGCGCGCATCTCAATCTTGTCAATGTGCGTAGAGCGGTAACCTTTCATCTTGCCTTCTTCCTTAGCTACTGTCTGTGCATGATATATGAAATAACTCTCTCCCTCGAACACGAATGTCGCATGATGGTTATTACCCGGCGTACCAAACCATACGCTTGGATTACTAAATATCTCTCCTGCATAAGTAAACGGTCCCATCGGATTGTCGCTCACCATATAGCAAATGGTTCCTGTTCCCGGATATCCATCTTTATTTGCCGGCGTAAAGTTGGAACAGTAAGAGTAATAATATTTGCCGTTGTACTTGAAGATACCGCTGTCCTCAAACATACAGGGCGCATCAATCTCATATGACTTACGATCTTTAATCTGAACCATATCGTCCGTCAGCTGGGCAACTCTTGCCGTCTTTGGATTCAGGTTCTGTCCCTCCGGAACACCGCCGCCAAAATAAATATAACCTGTTCCGTCATCATCTACCAGCACCGCCGGATCGAAGCACCATACTACACCCTGGCACTCTGGATAACCGTAATTCAGCAATGCCTTACCATTGGGATCTGTCCACGGTCCTAACGGGCTGTCGCCAACCAATACACCGATACCGGAACCACCGTTTGCAAAGTAAAGGAAAAATTTCTCCTCGCCATCAATCTTCTTATGTGCAATCGCTGGAGCCCAGGAATTCGTTGCCCACTTAGCCGCACCGTTTGGACCTGCCACCGCAATCTCACCGTGGTCTGTCCAGTTCATCAAGTCTGCGGAGGAAACAACTCTCAACGTATTAATCTTACTGAAACTGTTGTCAAGCAAATTTCCATCCTTGTCATACTCATAATCATCCGCAGTCATATATACATATACTCTTCCGTCATATTCCATCGCATAAGGATCTGCGCCGAATGCCTGAGTAAAAATCGGGTTGCCATAGCCAATCTTTTTCGCTATCGCCTTAGTATCTACATGTTTCAGCAGTACGGGAGCTGCACATCCCGTCACATCATACTCAGATGTTCCACCGTCCACCTTAATATAATCTGCCTTAATCTCCTGCGTTTGATCTTTTCCCACGTAACCATTGACTTTCAGCTTAATCGTTGCAAACAATTTATCTGCCGCTGCAAAGGAAACATTATCTCCTTTCACTTTAAGGAAAAGTCTGCTGCCCTTCTTTTCGTAAATAGCACGTCCTTTGATTGCCGCGCTGTTAAATACTACACTGTCCACACTCATAATACTTGGTATAGAAATGGATGCCTCCATACTGGTGTGGTTTCCTGCTTTTAATTCATCAAGATTCAGCTTCACTTCACACTCACCGCCCATAACGCCGCTTACTTCTTGCGTTGCCGTCATAGTTGCATTCAGCGCATTAGCTGGCTGATTTGTTCCGGTAATCTGGTCTGATACTCTAAAGTAGTCTACATCCACATAACCGCCGGATTTGTCTGTTGCATAATTAAAGATTGCAAACTTGCTGCCCATGAAATGCGTTAATTCATAACTCATTCTCATAGCGCTGCCGAGCTTATTCCAGGTCTTTCCGTCAAAGCTGTAATAGAAAGTTACGGTATCTTTCTCCGTACCATCCGCATTTCCTGCATAATTAAAATCTTCTTTGAGGTATACAATATTTCCCGTGCAGTCAACGCTCTCTTTGATTACAGGTTTATCCTCCTTGGCCGCGCTGTTGCCGGAAGCGTCCACCATTACAAGTTTTGCCTTGTCTGCTTCCTTCTTCACCGCAATATAGCCGTAATTGTAAGAGAGTGAACCAAGCCCTGCTGCATCCCCGGCTTTCATGTTGCTGATATCCATACGGATTGTGCCGGAACATACCGGTCCAAATGTCCTCTGTGTCAAGGTATTCCTTGCATTAAGCAGGCTGGTAGCTTTACTTCCAGTTTTTAATCTCAGCCATCCGTCACGCTCGGTCAAAGACCAGTTGTTGTTGTTCGGGTTATGGTTCCACTGCCATACGAGATCCAGGTTAGAGCCGTTGTAATCATGCTCGCCAGCTTCTGCCGGCTCATTACTCCTGACTTCTTCTTCAATAGACACATCATCCAAATAGAAATCTATAAAGGGTGCACTTTTCTCATCTGTATTAACATACAGCGTCCATGGATAGGTATTGGTTGCATCCTCTGGCATTGTCCATCTACCGGTAACTTCTGTCCACTCCCCGGTCTTGGCTGTCACAGCCGCCATGCTGCTGTAGCTTGGATCGGCCAGTTCACCTTTCGTCCCCTTCATGGTAAAGGTGATTGTTTGCTGCGCCGGCGACGCCGCATCATATTTAACACGTGCTTTCAAGATATAAGTACTGCCAGGTTTCATCTTTTCGCCAAACACAATCGCCGGTCCATGCCAGTTCTCGGTACGTTCGCTGACTTTCAGGCATTTATCATCTGCTCCGCCAAATCCAGGCTGTACGAGTTCAACTTTGGCATGGTCTTCAAACGGTACCCATGGCCCTAAACCATTCTGGAATGAACTGTCTCCTGCCAGATTATCATTGGGAATCGTTACTGAAAAATCATCCAGGTAATAATTCATTAAATCATTATTCGGATCCTGCTCTGCCGTCCAGTCCGTCTCCACAAAGATATGTACATTATTGGGATCAAACGCCAATTTCTCACTCTTATCTTTTGCAGTCCAAGTGCCTTTAAACTTTACCCATTCTCCCTTTTTCGCGTTAATTGTCACCGCATTCTGACGATATTCATAATTTTCGCCATGTTGAACGGTAACAAGGAAATTCTTGGTTTCCGGACCTTCCGTATATTTGAGTTGGCCGGAAATGGTATATTGCTTACCAACTTCCATCTTACCGCTCAAATTCTGGCATGCCCCGCTTCCGGTTCCCGGACGTCCAGAAACGTAAAGGCTGTATGTGCCGCTTGCCTTTTCGGTATCCACCACCTCAAGATTACAAGCTTTCTCTCCAGGCGTAGTTATCCATCCATCCTTTTCCCCTGTCTCCAGATTACCATTTGTTACCAGTTCAATTACAGATGTATCAACGTTTCCATCACCGGCAGATACGACCATAGGCTCGCCTGCATTGGCCGCCGTATTGTAGGTCTTTACCTTTCCACTCGCTGCCTGTTCCTCGAAAACCCTGTGTTCTGCATCATTATAAAACTCATCAGATTTTACCAAAGATTTCATGTCGCTGCCAGATGCCGGAAGTTTCATGGTTGCTTCTACCGTCTTGCCATCTCCACCCTTGCCAAGCATCGGCCAACCGTCTTTCCAGGTACAGTCTGTGAGAACCGGAGTACGTCCGATTGCTCCGTGATCCTGGAACAGGAAACCATACCATTTACCATCCGGGGTATCAATGACAGCTCCCTGCGCTACGCCGGCGCTCACGCCATTATTGTTGAAATTTGCCTCAAGAATAATCTTACTCTCCCATTGTGTGCTGGGGAAAGTCTTACTTCTATGGCACATTTCCAGACGCCCATGGCCTGACGGCCAGCCAATATTGAACACATAGTAATATCCGTCCTTCTTCATGATATGTGTTCCCTCGCACAACAGGCCTTCTGTAAAATGCGTCTCACCCGTATCTTTTGTGACATCAAACAGTGTGACTTCCGTATCTTTCTTTACTGTCTTTAGATCATCAGATAACTCCGCACATTTGATAGCCCCGCCGCCATAAAGGATATATGCTTTTCCATTGTCGTCAAAGAATAAGGACATATCATGGAAAAATCCATTTAAAGTTGTCTTCGTCCAGGAACCCTTCTCAATATCCTTCGTACTATAGATATAAGCCGTTTCTGTTGTGTTGCTGTTAAATGCTGCATAGTAAGTTCCCTTATTGTATTTCAGGCTGGCAGCCCACTGGCCGTTGCCGTACATACTCTCGCCATTTCTCAAATTCATGGCATCTGTATCCCCTAAAATATCGTACACGTAGTTCACGATCTCCCAGTTCACGAGATCCGTAGATTTCATGATTGGGCATCCGGGGGATAAATGCATGGTCGTGCTGACCATATAATACGCATTGCCCACACGTATAATATCAATATCCGGTACATCCGCATAAACAACCGGATTATTGAAAGTTCCATCATCATTGGCTGATGATGATGTAGCAGCCTGTATATCTGCCGGAAGCATAGTAAAAACCATTACCGCCGCAAGAATCATAGAACAGGCTCGTTTCCATCTGTTTCTCAACGCTTTCCTCACTATAAATCTCCTTTCTTAGATGGGAGAGATTGTAGACATTCCACAATGGCACGTTCACAATTCTCCTAATTTTTATGAATGTGATATAATTGTTGCACACAAAAAAATATTTTTCATCCCCAAAAACTATAGGATTTGCATGAAAAAATCATAAAATATATTTAGTTTTTTATACTTTTCTGTTTATCAAGGGATACTCTTATACCTCATCCGGCAAATATTCTTTAAAAAACCGCAATAAAACAGGCATACCAGACTTCCATATCTGATATGCCTATCATACAATTAAACTCTCAAAAATTGAATAAAAGTACTATCCTAATATCGCCGCTACTCATATTCCCTGGTAATATCTTTCAGCCAGCCGAACTTCTTATAATGGGCATACACCGCCGGAATCTTCCAGAATTCATCCAGACAGAGGATAAAATACACTGCCATCGGCGGAAGATTCCATACAAATGCACAGAGGAACCCCAAGGGCACGCTGATCCCCCACATGACGATGATATCACAGATCATGCCGAACTTGGAATCGCCGCCGGCACGGAAAACACCGGAAATCAAAAGCGTATTCATCGCCTGCCCCACCACATAATAAGAACTAATCCAAAGCATAATATTCAAATATCCCTCTGCACGGTCCGTCAGGGAAAAACACATAAATACAAGGGGCCGCAGCAATAATATCAAGATACCCGTAGCAATTCCAACTACAAGCGTTACATAGCAGGATTTCCTGGCGTCCCGCCTGGCATCTTCGATTCTTCCCTCGCCAATTTCTATGCCAAGGAGCACCGAAGCGCCGGAGCCCAGCGCAAATCCCATGATCATACACAAATTGCGGACGGTTGAAACCACTGAGTTCGCCGCAACTACATCCGCGTTCATATGTCCCATAATCACCGAATACATAGAAAATGCCAATGTCCACGCAAAATCATTGATTAACGCCGGTATGGAATATTTGCAGAAATCCGCAAACAGCATTTTATGCTTGCCAAACATAATCTTTAAATTGATGCGGAATATCTTCCCCCGCACCGCGTCAGCCAGGCAGAGCAGCAGTTCCAGCACGCGCGCCGTTGTCGTCCCCACAGCGACGCCGATCACGCCCAGCTTAGGCGCGCCGCCAATACCAAAAATAAATACTGCGTTCAAGACGATATTGGACAACAGTGCAACCGCGCTGATTGCCGTACTTATCTGCGCCCGTTCCATACTTCTGAGCGCGCAGAGATATACTTGCGAAAAACTCATGCACACATAAGACATCCCCACAATCCGCAGATAAGAAGTACCGATAGAAATCAACATTTCATTATCCGTATAAATCCTCATAAGCGTCTCGGGCATACAAACGGAACCGATCGCCAAAAGCCCTGTTATTACAAATGCGATCTTGACTGCAATGCCCATAACCGCCTGTATGGAATCCGTGTCCTTCTTGCCCCAATACTGGGAAGCAAGCATGACTACGGCAGAAGAAATCCCAAAGAACACTCCTGACAAAAGAAACTGAAATTGATTTGCCAAAGATACTGCAGACAATTCCGTCTGTCCCACATACCCCAGCATAAACACATCTGCGGAATTCACCGCGTTTGTAATAAAATTCTGTAATGTAATCGGAAGAACCAATGCCATCAGGGATTGGTAAAATCTCTTGCTTTCTGCTTTCATTTTTGTGTAACTCCTTTCAAATCAGTTCTCACGGAATCCCCTTACTAATAATAGAAAAAGGGTTCCCCTGTGAACTCATCACCGGAGTTACACAGGGCTCTACACGTTAAACCGGAACAAAATTACGTCTCCATCCTTTACGACGTATTCTTTTCCTTCCAGTCCTACTAAACCTTTCTCTTTTGCCGCCGCCAGAGAACCGCAATCCAGCAAATCCTGGTAATTGACTACCTCTGCGCGGATAAAACCACGTTCAAAATCTGTATGAATTTTCCCTGCTGCCTGAGGCGCTTTGGTGCCTTTCTTAATCGTCCATGCGCGCGTCTCATCCTCCCCAGAAGTCAGGTAACTAATCAGGCCCAACAGGCTGTAACTTGCCTTAATCAATTTCTCAAGACCGGATTCCTCCAAGCCCAGTTCCTCCAGAAACATAGACTTTTCCTCATCATCCAGCTCTGCAATCTCCTGCTCAATCTGAGCGCAGATAACGAATACCTCGCACTTCTCCTCAGCAGCGTTTCTCCTTACTTCCTGTACAAACGCATTGCCGGCGCCATCATCCGCCAAATCATCCTCCGACACATTTGCCGCATAGATCACCGGCTTGGCAGTCAGCAGGTTATATCCCGCGAACCACTCCTGCTCGTCCTCGTCTTCGGTCTCAAAACTCTTGGCAAGCCTGCCGTCTTCAAGATGCGCTTTCACACGCTCTAAAAGATTCAGTTCTTTTGCTAAAGTCTTGTCCATCCTAGCGCCTTTACTGGTCTTGGCAATCCTCCGCTCTAAGATTTCTATGTCAGAAAAAATCAGTTCCAGATTGATGGTCTCAATATCGCGCACTGGATTGATATTGCCGTCCACATGAACAATATTGCTATCCTCAAAACAGCGCACGACATGTACAATAGCGTCCACCTCACGGATATTTGATAGAAACTGGTTTCCAAGTCCCTCTCCCTTGCTGGCGCCTTTGACAAGCCCTGCGATATCTACAAATTCAATGACAGCCGGAGTTACCTTCTTGGAATGGTATAAATCACCCAATTTTTTCAGCCGTTCATCCGGTACTGTTACAACACCAACGTTGGGGTCAATCGTACAAAAAGGGTAATTTGCAGATTCTGCTCCCGCCTTCGTCAATGAATTAAATAATGTACTTTTTCCTACGTTGGGCAAGCCCACAATTCCTAGTTTCATTTTATCCTTACCTGTCC
Source organism: uncultured Lachnospiraceae bacterium (assembly GCA_910588845.1). GTDB lineage: Bacteria > Bacillota > Clostridia > Lachnospirales > Lachnospiraceae > Petralouisia. The sequence goes on from CAJURU010000003.1 coordinate 18,658, forward strand.
GCAAACCCCTTATTTTATAAGGGTTCCGGCCTTTCTCTATAATTTTCTGTATTTGTACTTGAAATATTCAGTGTGATTTATTATTATACCATATCTGGCGCCATTTGGGAATATTTAAGTTGAAAGTTTTAAGGAAGTTTTCTCACATAGCCGCCCAAAAAAGAAGCATCCGCTATCGTTCTTGTGCAGGATGCTTCTTCTATATCATTCTTCAAGAGCCCACGATTGTGCCGCCATTGGGATGAAGCACCTGTCCTGTCATATAACGGGAATCATCCGAGGCAAGGAATACATAACAGGGAGAAACTTCACATGGCTGCCCCGCCCTATTCATTGGGACATGGGAGGTTTTCTTACCAAATGCAGCGACCTCCTCTGCGGAATAAGACGCTGGAATTAATGGCGTCCATATCGGCCCCGGCGCAACTCCATTTACCCTAATTCCTTTGTCTGCAAGCGACAAGGAAAGCGATCTTGTCAAGGCTACGATCGCGCCCTTAGTTGCACTGTAATCTATCAAGTCTTTGTTCCCCTGATAAGCCGTCACAGATGTTGTGTTAATAATACTGCTGCCTTCTCCCATATACGGCAGCGCACTCTGGATCAAATAAAAAAATGAAAACACATTTGTCCTGAAGGTACATTCCAATTGCTCCTGCGAGATATCCAATATGCTCCGCTGCACATACTGAACAGCATGATTATTCACCAATATATCCAAATTCCCAAAATAGCTTACCGTCTTATCTACACAATACCTGGCAAAGCTTTTATCCTTTAAATCCCCGCGCATGAGCAGAGATTTACCGCCCAGACCCCTTATTCTTTCCGCAGTTTCTTTTGCATCCAATTCCTCATCGTAATAGACGATGGCAACACAGGCCCCTTCCTTGACAAAATCATAAGCCACAGCCCTTCCTATGCCGCTGTCGCCTCCAGTAATCAAAGCCACTTTATGTTCCAATTTGCGGCAGGTTTTTCCGCATTCAGAAACAGGCTGCGGGTTCATGACATATTCAAATCCCGGCTGACGGTTTTGGTGCTGCGGCGGAAACGCCTCGTCATTTTTATTGATGTCCGGCATACAGCTACAATTGCATTTACTGTCAAAATACATAATCATATTCCTTATTAACATTTGCCTTATCATATGCATTTCAGACTGCTAGCGTTCACGGACGCCTGTAAATTTTACAATACCGTCACCTGATTATCCGCATTATAATCATGCGGTTTTTTATCATCCAGCTTATGTCCTACCGCCAGGGCAATTTCAAATGAATAACCTTGCGGTATCTGAAGAGCCCCAGAAAAATACTCTTTTTTCTCACCATGCAACGCGTCATAGACACAGCCGATAATCAAGGTGCCAAGGCCAAGGCTTTCCGCAGCCAACGTCATATTCTGCACCGCAATACCAGCGTCTACCTTGCTCCACTTAAATCCATCCTCTGCGCTGAGGAAAATCAGTACCGGCGCCTCATAGTAGAAATTATGGGGCTGCTTTTCCTGTCCGCGCAATTTCCTCTTTTCTTCGTCTAATTCCTCGAGAATCGGGTGATCGCCATTTAATACAGAAAACCTTATTTCCTGCCGGTTCATGCCGGTCGGCGCCTGTAATCCGGCCTCTAAAATGATATCGAGTTCCTCTTTTGTCGGCTTCACTTCACTGTATGCCCTGGCCGAGCTCCTTCTTTTCATTACTTCCAATACTTGATTAGACATTCTCTTATCCTCCTCTTCCTGGTTATCAAATTTATTTCATAAAATTTTATTCCTGTCTGCCATCTCTAATACTTTATCTAACAATTGGTACACAGTCGTCGCCAGATATTTAGGGTAACGACCTTCTCTGTCTGTATGTAACGCTTTCGCTCTCTCAACTGCCTGAATAATTTTATCTTTCGCATAGTCTTCTCCCCTGATATGTTTGGAATCCTGCAATGGCGCCCCGCAATCTCTAAGCCTTTCCCGAAAATGGCTGTTCTTTTCATAAGCATGTTCCTCTGTAATAGCATAACGCTTATCTTTTTCTGTGATGCCATCATGGTGCAATAGCAGCCATAATTCAAAGAACGGATTACTGATGGCATATCCATATCCTCTTTCGTCACAGATATCTAACGCCTGATGAAATTCCTCAATTGCGTAATCAGATAAATTATTATCAATATCCGAGACAATCCAAAACTCATCTTCATATTTATCAAACTGGTATTTTTCACTCTGTTCTATCTTAAACTGCTCTATCTTCTCCACCAATTGTTTGGGTTTACTCTTTCCCAACATGCTTTTCTGCTCTTTCGTCCGATTCTTTTCCCTCGTATGGACTGCATCCTCCGCCACCGATATAAATTGAATCTTTGATTGAACTTCTTTAAATACTTGGGAAACCAAAATAAAATATTCCTCTTCTGTAACGCTTCCCTCCATAGAGAGAAAAATAATTTTACTGGTTGCCGGCCTCTTGGGGCGCAATGGGTTTTCCGCCGTATATGGTATTCTGCTTGTAAGAATTATTCCCACTATATCTCCCCCTTTAACAGCGGCACCGCACCGAACCGTCCATTCAAATATGCTCTTAACGCATCCTGTCCCTTTTCTATCTCGAAATCAGAAAATGGTCTGAAATGCGATTCCCCATTCCCGTCCTTTTCCACAAACCAAATTTCATCCTGTCCGAATTCCCCCAGATTGATAAGGTTGACGTCATGGGCGGTAAATACTATCTGGCTATCAGTATCTTCACAACCTTTCAAAAATTCTCTCAACAAATGCTGGGACAACTTCGTGTGCAGGCTGCGGTCTATCTCATCCACAAAATAGATATCCTGTCTATTTTTGCTCAAAGAAAATAAAATCGGCAGCAAATCCAGTAAACGCCTTGTTCCATCTGATTCTTCTTCCACATTAAAGGGTACAATCTGCCCATTCAACATATGCTCAAATTTGATCTGCACCAATAAGGTCTGCCGTTTCTCTCCTTCTCCAAATATAAAGTATTTTCCGGCAAACGTTAAAATCCCATTTCTCATGTCTTCAACCTGGCTAACAATCTCGTTTGGAATATTAAGCTTTTCTATAAAATCGCGGAAATCCATAACGTCACTGACAACTGAAATATTTGCCACACCAGTATCCATATTTTTTAAACTATCTAAAATGAACCTACGAAAATCGTCGTCTTTATCCATACGCAAAGGCAAACCCTGAACCTTCGCTTTAGGAAAAATAATCTTTAAATGCTGAAACCACTCAATAATGCATTCAACCCTTTTGACGCCATTATCGTACATCTTGTACAAAAAAAGCTGGTTCTTCTGATTCTCCCCGATACTTTCTTTTAAAACTTCTACCAGGTTCCGTTCTTTTGAACCCTTTCGCGCAAACCTGGATTCGATTTCAATCTCAGTATTTCCTTCTTCCGACGTCTGTCTTGCAAATAAAGGCTGAAACCCTTTTTCTGTCAGAACCATCAGCCATTCTTCATGGACCTGTTCCGTACCCAGCGAAAAACCATATTCGTAAACATCTCCCTGCAAATAGAACATAAACTGAAACAGAGATTTTCCCTCTAATTCTTCAATATTTCCCCTGAATTGATTAATTCCTGTCCCCTTTCCACTCTTTTGTCCATTTACAATAAAGTTCTTGGCAAAATACAGGGACTTAATGAACGTTGTCTTTCCAGAGGCATTGGGTCCGAAAAAACCTCCCCGCCTTAAAGTTTTCCATTCTCCTGCTTTCGTGTCAATTCGTTTCACCAAACGCTCTTCCACGTTTTCTGATGTAGGGAACATGCTAAATTCAATGGGATGCCCTATTGACATAAAATTACTCACAATATATTTTAATAGCATTTTCACCCTCCTATCTTTTATACTAAGCGGCTAATTTATTTGACGCGCAGTATATCTTCACCGTTTCTTCTATCTTACCCGCCAATTTTACCTTTCATTCCTCAATTTTCCTACAATTCTTCATTCATACTCCCCATCCGATACCCGCATAAATCCAATGACGTATAAGAAAACCCATACTCCCTGAATTTTTCCGTTATCTTCCCTCTGACCGTATCTTCCATAACCTTCGCAAACTCCCGCGGCTCCACTTCAATCCTCGCCACCCTGCCATGGACGCGCACGCGAAACTGAAGAAATCCCAAGTCAAACAAAAGCTGCTCCGCCTGCTCCACCATCTTTAGCTTCTCCTCCGTTATCGGCTCTCCATAGGCGAAACGGGACGCAAGACAGGCAAAAGACGGCTTCTTCCAAGTGGATAGCCGCAAATATTGGGACAATACACGAATATCCGCTTTTGACAATCGACATACCTTCAAGGGACTTTCAACGCCAAGCTCTGCCACGGCACGCATCCCCGGACGGTAATCGCCGTCATCATCCGTATTAGAACCTTCTATGACGCGTTCCATTTTATTCTCCTGCGCAACTGCCTGAATCTGATGAAAAATCTCTTTCTTACAATAGTAACAGCGGTCTTTGGGATTCTGCGCAACCTCCGCAACCTCCAACACCTTGAGCTCACATACAACTTGCCGGATTCCCTGCGCCCTGCAAAAAGCCTTAGCCTCGACAGATTCCCTGCCGGGAAAAAATGGGGAATCGACTGTCACCGCAATTGCTCTTTCCCCCAAGACATCTGCGGCAACCTTTAAGAGAAATGTTGAATCAACGCCGCCCGAAAATGCCACAGCCACAGAATGCAGCCGCCGCAAATAATTTTTTAAATCCTCTAACTTTTCCAACTGCCGTGTTGTCGGCTGCCTCATAGTAAACCTCCTTAAGTCAAGTTACTTCTTTGGCTCTTCCAATAGACCTAAGGCATCCTCCCAACTCCGTTGGGTCCCTCCTTAGGTCAAGTACAACCTCACCGGCCAGAATCAACCCCGCCACGGAAGGCACAAACGATACGCTCCCCGGCGTCCTCTGGTCTCCCGCCAATGGCATCATTGGCGGTTCCTCAGAATAAACTACTTTCAGCTTCTTCACCCCGCGCTTTTTTAACTCTCTGCGCATGACCTTTGCCAATGGGCAAACCTTGGTCTTATAAATATCGGCAACCTGAAAACGGCTGCCGTCTAATTTATTGCCCGCCCCCATACTGCTGATAATAGGAACTCCGTATTTCTGCGCCTGCATCACAAGCTCAATTTTCGCCGTAACGGTATCTACAGCATCCACGATATAATCATACTCCGCAAATGGAAAATTGTCTGCATTTTCCGGCAGAAAAAAACACTGGTGCAGCCGAATATCCGCCTGCGGATTGATAGACAGCATCCGCTCTCTCATCACGTCCGTCTTATATCTGCCAATTGTCTGATGCGTGGCGATAATCTGCCGGTTTAAATTTGTCAGGCAGACCTTGTCATTATCAATTAAGTCGAATGCCCCCACGCCGCTGCGCACAAGGGCCTCGCACACATATCCGCCTACGCCGCCAATGCCGAAAATTGCAACTCTTGCGCGAGACAATCTTATCATAGCCTCTTCTCCTAACAACCGTTCTGTCCTTGAAAATTGTGTCTGCACTAATACACGCTCCTTTTTCCTGCATCTCTTCTGTTTTTGTATTTATAACCCGAACACCTAAAAATATGTCACATTTTAAGCCTGCATTTATGAATTTACAGTATTTTGCTCTGCGAACCGCAATGCATAAATCAGCGGCATAATCAAGATTCCACAGAAAAAATTACTGACACCATGCATACAGTCCCAGGGCAGGCCAGCAATAATCCATGCCACCATCCCCTGCAAACTCAGGCCAAAAAGAATCGCCTGTGCGGGCGCATACAAGGTCCCAAACAAAAAACCATGGGCTGCGCACACCGCCATATATACGAACGGCTCTGCTTTCCTTGGCAGCTTCCGGGGTAGCAGCATAACTGCTCCCCACAGAACTGTCCATACATACAAGTATGGAATCCACCAAGCCGCAAAGCCGCTGAAAATGCCGTTCAGAAACACATAAGTATAAATAATATATAACGCTTTCTGCCTGTATACAACCGTAAAGGCGATAATAAACACGCCCAGCAAATGTACATTTGGCAAAAGCTCCATGATCATCTTGGAAACATACATTACGCCTCCAAGCATCCCAAAAACAGCAATCTCTTTGATCGTCAGTTTCATTGTTTCTCCACTTTAAAGGAGTAAGTTGTTCCCTCTTCTATCTCTGTAGAATCAACGCCCGTGGTGGCATACTCGTCGCCAACATAAAACGCCCAATAAGCGCCGTCTTCCTCAAAGTCCATGGTTACTCCATTGACAGTCTTGACATAGAGCCCGTAATCGCCTTCCTCACCGGCTATCAATCCGACATCCAAAAGCGCCTCGCCCACCGTTTTCTTGTCTGTATGGATTTCAAATTCCGTCTCATTGTTCTCAGCGTCTACTACGGTGAATGCGAACTGCGTATCGCCTTCCCCCAGAACACTGCCCTCTACCTTTACGCCCTCTGCTGTTCCTGACCCGGAAGCATTATCCTTCTTTGCGCCGTTACACCCTGTCGTAAACAGGGCCATTGATACAACAAGCATGATGCAAAGTAACAATGGTAAGTGTCTGTTTGTGATCTTCTTTTTCATTTCTGTCTCCTTTTTGTCTATTTGTATTTATTGTTATTCTGCTCTGCCGCCAGAGATTTCCTCCCACCACAGAGCTTAACAACCAAACGATTCATCATTTCGGCATCAACCCGAAAATCTTCGCGCCAACGCCGTTACCGGCAGCCATCACCAGAATATAGAGCAGTGATTTCAGGCTGTAAGCGTTTGCTATCTCAAAATAGAACATGTTGGCAATGGAATGTTCAAACCCGGACAATATAAATATCATCACAGCGGCTATCACAAATACAATATTCTTGCTTTTGTTATAATTGTCAATTGCCAGATACATCATCACGCCGCAAAATACCGACAGTAAAAATACATGTATAAGGCTGTTATCTAATTTGTTATGTACCATCTGCGTGCTGTCAATGCCCAGATTAGCAGCTTTGGCCAACATTGCTGCAATAAATGTACCCATGAAATTGCCTGCCAATATCAGCATCATATCCGGCATCTCTCTCCACTCTTTGACAAAACCAATCTTACCCGTGTAGAGATTAAACCCCTGCGTCACAATCGTTGACAAACCAAAACTAAAAAACAAGGAGGCCAACACCTTATTATCCACCGATAAATAAATGATGCCGCCTATACCTATCGCAAAGCCAGCGTAAATTGCCTTCACAAACATTCGCATCTTATCCATTTTTTACTCCTCTTACTCTAAAATATTTCCATCCGCACCCATACATGCGGCATTAGTCTTTTGCTTCCACGACAACCAAAACGCCCTCCCGGAATGAAATCTCCGCCTCTTTAGCAACGATTTCATTGCTGACGCCCAGGGAGTGGTAACACTCCAATGTATACTCCTCCAATGGATACTGAAACCCTGTCAGCGTCAGACCTCTGACCTGGGGCGTGAAAGGAAACAGAGACACATATTTGCCAAACTGCTGCTCTCTCCTTATCTTTATCCCCTGACAAACCATGCGGATGCGATTATTCGCATCCACCATTCTGCATTCTACTCCCTTTTCCATAGCATTCCCCAACAAATGGAGATTGCCCAGCATATGATCCAACCGGTTTCCCGTTGCACCCAAAAGATGAATAACGTCACAGCCTCTTTCCATCGCTATGCGCATGGCCAGCTCTGTGTCCGTCTCATCCTTCTCCGGCTGGAACTGTAAAATTATGGGTCTTCGGTCTTCATCCAGGCTGCGGAAATACTGTAAAATTTTCGGGTCTGCCGAGTCAAAATCCCCTACGACATAATCTGGCGTTATCTTCTGCTGGTAGAAAAAATCCATGCCCCTGTCGGCTGCAATCAAAATGCCAAAAGAATATTTCTCGATATATGAAAGGGCAAATTCCATGTCCAGGCTCCCGCCGCTGATAATCAATGACTGCATCTTTTCTCTGTCCTCTTCCCGATACTTACATAACTTTAAGGAACTCTTCCACATTACTCCTCACATCCCCATGGAAAACCGCCGATCCGGCCACGATGATATTGGCCCCGGCGTCCAAGATTCCCCGCACATTTTTCAAGGTTACGCCGCCGTCCACCTCAATATCCGTCTTCAAATTGCGCTTTTCTACAATTTGCCGCAAATCGCGTATTTTCTCCGTCAGATAGGGGATATATTTCTGTCCTCCATACCCAGGATTTACCGTCATCAACAATACCATATCCAGCTTGGGAAGAATATAGTCCAGACAGCTTAAATCGGTCGCCGGATTAAGGGCGACCGACGCCAGCACGCCGCTCTCCTTAATCTTTTCTATCGTACGGTCAAGATGGGTACACGCCTCTGCATGAACCGTAATGATATCTGCGCCGCATTCGACCATCTCATCAATCAGATGTATTGGCTCATCCATCATCAGATGCACGTCGAAAATCCGCTCCGTAAGCCCCCGGATTGATTTTATCACCGGCGTGCCAAAAGAAAGTGTAGGCACAAAATGCCCGTCCATAATATCAATATGCACATACTGCGCGCCCGCCGCGTCTATCGTCTTAATTTGTTCCCCCAGGCAGGAAATATCCGCTGCCAAAATTGATGGTGATAAACAGTTCATCTTCCTCCTCCTTTTGCGCCTTATCATGGCTCTCCATCCTTCTATTTAATTATATTTTCTGACACTTTTGAGCTCTTCATAGAGCATCACATAATCTTCATACCGCACCGGACTTACCTTTCCCTGCGCCAGAGCCGCTTTTACCCCGCAGTCCGGCTCATGGGTATGGCTGCATCCCTGAAAACGGCAATACGGCTCATACGCTTCAAATTCCCGGAAATAACGCCCCAAATCCTCTTTGTCAATCTCTGTAAGATACAGAGAACTAAACCCGGGCGTATCCATGATATAAGTATCTTTATCAATATAAAGAAGCTGAGAATGGCGGGTCGTATGTCTTCCTCTGTCAATCTTACCACTCAGCTCCCCCGTCTCCATATCCGCCTCTGGCGAGAGTAAATTAATCAGAGAAGATTTGCCCACGCCGGAAGGCCCTGCTACCGTCGTCGTCTTGCCCGCCAGCACACGGTGGATTTCCCCTAATCCTACCTGCATCTTGGCGCTGACCGACAAAACCTGATACCCGCAAGGCCCATAGATTGCCCTGAGATTATCCAGCTCATCCGCACCCACAAGATCCTGCTTATTAAAACAGATTACCGTCTCCACCTGCCGCTGCTCCATCGTAATCAAAAAGCGGTCCAGCAGATTAAAATTGGGTTTCGGCTTATCCGCGGCAAAAATTACCAGCGCCTGATCAACGTTTGCCACCGCCGGTCGGATCAGCTCATTTTTCCTGGTGAGGACCCCGGTGATATTTCCTTTCATCTTCCGGGAGTCAAGCAGTTCTATCTCAACATTGTCCCCCACCAGGGGTTTTATTTTTTCTTTTCGGAAAATTCCTTTTGGCTTGCACTCGATGATTCCCATTCCTGCCGCATATACATAGTAGAAACCGGCAATCCCTTTTACAATCTTACCCTGCATATATTGGCTTCCTTAATTCTGCGTAAATGTGATATCATCTATCTCCGTTGTCTGTGTCTGAATAACGTCTACACCCTCGTCATCCAAATAATGCCATTCCCAGTCAATGATAATATAACCGTGAGAGCTATTCTCAATATTACCCTGGGTGATGGAAAATGGGAAAGAAGTAGCTGTCCAGGTATTGATTACATCCTCGCCCTCAGATCTGTACAGGGTAATTACTGCCTGTATGCTGGTAGCATCCGCCGGAATCTCCGGCAGCTTGTTAATCGAATAGTTATTCAGTGAGTAGAACGTACTCTTTCTGCCAAGGCTGATAACCAGCGTTACGGTCGCTCCTTTTTCCACAGACTTTCCTTCCACGATACTCTGGCTGATAACGTTTCCCTCCGGCACATCGTTACTGTAATCCGAGGTAGTCGTCACATTGAGCCCCAGGTTTGATAATGCCGCCCTGGCTTCCGCCTCCGGCTTGTTGAGAACATTTATCATTACAATAGGTTCAACACCCCGGCTCACATTGATGGTGACCGTGTCTCCTTTTTTCGCTTTGCTGCCGGCCTCCGGGCTCTGCGATATTACCGTCCCGTTTGCCACTGTCTCGCTGTACTCAAAATTAACGTTTGCAATAAACCCATTTTCTGTCAGCTTCGCCTCAGCAGTCTCCTTGTCAAGTCCCGTCACGCTGGGCACGTCAACTTCTCCTACGCCGCTGCTAATCGTAACCAAAATCGTTGTATTCTTATCTACCTTAACGCCAACCTCAACACTCTGCCCGACAATCTGCCCCTGCGCATAAGTATCTGAGGATTCCTCGCCTGCTTTATCAATGCCAAGGCCAATACTATTCAAGGCGTCTTTTGCCTCTTCAAATGTCTTGCCCTTTACGTCAATCATTTCTACCTGTTCTTCTTGATCTTTCGTATCCTCCGCTTCGTCCTCAGGCTCAATGATCTCTTCCTGCTTGTCCTGCTCCTTATCTTTTCTGTCGCTTCCGCCAAAACGGAACAAGCCGAAAAAGCTGCCCACAATATAAATAATAATAGCAACGATAATGACAGCGGCCACAATGCCCATAATCGTCACTGCCTTTTCCATCTTGGGATTGAGGAATCCGCTATCGTCTTCTTCCTCCTCTTCTTCCTGTTCCTCCTCTTTTGCGGGCTCCTCAGCAGCGTCCTCGTAATACATGTTCCGCGTCTGCTCTTTAATACTCTCAACTTCTTCCTGTTTCATCACCCTGGTCTTGTCCTGCTGCCCTACCGGAACCATCACCACGAAATCCTCATTAGGGCTGATTAATGCCTTTTTCAAATCAATCAGCAGATCCCCAATACTGTCATACCGCCGATCCGGGCTCTTCTGCGTACATTTTATAATAATCTTCTCTAAACTGACGGGTAAATCCGGCGCATAGGCGCTGGGCCTTACCATCTCCTCCTGCAAATGCTGGATAGCGATTGCCACCGTTGATTCCCCGTCAAACGGCACCCGGCCGGTTACCATCTCATACATGACAATTCCCAGCGAATAAATATCGCTCTTACCATCCACAAAGCCGTTGCGCGCCTGCTCTGGGGAAGCGTAATGCACCGAACCCATCACATCCGAATTGATGGTATTACTGCTGGCTGCCCGTGCAATTCCGAAATCCGTCACCTTGACCTTGCCTTCCGTGGAAATAATGATATTCTGCGGCTTAATATCACGGTGAATAATATGCTTGTTATGCGCCGCCTCAATGCCCCTTCCTACCTGGATGGCAATGCTCACCGCCTCCTTAAAGGAAAGCTGGCCTTTCTTCTCTATATAAGTCTTTAACGTGATGCCTTCCACATACTCCATGACAATATAATGAATGGCATTCTCGCTTCCTACGTCATAAATATTAACAATATTGGGATGCTCAAGTCCCGCTGCCGACTGCGCTTCCGTGCGGAACTTCGTCACAAAATTCACATCCTCGGAAAATTCCTGCTTGAGCACTTTAATGCCCACAAAACGCCCCAGCGTATGATCTTTTGCCTTGTAGACGTCAGCCATACCTCCGGTTCCTACTTTCCCTACGATCTCATATCTATCTGCAATAAAGGTTCCCTCTTTTAACATTCTTACCTCCAACATCCTACCACATAAACGGTTCCGTCAATATAACTGTGATATTGTCATTGCCTCCATATTGGTTCGCCACATCTACCAGCGTATCAACAATGCTGCCACTATCCGTTCCAGCCTTGATAATTTCAAAAATCTCTCTATCTTCCAGCATATCTGTCAATCCGTCAGAACACATTAAAATCCTGTCGTTCTCCCGCAAATCAACTTCAAAGAAATCCACCTCTATTTCCGGCCCTCCGCCCACTGCGCGCGTGATAATATTACGGTCGGGATGAATCCGCGCTATTTCCGGTCTCAATTCTCCGCGGCGCACCATCTCCTGCACATAGGAATGGTCTTTTGTAATCTGCTCCAAATATTCTCCAACAATATACAGGCGGCTGTCGCCTACGTTCGCCACACACAATTCACTGCCAATGACAGTTGCCGCCACAACGGTTGTCCCCATCCCTTCCAGATCAATATCTGTCCCGGATTTCTCTACCACCGCTTGGTTCGCCTTCCATATAGCGTCCCGCAAAATCACGATGGGCGATGTCTCCCGGCTTGCCTGCACGGAATGTACAATCGTCTCCGCTGTATAACGCGAAGCGTAATCCCCTGCATTATGGCCGCCCATACCGTCTGCTAACACATACAGATTCGGCAGGTTTCCAACCGGCATCTCGGAGGTATACATATAGTCCTGATTCATTTCCCGTCTTCTCCCCATATCCGTCCTGGAAAATGCCCTCATGGTTTTGCCTTCCTTTCTTCCAACAATTCTGAACATACATAGATATTTTAGCACAATGCTTTTAAAAGAACAAGTCATACTTACCTTGAGCCACGGAAATCAATTTTCAAAATTGATTTCCGTTACTCGTTCATCTGTCTTCTTCTGAGCTGGCCGCAGGCGCCGTCAATATCCCTTCCCATCTCTCTTCGCACCGTCACCGTTATCCCATGCTTTTCAAGCATCTGCTTAAAATTCAAGACTGACTGCCCGTCAGGCTGCACATACGCCCTCTCCTTAATCGGATTGACCGGAATCAAATTTACATGGCAGTTTAATCCCTGAATCAGCCGCGCAAGCTGCCTCGCATCCTGCGGCTGGTCATTAACCCCGCCCACCAGGCTGTATTCAAACGTGATACGGCGCCCGGTCTGCACGAAATAATCTTCACACGCTTTCATCAATTCGTCAATCCCATATTTTCTTGCCACCGGCATCAATTCCTCACGCTTTTCCTGCGAAGAGGCGTGAAGCGAAATCGCCAGCGTAATCTGAAGCTTCTCCCCGGCAAGTTTTCGCATATTGGGCACAATCCCGCAAGTTGATACCGTAATATTGCGCTGGCTGACATTAAGTCCATTCTCATCCGAAAGCAATTCTAAGAATTTTAACAAATTATCATAATTATCCAAGGGCTCCCCTGTCCCCATCACAACCACATGGGATACCCGCTCGCCGATATCCTCCTGAATCCGATATATCTGATCAAGCATTTCTGCCGGAGTTAGATTACGCGCAAGACCATCCAAAGTGGACGCGCAGAAACGGCAGCCCATACGACAGCCTGCCTGTGAGGAAATGCATACGCTGTTACCATGTTTATATTTCATGCGCACGCTCTCAATCATATTCCCATCCGCCAGCTCAAAGAGATATTTTGCCGTACCGTCTAATTTAGAACGCTGTACCAGCTTCTGCCTAAGGACTGTCAGCTCAAAGCATTCCTTCAATTTTTCTTTGAGACTTTTGGAAATATTGCTCATTTCATCAAACGTTGCTGCATGACTGACATGCATCCAGTGATAAACCTGCCTTGCCCGAAAAGGTTTTTCCCCTAAAGACACGAAAAGATTCTCCAGTTCCTTTTGATTCAACGATTTAATATCATGTTTTACAGAGTATTGCATTTCCTGTTCCATTCTCCGCCTGCTTTCCGTTAAAATATCCGGCTGCCCACTATGCTTCGTTTCCAGCCGTTCTCACTGCTTTTTCAGCTTTGCCAGGAAGAAACCGTCGTTTTGCCCTTTCCTTGGCAAAATCTGCCGCTGCCTCTCCAGCTGGAAATCGGGATGATCTTTGAGAAACCATTTGACATTTTCCTCATTTTCCATAAGGTTAATCGTACAAGTACTGTACATCAGGATACCATGCGGTTTCACATACTGCTGCACGGTATGTAAGATTTCACGCTGCAACCTGCACAACTCCTGACATTCTCTGGGGGTTACCCTGTATTTGATATCCGCTTTCCTGCCAAGGACGCCCAGACCTGAACAGGGCAAATCCGCGACAACGATATCGGCTCTCCCAATCTGCGCTTCGTCCAGGTTCCTGGCGTCCGCCTGTACGGCCCGTATATTAGGAAGCCCGCATCTGCCTATGTTTTCCTCAATCAGAGAAACTTTATATTCTGTCAAATCCCTGGCTTCCACCGTACCAGGAACGACGTCCTGCTGATTCTCCGCCTGCCAGAGCATCTCCGCCAGATGAATGCTCTTGCCGCCAGGCGCCGCGCAGACGTCGAGAATATAATCTCCCGGCTTGGGCTGCGCCCACAGCGCCACCTGCATGGAACTTACATCCTGCACATAAAATTTCCCTGCCCGAAATGAAGGAAGTTTGCCCAGGAAATCATAATTTTCCAGATACAAAGCTCCCGGAAACGCTTCATTATCCCGCACAGTGACGCCCTCCAATGCAAGCTCCCGCCTGAGTTCTTCCTTCGTTGATTTCAGGGGATTGACGCGCACGGAAGTCGGAGGCTCCAAAAGGAACGCCCCCAGAAATTCTTCCATCTGCTGCTGCGAATACGTCTCCCTCCACATTTCTATCATCCACTCCGGTATGGAATATTTTACGGAGAAATACTGTATAGGGCTCTGCTTTGCGTCCGGCAGGGACACGTTATCTAAATTGCGGCTGATATTTCTGAGCACGCCGTTTACAAAACCGCTCAAATTCTGGAACCCTCGCTTCCTGGCGAGCTTTACCGCCTCATTGCAGGTAGCCGACGGCGGGATGGCGTCCATAAATTTCAGCTCATAGACGCCTATACGCAATATACAGCGGATATGTGGCTTCATCTTATTCACTTTTACTTTGGAAAATTGATTAATTACATAATCAATCCAAATCATGTGCTCCAACGTTCCTTCGCACACGCGTTTTAAAAAATTCCTCTCATGCTTTCCCAGATATTGGTACTTGTCCATCATATCCCGGATAACCGTATGGCTGTACTCCTGATCCCTGGTTACAGCGAGAAGAACTTCCAACACCAGTTCCCGCAAATTTACCTCAGTCGTCATTTCTTCCTCCGAACAGCAACACGAGGCGCAAAAGCTGTAAAATAGCGGCTGCCGCGCCCGCCACATAGGTCAGCGCTGCCGCGCCGAGCACTTTTCTTGTACTTCTCAATTCCTGTGAATCCAGAATACCGGTCTCGCCTAAAATGCGCACCGCCCTTCTGGAAGCGTTAAATTCTACCGGAAGCGTCACCAGTTGAAACATTACGGCCAGAGAGAAACAGATAATGCCAATATCAATCAACAGCGTTCCCGTATTGCTGCTGATAAACATTCCAATAATAATCAACGGCCATGCCGCCGCCGAACCGAAATTCGCCACCGGTACGATGGCCCCGCGAATTGTCAGGGGGGCATAAGATTTCTGGTGCTGAATGGCATGTCCGCATTCATGCGCCGCCACGCCCACAGCCGCCACGGAAGCCGAACCGTAAGTACTATCGGAAAGACGCAGTACCTTGCGCCTGGGATCATAATGGTCTGTCAAATCCCCGGAAACGTGCTCGATACTCACGTCATGAATGCCCGCTGCGCGCAGAATGCGCTCCGCCGCCTGCGCTCCGGTCATGCCTGACATGCTGCGCACCCGGTTATATTTGCGGAAGGTAAGTTTCACCCGCGCAGACGCCGCCAGACAAATTAATGCGCCAATAATCACTAAAATATATGTTGGGTCAAAATAAAATCCATATCCGTAAAATGGCATACGAATCACTCCTTTCCAAGCCTGCATCCTGCTTCTATCTGAAATCCCCGCAGAAATGCGTCCACACTCATCCGTTTCTTGCCCTCTAACTGCACTTCCAAAAGCTGCAAACGCCCCTGTCCTGTCTGCACGGTAAGGCTGTCCTTTGTCACTTCCACAATGCATCCAGGTTCCATCTGCTCCGCTCCCTCAGGCTCCTGTAGCTGAACTAATCCTTCTTTGCCTTTGTCTGCATCTTCCTGTCCCACCACAGACGCACGCCAAATTTTTAACGTCTTTCCATTCAGATAAGTATAGGCGCTCGGCCAGGGATTCAGCCCCCGCGTCAGACGCTCAATGTCCTGTGCAGATTTCTTCCAGTCAATTTCCCCGAGCTGCTTTTTGATAATCTTGGTGTGGGTAGCCAATGCATGATCCTGCGGCGTGTAAACAGCCGTTCCATTTTCAATCGCCTCAAGCGTTTTGACGCAAAGTCTTGCGCCAACTATTGCCAGACGTCCAAAAAGGCTTCCCCCCGTCTCCTCTGGCGCAAGCGCTACCTCTTCCTTTAGAATCATATCCCCGGTGTCAAGCCCTTCGTCCATACGCATGGTCGTAACTCCGGTCACCGTTTCACCGTTGATCACCGCCCACTGAATCGGCGCCGCCCCACGGTACTTAGGCAGCAGGGAGGCATGGACATTGACGCAGCCGTACCTTGGCATCTCAAGAATCTCCCCCGGCAAAATCTGTCCGAATGCCACAACCACAATGATATCCGCCTCATATCCCCTGAGATACTCGATACACGCTTCTTCCCGCACGCGCCTGGGCTGGTATACCTCAATTCCATGGGCAAGCGCAGCCTCTTTGACTGCGGAAAACTGCATGGCTTTTCCTCTGCCTTTGGGCTTATCCGGCTGGGTAACGGCCAGCGCCACCTCGTGCCCGGCCGAAAGCAAAGCCTCCAGGGTTCCCACGGAAAAATCCGGCGTTCCCATAAAGATTATTTTCATTCGTCTTCCTCCTCATAGACTGCCTCATGCAGCCCATCCTCTACTTTTTCCACATACATATGACCGTCCAAGTGTTCAATCTCATGGCAGAACGCGCGCGCTAAAAGTTCGTCTCCTTCCAATTCCACGCGCTGCATATCCTCATCCCAGGCTTCAATTTTTACATGCATGGGACGTGTGACGATCCCATATTTCCCTGGCACGCTCAGACAGGCTTCTTCGCCGGTCTGTTCCCCGCTCGCCTCCATAAGCCTCGGGTTAATCAGCACGACGGGACCATCCCCTATATCGACAACAACGACACGCTTTAACACGCCCACCTGCGGCGCGGCCAGCCCAACGCCGTTAGCCTCATACATTGTCTCCAGCATATCGTCGATCAATTCCTGGATTCGCGGCGTCACCGCCTTGATTTCCCTGCACTTCTTATTTAATATCCCGTCACCCATCTGACGGATGTTACGCACTGCCATATCATTTCCTCCTCTTGTATTCATTGTATGCGTATTATCTAAAACCCATTCACCGGGTCAAAATCAAACTGTACCGCCACACTCTGAAATTCGCGGTGGCGGCTGATAAACTGCTCCAGCACATCTTTCATCTGCACAAGCGTCCGATATTCCTGATGTTTGAAATAGAGCACTCTGCGGTAAACGTCCTTTATCTTAGCGACAGCAGCCTCCGCCGGGCCAATTACCTGTAAACCTGTCAACTTCCCTTTATCCTGCGCCTGACGAATTTTTTTTGCCAGCAGTTCTATGCTCAATATCGCCGTCATCTCATCCGCAGAGGCAACCATCATCACCAGCATATGGCCGCAGGGCGGATAATGCGCGAAGCTGCGGTAAGCAATCTCCGCCTCATAAAATCCCTCGTAATCCTGCCGGCCGGCAAGTTCTATCGCATAATGCCGGGGACTGTAAGTCTGAATGACAACCTCCCCCGGCAAGTCTCCGCGCCCTGCGCGCCCCGCAGCCTGGGTAATCAACTGGAACGTTCGTTCCGCACCATGAAAATCGCTGACATGCAAAGACAAATCCGCCGCCACCACGCCCACAAGCGTGACATTGGGAAAATCATGCCCCTTGACAATCATCTGCGTTCCTATCAAAATATCTGCTTCCTGGTTGGCGAATGCAGACAAAATCTTCTCATAACCGTCTTTGCTGCGGGTGGTGTCTAAATCCATGCGCAGCGCCCGCGCCTTTGGAAAACGCTTTTTTACAATTTCCTCAATCTTCTGTGTGCCCGCCTTAAAGCCGCCGATATACTTAGAACCGCATTCCGGGCAAGTCTGCGGCGCGCTCTGCGTGTAGCCGCAATAATGACAGACCAGTTTACCTCCCATGTGCTGGCTGAGAGAGACGTCACAATGGGGACACTTCATCACATGGCCGCAGGCGCGGCAGGAGACAAAGCCTGCCAGGCCCCGGCGATTGAGAAACAGCATTATCTGCTGGTGTTTCGCTAACCGCTGCTCCATCAACTCCTGCAATTTCTCACTGAGGATAGAGCGGTTGCCTTGCCTTAATTCTTCCCTTAAATCTATCGTATAACACGCCGGCAAGGGTTTTTCTTCAATTCTTTTGTCTAATTGCAAAAGTATATAATCGCCATTCCTGGCATGGTAGTAGCTCTCTATGGAGGGAGTGGCGGAACCTAAGAGTACGCTTGCGCCGGCCATTTTGGCGCGCGCAATTGCCGTCTCCCTGGCATGGTAACGAGGCATCGTCTCACTCTTATAGCTCGTCTCATGTTCCTCATCAATGATAATCATTCCCAACCTGGCAAACGGTGTAAACAATGCGGAACGCGGGCCAATCATCACATCAAGTTCCCCATCCCTGGCCCGCTCAAACTGGTCGTAACGCTCCCCTTGAGACATCTTAGAATTGAGAATTGACACGCGCTCCCCAAACCTCTGGAAAAAACGGAGTACGGTCTGGTACGTCAGCGCAATCTCCGGTATCAGCACAATTGCCTGTCTGCCCGTACTCACCAATTTCTCAATAATCTCTATGTACACGGCGGTCTTGCCGCTGCCAGTGACGCCGCGGAGCAGATACGTCTTACGCAGCCCCCGGGAGAAATCTTCCCACACGCGCGCTGCAACTTCCCTCTGTCCCTCATTGAGCACAACCCTGCCGCCGCCCCGCTTCATCTCTCCCAAGGGGCTGCGGTATGCACGCTTCTCCTCCACAGTGAGAATTCCCATCTCTTCCATGGCGCGAATGACCGACGCCGTAATATGCAGCTTTCCGGTCACTGCCTCATAGGGCAGGAGGTTTTGCTCCATCAAGCTGGCTAAAAGCCTGGCCCGTGCCATATGGTGTTTTTTTTGAAACAGGGCGAGCTTTTCTTCTGCTTCGTCCCTATCCAGAGCCAGCCGCACCAAGCGCTGCTTTTTCACCTTTGTTTTTTGTTTCACCGGCAGCACTGTCTTCAAAGCCTGGTTCATGGTTGCGCCATAATTTTCCCGCATCCACCCGGCAAGGGCGATCAGCTGGGACTCTATGGGAATTCCCCCTTCCGCTACGCCGACAATTTCTTTCAATTTTGTAATATCATACTCCGGCTCATCCGTAAGCTCCACTACATATCCCGTGTTCCTGCGGTTGCCATTGCCAAAAGGCACCTCCACCTGCATACCCACGGCAAGCTTCTCTCTCAGTTCCTGCGGCACCTTGTACTGAAAGGTCTTATCCAGTTTTTCATGAGAAATATCTATAATGACGTTCGCGTACAATGCTATAACTCCTGCAACACTTCCTGAATCAGCACCCGCTCATCCATAGGGTACTTTTTACCTTTAATTTCCTGGTAATCCTCGTGCCCTTTGCCGGCAAGGACAATTACATCCCCCGGCTGGCCATTGGCAATCACATAACGGATGGCCTCTTTCCTGTCGGCAATTTCCACAAATTTGCCGTCCGTCTTTGCAATACCTGCCTTAATATCATCTATGATTGCCTGCGGTTCCTCAAATCTGGGATTATCCGAAGTAATCACCGTCAAGTCTGCCAGTCTGCCGGACACCTCGCCCATTTCATAACGCCTGAGTTTGGAACGGTTGCCCCCGCATCCAAACAGACACACCAAGCGGGCGGGCTCATATTCCTTGAGCGTTGTGAGCAAGCTCTCTAAGCTCATGGCGTTGTGGGCGTAATCAATCATCAACGTAAAATTATCCGAAACCTTCACCATCTCAATGCGTCCCTTAACCTTCGCCTCTTTTAACGCCTTCTTCATGTCCTCGGCCGACACGTTAAAATGGCGGCAGATGGCAATCGCAGTCAGAGAATTATAGATGCTGAATTTACCGGGCACGTCAATTTCAATGGCAGCGTTTACCAGCCCTTGCGCCAGATAAGAAACTCCCAGATATCCGGGACGCTTCACAAGCTGCGGTTCTTTTGCCCGCAAATCTGCCTCCTCAGAGAATCCAAACGTCTCCAAAGCACAGGTATGCCCTTCCAACACCTGCCGCCAATGTTTGTCGTCCACATTGACAATTCCAATCTTACACTGGCGGAATAATAAACCTTTGCAGCTCATATATTCTTCAAAAGAGGAGTGCTCGCCGGGACCGATATGATCTGGCTCAATATTCGTAAAAATACCAATCTCAAAAGGTATGCCCGTTGTTCGATGCATCATCAGCCCCTGGGAAGATACCTCCATCACCACACACTGACAGCCCGCTTCCACCATCTGCTGAAAGTAGCTCTGCACAACCCAGGACTCCGGCGTCGTATTGTTTGCGGGAATCACTTTATCCCCGATAATAGCTTCAATCGTACCAATCAATCCCACCTTATAGCCTGCATTTTCCAGGATGGATTTTACCATATAAGTAGTCGTAGTCTTACCTTTTGTTCCCGTGACGCCGATAACTTTTAATTTCTCTGCCGGATTGTGGAACCATGCGCAAGACAGAAGCGCAAGTCCATACCTGCTGTCCGCTACTTTCACCACGGCGACGTCCTGCGGCGCCTCTACATCCTCCTGCACCAGAATGGCTGCGGCGCCTTTCTTCGCTGCCTCCCCGGCAAATGTATGTCCATCCACAACCGTGCCCTTAATGCAGACAAACAGACATCCCGGTTTCACCTTCCTGGAATCGTATACCAGTTCTGTAATCTCTATGTCCGTACTTCCCTGCACTACCGTGTAGTCCAGACGTTCTAACAGCTTTTCCAATCGCTCCATTATCATTCCTCTTTTCTAAAATGGGTATTCAGCTTATTATATGATATATCTTAGATTTTGGCAAGTTCGGGCAGATTTGAGTTTACACTTTTTCGTACATCCGCTATAATAAAACTGTAACAGGAAACTATTGAAGATTTGACACTTTGACGTCAACATCGAAAGGAGAACACTTATGATTGAGCAACGAAATATCGCCGTATGTATTCTCTTGTCCTTCGTGACATGCGGCATTTATAGTATCTATTGGTTCATCTGCCTCACAGACGAGACTAATACGGTTTCTAAAAATGGAGGAGATACTTCGGGCGTCATCGCCTTCCTTCTGACGGTTGTAACTTGTAATATTTATGGACTGTACTGGGCATATCGGCAAGGCGAGAAGATTGACGAAGCGAAATCTGACCGCGGAATTCCCTCTAACAGCAGCGGTATCGCATATCTCCTGTTGAGCCTGTTTGGCTTTGGCATCGTTGCATATGCGCTTATGCAGAATGAGCTCAATAAACTGGCATAATTATGAAGAAGAAGCGTTTCGTACGAATCATTACATATACGTCTTGTATTTTAATCGCAGGTCTGTTATATGGTATATTTGTCAGTTACACGGGAATTGCTATTCCCTGTCCAATTTACACAACCACTGGTTTCCAATGCCCGGGATGCGGCGCCACCCGCATGTGCCTTGCATTGATGCGATTTGATTTCCGCAAAGCTTTTCTGTTCAATCCGGTGCTTTTCCTGCTGATTGTGCCGCTGGGCGCTGTCTTTTTAGGAAGCGCGGTAACTTATGTACAGGACGGAAGCAAAAAGCTCAAACGCTGGCAGCACATCATCCTCTACAGCAGCATTGTGCTGCTTTTGGGCCATGGGGTGGTACGCAATTTCTTGTAAACAACCGTTGAACAAAAGATATACATAAAAATCAGACCCCTCAAAATTACTGAGTAGGTCTGATTTTTTGATAGCATAAAATTTTTATTTATCCTTAATATTTCCAGCGTTCATCCTGGAAATTTAGTCACTCTCATCAAGCCCTTTTTCCTGCTCCTTCTGAATCTCTGGAAAAGCGGATAACATGGGCGCCACTTTGTTCCCTTTTATCTTACGCTGTACATAATTGGCTGTAATCTTAACCACAACCGGCGACAATGCCAGCACGCCAATCAAGTTGGGAATAGCCATCAAACCGTTAAACGTATCTGACAGGTCCCACGCTAATTGCAAATTCATGGTCGCTCCAAAGACAATAAATACAATGAATATCACGCGGTAAACAACCGTTGCCTTTGATCCAAAGAGATATTCAAACGCCTTGGTTCCATAATGGCTCCAGCCAAGAACCGTAGAAAATGCAAACAACAAAATTGCCACCGCAATAAATGCAGGTCCTAAAGAACCAAACACTTTAGAAAACGCTTCTCCCACCAGAGCAGAACCTTCCGAACTGCTTAACACTTCACCCGTATTCAAATCTACCAGACCGGAAGACAATACCACAAACGCCGTCAAGGTACAGACAACAATCGTATCTGCAAATACTTCAAAGATGCCCCACATCCCCTGACGCACTGGTTCCTTTACGTTAGAACTGGAGTGCACCATAACGGAAGAACCAAGACCAGCCTCATTGGAGAACACGCCGCGTTTCATACCCCAGGTAATCGCCAGCTTAATACCGGAACCGACAATACCGCCGCCTACGGCTTTCATAGCAAACGCTCCCTTAAAAATAGAAGCAAATACTGCGCCAAACTGATTGATATTCAAAGCACATACCACGAGCGCGCCCACTATATACAAAACTGCCATCACTGGCACTAATTTCTCGGTCACAGAAGCAATTCGCTTAATGCCGCCCAAGATAACCAGTCCGGCAAGAATCATCAAGATAATGCCAGTGGCAAGCGTAGGAATGTGGAAAGCTGCTTTCATATTGCCGGCAATGGAGTTAATCTGACTCATATTGCCGATACCAAAGGATGCCAGCAGACAGAATAAAGAAAACAGCACTGCCAAAACTGCGCCAACGCCTTTCATGCCCTTCTTGGCTCCCAAGCCATCCTTCAGATAATACATGGCTCCGCCGCTCCACTCGCCCTTCTCATTCTTCTTGCGGTAATAGATACCAAGGACATTCTCTGAATAATTCGTCATCATACCGAAGAACGCCACGATCCACATCCAGAAAATAGCGCCCGGACCGCCGAAAATCAAGGCGCTGGAAACACCCACGATATTGCCGGTTCCTATTGTAGCCGCCAACGCCGTACACAACGACTGGAACTGGGAAATCGACTTATCCTCAGACCCGGTGTGTTTCGTAATGTGCCTGTCGGTAAAGATGCTGCCCAGCGTGTGCTTCATCCAGTACCCAAAATGAGAAATCTGAAAAACCTTCGTCAATATAGTCATCAAAATTCCCGTGCCCACCAGGAGTACCAACATAGGAATGCCCCAGACGAAGCCATTAATGGCGCCGTTAATTTTTTCAACCATCTCAATCATACTCTTCACTCCTCTTCCTTTGTTTCTGCATTATCACAAAGTGGGCAAGCTCACTTCAACCACCTGCCCTCCATTCTTGAGGGAATGGGGTTGCACGCTTTCATGTGACAAGGTATTTCCTATAAGATAAAAATACAGCAGATAAGCATTGTCTTACCTGCTGCCACATGTATGCCCTCTTAATAAATTACCATAGTATGATTAGACTGTCAAGATACTAAAAATTACTGCCATTCCAGCCCCACTCACTGCTTTCTTCATATTTTACATATATATGGTCTTTCTTAATCTGTAAACATGATTCATAAATATCGCAGACTGTCTTTGTCATCTTATCCAGGCAGTTTTGGGGGATACTGCCAAACACTTTGATTTCCACAAAAGCCGTAGGAAGCGTATTATCTCCCTGAAAATACAAATCACAGTTATCGGCAAATTCCAGCATCAGCCATTGCTCTGACTTTCCTGGAATAATGGAAATTGCTTCTCCCAATTGCTCTTTTAAGGATTCTTTTTGCTGCTCTGTCATCGTCACGCTGATTCTTGAGTTTATAAATGGCATAACTTCTCTCCTTATTCTCTATTCTTATAAAGTTCCCACTCTAAATCCATACTTAAAGAATGCCCTTGTCACGACAGAGCGCCTCAATGCTCCTATCATACGTAGCCTCCGCCTCCTTGGAAAAGAAACACCCGGGTACGCCCTCGTCATGATCCCTGTGGTGCGCCACACATTCGCAGCATTTTCCATGTCTCGGGCAGTCGTATGTACAAGGACACGGTCTGCTATTTTCACAATTAGCCATAAATAAAATTCCTCCTTTGAGATTTTAAGGCGGATAAAACGCCAGATTCTTTGCCAATTATACACCAGCTCATGCTCAAATTCCTTGTTCTGGGATAATTTGTACGTATTGTGGTACTATTTTGCTATTGTTATGGAATTTCGTTTACTGTTATCCCAAACCGTCTGTCGCACTGACATACTGAAAGAGCCAAGACAGGACTTCCCCATCTTGGCTCCGTTTCAATACCACGCGTTCATATTACTCATAATCCATTCTATGATGCCCATGCCTACAGAAAAGCACGTCAGCAAAAATACCAGAAAAATTGCTCCCCCATCGTATTTCAACACTTCCACCTGCTCCTCCCCCTTGCGCGCATTGGCAAGAAGCATCTCGCATCCCAGGGCAATTAAAACCAACGGCCACAATTTCATAATCAAACTCAGGGACAATGGCGGATAAAACATGTGTACCAAAAACATTCCTCCAAATATAATCATCACCATGCCGCAAGTGATACTTCCAACTTTTCTGATTCTCATATTCCTATCCCTCCCGGTCCATCGGCTTGCCATCGTCTGTTGCCTGTCTCATAAAATTCTCTTCTGTCTTCATCTGCGATTCTGCCGGTATATCATATATTTTCTGCTTCGGAACCTCGCTGTCCAACTCTTTTTTCTTGCCGCGTATCAGGTAAATACCGCACCAGATCAGCAATACTGCAATTACCACCTGCGGGATATCATCCATAATGTACCAATATACAGAATTCGGAAGCAGCCACCTCATATAATCCCCCAAACGATTCCACATAATTACCACACCGATAATGATAAGCACTGCCGCCAAAAGATTGCCCTGTTTTCCTTTCAACCTGCCCCAGAACACATTATCATTCAACTGGAACAGATAATCGTCTTCCAATGCATAAAACTCCTCATCCGACATGCCTCTGATATTATGCACATTGAAAAAACTGTAGCACCACAGAATTGGCAGGATAAACAACAACGGCCCCATTCCAAAAAACGCCGCTAAAAATATCAATAGCCAAAAGACTGCCATAATGCTGATTCCCAGTTTCATAAACCCCATATACATTTCCCCTGCTCCTGGTATCAGGGAAAAGCAAAAGGTTAAAAAACCACTTTTCTTCCTTGTCATCTTGTTACCTCCTGATTCCTTTCTTATTCTGTTTCATCTAGTCCCATGCGGAACAATCCATTACTTATATCACATAAAAAACCGGAAATTTCCCCGCTTTTTTGATTTAATGTATCGGCAATGCTCACCCACTCTTCCTGACCGTCCGCCTCCTGCTTCTGCTTCTGCTGCATTTGATCTGTCCTCCATTCACGGACTGTTTGCGGCTGCAAATTCTGAACATCCGCTGTCAACAGCAGCAAAAATATAGATGTCATCACCGCCATTCCTACTTTCAAGCTATACATAAATAACCGCATCTGCCGCGACTTCTCTCTGACTTGCACGCTCATTTGCACGCCCGTCCGCTGCCTCCGCTGCATGATTTCTTCCTTTAGATATCTCGGAGGATTCAGCAGCCCTGTCTGGTTCATGGAAATTTCCTGGACGGTCTTTGTCTGGCTTACAGGTAAATCTGGCGGCGCTTCCATCCATCCTGCAAACTGATGCGCACAGAATGTACAATTCCCAACATGTTCTAAAAATTCCGCTTCTTTGTCGGGAGGCATCTCGCCCGCCAGCCAGTCACAGAATTGTTCTTTTGTAATATGACATCTGCCATCTTCCTGTCTTACTATCCCGTTTTTCCCTTCTGTCATCTGATTGCCCTCCCTTCTATTATCTTGCGTATCATTGCTTTGGCCCGGTAAATCTGAGTCTGGACCGTCTTGATTCCCTTATCCGTCTCCGACGCGATTTCCTTTGCCGTCTTCTCCCGGTAGAAATGTTCTGTTGCTACTTCCTTATATGGACTTTTCAGGCTTTGACAGATAGTATAAACATACTCCTTGGATTCCTGCTGCAAATATGCCTCCTCGGGGCTTGCCTTCTGGTCCTTCAATTCTTCAAAATAAGTATCTTCTTTTGGTTCACTGCGCCGCTTTGCACTTTTCAGGAAATCCAGCCCCTTGTTGGTGGCAATTCTGCACACCCAAGCCTTTTCATACTCCTGTTCAAAGGTGGCAAGATTTTTATAAATGGATAAAAAAGTTTCCTGCGTTAAATCTTCCGCGTCAAACTGGTTCCCTGTCATCTTAAAACAAATGGAATATACCAGCCGCTCGTATGTATCCAGAAGATAGCTAAAATATTCTTCCTTATCGATTCTATCCGCCTCCTTTTCCCCAGTCTGATCCTTGCTTTCCACTGTCAGGGGATCGTTTTTCTATCTGTCTGTTTATTATAACGAGAGAGATTTTCAATTGTCTTCAATTTTTTACAAAAATGAAAACAACGACAAAATTGCTTATAAAAAGACAATTCCGCCGTTGATTTTCATACCAATATTTTAACAATCTATCTCTATTTCGCCATCAGCTCGTCCGCAAGAGCTTCCATATCTGCGATCGTTGCTTCTTTCATGGCAGATTTAATCGTTACGACCTTCTCACAGATGGTAATATCCTTCATCTGCTCTAAGAGCGTACGCATACTCTTGGCCGCCACCGGCGCCCAGGAACCATTCTCCATGAGGGCAACCGTACGCTTGCGGTAGGTCTTGCTCTTTAAATGATGGAGAAAGTCCTCCATGCAGGGGAAAATTCCGCCGTCATATGTCGCTGCGGCCAGTACCATCTTATCGTAACGGAACGCATCTTCAATAGCTTCTGCCATATCGTCCCTGGACAAATCGGTAATTGCCACCTTTTTCGCGCCTTTCGCTTCTAAGATTTCTTTCAATTTCTTGGCTGCTTTAGCAGTATTACCATGAATGGAAGCATATGCCACAAGAATTCCCTCATCCTCCGGCTCATAACTGCTCCAAATCTGATATTTGCCAATATAATACTCCAGGTTCTCCTTTAAAATTGGTCCATGCAGCGGGCAAATCATCTGAATATCCAACCCTGCGGCCTTCTTCAACAACGCCTGCACCTGTGCGCCGTATTTGCCGACGATATTGAAATAGTAACGTCTTGCCTCGCACGCCCAATCCTCGTCTGTATCTAACGCGCCAAATTTTCCAAAACCGTCTGCGGAAAAGAGGATTTTCTCGGAACTCTCATAGGAAACCATAACCTCGGGCCAATGCACCATGGGAGCCATCACAAATGTCAGTTCATGACTTCCCAACTTCAAGGCGTCCCCTTCTTTGACAGCCAAAGAACGCTCTGACAAATCAATATCAAAGAACTGTCCAAGCATAGGGAATGTCTTAGCATTGCCTACTACTACCATCTTGGGATATTTCTCTGCAAGTTTCTGCACATTGGCTGCATGATCCGGCTCCATATGAGAAACGATAAGATAATCTACGTCTCTGCCGTTCAACGCCTGCTCTAAATTTGCCAGCCATTCCTCGCCCCTTCTGGCGTCTACAGTATCCATGACTGCTACCTTTTCATCCAAAATAACATAGGAGTTATAAGACACCCCGTTGGGCACCACATATTGGCTCTCAAATAAGTCGATGTCCTTGTCGTCTGCCCCTATATATTTGATTGTATCTGTAATAGTCACGTCTTTCATTGTACTCTTCCTCCTTCTATCACTCTCTCAGTTCCAGCCGCGCCGCTGCGATAAGCCCGCGGCGTTTTCGGCTGAATCATTGCTTCTTATTTCGCGGAAAGATATTCGTCAATGCCCTTTGCCGCTGCTTTTCCTGCACCCATGGCAAGAATAACGGTTGCCGCTCCCGTCACGGCGTCTCCGCCGGCAAATACGCCCGGCTTGCTGGTGGCTCCATTTTCTTCCCCCGCCACAATACACTGCCTGCGGTCGACATCCAGCCCCTTGGTTGTCGAAGAAATCAGCGGATTGGGGGAAGTTCCCAGGGACATGATAACTGTATCAAGCTCCAGCTCAAATTCCGATCCCTTTACTTCTACCGGCCTTCTCCTGCCAGATTCGTCCGGCTCGCCAAGTTCCATGCGGATGCAGGTCATACCTTTTACCCAGCCATTGTCGTCCACCAGAATTTCCGTAGGATTCGTCAGCAAATCAAAAATAATGCCCTCTTCCTTGGCATGGTGCACTTCCTCCACCCTTGCCGGGAGTTCCGACTCGCTTCTTCGATAGACGATATGTACTTCCGCACCGAGACGCAAAGCCGTCCTTGCCGCATCCATGGCAACGTTTCCACCGCCTACCACGGCAACTTTCTTGCCCTTCATAATCGGTGTATCGTACTCTTCTTTAAACGCTTTCATCAGGTTATTCCTGGTCAGGAACTCATTGGCAGAAAATACGCCGTTGGCCTGCTCGCCCGGAATGCCCATAAACCTCGGCAGTCCTGCGCCAGAACCGATAAATACAGCTTCAAAGCCCTCTTCTTCCATAAGCTCGTCTATGGTGCCTGCCTTACCAATTACCACATTCGTCTCTATCTTAACACCCAAGGATTTGACATTTTCAATCTCTTTTGCCACAACTGCGCTCTTAGGCAGACGGAACTCCGGGATTCCATAGATTAATACTCCGCCCGGTTCATGCAGCGCTTCAAAAATCGTCACATCATAGCCCATCTTTGCCAAATCGCCGGCACAAGTCAGACCGGCAGGACCAGAACCGATAACGGCCACCTTGTGATTCTTCTTCTCGGTTGCCGGCTGCGGCTTGATGTCATTCTCCCTTGCCCAGTCAGCCGCAAAACGCTCCAGTTTACCAATGGAAACAGGCTCGCCCTTGATACCGCGAATACATTTTCCTTCGCACTGGCTCTCCTGCGGACATACACGGCCGCAGACTGCCGGAAGGGCGCTTGCTTTGCTGATTACCTGATAGGACTCCTCAAAATTTCCCTCTTTAATCTGAGAAATAAATCCCGGGATATCTATGGAGACCGGACATCCTTTGACACACTGTGCATTTTTACAATTAAGGCATCTCTCTGCCTCTTCCATCGCTTCTTCTTTATTATAACCAAGGCACACTTCCTCGAAATTCGTCGCGCGCACCTTGGGCTCTTGTTCTCTTACCGGTACTTTCTTCATCACATCCATTATTTGTCACCTCCGCAATGTCCGCATCCGCCGTGGTGGGTGTCTCCCTCCTGAACTTTAAGCATCTGCCTTCCTTCCTCCGTCTTATACATCTGCTGACGCTTCATCGCCTGGTCGAAATCTACCAGATGGCCGTCAAACTCCGGCCCGTCTACGCAGGCAAACTTCACCTTGCCTCCCACAGTCACACGGCATGCGCCGCACATTCCTGTTCCGTCAACCATAATCGGATTCAGGGAAACAATGGTCGGGATATTCAGCTTCTTTGTCAGCAGGCAGACAAACTTCATCATAATCATCGGCCCGATGGCAATGCATTGGTCGTATGTATTTCCTTTATTTACTAACTCTTCTAATTGATTTGTTCCCATTCCGTGGAAACCATAGCTTCCATCATCGGTAGTTACATATAAATTTTCAGCTACCTTCTCCATTTCATCTACCAAGATCAGCAAATCCTTCGTCTTAGAACCCATGATTACGTCACAGCCCACGCCGTTTTCATGAAGCCATTTTACCTGCGGATATACCGGCGCAGTTCCCACGCCTCCGGCGATAAATACAATCTTTTTCTTTTTCAGCTCTTCTATTGGCATTTCTGTCAACTCCGATGCACAGCCAAGAGGACCTACAAAATCCTGGAAATGATCTCCCTCCTCTAAGCTTTCCATCCTCTGCGTGGACGCTCCCACAGTCTGAAATACAATAGTGATCGTTCCTGCTTCCCTGTCATAGTCGCAGATGGTAAGCGGAATACGTTCGCCCTCCTCATCCATTTTTACAATAACAAATTGTCCGGGCAGACACGACTTCGCCACACGCGGCGCCTTGACGTCCATAAGAAAAATCTTATCCGCCAGCTTTCTCTTCTTTACGATTGGGTACATACTTGAACCTCCGTCTTAGTAATCTTCCAAATAAATTTCTGTAACGTTCTTATTTTAATATACTTCTATAGAAAATTCAATGTTTTTCTAAAATGATTTGCTGTTACCTGACTTTCACTTTTACTTTCTTCGCATATCCATTTCTGGCATAGACATAGATCGTACAGGAACCTTTACCTACCGCCTTAATCTTCCCTTTCTTCGATATCGTTGCAACTTTTTTATTAGTTGTAGCATAACGAAATTCCTTTGTATGCTTATCTGTGAGCTGTTTCTTGCCCTTGTCTGCTAATACAGTGCTCGCTTTTATTGTCGCCGTCTTTCCTTTCTTGAGCGTATAGGCATTTTTCTTTACCTTAACGGCTTTTACGTTCGTGTACTTTGTGTTTTTACTGCCGACAACATGGACGTCGATTGTCTTTGCGAGCGTTATTTTCTTCCCGCTTGCCCTTTTATAGGCGCGCACATAAACTTTAAAAAACTTCTTTAAATTGATCTTCTTACCATTGATCTTTTTCACAGTTACTTTTGTTGTCTTACCGCTCTTTACGGGCGTAATTGATTTTGCGTTGAAATTTTTAAAACAATACTGCACATAGACATCATATCCGTCCGCTCCCGAGACCTTTCCCCAAGAGATTTCGATTTTTTTGCCTTTTTGCCTTACTTTCAGCTGCGCATTCAGTTGCAGTTCTCTTTTCTTCTGTTCTTTCTTTTCCTGTTCTGTCGGCTTTGTTGGCTTCGATGGCTTTGTTGGCTTCGATGGCTCTGTCGGCTTTGCTGGCTTTGTTGGCTTCGATGGCTCTGTCGGCTCCGTCGGTTCCGTTGGCTCTGTCGGCTCCGTTGGATTCGATGGCTCCGTCGGCTCCGTCGGCTCCGTTGGATTCGATGGCTCCGTCGGTTCCGTTGGCTCTGTCGGCCCCGTTACGGGTGCCTTAACGATTACGGATACGTCAATATCATCAACAACAACATACCTGTCTAAATCCTTCGGTGTGTAAACAGCCTTGAATGTATTTGTTCCCTCTGCGCCTACCGAAAGAGAAGAATCCTTCCATGTAAAACCAGCCGGCAAGACAACCTTTGCAAGCGTATCGCCTACCGCAGCCGTTAAGTTTTGCGGAATCGTATAAGAAGGGACTTTCTTAAAATTAAATCGAATCTCTGAATCGTTCAATTTCCCACTCTCCACAGCCACATACGCCGAACTTGCATCCGGCTGTATGAAAATGCTTGTTCCATCTTCCGAAATACTACAATTATTATAGCTCAAGGTCCCGGCAAGCACATCATTCTTATCCAGCACTCTTTTGATCAGTTCCGGCAGCTCACTTTCCCGTCCGGCAACAAAATCACCGGAAAGAGAAATATTCTGCGAAGCCAAATCAAATTTTGCATTGCGGTTCAAGCCTGTAAAATCATCTATTCTGTTCTTTCTAAAATCAATACTGACGTCATCTCTTATATTGACAAATTCTTGTAACGAAGTAATTCTAAGACTCGATAAATCTAACTCTTTCAACCGCGTAAAATGTGTTGGAAGCGCCGCCAAAGACGCCAAATCTGTAAAATTATTCTCACTGTCCAAATTTACCCAACTAATCTCTCCAATACCCGTATGAACCTTTTTGCCCAGATTAAGGCTCTGTAGTTCCGACAAATTTTGGCTGCTCATGCCAATCAACGTCGTCACAGAATCATCCGTAAGCTTGTTATCTCCCAAAGACAAATCCTCGAGTTTCCCAAGATTTTTTACGAAATCAATATCTGAGATTGCGCAGTCATCCAACCACAAACGGACCAAACTCGGCAATTTATTCTGCGTAAGATTATCACAGGCGCCTTCCGCAGAAAAGTCATTTTGGGACAGGCATATGGTCTTTAAGTTCGGTAACGTTAAATCAGGAATCTCTTTCATCTGACAGGAGACCAAATGCAAACTAGTCAGCGTGTCCTTATTATTGAGAAGAGAAAAATCTAATTCACTCAGGTCACATCTTTCCAGGCCAATTACTTCCAATTTCGTGCAATTAGCAAGCAACGTCTCTAACACGCTCCGGGAATTGTCCACCGTCATGTCCGCTCTCTGTATCTTAAAGTATTTGACCTTCTCCAGATCCAAAGTGATTGTCTGATTTTCGTCGTCATTGGCAACCATTGCGCCATAATTATTAATAATATTAGGTGCAAGACATTTTTTCAGCCCATCATAAAAGTTCTTATCCTCTATGGTAAGCGTCTGAATATTTTGTGCAAAAACAGTAATCTCTGCCCACGGCAGCACCGGACTTACCATGAGTATCAGCGACAGTACTATGGACAATAACGTTCTTTTTTTATTCATATTTTCTCCTTCTCCTTTTCTTCCTTTCATCTTATCTTCCTATAATATAACACATTCTTCGAGATATTTTAAGATAAATTGTAACTATTCAGCCTTAATTTTTAAAGCGGGCTATTATGCATTGACATATTTTTTAGAATATTTTAAGATAGATTGAACACAAAAATGAAAAAAGGTGAACCTATGGATTATGAAATCACTGGAAAAACAAAACTGACCGCGCTCTTAGGCAGCCCGGTATCACACAGCATCTCTCCGCAGATGCACAACGCGTCTTTCCGTTTGCTTGGGCTCGACTATGTATACCTTGCTTTTGATGTAACACCCGAACATTTGCATGACGCTGTTATGGGCTTAAAGGCAGCCGGTATCTGCGGCTTCAACCTTACCATGCCTTTAAAAGTACATATTTTGCCATATTTAGACGAACTGACCCCCGCCGCAAGGCTTGCCGGCGCGGTAAATACGGTAATTGTAAGAGACGGCAAACTAATCGGCCATACCACCGACGGCGTCGGGTATATGCGCTCTGTCGCGGATGCTGGTTATAATATCATTGACAAGAAAATGACTCTTTTAGGCGCGGGCGGCGCAGCCACAGCCATCTGTGTGCAGGCAGCTCTGGACGGCGTTTCTTCTATAGATATGTTCAAACGCCAAAACGCCTCCTGGGACAAGACCGCCGATTTCTGTCAGCGCGTGGCATCTGAAACAGGGTGCCGCATCCGCCTTCTGGATATTGAAAATACTGCTCTTTTAGGCGAGAGCATTTGTGAGAGCGCCATTTTAACCAATGCAACCAGCGTCGGCATGGCTCCCAACAGTTCTGCCAGTCCAATTGCCGACTCATCCATACTGCACAAAGGATTGATTGTTTCAGACATTATCTACAATCCCAGAGAGACCATGCTGATGAAACAGGCAAGCGAACAGGGATGTCCCTGCTTTAACGGCATGTATATGCTTCTCTATCAGGGGGCCGCAGCTTTTCAGTGCTGGACCGGACAGGAAATGCCCGCGGAAGTTATCAAACAGAAATATTTTTCTTCTTAAAATCGTGGAAAATTTACATGAAATCATGTTATCCATAAATAGCGCAGATACGTAATCAATATTTCATTCTTAGAAAAAAGGAGTTATTCATATGAGTTTCAAATTTATCAAACAACTTCCAAGCCCGGAAGAAATCAAACAAGAATATGGACTTTCGGAAACTGCCACGCGCACAAAACAGGAACGCGATCAAATGGTCAGCGATATCATCACCGGCGCCTCCGATAAATTCTTAGTCATTATCGGCCCGTGCTCCGCAGATAACGAAGACTCGGTCTGCGATTACATCAACCGTCTCAGCAGGGTACAGGAGAAAGTGAAAGACCGCCTGGTCCTTGTCCCGCGCATTTACACAAACAAACCACGAACCACAGGAGAAGGTTACAAAGGCATTGCCCATCAACCGGACCCGGAAAAACGGCCGGATATGGTCGCGGGATTGATCGCTATGCGCAAAATGCACATCCGGGCCCTGGAGGAGAGCGGCCTGTCTTCTGCCGATGAAATGCTCTACCCCGAGAACTGGCCTTATGTAGAAGACCTCCTCTCCTACGTTGCCATCGGCGCGCGCTCCGTAGAAGACCAGCAGCATCGCCTTACTGTCAGCGGCTTCGATGTACCGGCCGGCATGAAAAATCCTACCAGCGGCGATTACTCTGTTATGCTCAACTCCGTGTACGCAGCACAGCACCCGCATCATTTTGTATTTCGCGGTTATGAAGTGGACACCAGCGGGAACCTCCTGACCCACGTTGTGTTGCGCGGCGCTGTCAACAAACGCGGCGTCTGCATCCCGAATTATCACTATGAGGATTTAGAACGGCTCATCCAAATGTATGATGAGATGGAGTTAAAAAATCATGCCGCCATTATTGACTCCAACCATTCCAATTCCAATAAACAGTATGAGCAGCAAATCCGTATTGTCAAAGAAATCATGCACAACCGCAAAATTTCTCCAGAAATTCATAAACTGGTGAAAGGTGTTATGATTGAAAGTTATATTGAACCTGGCTGCCAAAAAGTGGGCGGACATATTTATGGAAAATCCATTACTGACCCTTGCCTTGGTTGGAAAGAATCGGAAGAATTGATTTATCACATTGCAGAAATGAACTAATATGTTATGGGAGGGAGATACGCTCTTCCCCTCCCATAACATATTATTTTATGTATGTTTACATCTTCATAACGTAAGGACGACGTATATCTTCGCTCTTTTACAAATAAAATACTCCATATATGCAGATTTATATCCCCATAGCTGAACGACGCAGCGTATGTGTCGTCAACTCGCCGGTGATACCTGCCTTCTTACCGTAAGACTTCACTAATTTCCAAAATCCCTGGCGGCTCATCACCTGGCCTGAACAGTTTGTAAACAGATATACGCTGTCCTCTCCTGAGAGCAAGGGTGCGCGTCCCTGCTTGAGATAAGCCTCCAACGCCTGTTTCGCCATGGCGCCAAATGGGATAATCCGTTCCCGGCTATTGTCCGTACAGACGAGATATTCCATCTGTAGATTTATGTCAGATAATTTTAAGGTAACCAATTCAGAGACCTGAATTCCGGTAGCGTACAACAATTCCAACATGGCTCTGTCACGCAGTTCTTTGGGGGAATCCCCTGCCGCCTGTTCTAAAAGCCGCATCGTCTCTTCCTCTGATAGTGCAGTGGGCGCTTTGCGTTCCACTCTGGGCGCCTTCAAGTCCTCGGCTATATTTTGTTTTGTATATCCTTCTCTCTGTAAATACTGAAAAAAAGCTTTCATAGAGGCAATATTCCTGGAAATGGTAGATGGTTTCCTGCCTTGGCTCTCCAAAAAAAGGATATAGGAATTCAAGGCGGTATCCGTAATCTGCCCGGCCTTTTGGATGCCCTGCTCTGCAAAATATTGATTCATCTTCTTTAAGTCCCGCTCATATGAGAGCACAGTATTGTCCGAGGTCTTACGCACCTCTTTCATATAAAGGACAAATTTTTGTATTATTTCTGTCATAAATCAACTACCCCGTTTATCGTTTTATGTCATTAAAATCCTTCTGACAACTATCATTATAATAACATTTTCACAGAAAATCAAATGGATTTTTCGCCTTATTTCCGAGCTTTTATGGGGTTCCACAAGATGTCGTCCATATCTCTTTTCATCCATCTACATATTGTAAAATTTTTTTAAAAAATTTTTAATATTTTTTTCAAAATCAGGGGATTCACATAACTCTCCAGAAAAATCCCCGCCATAAATAGCAGCAGAAGTCCAGCTGCTGATACCAGCCAAGCTCCCAAAATATAACCTCGATCAGAGCCATTGCCCATCCTGTCCTTACTCCACCTCAGACGCAGATAATTTGCAAGATAACAATACAAGATATAAACCGGCAAATAAAATAAATATTGAGGAAACAATCCGCCCAGCACCAGAAGAATCCCTTTTACCCCATATTTGGCAATCGCTGTAGAGAGCATAAATCCTACAGAAAATCCCTGCCAACTCAACATAAGGATTCCCCCAACCATGCCAAACGTCGTCAAAGTCAGCATCAGCAAGAGTAATACCAGCGGCGCACGCTCCCCGATGATATAGAAAAACAAATTTTCTCCACTCACCTCTGTATACTGAAATTTTTCCACAAAATAATCGTTTAGAATCCCTGCATTAGAGACCGCTTCTCTTCCCATCATATTTGCCAACAAAATTCCCGCCGCAAAGGCTCCCAAAAGGCTCCCCTGTATAACGCGCGTCCATAACGATTTGCTTTTGGGCAATCTCTCCTGCCGCTTCCAACGCAATTGTAATAATTTTCTCATACGCTTCCTATATCATATCCCAACATTCTTTTTTCTATCTTATGCCGGGGCGTACCTGAAAATTCATTCCCTGTCCACATTTTTGCCGTACTTGTCCTTATATGCCAAAATAGCCGCTACTGTTTTGCCATCCTGGATAACGCCTTGATAAATCATATCACACAACTCCTCTATTGGATGAGCCTCCAACTCAATAAACTCTCCCTCATCTAAATGTTG
The DNA here is from genome assembly GCA_910588845.1 of uncultured Lachnospiraceae bacterium. GTDB lineage: Bacteria > Bacillota > Clostridia > Lachnospirales > Lachnospiraceae > Petralouisia. The sequence goes on from CAJURU010000003.1 coordinate 55,342, forward strand.
TTCTGTGGGCACTAAATCCCTGGCAGCATACACATCAACCATCTCATTACAAAATGCAACCGTAGTTCGCAAAGAAAGCAAGAATTCCAAATTGTCGCAACGGTAACCTGTCTCCTCTTCCAATTCCCTGGACGCGCATTCTATCGTAGGCTCTGTCACTGAATCCCTGGAACCCGCCGGTATCTCCAGCGTATCACGCTCCAATGCATTCCGGTATTGGCGCACCATCAATATCCTGCCGTCCGGCAATACCGGTACGACTGCCGCCGCCCCTTTGCGATGTTCCACATAATCCCACTTCTCTATCTTGCCATCCGGCAATTCCATATAATCCGTATAAATATCTAAAATACTTCCTTTATGCTCCAATTCTCTTTTGATGCGTTTAATTAATGGCTGTCCCATATTATCCTCCTTACTTAAATCCTTGATTTGTCAAAAAATACTATACTCGCCCGGAAGTATCTTAAAACTTCCAGCTATAGTAGAAAAGACCGCCAACAAAACCTTGTTGACGGTCTTAAACCTTTTACCTGGCATAATCCGTTACACGAGACTCTCGAATTACATTGACTTTGATCTGTCCTGGATACTCCAAATCATTCTCGATCTGTTTGGAAATATCACGCGCTAACAGAACCATGTCAGCATCGCCAATCTGGTCAGGAACCACCATAATACGAATCTCTCTACCTGCCTGAATAGCAAATGACTTATCCACACCTTTGAAACCGTTCGCAATATCCTCTAACTGTTTCAGTCTGTTGGAATATGTTTCCAACGTCTCCCTTCTTGCACCCGGCCGGGCTGCTGAAATAGCATCTGCCGCCTGCACAAGACATGCAATCAGAGACTCTGGTTCAACATCTCCATGATGCGCTTCAACTGCATTAATAATCATTGGGCTTTCCTTATATTTTCTACACAGGTCCACACCTATCTGAATATGGGAGCCTTCCACTTCATGGTCAACAGACTTTCCAATATCGTGAAGTAAACCGGCACGTTTCGCCAATCTCACGTCCACACCTACTTCTGCCGCCAATAACCCTGAGAGTTGCGCTACTTCAATGGAATGCTTTAATGCATTCTGCCCATAGCTTGTCCTGAATTTCATCTTTCCAAGCAGACGGACAAGTTCTGAATGGATTCCATGTACTCCAACTTCCAGCGTTGCCGCTTCTCCCTCTTCCCGAATCATGGTCTCAACTTCTTTTTGAGCTTTCTCCACCATTTCTTCGATTCTTGCAGGATGGATACGTCCATCCACAATCAATTTTTCCAAAGCAATTCTTGCCACTTCACGTCGGACCGGATCAAACCCGGAAAGTATTACAGCCTCCGGGGTATCATCGATAATCAGGTCTACACCTGTCATGGTCTCCAGAGTTCTGATGTTACGACCTTCCCTACCGATAATCCTTCCTTTCATTTCATCATTCGGAAGCTGTACTACAGAAATTGTAGTCTCTGCCACATGATCGGCAGCACATTTCTGAATAGCTGTTACGATATATTCTCTCGCTTTTTTCCCTGCTTCCTCTTTTGCTTTGATTTCCATTTCTTTGATCAATTTTGCAGTATCAAGCTTCACATCATCTTCAATCATTTTTAAAAGATAATCTTTTGCCTGTTCAGAGGTTAATCCTGAGATTCTTTCCAGTTCCTGTAAGCGTTTCTCATGTAGCTGTGCAACTTCTGTCTTCTGCCGGTTAATTTCTTCTTCCTTTGCTGCAAAACCTGCTTCTCTCTTCTCAATGGACTCTAGTTTCTTATCCAAATGTTCTTCCTTCTGGATAATACGCCGCTCATTGCGCTGAATCTCATTGCGGCGTTCTTTAATCTCCTTGTCCAACTCATTCTTACTGCGAATGGACTCTTCCTTGATTTCCAGCATAGATTCCCGCTTCTTGCTCTCAGCAGTCTTAACAGCTTCATCTATTATCTCCCTTGCCTTCTCTTCCGCGCTTCCAATCTTGGATTCTGCGACATGCTTGCGATATGCAACCGTAGCAAAGTAAGTAATAGGCACCGCGATAATTAACGTGACAACTACAGCGATAAATACACTTAGCACAGGAGCACCTCCTTTATTTAGTTATCATTGTACATATAAAAAAACGTACCCGTTTCTAATATGCCATATGCAATAAATCGCACCCATGATATGCAATCTAAAGACATGAATAACAACATATTGATTTTATACTTTTTTCTTCTTCATGTCAAGTGGTCTAAGGCACACAATATATCATCCGACGAAAACCCTTTTCGCATTAGAAACTGGTAAATCCTGTGCTTTTCTTTTATGTCGGCTGTCTGTGGGGAATAATTCTTCTTATGAATCCATTTCAAAATCTGTTCTTGTTCGCTCTCCTGCTGATACTCTTCCTCCAATGCCTGCTGCACCCGTTCTCTGGAAACGCCTTTGCCCAGCAGTTCCATTTGGATCATCCTGCGGCTCTTTCGCTCCTTGCGGCATCTCACATAATTCTGTGCATAACGCAAATCATCCAGATAATGATAACTTTTGACGTAACTAATCGCATCTTCTATCACATCTTCAGGATAATACCCCTGTTTCAACTTTGTCCTCAGCTGGCTCTCTGTCCGGTCCATTTTCTCTAAAAGATGCATTGTCCTTCGACGCGCACGTCTTACGAGAATCTCTTGGCATATTTCTTCAAACTGTGCTCTGGAGAGTTCCGCACCCTCCTGCAAACCATATCGCCGACTCTCAGCCTTATATAAGGCGAAATCACACCCGTCTTCCAGCCGAATCCTCACGCGCTTCTTGTCTAATTCCATAATCTGTATAATCTGCATTCTATCTATCTTCCTTATTATCTGTAATAACCTTCACTCAAGGCTGCCGCAATGGTGTACTGACACACTTATATCTAGTGAAACTCCGCGGAACATATTTTCATCGGCAAGGTGCTTGAACGAGGCGATACGGTGGCACCTCCTCTTCTGCCAAGAGCAGATAAGCCTCGCGGGTATAAAACTCTGATAAATACTTCGCCTTTACTCTTCTGTTTTCTTCTTAGCTGCCTCTTCCTTCTTAGATTCCGCCTTCTTGGCTTCCGTCTTGCCCGGTTCTTCCTTCTTAGGCTCTTCTGCTATCTCATCTGCATCGGATTCATCTACCAGAACCTGCTCACGAACCTTCCGCTCTACTTCCTGGCAGATTTCCGCATGTTCCCGCAGATACTGCTTGGCGTTCTCCCGTCCCTGTCCGATTTTACTGCCATTATATGCGAACCATGCCCCTGATTTGTTGATAATTCCAAGTTCCGCAGCATTGTCAAGAATATCTCCTTCCTTGGAGATTCCCTGTCCAAACATGATATCAAATTCTGCTTCTTTAAAAGGCGGCGCCACCTTATTCTTGACAATCTTAACTCTTGTTCTGTTCCCGATGAACTCCCCTGCCTGCTTCAAAGTCTCAATTCTCCTGACATCCAAACGAACGGAAGAATAGAACTTTAATGCACGCCCACCGGTAGTTGTCTCAGGATTGCCAAACATAACGCCAACCTTCTCACGGAGCTGGTTGATAAAAATAACAATACAGTTCGTCTTGCTGATAATTGCCGTCAACTTACGCAATGCCTGTGACATAAGGCGCGCCTGCAATCCTACATGGGAATCTCCCATATCACCATCAATCTCTGCCTTGGGAACTAATGCGGCAACGGAATCCACAATTACAATATCCACTGCGCCGGAACGCACCATCGTCTCCGTGATCTCCAAAGCCTGCTCTCCATTGTCCGGCTGGGAGATATAGAGATTATCAATATCAACTCCAATATTCTTAGCATACACTGGATCCAACGCATGTTCTGCATCTATAAATCCTGCAATCCCGCCATTCTTCTGTACCTCCGCTACCATATGTAACGCCACTGTCGTCTTACCGCTCGATTCCGGTCCATATACTTCAATAATCCTTCCCTTGGGAACTCCGCCTACTCCCAACGCCAAATCCAGACTGAGACACCCGGTAGGCACTGTCTCCACATTCATGTCCTTAACCGAATCTCCGAGCTTCATCACAGAGCCCTTCCCATAATCCTTCTCAATCTTGGCAATAGCTGCACTCAGCGCCTTTAGCTTATCTTCCTTTGTTCCTGGTATATCTAATGTCTTTGATTTATCTTCTCTCGCCATACTTAATCTCCTTCTCACGCGAACTTATGTTCGTATATTTCATATACTAATACAATTTATATGGGTTGTCAACTACTTTTTATCTTTCAATAAAAATAATGTCTTGGGAATTTTCATCTGATCTGCTTAACTGCAACAGATATCTATATGATTTATGAATATATATTTAGGAAAAGAAAAAGAACAGCTACACACGGTAACTGCCCTTCATTATATGCGCTCTCGGTAAATTCGTCAAGGTATCATCGCCTTAATTTCTTCTAAGGAATGAAATCCCATCTCTTTCTTTGCCACTTCTCCATTCTGGAAAAGAATCAGCGTAGGAATACTCATGACATTATATTTCTGTGCAAGAGAGCCTTCCTCATCCACATTGAGCTTTCCAACTTTCAATTTGCCGGCCATATCTTGCGCCGCCTCGTCCACTACTGGCCCCTGCATCTGGCAAGGTCCGCACCAAGGCGCCCAGAAATCTACCAAAACAGGCACATCACTCTTTACAACCTCCTCTTCAAAATTGTTCGCTGTAATCTTAATCACTGCCATATTAAATCCTCCTGTTCTTCTAAACTATTCTTTCTTTTACTTCTTTGGCTCCGGCAGGAGACCTAAGGCATCCTCCCACTCTACTTCTTTGGCTTCGGTTAGAGGCATCAGGGCTCTCCCCAGATTCGCTGGGTCCCCCCTCATGCCAAATCGCGGGTCCCTCCTTAGGTCCTTTTACTTCTTTGGCTCCGGTAGGAGACCTAAGGCAT
>CAJURU010000003.1:60372-175951 GCA_910588845.1 uncultured Lachnospiraceae bacterium
CTCCGGTAGGAGACCTAAGGCATCCTCCCAGCTTCGCTGGGTCCCTCCTTAGGTCCTTTTACTTCTTTGGCTCCGGTAGGAGACCTAAGGCATCCTCCCAGCTTCGCTGGGTCCCTCCTTAGGTCCTTTTACTTCTTTGGCTCCGGTAGGAGACCTAAGGCATCCTCCCAGCTTCGCTGGGTCCCTCCTTAGGTCCTTTTACTTCTTTGGCTCCGGTAGGAGACCTAAGGCATCCTCCCAGCTTCGCTGGGTCCCTCCTTAGGTCATATTATACCACAATTGCAATGATAATGATGAATTTCTTTGTTTAGAGGCATATATTTTGTTAAAAAAGCGTTAAAATTCTCATTCCTTCTTGAAACACGAATTTCTTCGTGTTACAGTTAATCTGAACCTATATTAATCGTTATGATACAAAGGAGTATAAATGAAAAAGGAAAATTTAAAACGATTATTGCACGATTTCAACGTCACTATCGGACTGCTGGCATTGACCACCGGACTCACCTTTATTCTGCTTCTCCATGTCTCCAACAATCCCGCAAACGCTGCACTTTTCTACATTATAGGCATAATCACCATTGCAAACTGCACAAACAGTTACCTTACCGGCATTTTTGCTTCCCTCTGCGGAATCATTGCCCTCTACTACTTTTTTGCTTATTTTAGTATAAACTATTCTATGCAAAATTATCCGACAACTTTCTTATGCATGATGGTGCTTTTCGTAATTGCAGGCTACGCAGCTTCCCATATTAAACAGCAGGCACTAGTTCTCTCTGCCCGTGAAAAACAACTTATGGAGGCGGAGAAAGAAAAACTCCGTGCAAATCTTCTGCGTACCGTCTCTCATGATCTGCGTACTCCTCTGACCGGCATTCTGGGCGCCAGTGCATCCCTGGAAGAAAATTGGGAAAACTATAAGAAAGACGAATGCTTAGAACTTGTTCACAACATCCACGATGATGCTGACTGGCTTCTAAATATGGTAGAAAACCTCTTATCCGTCACTCAAATACAGACAAAAAATTCAAAATTGAATATGTCGCCGGAAATACTGGACGAAGTAGTAGCAGAAGCGGTCACACGACTGAAAAAACGTATGCCGGACGTTAAGATTGATGTAGAAGTTCCCATGGAAATCTTAATGATCCCTATGGATGCTATGCTGATTGAACAAGTCCTTATCAATCTTATGGAAAACGCGTTGACACACTCGCATGGCAGCCGCCCCATACGTCTGGTAGCGGAAAATCAGCCGGACCATATTCAAATCCGGGTGATTGATTATGGCGTTGGCCTCAATGAAGATCAGCTTGAACATATATTTGACGGAACTTACTCTGAAACCGCCCATTCCGATGTTCATAAGGGAATGGGTATCGGGCTTTCCCTCTGCCATAGTATTATCACGGCGCACCACGGCACAATCAGCGCACGGAACCATGAGGAAGGCGCAGAGTTTCTGTTTACACTGCCAAAGGAGGGAACGCATGAATAAATTCAATGTATTACTTATTGAAGATGAGAAAAATATCTGCAATTTTATTTCCAAAACACTCTCCTCACAAGGCTATCGGGTGAGCTGTGCCTCCACTGGCAATGAGGCTCTCTCTCTCGCAACCTCACTGTGCCCGGATATACTTTTGCTGGATTTAGGACTTCCTGATATGGACGGTATGGAAGTTATACAACGCTTCCGTACCTGGTCCAATCGTCCCATTATCGTAGTTTCCGCCCGCACACTGGAAATCGACAAAGTACGCGCCCTTGATGCTGGCGCAGACGACTACCTGACCAAACCCTTCGGTATTTCTGAATTGATGGCAAGAATCCGCACCTCCCTGCGACACAGCAACCCGTCCGCAAACAACGGCAATACCATCCCTCATCTCTATCGGGCAAAGGGTCTGGAAATTGATTTTTTTAAGCGCATGATCACAATTGATAGACAGTCCATACACTTGACGCCCATCGAGTATAAGATTGTTGCGTTCCTCGCCCAGAATTCCGGCAAGGTAATGACCTACTCGGCGGTAATGAACAGTGTATGGGGTCCCTACGCCGAATCCGATAATAAGATTTTGCGTGTAAATATGGCGAATATCCGCCGAAAGCTTGAAAAAAACCCAGCAGAACCCATCTACATTTTTACAGAAGTTGGAGTTGGTTACCGCATGACAGACGATGAAGCCGCCATACAAAACTAAGAAATCTTTCATAATTCTTTTCATTTTGTTGATTGCATTTATATTTTAATTGTGTATAATAAGGGCAGACGGAACCTCATACATAATAGAAAAGGACTATAGGAAAATGCATAAGAAAAGAAGACGAAGAAGACAAAATGATATTTTACGGATTATCATCTATGTGATACCATTACTTTGTGTGATCGTGGCTGGTATAGGCGTTGTCCGCTCATTTACTGCTAACGACAACAAGATACAGCAGGAACAACCAGATTCAGAAAAACTTTCTCCTAATTCTGAGAAAGACCTCTCTAACGACACGCCAACCGGAGAAACTGAGACCGACGGCACATTGACGGATGACAAACAAGACGATAAAAATTCCCCTTCCAAAGAACAGGATGATAAAAAAGACACGAGCGCTAAAGATGGACAGGCAGATGCCGCAAAAGAGTTTACTCTGGCAGATTTAGACAACCCGCAAGGGTTTGACGAACGGCCAACGGAAAACGGCATTGTGCTGGAAAATGAGCAGATTGATTTGAATGGTTTGGACACCACATGCCTGGACTGGGGACAGGGCGGAGATTTAGACGAATATAACCGTCCGGCAGGCTGTATGCAGTACCAGGAGAAGTACGGCATGTACAACGCTTACTTTATCAAAGATGAACCGGAGAAAAAGGTTATCTATCTCACGATGGACGAGGGCTATGAATATGGCTGTTCTTCCCGTATATTAGATACATTGAAAGAGAAAAATGTACATGTCGTATTCTTCGTTACGAAACCTTACGCAGAACAGAACCCTGATCTGGTACGTCGCATGATCGACGAGGGGCATGAAGTGGGGAACCACAGCGTGACCCATCCCGCCGCCGGCCTTCCCTCTCAGGATATTGAGACACAGACCAATGAGATAAACGAAAACCACCGCTATATCAAAGAACAATTCGGCTATGATATGCACCTGTTCCGTTATCCAGCCGGAAAATTCAGCCAACAGTCGATTGCACTCATCAATAATCTCAATTATAAGAGCGTATTTTGGAGTTTTGCTTACCTGGATTATGATGTTGAAAACCAGCCGGACCCAGCCGAAAGCTTACAAAAAATTATGAGCAAGCTGCATCCCGGCGCTATTTACCTGCTGCATGCAGAATCCGAGACCAATACACAGATATTGGGAGATTTCATTGATCAGGCAAGAGCCCAGGGATATGAATTCAAGGTCTTCCAATAAACGTGTCGGTACACTAGTAAGGGCCGTTGCGCTAATAATATTCGTGCAACAGCCCTCTGCTTTCGTCAATCAATTACGCCCAAACTCTGACAATTTAAGGCCTTCATTCCTATCAAGGGTCATACCCACACTCCAACTGTTGACAAACAACAATAGCGGGTTCCCCTTCAAATCCTGAATTTTTTTCATATCCGAGGTTCCTGTCAGTTTATCCATATCTATTTCCTTATTTTCAATCCAACGGATATGCTCATAAGGGAGCTGTTCGAGGCGGATATCTACATTGTACTCATTTTCCAGACGGTATTTGAGCACATCAAATTGCAGAACGCCGACCACGCCCACAATAATCTCCTCCATACCCGTATTGTACTCCTGGAAAATCTGAATTGCACCCTCCTGGGCAATCTGCGTAATTCCCTTCACAAACTGTTTGCGCTTCATCGTGTCCATCTGACGCACTCTTGCAAAATGCTCCGGCGCAAAGGTCGGAATTCCCTCAAACGCAAACTTATCGGCGGCGGTAGTAATCGTATCGCCAATGGAGAAAATGCCCGGATCAAAGACGCCGATGATATCCCCGGCATATGCCTCCTCGATAATCTTTCGCTCCTGCGCCATCATCTGCTGCGGCTGTGAAAGCCGCATTTTTCGCTCTCCCTGGATATGTGTCACTTCCATACCTGCCTCAAACTTTCCGGAACATATGCGCATAAAGGCGATTCTGTCCCGGTGCGCCTTATTCATGTTCGCCTGAATTTTAAAAACGAAAGCAGAAAAATCCGCAGAAAACGGGTCAATCTCTCCGATATCCGCCTTTCGCGGCAGCGGTGAAGACGTCATTTGCAGAAAATGCTGCAAAAAAGTTTCTACGCCGAAATTGGTCAATGCCGAACCGAAAAACACCGGAGAAAGCTCGCCTTTCGCCACTAAATCCATATCAAACTCTGCGCTGGCGCCGTCCAACAACTCAATTTCTTCCAACAGCGTTTCCTTGTAATCCGCGCCAATCTCTGCCTCCAAATCCGCTGCGCCTATACTGATATTGCGCTGCACGCCCTCCTTGGTGCCCTTTAAAGTGTCGGCAAACGTCATAATCTCTTTCGTATTTCGGTCATAGATACCCTTAAAATTCTTACCGGAACCAATGGGCCAGTTAATTGGACAGGTAGCAATGCCAAGCTCCTTCTCAATCTCATCGAGCAAATCAAACGTATCGTTGGCGTCTCTGTCCATCTTATTGATAAATGTAAAAATCGGGATATGGCGCATCACACATACTTTAAACAGCTTCCTTGTCTGCGCCTCCACACCCTTTGAGCCGTCAATCACCATGACCGCCGAATCCGCCGCCATCAACGTACGATACGTGTCCTCCGAGAAATCCTGATGGCCCGGCGTGTCCAGAATATTGATACAATATCCTCCATAATTAAACTGCAACACGGAAGAAGTAACTGAAATACCCCTCTCCTTCTCAATCTCCATCCAGTCGGAGACGGCATGCCTTGCCGTCGCCTTCCCTTTCACGGAACCTGCCAGATTGATTGCTCCTCCATACAGAAGGAATTTTTCCGTCAATGTCGTTTTCCCGGCATCCGGGTGCGATATGATTGCAAATGTCCTGCGCTTTTCGATTTCCTTTTGTAAATCTGCCAAAATAATTCCTCACTTTCTATTTCTATACGGCAAAACAAAACCATCTCTGAATCCCATAACAAAGACGATATCGTTTGCTTAAACCTCAAATATCCTTCTGGCCCCTCATGCTTCCATCAGCGCCTTTTGCTTCCTTCGGACCAGCATAAAGCATACCATATTTACAGCCGCTGTCAAGACCCATGATACCGGATAAGAGATATATAACGTCCACAGGCTCCGATGCTGTTGAAAAATCGTAAATATCCAAAACACGCGAAACGCACAGACGCCCAGCACAGACACCACCATCGGCAGCACCGAACAGCCGATTCCGCGCAGTTCACCCACGGAAACATCCATGATCCCGCACAGACAGTACATCGTGCAGATCACCGACATGCGCAAAAGTCCCACTTCAATGACCTGTGGATCCGAAGAATAAATGCCCAGAAGCTGATTGCCAAACAGATAAGCCAATCCGCCCAATGAAAGCCCTACAAACGTCACCAGGCCGAGACATTCCAAAAACACTCTGCCAATCCGCTTATAATTGCCCACACCGAAATTCTGGCTGGAAAAACTCAAGGCTGTCTGATGGAAGGTGTTCATCGCCATATAGATAAACCCTTCGATATTCTGACCCGCCGTATTTCCGGCAACCGCCACAGAGCCAAAAGAGTTGACCGAAGACTGAATCAACACATTTGACAGGGAAAACACTGTGCCCTGCAATCCCGCCGGAAAACCAATGCGCATAATCTGCAACATTTTCTCCCGATTTATCCTAAGCTTTTTGAGCTCCACGCGACAGCCGCCCTCCATATGCATCATGCACCGCAGTACCAATAATGCGGATATGCACTGAGAAATTACTGTCGCCAGCGCAACACCTGCCACTCCCAGGCCGCATCCAATCACAAAAATTAAATTTAAAATCACATTGATCACGCCCGCCGCCATCAAATAATAAAGCGGCCGCTTGGTATCTCCGACCGCACGGAGAATAGAACTGCCAAAGTTGTACAAAAGAAGTACCGGAATACCCGCAAAATAAATGCGGATATACAACACCGCCTGCCCCAGCACATCTTCCGGCGTTCCCATAAGTATCAAAATCTGCGGCGCCGCCAGAATACCCAACACCAGCAAAATCCCACCGCAGAGCAGGCTCAACACAATAGAGCTGTGCACGGTCTCACTCATATCCCTCTCTTTTCCTGCACCGTAATACTGTGCCACTAATACGTTGGCGCCAATGGAAAATCCAATAAACAGGTTCGTGAGCAAATTGATTAAGGCAGCGTTGGCGCCAACCGCGGCCAAGGCCGTATTTCCGGCAAACCTTCCCACGACAATCATATCCGCAGCATTAAACAAAAGCTGCAAGATACCGGAAAGCATCAGCGGAATCGAAAACGCCAGAATCTTAGGAAACAAAGGGCCATTACACATATCAATCTCATAAGATTTTGCATTCATTTGTACGCCTCCAACAAATTGTGCCCATCAATCTGCGGCTCAATGCCAAAATACGCGAGCGCCGTCGCACCGATATCGGCAAACGTCGGCCGCGTGCCAAAATTCTGCCCGGCAGGAACATTCCGTCCATACATGACAAACGGCGTGTATTCACGCGAATGATCCGTAGACGGCGTGGAAGGGTCGCAGCCGTGATCCGCCGTAATCATCAAAATATCTTCATCTGTCATTTTATGCAAAATTTCCGGCAATCTCCCGTCAAAATAAGTCAGCGCCTTTGCGTACCCTTCCACATCATTTCTATGTCCATAGAGCATATCGTAATCTACAAGGTTCACAAAACACAGCCCTTCAAACTCGCGCTCCATAAGAACAAGCGTCTTGTCAATGCCATCCGCATTGCCGCTGGTTCTCACAAAATCCGTCACACTCTTACCGGCGAAAATATCATAGATTTTACCGACCCCTAAGACTTCCTTCCCATGTTCTTTCAACTGGTCCAGCATGGTTGTCTTAGGTGGAATCAGTGAAAAATCATGCCGGCGCACTGTGCGGCTAAAATTTCCTGGCTCTCCCTCAAAAGGCCGGGCAATGACCCTGCCCACGCCATGCCTGCCCACCAGCATATCACGCGCAATTTGACAATACTCGTATAACTTCTCAACCGGAACAATTGCTTCATGCGCTGCTACCTGGAATACCGAATCCGCAGAGGTATAAACAATCAAATTTCCGCTTTTCATATGTTCTTCACCGTAATCCTTGATTACCTCTGTCCCGGAATAAGGTTTGTTGCAGAGCACGCCGCGCCCTGTTTTCTGCGAAAATTCACGAATAATTTCCGCAGGAAATCCCTGCGGGTAAGTGGGAAGCGGCTGCGGTGAAATGACCCCGGCAATCTCCCAATGGCCAATCGTCGTATCTTTCCCCTTGGAAGCTTCGGTCATCCTGGCAAACGCTCCCAAAGGAGATGCTTCCGGCGTTCCGATCTCTACGCCGTCAATATTAAATAACCCCAGCTTCCTCATATTGGGCATAGAAAAATATTTACTTGTAGAGGCCGCCCGCAAAGTGTTGCTGCCCTCATCTCCAAAATCCGCGGCATCCGGCATTTCTCCAATACCAACACTATCTAATACAATCAGAAATATTCGCTTCATAATTACTGACCTCCTCTATCTTTTTCATTACCATTAATAATAGAACCTTTTTTCATTGTATGCAAGTAGGAAAAGAATGCGCCGTGCGCATTCTTCGCGCGCGAGCGGATTGCGAAGCAATAAACTTCATCTCCGCGAGCTGCGCATCTTTCTTTTTCTCTTAGTAGAAAAGACACTTTCACGCTCTAGCGTGACAAACTCTTTCCTACTAAGAGAAAAAAATCCCCACAGGCAGCTCCGTCGCTGCCTGTGGGGATTTCAAAAAGGGGAGGATAAGTATTTAACCTTATCTTTGGTTCAAAGCTTTCATTTTCACCGAAAGAAAGAAGTGGGGGCTTTTTTCTTTCGGATAATGGTAGTATTGACCGTTTTTCCGCCTTTATACAATCTTTTATAAATTTTTTATATTTTTTCTGTTTCTACTATGATAAAATATCAATATCTGTTTATTATTCTGAAAAGAAAGGCTAACGAACTATGAATGAAAAGAACATTTTACACAACAAATATTTTCTGTACGTCACAGAATTCTTCGCAGGAATGTCTGTGATGGCGGTAGAACTAGGGGCAAGCCGCCTGATGGCTCCTTATTTTAGCTCCTCGCAGATTGTCTGGACCGTGATTATCGGCGTCATCATGATCGCCATGGCTTTGGGAAATGTGTGGGGCGGGCGCACCGCTGACAAGAAGCCTTCCCCGGACAAGCTCTACGGCAGGCTACTGCTTGCCGCCGTATGGATTGCCTTAATTCCCTTCGCTGGGCGGTACATGATAGCCGGAATTTCACTGTTGCTAGCTGTATTTATCACCAAGAATTTCCTGGTGTGGGCGGCGCTTTTCGCCTGCCTTGCGGTGTTTGCCTTTCCCTGCGTACTGCTGGGAACCGTGACGCCTTCGCTGGTGAAATATTCGGTCAGCAGCCTGGACGACAACGGCAAAACCGTGGGCGAACTTGGAGCTTTAAACACGATTGGCAGCATCATCGGCACATTCCTTCCCACCTTTGTGACAATTCCAGCGGTGGGCACTGCCGTAACCTTTTTGATTTTCTCCGGCGTCCTCGCAGCTATCAGTATCGTATACTTTCTCTCCCTGCGCAAAAAGATGGTAAAATGCGCGCTCACAGCCGTATTGATTCTTGCGCTCGGGCTGACTTCCGGGACGTTCAGTTTTGCTTTCTGGGAAAAAGACATTACCTTAGAAGATGAATCCATTTACAATTATCTGCAAGTTAAGGAGAGCGACAGTTCCGTCATCCTCTCCACCAATGTACTGTTCGGCGTACAGTCCATCTTGATGAAAAACGCAACGCTCACCGGCATGTACTATGATTATGCGCTTGCCGCCCCTGTCATGGCCGGCGTCCCGCAGATGGATTCCCCCGGTAATATTCTTATTTTAGGTCTTGGCACCGGGACGTTCGCCAAATATTGCAGCGAATACTTTCCCGGCGTCTCCATTGAAGGCGTGGAAATTGACGAGAAAATAGCTAAATTGGCAGGGGAATATTTTGATATGCCTGATACCGTAAATGTATCGGTTTATGACGGACGCTCCTATCTCACGGCTTCCGACAAGAAATATGATGTGATTATGGTGGACGCCTACCAGGATATTACGATTCCTTTTCAGATGTCCTCGGTAGAATTTTTTAGGGAGGTGGAAAAACACTTGACAGACAACGGCGTGATGGTCGTCAACATGAATATGAAATCACAATCCAAAAATTCCATCAACGATTATCTCTGCGATACCATCGGTTCTGTCTTTGACTATGTATACACTGCTCCGGTATCGGGCGGCACCAACTGCGAGGTATTTGCCTTTCAAAATCCTGACACCCTGGCTACGTTTGAAACTGGATGTAAAACGCTTGCGGACGCCGACCTTACGGCCATGATGGAGACTGTCTCAAACTGTCTGTCTCTGCGGAAATGCGGTGATTTAATTCTCACAGATGACAAAGCGCCGGTAGAAGTCCTGGGCATGAAAGTTCTGGATGAAATCATCGCAGATGAGCTGGACTACTACCGGGCGCTTTACCTGGGGAAATTCCGCTAAACAAATTTTCATCGGCAAGGAGATTAGCCGGAACATAAGTGTATCAATACACTAGTTCAATATACTATTTGTCTCCTGAATAACCTGCTGCACTTTATCGGCAATTTTAGAAACCTTATCCATAGACTGTTTAATATGTTCGCTGTTCTCCGACGTCTGTTTGGCTCCTGTAATTGCTTCCTCCACAGCAAGCAGCAAATCTCCAATTGTGTTGTCAAACTTATCAATCACTACATTGACATCTTCTATTGCCGTATGTATCTCTTCGTCATTCTCTTTGGCATTGCCAACCGATGCCTTGGAGCTGGCGGACAATTCCCGGATATTAGTGGCAACTACTGCAAAGCCTCTGCCAGCCTCCCCTGCTCTTGCCGCCTCAATGGCTGCATTGAGCGATAACAGATTGATCTTGCCTGCAATCTTTTCCACATCCTGCGTCATGACATTATATTTTGCTACGCTCTCATTGATATTCTTCATAGAATCTGTAATATTACGGTTTAACTGTTTTAAATCGTTCATATGTTCAGCAACGTTCATCATATCGTCTGAGCTCTTCGTACCCACATTCCGTATCGCGTCCGCCTCTTCCTTGACATTGGCAATATTCTGGGCAAGCTCGCCGAAAATTTCCATCAACTCATGATTCATATTGAGAACTTCCTGATTCACCTCAGCAACTTTCTGCCGCTCCTGACGGATTACCTTCATCACATACTGATGACAGTTCTCCTTGGCGTTGATGCCCCTGGCAACAGCAATCGCCATATCGCGGCAAGATTTATAACCACAGGCACGGCAGTCAAAGTTACGCTCTGTATCTGTCTCCTTGCCCATCATCTCATATGCATGTTCAATCTCTGCCTCTGAAATTGTCGCGCTGTGCGTCTTGCGCGCCTCATAAGTACGCAGGAAATCTTCTACCCTGAGCTTCTCATCAAATTCTGCAAACTGCTCGTCCACACCCTTTTTCGACGTGTGTTCTTTACGCTTTTTCCTGCTGTAACGCTCTACATGATGCATAATATCAGACATCAGGAAACGGTGACAATCTTTGCCGGTGGCCGGCCCACCGTTACAGCCAAACTCACAATTGAGCACATCAAACACTGCGGGCCTTGTCTCGGCATCCTGCTCCAAATATGCATCCAACTCCTCATATAACCGCTCCGTGCCCTCGGAAGTTATCACCTGTAATTCCGGTGAATGCACCAAAAGATTCTTGCGCAATCCGCCCGGTGTGGGATAAATATTGCCCTCCCATCCCTGATAGCCATCAAATTCAAATTCACTATATGTACCCTCCCGCGGAAAATTGATGCGGTTCTCTTTAAAATAATCCTTCAAATGCTCCATGGTGACATTATAATCAATAACCTTGATATCCCGGAACTCATCAATCTTGGCGATACATGGAGAAAGCGCTGCTATTTTGCCCTTAAATCCCAAAACCTTGCGCATATAAATTGCCACACACGCCATCGGGCTCTGCACCGGAGATAAAAACGGCAGCAATTCCGGCTTATGGTAAAGAATATAATTAACTACCGCCGCACAGGGCTGGGAAATCAACTTGGCCTGTGGATTCCGCTCAAGATACCGCAGATGCGCCCAAGTACAGATATCTGCTCCAAATCCCACATCATAAATCTTAACATTACCCTGTGCCCGCAGCCAATACAGCACATGACGCCATTGCCCATCAAAAGCTATCTTGATGGAAGGCGCTACAATTACGGCAAGCTCTCTGCCATTATGCAGGTCTTCCAGAAAAGCCGGCGCATCATCCTGAAAACTTCGGGCGCCATGGGTACATGCCTTGATACAAGCTCCACATTTGATACATTTGTCATCGTTAATTAAAATTCTCAGCTGACCTCCGTCATCCAGCCTTGCCACATTTGCCTCTTCTGCCGGACATGCACGCACGCAGGCGTTGCATCCTACACACATTTGTTCGTCTACATTGATTATACTCATTTGTCACCGTCCCCCAACCATACATTTCATAAAAATATACTGTTATAAAAAATTATAAAATATGGTTTTATCGCTGTCAAGAGTCAACAACTCCATTTAGCGAATGCCACAGGGCTTATCGTTACTGTTCACTCTGTGAAAAGTAACGGCTTATCTACTCTTCTGTGAAGAGTAGATAAGCCCCGGAGAAAGGTAAAATATCTCTTCCGTTTACCGCGGAGTGTTTTACTGCTGCGGCAACTGATTTCTATACTTCTCGTACAAGGCCAAAAGCTGCGCCCTGTCAGCGTCCGATACCTGCTCCTTAGCTAATCCGGCAATTCCTTCTACATCCCCATTCGCTGCCATGTCCGCTGCCTGTTTCAAGTTCTCGGGAGAAATGTACTTCTCTGCAATGTTGGTAAGCTGTTCTACATCCTCCTGATCCATATGATCGACAACCTCAGATACATTTACCTTCTGCCCTCCCACATTAACCGTCTTTTCTAGCTGCTCTTCAAATATTTTTTTGCCAATCTCCCTGGCAGCCTTTCCCTTAATCTGTTCTTCTATCGCGTCTCGCTCAGCAAAGAGCACTACTGCTCCTGCCATTAACATACCGGTCACTGCCAACAGGACAACATGCCTTTTTCTTTTCTTCATAAACAAAAATACCTCCCGAAATCATGAATTAATTCTGTATCTATCAAAAATCCCATAACATTTTGAATAGTAACATTTTATCATAATTTCAGGAAATGTATGTTACATTTTCCTGAAAGATTTATTAATTTTTGCCTCTGCCGCAGGAGGAACAGCCACCGCTGCATCCACTACACCCACTACAATGTTTTCCGTTCTTTTTATCTTTATACAAACTGAAACACGCCATGCCTGCAAGCGCAAATACTGTTGCGCCAACCACAAATGTTCCCATAATAAACCTCCATTTCTAGTAGCCTCAATTGCTATTCTCTGTAGTTAGTATAGGCTAACCATTAGAAAATGTCAAGCTTCTTTTTTGGGCTTCCACAACAATCCCCTCCGCCATCCCGGTCTGCCTATGAGATGGTGGAGGGGCTCTTGAACAACCGTAATTACCGTCAGTTCACTTGCATTTTCACATTTACTTTTTTCTTACCGACTTGAATCGTAACGTTTTTCGTTCCTTTCTTTTTCCCTTTTAAAAACACCGTAATTTTTTTCTTCTTTACGGACGCCTTTGTCATGTTTACGATCTTTGAGGAAACTTTCACCGCATCCGTCGTGGCGTATTTCTTATTTTCTTCCACCACACTGAGCGTCACCTTCACGGTTTTGCCCTTTTTGATCTTAATCGTCTTCTTCGTTGCAGAAAGCTTCTTCACCTTATTCTCGACTTTGACTCTGATGGTTGCTTTTACTGTTTTTCCAGAAGCATGCTGCGATTTTAACACCACAGATGCCTGGGAACCCTTAACAGCCTTTTTATCCGCACTTATCTTCACATAAGAGCCGCTTATCTTCGCTTTTATTTTCTTATTGCCCGATACGGACACGGTAACGGCTTTGGGTTTATTGCCGTTAGCTGTAACCGCCGTAAACTTTATTTTCTTTGCCTTTGCAGGCGCAACCACCACCTGATTCTGGGAGACCTTAATCGTCTTCGTGCCGGTTGTCGGCTGCGGCTGCGGTGTCACACTAGCCGCAGTCACCTCAACGCCAATGGAAGCAGAAATACCTGCATTCACATAATAAGCGTAAATATCTGCTTTGCCTGCACCGATTGCAGTGACATTGCCTTTGCTATCTACAACGGCAACACGCGCATCGGAGGAATAGAATACCGCTTCTCCGGCTACTTCATTCCAGGGGGCAGCTTTTACAGTAAGCGCGGTTTTCTTTCCTGCGGTAAGCTTCAGCGCCCGTTCCCCCTGATTGATCTGCGCGCAAACAGGGCGGATTGTCACAAGCTTCGCATACGCTTGCGCGATCTGCGCTTCGCCATCCTGCACTTTGATTTTGAGATCTATGAAGCCTTGCTCATGGTAATCATCTATGGCCGGCGTAAAGGGAATTTCTATTATCTTTTCCTCGCCGGAAGAAAGCGCTGGTATCTCAAAAGAGGCGTATGTTTTCCCTTCCTCTTTGCCGGATTGCCCGTCTTTCTCTACCTCTTTCATCATAACTAACGAGCCTTCATATTTCTCAGAAGCAGCGTTTCCGGTATTGCTCACTCTCGCCCGGATATACGGTTCCTTCCCCCTCCACAACACTTCCGCTTCCGCAAACTTGACATTGCTTCCATAAGGCACTTCCTTTTCTACCGTAACCGGCTTACTCTGGTCCACGCCGCTTTCCGCAATGGTCACCCGAATGCTTACATCAGCAATATTATGTGGGACTGTCCACGGCACAATTACTTCCGCACTCTCGCCGGCTGCCAGCAAAGCATCCACATGTTTCTGCTCAATCATCGTTTCTCTACCGCCGGAAACACAGCTTACGGTATAATCAAACCCCGTTGCATCCAACAAGCCCGTATTCAATACTTCAAAGGAAAGCTGGTCTGTCTCTCCTGCGACCAGATGTGACGGCAGCGTAATCAAATCGTTTTTCACTTGCAGAGAATTCGCAGTGCCAAATGCAATCTCTACAAGCTGGTTCTCGCCATATTGAATCTTACCGTTCTCATCAATCCACTGATCAAAATAATTTGACACAGCGTTTACCCGGCTGTCTTTTGTCATGTATAAATCTAATTCATCAATCACCTTATGGTTATTTGTAATCTGTACCGCCTTGCCAAATCCCCATTTTTGATCCACGCTATCCTCTGGGCCGCTGCCGTTTTCGCCATTTTCTGCGCTGTCTGCATCCTCTAGCATCCTCTGATACCTTGCACCGTAAATCTCCACACCTGTGGAATCTTCCTCTGTACCAAAATCTGTGAAGAAAATGTAAATATCGTCGCCATTCGTCGTCAACTGATAATTGGCAATGCTCGTGGTGACGCCTTCCTTCTGCGCCAGGCTTGCACTGTCCGCGTGGAAGACGCCCTGGGCAAGTTCTTCGTAAACCGTATTCTGATAATACTCGGGTGCAAGACCCAAATCCTCTGCCGTTTTCTGATACCAGTTCTTATTCAAAGCAGTCCCATTCATATAACCTTCCAGATACTTGCTCTTGTCAATAACGACCGTTTCCCCTGCCGAACCATCGTCTTTGTACACCGTAAAGGAATCCTTGCCGGTATCAAAAAACGTTTCTAACAGTCCTGTCACGCTCATCAGCCGGAAGATATATCCATTGTCCAGCCAGGTCAGATAAATAACGCCGTCAATCTCTGTCAGCCTGGGCGCGGACTGGCTGATGTTATCCCTGGAAATGCGCAGCGGATAATAATTCCTGCCTTTGGTGACATTCGTAATTTCCAGGTACAATTCTTTGTCTTCACCTGTATTTAAGTTCTCATCCTCATCTACCGTATAGGTCGATACCATATAGGAATCTCCGTCTACCTGGACAACCGCAGAATTATAATCCATCACCAATGGATGCTCCTTGGTATCATGGGTAATTTTGATTAACGTTTCCTCTTGTTTTTGCTGCTTCTCATAATCATAAGAAACATAAGCCATTGTCGCGCCAATCTTTGTAAAATCAAGCAGCTCTTCTTCTTTTGCCCCTTTGATATCGCGCTTCATGTAACTGCAATAAACCGTGCTTCCATCCACATTAAGCTGCGGAGAAAGATTTAAAAAGCCGTCATCTTTTACCAGGCTGACCTCCTGCCCCATTTGGCCGGAAGCAATATCATACACGGCAAACGAAATCCCCATGCCGCTGAGTTTTTCTATTGGTTTCTCCGCAGCGGCAAAGGTTCGCCCGGCATCTACCCAGGCAATCAGCACTTTGTTACCTACCTTTAAAATATCTGGCATAGAATCCACCGTACCATCTTCAGAGACAATCGCAGGTTGCGACCAGCGACTGCCATCGTAGACGGTATAGTAGAGCGCCATACTGTTTTGCGGCTCTCCTTTGCCGCGATTGCCGATAAATACAAGCATCTTCCTGTCCCCGTCAAGTGGAATCAAACGTGGCCTGGTGCGCTCCGCTGCGTTCTCAAGAAGCGGCGTTACGGAAATCTGCTCCAATGTCGCACGGTGCGTATTTTTCGGACCGCCAAACGATGACATATCCGCATTTCCAGCCGTATATTCATGCATGGAAAGCCGCCCCTTTTCACCGTAATCCCTTAAAACCGTCTCCTTGGGACTTCGTGCATTCATGCAGAATGGAGAATCACTGCTTGCTGCAAGGACGTCTTTCTCATCAAGAAGCCCGCCAAAGAAATCAAAGCCGGTCTTGTTTTCCAGCGTTCCAAAACCAACGGTGGAAGTTGCCACATCAACATTCATCGTCAATATCAACATATCAAAACCAATGCCGCCGGTAGCACTGAGCAGCATACCGCTCTTGGCATTGACAATGCCTACGTCAAACTGCATTTTTGCCGACGCATAGCCGCGGGCGGAAACGACGCCGCAAAGCCCTACCCCCGCCTGCATTTTGAGGTTAAACATCAGCGTCAAAGTAGAGACTGTCTGTGTCAGGCGCTCCGCAATATTACCGGAATAGGCATCAAAATCTCCCGCTGTCAACGCATCCTTGCCTTTCTGCGCCGGATAAGAGACGGCTACTCCCGCCTGCATCGTGCCGCTCATATTCAAAAAGAACGGAACACACTCAACGACAACATACGCTGTCTTATTGAAGGTGAACGTACCGCCCACAGAGACCCCGCCTCCGGCAAAGATATACTCCTGGCGTACCGGGTCATAAATATAATGGAAGGCCAGCAAAAATCCTACGTCAACCCCCATGAGGGCGTCGCTGTTTAGCCCCGCCTGCGCTTTCTTGGCGCTGCTTGCAGGATCCTCCTTCGTCTTATCCACCATCTTCTCAACCTCTGCCTTTTCCTGCTTGAGAGAAGCTTTCTGCAAAGATGCTTTGTCGTCGTCTTTATACGCTTTATACATGACATCTTCTGTGGTATCGCTGCTCTTGCCGGACGACACGTCGTCAATATCGTTGATGAATTTATCGAGCTTTGCCTTCTTTTGCGCAGTATTCGGCGTTGCCATGCTACTGATTAAGGCGTCAATGCCCACATGAACGGTATATCCCGTATCGCCTTCCCACCTGAGTTTGCCATAGCTGATTAGCCCGGAATTGGCGTTCGCAGAAGTGGCGCCTAAAAGCGGCACGTTGACAGGCTGCGAGTCTTCCATATCATAGGTCTGGGGCGCTAACACCACGTTTTCAATATAGAACACCAGGCCGGTGTCCACATCTGGGTACTGCATTTCCACCGGCATGCCGGTAATCTCCTGCCCCTCGTCGTCATAAATCGTCTCCCCATTCTCAGCAATCCTCACCTCTTCATCAATCAGACGGACTTTCACACGGTCGCCGTTATGTAAGTTCTCTAACATTTTCGGTATTCTACACTCAAAGGTATTCTTGTTGTCTGGATGCTCCCTCACACGATATTCTGTACATACCCCGGTAACCGTATAGACGGTAAACACCGCCTCCTTGACAACCCTCTGTGCAGGATTGACTTTCGCCGTAATCGTCAGCGTATCGTCGTAAAGCCGAATTGCGTTATCTCGGTTGTCCGTGCTCTGATTGTGGCTATTGTTTTCGTAGCTATAATTAATACTTGTAACCCTGGGCATATCATAAGGATAGTTGAGCTTTGTGTTGCCCTGCGTCACCTGATATAGCCCGTTTCCTATAGGGGTGGAATCCGTGAGCATCACATCCACCACCTGCCCATTCGCCACGCCGTTTGAAATTAAGACTGGTATCACGTCTCCTTGACAGCCACGTATACCTAGAAGGTTATAAGCCCCCTTATCATTGGTGGATGAGCTGACCGATTCAATCAAATAATTCCCGGTCTTATCGTCCTTACTCTGCTTGCCGGTTCCCGCCGACAGCGTATAATTGGAGACTGGAAGTTCTTCTTCCCCCATACCGGTGCTGCGGATAGGCTCGAAGGATGATACGAGATTTCCCGCAATCTGGTATTCGTGCATCTCGGACTCTTTGACGGACTTAACGCCCACTTCCACAATATTATCCTCTGCTTCCGCCGCCGCCACCATCGTAAATGCCTGTGTAGTGTACACAGTGTTCTTCGATTTCATCTTAACTTGCGGTCGACTGATGGTTCCCGATTCCTTTGCTTTTACAGCAATACGGACGGTGTATTCTTTGCCTGCAACCGGCTTCATCATTTCCTGCACCGTTTTCCCCTGGGGATTCACGTTAAGAATATTTTTGCCCTTATATTCTGGAAATGCTTCCAGCTTCTTCTTGTCAATCAACCCCTGGATTTCAAATTTTTCTGCCGCCTGATCTTTCAAGCGCACTTCAATGGCATTGGTATTTTCCATGATAATCGGGCGAATAAGATAGCTGTTGCCGGTCTCTAACATCAAGTAAGAATCATCGGTAAAGGCATTGTAAGTAATTCCACCGTTGACAGATACTTCATAACCTGCTGCATGGTAATTATCCGTATTGTCCGCCACTGCGGAGAGGTCAAGTTGATCCCCGGCATGGAAGGTGTACTTGCCATTTTTCGCAAGCTGGGAATCCTTAAAATGTCCACTGCCCTGCCCTTTGGCAGAAAGCACCTCTACAGTCACATCATTATATTCTAAGATGGGTCTGAATTTTAACATCTGTTTGTAGCCGTGCCCTGCACTTTTCGTATCTTTTTGAATGCTGTCAATCCAATAAATGAAATAACCGTCGTAAGGCACGGTGTCTATATTGGCATTTACTTTTTTAATTTCATTTTCCACTGCCTCCGCAGCGAAACTCACGCTATCGTTGGCATTGGACTTGCCTTTTTTGTTCTTGAGCCAGGACACGAAGTCCTGCGGATAATTCACTGTGACCTTCTTATCTGCGGTACTGGGATCAATGGTAAGCTCATATCCCGTGATTCGTCCATATTTGCCACTGTGCCCGCCGAGCTGCGTGTCCTGCACGGTAAATACCAAATTGGACTGCTTCTCGTCCGGGTTTGCATAGATATCTCTGGATTCATTATCATACAATACCTGAGCGCCACACTTTAACTGCATCTGCACCGGTTTTGTCTCTAAGTAAGAGTCTGCCGTCCCCGTGCGAAAGCGTTTGGCTGCGATTGGCTGTAGGGAAACGTTAAACTTCTTGAACATTGCACACAAACCGTAAAATTCTATGTAATTTTTCGGCGTCTTGCTTTTATATTCATCCACCGACCATACAACTGCTTTTAGCAGCCCTTCTTCGGTATTTTTAACGGGAGCCTTATTTTGGCTTCTGCCAAACTCGCCATCAACGCTGACAACTTTATTGGCATTATTACCTGCTGACATCTCCAGCTTGGCGCGCTGCCCGCCGCCAAATCCTGTCTTGGAGCGCCAATCATTGACAAAATACTGGTAGTACACCCCGGGAATCTCCTGGGTAGATTCTGTATGAGAGCTTCCCTGGCTTGTGGTCGTGGTATGGTAGTATTCCAGTTTGCCAAAATGGTTATTGTCCATGCGGTCCGCAACATCTTTGTTAAAATGATAAGTAGACTCCCAATGTCCCAACCCCCATGGTTTGGAGCCTTGCAAAAAGCTATCCTTATATGTAAATATGCCGCCATGATTCGCATCCGCGGAGAAATAATAAGTGCCAACTTCTACGGCGGGGTTGAAGGTAGCGTCCATAATCCTGCCGGTTTTTTCCCCCATCCGATACTCCACGGAATATTTCTTGTTATCCTCCGGCGCCGCCCCTTCAGCATCGCTGCGAATGCTGATGCCAAAAGACTGTACGTCTTTATCCGTGGATGACCGCAGCACGTTGTCTGTACCCTGGGCGGCTTTAGAAGCTTCCGCACGATCTGTCTCCTTGTTCCCGGAAACTACACGATTGTCTGTACTCTCGGCAATCGTTACCTCCGCTTTCATATGCTCCCCCTCGCTACAAGCCTTTAAATCGGAAAGACACACGTCGAATTTCCCCTCGCCTTTCACGGGAATCTCAATTTGCTTTTCTGTTTCATAGGGAAAGAAGGTGAGCGTTTCGTATCTTTCCCCATAATTTTCGCCTGACTTTGCCGTGTCGCCGCTCGTATACAAAGTCATATCGCAAACCGAATATTCTGCACCTTGCCTGGCAACGGTAAGCACTGCCGTTCCGTCCCCGGACTGGTAGCTGGATTCTGTAAACGATACCTGCGAGCGCACCTCCTCTTCGTCATCCTCAATCATGATGGAAGCGGAGGTAACCTCATACGTCTTTGCCCCCTGGGGATTTGTCAGCAGCAGTGAAAAGCCCTCTGTGCCCTCACTCTTGTCATCTGAAAGGATTTTAAATTTAAAAATTTTCTCATCCTCCCCCGGCGCAAAGCGCACAGTACAAGACGAAGAGGTATCCAGGCATTCCATAGAGTCCTCCACCAGCACGTCCATCAAGGCATCTGTAAGTCCCTGATGCTTCGCGCCGTCCGACGCTGTCTGCGCACCGCCAGACAACTCCTTGCCGGCGCTATTTCGGGCGCTTGTATCGGAAAGCGTTTTCTCTTCCACAAATTCCTTGCCCCGAAACTGTTTTTCAAGAATGGTTTTCCCATCCCCCGTCTCCTCCACTCCCTCCATTAGAATCTCATAATCCTCGCCGTATACAGCGGTCATGTCAATGGAGTTCACGGTTACACTTGCCTCTTTTTCCATACCGCCCGCGCGATACAGGCGCAATGCATAAACGCCTTGTTCCTGTACTTGTGCAGATGCGGTGCCAAAGTAAATATAATCTCCCTCTGGCAGCTTATCCTCCGCAATCCTGGAGGAATCCAAAACTTTGATTTTTTCTTCACTGTCTTTTACGGAGGCGGCAATAACCTCCTGTCCCACAGGCATAAGCAGCGAAACGCATAATAGCATACTAAGTGCCCTCTGGCAAACTTTTTTCCATTTTCCCTTCATAAGCTCCTCCTAATTACGGTTCCACAATGTTAAAATACGGCGGGAACTCTGCAAGATTTTCTGTCATCACAGTCAAAATATCCGCTTCTCCGCTTACAGATTCAATCGCGCTGTCCATAAGCTGCTGATTGTTTCTAGCAATGCCAAAAATTCCCACTTTCTTCGTTTTTATCTCTGCATCCGGCTTTTCGCTCCAGGCTTCTTTGGAATAAAGGAAGACGCCGTGGTTGATACGAAGCAGATACTTTTGCCCAACATCTGTCACTTCCAGGTTAATGGTCAGATTTACATCCTCCATCTTCTTGGCATCCATGCAGATACCCAGATAATCAAGCATCGTCTCTGTGTCCATGCCCAGTGCCGTCGGTCCCGTCCCGCCAGTATCCGCCTCTGGATAATCTTTAGTGCCATGTCGAAGTTCATACGCAGCAGTCAGGTAGGCATTCCGCCACGCCCCGGATTCCGCCTGATAACCGAGCTGCTCTAAGGCATCCGCGCACAGGAAACGCGCTTTTTCATTGTCCGGCTGGGCATAGATAACGGCGTTGGTAATCTCAGCCACCCACTGATATTCGCCCTTTTCAAAATCCTGCTGCGCCATAGCAAGCACCTTTTCTACGTCGCCCAAATATTCTAGCAATTTCTTGGCATAGTCTGTCGGCGCTAGCTGGTTTAGGTGAACCGGATTGGCATCGTACCAGCCCATATATTTCTGGTAAACCGCTTTCGCATTATGAGCCAATGTTCCATAATACTGCCGCGTATACCAGACTTTCTCCAAATCCCGCGGCAACTCTATCATATTGGCAATTTCCGTCGATGTATAACCCTCATTGAGATACTGCAAGGTCTGCATCGTAATAAATTTATATACTGACGCCGTATTCACAAGGTATTCATTAATTTCTTCTTTTCCCCAATGGGGCCAGTTGTGGGACTGGAAAATTACTTCCGTCTTATCCCCGAATAGTTCTTTCGCCTGCATGATATATTGTGCCCAAGCGTTGCCGTCTCTGACCTCTGCCCCGCGCAGTGTGTAAAGGTTATGCATCGTGCCTGTGCAGTTTTCTGCCATCCACAATGCCTTCTGCTTGGGCAGGTATGTATTCATCTCCGCCGGGGATTCGGTTCCCGGCGTGAGCTGAAAGATCATCTCCACGCCGTCAACCGTCATCTCAAACACGTCCTCTTTGACCTCAAAAGTAGGCGATAAATACGAACCTGTGCCCGAGGAGGGGCCCAGGCCGATACCTACTGCCAGGCTGCCTTTCTCTCCCTTTTCCAATAAAGAACCATACTGAAAATTTGTACGACGCTTCATCGCGTTTCCGGCAAATACATTCTCTTCCATGACTGCCTTCTCATATCCATCTGGCACAATGATTAACGTTTTGCGGGAAGCAATCTGCTCCTCTAACGGCAAGGAAGCATCCGCCAAATCTCCCTCAGCAACCAGGCCCCCAATACCAGCATAATGATCTACATGCGCATGACTTACGACAACCGCCGCAATATGCGCCTCGCCAAACTCTTCTTCTAACAGCTCAAGACCCGCCTTCGCCGTTTCTATAGAAGTCGTGCAGTCAAAAACAATCCATCCACTGTCGCTGCGCACGAAAGTAATGTTCGCAATATCATATCCCCTGACTTGATAAATGCCATCTGTAACCTCAAACAACCCATATTTCGCATTGAGCTGCGTATTACGCCACAAGCTTGGATTGGCGCTGTCCGGCGCTTTCTCTTGCTGCTGAATGAACTCATAATTGACTTGGCTCCATGCCAAATTCCCGTCCTCTGTGCGTATTTCCAATTTTTCCGGCGCACGAATGAAGCCCTTCTCCGCAAATTCCCGCTCTTTTTCATCCGAAAAGTCCAAAAGCTGGTATACAGACTCATTGCGCTCCTTGGTATAGGTTGTCGCTTCTTTTACCTCTGCATTTAAGGAAACTTCATCCTCTTCCTGTTCTATCTGTACGTCATTTGCCGGCTGTTCTTGCCGCTCTTGCTGTTCCTCCTGCCCCGCTGCCTCTTGCTTCTCCGCCTCGGGTTCTGTTTGGGGGGAGGTGCAACCACACAAAAGTGATGTTGCAAGCAACACCCCCATCATCCTCACTGCTATTTTTCTTCTCATATTACTCCTTCCATGTCCAAGTACAAATGGTTCCTTTGTCATTTTATCAAGACAAATTTTCATCGCAATACTTCTGGGATAAATAGCATTTTCCAGGGAGGAACTAAGCATAAGGATGATTAATCCATATTTGTGAAATGAAAAAAATGTACTGCATTATTATAACAAATGTCCGAAACGAGTCTGCCTAACCATTCCCTGTCATCGGGATATTCGCCGCATTCGACCCAGCCGCCGATTAAATCGCAGAGAATACGCCGGAAATATTCATGGCGCGTATAAGACAGAAAACTCCTGGAATCCGTCAACATACCAATGAAATTGCCCAAAAGCCCCAGGCTGGCAAGGGACTCCATCTGTTGTCGCATGCCATGCTTATGGTCGTTAAACCACCAGGCGCTGCCCTGCTGAATTTTGCCCGCCGCCTCCGTCTCCTGAAAACATCCAATCAGCGCGCCCAACGCTGCGTTATCTCCAGGATTTAAGCTGTAGAGAATTGTCTTGGGCAGTGCATATTTCTGGCACAATGCATCTAAATAGGAGGATAACTTCGTAATCGGCACGCGGTTATAGATACCGTCAAACCCCGTATCTGCACCAAGTTCCTGATACATCCTCGTGTTATTGTTTCTCGTTACGCCAAAATGAAGCTGCATCACCCAGCCGCGTTTCTGGTATTGCCTGCCCAGCCATAATAGCGCTTTTGTCTTAAACTTTAATTCTTCCTTTCGGGAAATCTTCTCGCCCTGCAAGCGCGCGCAGAAAATCCGCGCAACCTCCGCTTCCTTGGCCGGCTCCCAAGGCACATACAAAAGCCCGTGATCGCTAATCACACAGCCCATTTGGGCAAAATAGTCCATCCGTTTCTTTAACGCCTCTTTCCAGTCGTCAAAATTCTCAATGGCAATATCGGACGCCGCGGAGAGTTCCGCCATATAATTTACGAAATCCTGCTTCTCAATGGACACGGCGCGATCGGGACGCCAGGTGGGAAGCACTTTAAATTCTATCGTATCATCCTCGGCGATTGCACGGTGCCAGCAAAGATTATCCACAGGGTCGTCCGTAGTGCACATCAATTTTACGTCGGACGCTCGTATAATCCCGCGGACGCTCATATCCTCCTGTGCGAGACGCTCCTCACACAATTTCCAGACCTTTTTCGCCGTGCCGCCGTTTAGGGCGCCGTCATAACCAATATAACGCCACAGTTCCATATGGCTCCAGTGATAGAGAGGATTTCCAATTGCCTTTTCCAAAGTCTGCGCCCATTTGCAGAATTTTTCATAATCAGTGGCGTCCCCAGTAATATATTTTTCTTCCACACCGTTACTGCGCATCTGCCGCCATTTATAATGATCTTCATAAAGCCATACCTGCGTCATATTGTCAAACTGCCAGTCCTCGGCAATCGCTTTGGGGCTGATATGGCAGTGGTAATCAATAATCGGCAGCTTACTTGCATACGTGTGGTACAAGTCGCGCGCCGGCTCCGTAGACAACAGGAAATCCTCATGCAGAAATTTTTCTTTTCCCATAGATTATACCCCGGAATAAGCAAGGAAGCCGCCGTCAATCGGCAGCACCACCCCGGTGATAAATCCTGCCGCTTCTTCGCTGAGAAAAAAGAGCACGCTGCCAATCAACTCCTCGGTCTTACCGAAACGTTTCATCGGCGTCGCTGCGAGGATTTTTCCGGTGCGCTCGGTGGGGGTTCCATCCTCACGATACAGCAATTTCTCATTCTGATTTGTGACAAAAAATCCCGGCGCAAGGGCGTTGACCCGGATTCCCTCCGGCGCAAAATGCACGGCCAGCCATTGGGTGAAATTGCTGACCGCTGCTT
The DNA here is from genome assembly GCA_910588845.1 of uncultured Lachnospiraceae bacterium. Classification (GTDB taxonomy): domain Bacteria; phylum Bacillota; class Clostridia; order Lachnospirales; family Lachnospiraceae; genus Petralouisia. The sequence continues at coordinate 85,114 of CAJURU010000003.1, forward strand.
TGGCCCCGCTGTAAGCTGGAATTTTCGTCAAAGGAGCGTAAGCGTTCATGGAGGAAATATTCAAGATATTACAGCCCTTTCTGCCTACCATATCCCGCGCAAACACCTGCGTAGGCAGAAGCGTGCCGATAAAGTTGAGGTTAAATACAAACTCCACGCCGCTCTGTCCCAAATCAAAGAACGTCTTAACGTCTTCATCGAGGTCTGCTGCGGAGAAATATTCTTTATCGGTCGTCGCCAGCGGATGGTTGCCGCCGGCTCCGTTAATTAAGATGTCGCAGGGGCCAAAATCATCTAAAATTTTCATATGGGCAGTCTCTAGGCTGTCCTTTTCCAGCGCATTTGCCTGATATCCTTTGGCAATCCCACCTGCGGCCGTAATTTTATCCGCGCTCTGTTTGGCCGCGTCCCCATTGAGGTCTAAGAGGGCTGCTTTCGCCCCGCATTGTGCAAGCGCCTCCGCCATACCTGAGCACAGGACGCCGCCTGCCCCGGTCACAACCGCTACTTTTCCGTTTAAATCAATGTGAAATGGTACGCTCATTTCTTTTTTCTCCCTTCTGCTTCTTTTTCAATCGCTTCCCACAAACCGTTTAGATAAGTGGCTCCCAGCGCGCGGTCATACAGACCGTAACCGGGACGCCCGGTTTCTCCCCAGATCATCCTTCCGTGATCCGGGCGGATATAACCACAAAATCCATGGTCGTATAATGCCTTCATAATCTCATACATATCTAAAGAACCGCACGCGGAAAGATGCGCACGCTCCTCAAAGCCGTTATCCAGCACTTTCACATTGCGCATATGCACAAAATGGATTCTGCCTTGCGAGGCATATTTTTTTGCCATATGCACCACGTCATTGCGGCAGGAACATCCCAACGAACCGGTACAAAGCGTAATACCATTGTGCGAATCGTCCACTAATTTAAGGAAACGATCCAGATTTTCCTCACAGGTGATAATCCTCGGCAACCCAAAGATACTCCAACACGGGTCGTCTTCATGAATCGCCATATTCACATCACAGGCAGCGGCGACTGGAATCACACGCTCTAAGAAATATTTGAGGTTGTCCCACAAATCTTCCTCCGTCATTGCCTGGTACTGCGCCACAATCTCTTTCAATTGTTCCCGGCTGTAACTTTGGTCCCAGCCTGGCAGCGTCAAGTCGCTGTCGCTCTGCAACGGATTTACCGCATCTACCTGTTCCTGATAATAAACCAGAGATGTAGAACCGTCCGCAAGCTCATGGTCGAGCTGTGTTCGCGTCCAGTCAAATACCGGCATGAAATTATAACAGATGCACTTCACGCCAGCCGCCGCCACACGCCGGATATTTTCACAGTAGTTTTCAATATACTTGTCCCGCTCAGGTTTTCCCAGTTTGATATCTTCATGCACCGGGATGCTCTCCACCACCTCAAAGTGAAGCCCTGCCTCTTCAATCTGCATCTTCAGCGATTCAATGGAAGACATTTGCCACACTTCGCCGGGCGGCACGTCATACACCGCCGTTACTATGGTATGCATACCCGGAATCTGGCGGATATTTTCAAGCGTCACTTTATCGTCTTCTCCATACCAGCGGAACGACAATTTCATTCTATTCATGAAATTTCCTCCTTCCTGCGCTCGGCAAGAATTTCTCCATTTTTCTCTACCACGCCCTTACTCAGCGGATAGGCAAAAATTAAAATCAAAGCTACAATGATATAGCAGACGCCTGGAAAAACCGTGGCGATATTATAGATTCCAGCGCGCACTGCGTCGGTCTGCACCGCCCCCGGTTCCGACACATAACCAATCGCCGAAAGCGCAAAGCCGCTGACGCCGCCTGCCAACGCCTGCCCGATTTTCCTGGCAAACGAATACACGCCGTACACCGTGCCGTCCTCGCGGCTGCCCGTCTTCACTTCCTGATAATCAATGACGTCCGTAATATAAGCCCACACAACCATGTTGAAATAATACATACCGAAATTGGCAATGAAGGTGACGGCAACGAACACCCAGGGATTTTTCACTTTAAAGAAAAACAGCAGTACAAATATGATTCCTGTAAACAACATACCTGCCGCCCCAGCTTCCTTTTTGCCGAAACGCTCTGATATTTTTCCTGTAAACGCCGCCAAAAGCAACGATATCGGTACGCCCACAAATCCCATAACAGAAAGAGCGTTTGTGTCTTTAAACCATTCCGCGAAAAGATAATTGTTCATAGACTGCCCCAACAGGGAACTAAGCAGCAGGAAAATTGCCGCGCCAATAATCGCAAGCAAGGCACGGTTTGACACAAGCGCCTTCACGGTCTCTCCCATGCCTGGCATTTTACCGTTATCTTTCTTTTTGATTTCCACGCGTTCCGTTGTCATCTGATAACAGAGGATATAACACAAAATTGCCAGCACAGCGAATACCCCGGCGATTATCGTAAAATTCCTGCCGCTGACAATCTGGTTGCCATCGGCGTCTGTGTAATAGACTACCATCGGCGCAACAACCATGATTACCACGCTGGCAAAGGTCGCGCCCATAGAACGGAAGGTCGACAACTCCGCCCGCTGCCTGGGATTGTCGGTGATCGCCGACGCCATAGAGCCGTAAGGGATATTGATTGCCGTATAGAGCAGGGAACCCCACAAAATATAGGTGATAAACATATAGATAATTTTTACGGTCATGGAAGCCGGAGCCAAGACGGACTGGTACATCAGAAAGCTGACAAACGCTACCGGAATACAGATACGCTTGATCCAGGGACGGAATTTTCCATCTTTGGACGCCGGTAGCCGATCCACAATCCGCCCCATACCGATGTCGGTAAAGGCATCCACAATTCTTGCTACAACGAAGAGAATACCCACCATTTTCGGGTCAATCCCTAAGACATTTGTGTAAAATACCATTAAAAAAGAGCTTGCGAAAATAAACGTAAAATCATTTCCGAAATCTCCAAACATGTACCCCAGCTTATCTCGCATGCCAAAGGGTTTTTTATCGTTTTTCCCACTCATATCATTTCCTCCAGGTATCATTAAATGCACATATTTATCAATATTGTCCGCAAATACCGGGAAATTATTCGCAGGAGATAAGGTTATTCATAAAAGTTCAAAAGGTTTACATTGCTTTGCAATGTAAACCTTTTGAACGAATCTATACTTTTTAATTTATATTAGTGCGACAGCCCCAACAAATAAAAGACTAACCGTTTTTGCTAATCTACATTTATCCCTGATAGACAATACGTTCCACCAAAGATTCTTTTCGTAAATTCCTGCTGAGCAAAAATGATAATGAGGCTTGCAGCAGCACAATCGCCAATATCATTACGCCAATTTCCAGCAGCGGGAAATGGTATTCATTGATTCCATACACATGTATTTCTCTGGCGTAACAAAAGAGCGCATAGCCCAGCGGACTGCCAACGACCAAGGAAACTGCTATCGTCCCTGCGGAAAAGAAGATTCCTTCCAGCTGCATCATCCAGTTCAACTGACGGTTTGTCATCCCCACCGCCTGCAAAACGCCTAACTCCCGCTTTCTTGTCACAGCTCCGGTAATAATCGTGTTCGCCATATTAAAAAAGCCAATGATACCCAAAAGCCCGAGAAACATATAAACGCCGCCCTGCATAATTCTGCTTCCATACTGCGTTTGCTTCAAGGCTCTGTCATAAGAATCCGTCTCTACATGCTCCATACCCGCCACAAGTTCCCAAATGGCGTCTTCTACGCTGCTTTTATCCTTCTGCTTACAGTCTGCCCAAACTATTTCTGTTACGTCTTCTGCTATTCCAAGTTTGTCAAATGTATCTTGCGTAATCACCCATGCACTAGGCGCGCTGCCAAAGGCGCCCATGAGTTCTCCCTCATATACTGCCCCGCTTCCTGTCATATCTTTTATTTGCAATTGCTGCCCTATTTTATAACCATAACTCTCCATAAAAAAAGAATAGCCATAAAGAATACCGTCTGCGGCAGCGACCTCGTCATAATTAACATTTCCCAAAACAGAGCCCTTTCCATAGCGTTCAAATCCCTCCCGGTCAAGCACACAGACTGTCGTATAAGCGCCATCCGCATCCATGCTGCTCAAGCTGAGATTTTCTGCTTCAAAGCATTTGCGGCTTTTAACTTCTGTGACGCCTGGAATAGCTTTTATTTTTTCCTGAAATTCTTCGCCCAGCGGGTTATTCTTCTGAATTTGGCAAAGATTATTCTCCGGGTAAGCCTCGTCGTTTAATCTATAATCCAATGCTATGGAAAACTGGCCATATTCGACATTGCGCCTTGCTTCAAACTTATTATCTATATTTCCGGCAAGATTGGACAGCGTTACAAACAACACGCAGGATAAACCCATCGTACAGATGGTAGAAACTGTTCTTCTGCGGTTTGCCGACAAGTTGGACAGCGTCATGCCAAGAACAGAGATACTTTTGCGCCCTTTGCGCATACTCTTTCCCCGGCTGGTATTTTCCTGATAGCGCATGGCTTCCACCGGCGAAGTTTTCGCCGCCACCCGCATAGGATGTGATAATGCCAGACGTACCGTTAAAAAAGCGGACACAATTACGACCAGCAAAAGCGGAAAAGAAATGACAGATACATGCTCCAACTCTATGCCCACCACCGCTTGTGAACCGGTGATAAGCTCACGGCACATCAGGAAGGCAGCGCCGCAGCCCGCAAGCAAGCCCAGGGGAATACCGATAATCGCTAAGAGCATCCCTTCCCGCAGTATTAATTGCTTCATCTGTTTCCGTGTAGCCCCCAAAGCCTTAATCTTGCCATATTCCTGAATTTTTTGGACCATTCCCACCTGAAAAATATTATAGATAACGGAAACCGACACTACAATTACCAAAAGTCCGATCAATATGCAGCCCAAAATCGTCTCTGTGCCGGGATCATATATCCACATGAGATACTGTTTATTAGGCGAAATATTTTCTTTTTCCACACCACAGAACCCCGCCGCTTCCCATAAGACTTCCTCATAATCCACGTCCGCTTCCATCAGAGCTTCACTCATGCGCAAAGTCACCTCATAAGCACGCATTTCCTTGCTATACAACGACTCGTAAAATTCCTGGGACACAAATCCTTGAAATGCTTTCTGAACAGTTCCGGCCTGCGAAGATTGTATCACTCCACTGACAACAAATTCTTTTTCTGTAAATTTACTTCGGCTGTCCTTGCGCAAAGGTATGGACACACGATCCCCTGGCTTGGCGTTTAAGAGACCAAATTTCTCAAAAAACTCTGGCGAGGCCACAATTTCATTTTCCGCCTTGGGCAGTATTCCCGCTTTCAGCGTATGAATAAAGTTTTTATTTTCCGCGGCGGTCATATCCATAAATGACAAACCGATATCAATGCCTGCTTTTCCAGAGTCTGCCTCCGCAACATATGCCGTCCTTCCTACATTGGTGAACTCACTGCGCAGTTTCAGCATTTCATACTGCTCTTCACGAACCCTGCTAAGGGTTGCCACATAATTCCCAAAAAGATTTCCTGCGTTGACCTGGTTATTTCTCACCATCCCGCAGCCAACGCCGGCAATCGCGGAAAGAAGCAGCGTCGTCAGGAAAATAGATAATATCATCAACACGCTTCTCGATTTGTTCTGCCGTACATTGGAGAGCGCCAGTCTGTGGATTGTATGTTTCATCCCTGTTCCACCACCCTTCCGTCTTCAATCACCAATATACGGTCTGCAATCTGTGCAATATCCTGGTCATGGGTAATCATTACCAACGTCTGCCCATATTTCTGCGCCGACATTTTTAAAAGCCCTACCACCTCGTCACTGGTCTTAGAATCTAAGTTCCCCGTAGGCTCGTCGGCAAGAATCACATCCGGCTTGGAGGCAAGCGCCCTGGCAATCGCCACTCTCTGCTGCTGCCCGCCGGAAAGCGTGTGGGGAAGGTTATGTATCTTTCCCTCAATTCCCAAAGTCCTCACGATATCCCGCACGAAATTTTCATCTGCCTCTTTCCCGTCAAGTCCTATGGGCAGCACGATGTTTTCCCAGACATTGATGGATGATACCAGATTAAACGCCTGAAAAATAAAGCCGATTTTTCGCCTGCGGAACACGGCAAGTTCTTGCTCTTTTAAGGCAAACATATCTTTATCCTTCATCCATACTTTTCCACTGGTGGGATGGTCCAGCCCTCCCAGAAGATGGAGCAGCGTGCTTTTGCCGGAACCGGACTTGCCCACAATAGCCGTAAACTCTCCTTTGGCAATGGCGATGTTGGCGTCTCTCACCGCCCGCACCTGATTGTCGCCGGAACCATAATATTTACATAAATGTTCTGTCTTTAAAATTATTTCCATCTTGAAACCTCCCTAGTCCTTTCACTTCTTTGGCTGTTCAAATTAGCCTAATCCCTCCTTAGTTTAAAGTTTATCCTACGTTTCTTTCAGATTGCTTGCAAAATAAAAAAAAAGACTTACAGTTTTGTAAGGTTAGCAGTTGCAAAATTATCATCTATGGGAGTAAATGTAGAAGATATAACGCTTTGATGACTTTACGGTTGGAATCGAATATCCATGCATACCCACAGGGCACTTAGCATGTATATTTTCCTAAGCGCCCTGTGGGTGCATTGCTCACGGGAATAAATCTTTTTATTTGTAAGAATAATCTCGCTTTTCATTTCATAATCCTCTCTGGCGAAGACAAAGCGTACATCACAAGACAAACTACGATGAGAATCCCCTCAACAACAAGCTGCGTCAGTATAACGCCGTCCAATTGCCAAAAGTAATTTAATATGATTACCCCGGGAATAAACAACGCCACATTTCGCAAAACAGTAATTTTAAGGTGCAAAAAACTAGAGTTTGCCAGCATAACAAATGGCGCGCCCATAAATATCCACTTGAGATAATCACAGGTATAGCCAAGATTGCCGTCATCGGCGCCAATAACGTACGAAAACGGGGTCAATACGAGCAGCCCCAACGCCAGCGTGAGAAGCCCTGCAATCGCTATCGAATAAATACAGAAATTGAGGCACTTTGCAGAATAGTCTTTGTTGCCTTCCCCTAACTGCCTGGCAATGACACTGCTGCCGCCCATGCCAAATACACAGGCAATGGACATTATAATTAGGAGACCTATTTTCAAAATTGTTTTTGTGATACTTTTTCCTTCAAATACAGATGACATATGAAAACATCCCTTGAAATTACTTGAATTGTACGTTAAAATATAAGTGTGAAAATAGGGAACTGAGAGGCATAGAAAAGGCGGCGTTTCGCTTACATTGCAGCGCCAGACAGCTACAGCGCGTATTAAATGAGTACGAAAAAGAAGGCGTCGTCGTAAAAATTGGCAAAGACGCCTACAAATTGATAGATTAGCTTCTAATAAGGAATCTGCACCACAAAGGTACTCCCCGGCTGTTTCTTGCCATACCGGGAAGATACGGTAACGCTGCCGCCGTGCCGCTCTAAAATCTCTCTTGTCAGATAAAGTCCTACACCAGAACCCTCCTGCTTACGGACTTCTTCACTCTCTCCGCGGTAAAACCGCTTGAAAATCTTATGATAATCCTCCCGGGGAATGCCCATGCCCTGGTCTTCCAGCTCAATCCGCAAAAAAGTAGTGCGCTTCATCATACGGATACGGATTTGTGTATTGCTGGGGCTATATTTCACTGCATTTTCCAGGATATTGATAAATGCCTCGCAAATCCATTTGACATCATGAGGAATCACCGTCGCCTCTAAATCCTCTGTCTCTTCAAATTCAATGGCAATCTGCTTTTCCTGCGCCTTGAGGTACACACGGTTCACAGCCGCCACCAATGTTTCCAAAATATCTGCCGGCTCCCGATGAATCTCAATCATGCCTGTCTCCATCCTGGAAATATTAACCAGCGAGCCAACCAGCGCCTCCAATCCGCCAAGCTGCTTTGTACACTGTTCCAAGAATTCCTCTTCCTCCTCAGAACTTAAATCTCCCTGGTTTAAGATTTCAAAACATGCCTTTAACCCGGCAACCGGCGTCTTTAATTGGTGGGAAATGTCTGTAACCAGACTCCTGGTCTCCTCCTTTTCCCGGATGAGCTGTTCCTCATGATAACGAAGCTGCTCACTCAGCGATTGCAACTGTCCCACAACGCGGTCTATCTGACGCGCCCTGTCGTCCAGCCGTTCCGGGATATCCAGCGCATAGTCGCGGGCTGATAATTTATCCAATATCTGCGACAAATTCCAGAGCTCCTGCCGCTGCTGTTTCTTACACTGCGCAGCCACACCCGCCAATGCCAAAAGATATAAGAAAAACGTAAGTACAGAAAGGACAAGTGTGTTCCTAATTGTCCTTTCTCGCTCTAGCTGAAACCAATTCCGCCCGTCTTCCAGATAACCATACGCTCTGAGTTTCTCTCTGCCGGCTTCGCCGGAAGATTCCCGCACGCCTTTCAGTAATTCTGACGACGTCACCAGGCTGTCAACGCCGTTGTCCGCCTCCTCTATCATCACCGATAGAATCTGAATCTTCTCCTCATAAGAATTGTTCGCCGCCAGGATAAAATACCAGTCCACAGCTATCAAGACAAGCACTCCCAACACAGCCGGAATCAAAAATTTCTTCATCGCCTGCACTCCTTATCCCACAGATAGCCGATTCCGCGGATATTTTTGATATATTCCGGTTTGGAACTGTCCGGCTCAATCTTCTCCCGCAACCTGCGGATATTGACCGCGATGGTATTCTCATCCACAAAATCTCCCTCTGTATCAAAGAGCTGCCCTAACAATTGATTTTTCGACAAAATCTGCTTCGGATGTTCCATAAAAAACCGCAACATCTTCCACTCATTTTTCGTGAGGGAAATCTCTTTTCCTGCTGCCAAAGCCCGCATTTCCTTCACGTAGAAACAGATGTTTCCAGACTCGATGCGTTCCTCGGACACTCCCTGCTGTTTCTTAAAATATGCCGATACCTTCAGCCTCAGCACGGAGAGACTGAAAGGCTTTGTGATATAATCGTCCGCCCCAGCCTCATAGCCTATAACCTGATCCACTTCCTGGTCTAATGCCGTCAGGAATATAATGTGCACGCTGCTCTCTGCGCGTACTTCTTTTACGAAATCCAGTCCACTCCCATCCGGCAAGGTTATATCGCAGATCATAAGCTGTATTTCCTGCTCATGAAACACTGACCTTGCCTGCGCCACCGTCGCGCAGGAATATACCTGATAACCGTCCTTTTCCAGAATAAAGGTAATTCCCCGATTGATGCTTTCATCATCTTCCAGTAATAAAATTGCGCTCAAATCCTCATCTCCACGTCTACCTTGCAACACGCACTGCCGTCTCCAGCGCAATCTCAATCATCTTGCCAAAGCCAATTTGACGCTGCTCGGATGACAACTCCTCCGCGCGGTAAAGATGATCGGAAATTGTCAGGATGCAGAGCGCATGTTTCCCCGCCCGCGCAGCATTCAGATAAAGGGCGCCGCTCTCCATCTCCACAGCAAGCACACCCATCTTTTTATAACAATCCTTGGAACGCTCCGCATAAAAGGCGTCTTCCGACAGAATATTTCCCACTTTCACCTCTGTCCCCAGCTCCTTTGCGCTCTCCACAGCCGTACTCAGCAAGCGGTAATCTGCAAGCGGCGCCAAATGCCCGGGACAACCGAACTGGTCGGGATAGTCGGAGACTACGGAGGCTCCCATGCCGATTACCACATCCATCACATTGACGTCTTCCTGAATTGCGCCCGCAGAGCCCACGCGGATGATATTGTCCACATCATAAAAATTATAAAGTTCATACGAATAAATGCCGATAGACGGCATTCCCATCCCGGAGCCCATCACAGAGATCTCTTTGCCCTTATACGTTCCCGTGTAGGCAAGCATTCCGCGTACCTGATTCACACAACGCGGCTGTTCCAAATAAGTTTCTGCGATAAACTTTGCCCGCAGCGGATCTCCGGGCATCAATACGGTCTTTGCAAAGTCCCCTGCCTTTGCCTCAATATGGGGGGTCGGTATATTTGCCATAATATGTTCCTCCTTTGCGGCGATAAACGCCGGAATTTATAATCACATCACAATGCTCACCAAAAATGCAACCAAACTCGCGCAGATAGCCACCGTAAACAAGCCCTTCCCGCGATATGCAAGCGCCAAAGCTGCCGCTACCCCTGCCGCCGCTGAAATAACGGAACCGGTCGCATAGAAAACCGCCGGAAACGTCATCGCTCCCAGCACCGTATAGGGAATATACGCGAAGAAGGCGCGCACATGTTTATTTTCTATCTTTTTGCGAAAAATTACAAATGGAAATACACGGATTATGTAGGTCACAACAAACATAACGATCAGGTAAATCCAAAACGTTCCTACTTCCATCACGCCTCCTCCTCTTCTTCCATGGGAAAGCAGACTGCGCCCACGACCGAAGCTGCCACCGCGCAGATAATCACTGCAAAACCGCTGGAAATCATTTTCAGCCCAGGCAGATAATACATAGCAAAGCTAAACACCACCGCTAACAGCGTAATCTTCAATATACGGCTGTCTTTCTTCATGGCGGGAATGATAATCGCTATAAACATGCCGTATATGGCCAGCCCAAGCGCGTCCGTGACTGTATCGGGCAAGATATTGCCGCAGACCGCCCCCGCCAGCGTACCGCTTGTCCAGCCCAGATACGGAAGTACGGCAAGCCCCGCAAAATACTTACTGCTAACCTCCCCCTGACGGCTCATGGCTACTGCAAATATCTCATCGGTAACTGCAAAACCAAGAAGCATCTTTTTGCCGCTGCCAAATTCGGGGGATACTTTCTGCGACAGCGAAATGCTCATCAAGGCATACCGCAGATTAATCACGAATTGAGAAAGCGCCATTTCAATATAAGTGCCTGCCGCCGCCATAATGGTAATGCCCGCAAACTGTCCGGCGGAAGTCAAATTCATCATCGACACCAAAAGCGCTTCCCACCACAGAAGTCCCGAAGAGGCGGCTTCCAGTCCAAATGTAAAGGACACGGACAGATAACCGATTCCAATTGCACCTCCGTCCTTGACGCCCTGTATAAACTGTTTCATAAAATTATCCTTTCACTGTATATATAAATTCTTAAATACACTATGGATTATTATAACATAAATATCCTTATAGTAAAAAGTACCAATTTGCTATAATTCATAAAATTAACGCTGCTCTCCCATAATCTTTTGAGTTTCACTATTTTGTAAATTTATAGTACCAAGAGGGGGCTGTCGCACTAACATAAATTACAAGTTATGATTCATTCAAAAGGTTTACATTGCAAAACAATGAAAACAACATACAGGCTGTAACAACAACATGAGAAACGCTTGCCCCATCAACCGAAAACGTGTATACTAAACTGTAACTCAATTTACTTCAGGAGGAGAAACAAATGGACATTTTACATGCACCTATTTACGAGGGCAGACCACAAGATGAAGCCGGCAGGTTAGAAAAAGAACTGCGCACTTATGATTTGCTGGATTCCCTGGGCGTTAAGTATCTGCGCATCGACCATGAGGCATTGCCGACAATCGAAGCATGCCATGACGTAGACAGACGGCTTAATACCCATGTATGCAAAAATCTGTTGCTATGCAACGCTCAGAGAAACAGATTTTTCCTGCTCATGATGCCTGGGGAGAAAAAATTTCATACAAGGGCTGTCTCCAAGCAGATTCAATCTGCGCGCCTTTCCTTTGCCCCGGAAGAATATATGATGGAGCTCTTAGACCTCACTCCCGGTTCGGTCAGCGTCCTGGGGCTTATGAATGATACGGATTTCCGCGTCCAGCTTCTAATGGATGAGGATTTACTAAGGGAAAAATACATCGGCTGCCATCCCTGTATCAACACCTCAAGCCTGCGAATAGCCACCTCTGATTTGTTGGACAAGGTTCTCCCGGCAATCAAGCATGTGGCAATCTACCTTAAGCTACCCCGTTAATCCCTCTTTTATTACTAATTTGATAAGGAGTACCCTATGAAAAAACTTCTACGAATCCTTGCCATCCTTGGCAGTATCTTGCTGATAGGGCTTTATTTTATAACGCTTATCCTCGCCATATTGGGCAAAGACTTCTTCCCTATGTTCATGGCCGCCTTGTTTGCCAGCATGGCGCTGCCCATCCTGCTCTGGATCTACAGCTTCATCTATAAATTGACGAAAAAGGACTCACAGCAGAATTAAGTCCCCGTATTAGGGCTAAATGGGCATATTATTTATTTTATAAGCAAGAAAGACCCTGTCACACTACAGCGCGACAAGGCCTTTCTTGGATTTAGAAGAACAAAATCTTTTAACATTCCACGCCCAGGCTCCTCAGCTCTTCTTCCGCCTGGGATTTGGTGTGGAAATGAATCGTTGCCATTCCCAGATGATTGGCTGCAATAATGTTGGTGCGCAAATCATCCACAAATACACATTCCGTAGGTTGCAGCTGATATTTTTCCAGCAGCGCTTCATAGATACCCGGCTCCGGCTTGGTCGCCTGCACCTCAAAGGAAAAGACCGCACCATCTACAAGCTCCACAAATGAAAGCTCATGTATGCTCTGAAAATAGATACGTCTGGGGTAATTGGACAACAGATAAACCCCATACCCCTTTTCCTGCAACGCCTGAATCCAGGAAGCTGCATAATCATAACATTTGATACAGCTTCCAATATTGTCCCAGAAACGCAAAATCTCTTCTTTACATTCTGGCGCACCCGCCAAGAATCCTTCTAATATCTCTTCGTCGGACATTTTACTGCGGTCAAATTCATTCCACAATTCCGATCTGACTGTCGCATCCGCCACTTTCTCATATATTTCGGGTGAAAAGCCCAACGCCTCAAGATATCCCTGCCAATCAAATTCTACCAGGACTTTCCCCACGTCAAATACCACATTTTTTATCATCTTCTCGTTTCCCTGCTCCCCTTACTCAGCGATAAATAATATCGTCCCTTCCCGGCCCATTGGAAACCATGGTAATCGGGAAACCAATCTTTTCTTCAATAAACTCTATATACTTGCGGCAATTCTCCGGCAAATCTTCATACTTGCGAATGCCCCGGATATCGCATTTCCATCCTGGAAGCACTTCAAACACCGGTTTTGCCTTTTCAAGCTTGACTGTGGAAGGAAATTCTGTAACCACTTCACCGTCAATCTCGTATCCCACGCACACCGGCAGTTCGTCCAGATAGCCCAGCACATCAAGCACTGTAAACGCCACATCTGTCGTCCCCTGGATGCGGCAGCCGTACTTGCTGGCAACTGCGTCAAACCAGCCTACGCGCCTGGGACGCCCGGTCGTTGCGCCGAACTCGCCGCCGTCGCCGCCTCTCTTCCTCAGCTCATCCGCCTCTTCGCCGAAAATCTCACTGACAAACGCGCCGGCCCCTACAGCCGAAGAGTATGCTTTACAAACCGTGATAATCTTGCCAATCTCATACGGCGGAATCCCCGCCCCAATCGCTCCATAAGCGGCAAGCGTGGAGGAGGAAGTCACCATCGGATAGATTCCATGGTCCGGGTCTTTTAAAGAGCCAAGCTGACCTTCCAGCAAGATATTCCTGCCCTCTTTGATAGCGTCCCACAGATAAGCCGACGTGTCACAGACGTAAGGCTCTACCATCCGCCGATACTCAAGCAGTTCTTCCATCAGCTTATCTGGCTCAAGCAGCGGTTTGTGATACAAGTGCTCCAATGTTACATTCTTGGTCTCGCAGATACGCTCGACTTTCTCTTTCAATGTTTCCTCGTCAAACAATTCGCTGACCTGGAAGCCAATTTTGGCATATTTATCAGAATAAAATGGCGCAATTCCGGATTTTGTGGAACCGAAAGACTTCCCGCCCAGCCGTTCTTCCTCATACCAGTCAAAGAGCACATGGTAGGACATTACCATCTGCGCACGGTCTGACACCAGTATCTTAGGCTTAGGAACGCCCCTGTCTACGATGGACTGAATCTCCTCAAACAAGACCGGAATATTCAATGCCACGCCGTTTCCGATGATGCTGGTCGTATGATTGTAAAACACGCCGCTCGGAAGCGTATGTAACGCAAACTTGCCATAATCGTTGACAATAGTGTGCCCGGCATTGGCTCCGCCCTGAAAGCGTACAATAATATCCGCCTCCTTCGCCATCATATCGGTAATCTTGCCTTTTCCTTCATCTCCCCAGTTTGCTCCAACAATTGCCTTTACCATTTGCAATTCCTCCTTTATACTGCTGACTCATGGGAATTTCCCTAAAACAGTATAACAAATACGTCCCTAATAGTAAAGCAAATGTTCGTCTAAGTCACGGAAATCAACGCCCAACATGCCCCAAAATAGAAATTAGGAAGTCTTCATATATCGAAATACTCGCTGCCAATCATTAAGTCATCCTCCAGCAGCTTGGCAAACCGCGCGGCAATTCCTTTCTTTTCCTCCCAGAACTGAATGGCGCGCTTTGTCACCATAGGATTAGGCTCTTCTTTATTAGAACTCTCCATGATATGGTAATATGCCTTGGCATAACTCTTAGCATGGGCATTCCCCATCGTCATACAATCCCAGACAATGCCCATAGCCCCCTCTTCATCCAAAAGATCTGCTTCCATCAGCAAGATCATTTCCAAATCGGCGTCCTCATCCCGCATACGGTCCTTATCCGAGTGGCAGGCAATCAACCTCTGCACTTTGCGGCTAAATGTTTCCTCCATCTGCTGCTGCTTCGCGTACTCCCGAAATGCCCGCACACTGCGCTGGGCATGATGCTCATTATCCCGGTCTGCATAGCCGATGTCATGAAAGATAGCCGCCGTATAAAGCGCTTGTGTATCAACATTGTCCAACCCCTCCACCAGCCGCTCACACCAATGAAGCACGCGAATGCTGTGCTGGAACCTGGAGCGGAAAGGATGCAGTGGATTGGGGGATTCCATCCCTTTGTGCTCCGTCAGGTATTCCTTTACATACGTTAAATACTTCTTATATGTCTCATTCATGCGACCCCTCCTCCTAATTACCGGGTCTGCTGAGAAACCATTGCCCTCAGCAGTTCAATCTCTTTCTGGTAACCTGGCAAATCATTGGGCGTCTCCAAATAAAAGGGCAGGCGGCGCAGACTGGGATGCGTCACAATCTTTGCAAAAGCATCCAGTCCAATCTGTCCCTCTCCAATCTTCTCATGGCGGTCTTTGCGGCTGCCAAGAGGATTCTTGCTGTCATTGACATGAACCGCTTTCAGCCTTTCCAGCCCAATGACCGCATCGAACTCATTTAAAACGCCTTCTAAGTCCCCTGCAATATCATAGCCGCCGTCAAAAACATGACATGTGTCTAAACACACGCCAAGCCTGCCGGTATCTTCCACTTTGTCTATGATTGCGCGAAGCTCCTCAAAATTTCTTCCTACTTCCGAGCCTTTTCCCGCCA
Source organism: uncultured Lachnospiraceae bacterium (assembly GCA_910588845.1). Taxonomy (GTDB): domain Bacteria; phylum Bacillota; class Clostridia; order Lachnospirales; family Lachnospiraceae; genus Petralouisia. The sequence continues at coordinate 100,572 of CAJURU010000003.1, forward strand.
TTGTTTCCAAAAGAATGGTGGTGGAAAATCCCTGCTCACCTATACGGTTCAGCATGTCTGCAATATAAGATATCCCCGTCATAGCGCCCTGTTTGACATGGCTTCCGGGGTGAAAATTATACATGCACCCCGGCACATGGGCAAGACGGCTTAAATCATCGCACATCGTCTCATAGGCAAAATGTCGCAGACTATCATCCTTGGCACAAGCATTGAGCGTATAAGGAGCATGGGCAAGAATCTGCCCAATCTCATGCTCCTTGGCAAACGCCAGATACTCCCCGATATCGGCAAGGTCTAATTCCTTTGCCCTGCCGCCTCTGGGATTCCTCGTAAAAAACTGAAAGGTATTTGCTCCAATTTTTACTGCTTCCCTGCCCATGGCCAGATAGCCTTTGGAACAAGACAGATGGCATCCAATTTTCAACATTCGTTTTCTCCTATTTAATAAACCTTTACCACTTTACTCTTGCCGCTATGTACGGAAGGATAACCTTTCTTGGACACATACGCCTTGACATAATATTTCTGGTTCGTCTCTTCCTGTTTCATGCCGGTCAGCCTTGCCGTTATTTTCCCGCCGGATGTTTTCCTGATTTTGCGCAGATACGTCCAGTTCTTTTTTCCGCTGTTAAATTTGTACAGCTTCTTCCCTTTCACCCGGTAAGCCAGCTTATACTTTTTGCTTGCTTTATTGTACTTATAAATCTCATAGACAGTCACGCCAGACGCCGACTTAAAGGAAAGCTGTACGGCAGCCTGTGTGAGACGCTCCGCAGTGACTTTGGCTGGAGCTTTCGGCTTTGTCAGAACCTTTTTCTCCGCAGATACTTTACCATAATATGTCCTGCCGTTTGCTTTCTTGTATGCTTTTACCTTATATCTGTACGGTTTTCCCGCAGAACGCTTCTTATCCGTGTATGAAACTTTAGACGACGTCCCCGCTTTGATAAATTTTTTCTTAGAGGTATCGTACCTGAGCACTTCATAACCGTCTGCGCCGGCAACTTTCTTCCACTTTAGCGTTACCTTATCGGCGCCTACGGAAGATACTGTTAATCCGCTTACTTTTGCTAGATTGGGCGTCGGTTCCTGCGTTTGCTGCGTTTGCTGTTTCTTTACGGTCACCTTGCAGGCGGCGCTCTCTGCGTCTACGCTCGCCGCCCCGGCTGCTGTTGTGACTACCAACGTGTAATTGCCCGAATCTTGCGGGGAAGCGGATTCTATTTTCAAGCCCGCGCCCTTTCTTCCTGGCATCAATTTACCATCTTTATACCACTGATACGTCGTGTTCTCGGAAGCCCCGGTGACCTTGGATGTAATTTCAAATTCCTTTTTCTCCTGAACCTCCAGCGATGTTTTGTCAAGGCTTACCTTGGCAGGCGCAGGAGTGGGCGTTACAACAGATTCTCCCCTCTTCTCTTCCTTCTGACGGACACTCTCGGCGACAAACTGCGCTTCAATGATATCGCCGTCCGCCAAGTCGCCATATACGGCTTTTATCGCCATAGATTTATTGTTCGTAATCTTCTGGTATTTTCCTCCTACCACAAGAGCGTCTATCACATACCCCTGTTCGGCCTGTACATTCAGTGATTTACTCTCGCCTGATTTAAGGGTAAGGATACCCTCAGCCGCGGTAATCTGTCCTCCCTGTGAATTGGCTACGATAATTGATTTGGTATTATCTACTTTCTTACCGTCATCCTCCACTGCCACAATCGCGAAGGGACTGAACGATTTGCAGGTTATCACCAACCCATAACGCGTAATCACGCAGGGGACTTCCTCCACTTTTATAATCTCTCCATATCTGTCCCGCTTAAAATGGTATGCTTTAAACGTAACGCCTTCGTCATCGGGTCCATAACCAAATGGGAACCCGACCGACAGCCTGACCGAATCCCCCAGACTGACTATATTCTGGTTACAGGTCAAGAGGCTGATATTGTAAGTCTCACTCTTGAGCACTTTATCCTGCGGAAATTCAGTCTCAATCAAACCGTTCATCGTATCTGTCTGCGCATGGGAAGGCGACGTCGTCACAATCGTAAGTCCCGTCACCATATCCGGGGTAACGCCCTCCCCATCCTCCGTCTTCCACTCTTGTAAATTCTTCTTAGAAAGATCGGAACTTTCCAGAAGCTGAGGCCTGCCGAATAAATTAATATAATAGCCTTGCGCCCGGTAAGCGCATATTGACTTCTTATGGGCAGCCGTATAGCCAATATTTTTCGGCGCTTTTTCACTGTCCACACCAATCAGGCCCGTCGTTTCAAAAATATAGTTGACAGTATCGTCCAGCCACATGTCACTGGGAGTAAAATCAAACTCCACGGTATCGGTACCGTTCCATTTGAAATTTTCAACTTTACAGTATTTCAAAGCAGTATTCTGTTCAAGGACAGATACCTTTATCCCGGCCTCTTTCGCTCCTTCTGCCAATTTTAAATCCTCATCATATTTGAGTGCGATATGATGCGTCCTGCCAATAAGAATTCTTGACGTATTAGACGGCGTCGCTTTCTTCACATAAGGGGGCGGCGTATAAGTGCCGCTTGGATTGTATAAAATCTCAGTATAGGCGTCAAACAGCATCGGATCCCCATGAAAACTCAAATTTTCCAGACTGCCTCCGTTATTGGTTATATAATTGCCCGGCGCCCGGCTGGTCACGGCAAATTCCACATACTGGGAGCTCGGTATGCTCAGAATGACTTCCTCGTCTGAATCTTTCATCGGATACATATCTGGAAGCACATACGCCCATCTTCCATACACCCAGCGATCGGTATTGGGATAATATTTTGTCTCTTTCATGAGCATATATTTACCGCTTTCAATGGTCTTTGCCGCTCCCATGCCGTTATAGCTGACTTTATATATGCCTGCCTGCACGCCGCCTTCCACGCCCGCTTCATTATATTGGACCTTTAAACCATTATTATTGAAAACTTCATCAAATAACAATCCCTGGCCTGCAATCTCCGGATAGGAGAACTCAAAATTCGCCTCCGACATCACGCCGTCCGCCACATGCCTCTTACTTATCACATCGCCGCCAACGATAAGATAATCGGATCTCTCCAGACCATCTACGCCATTTTCACTGGGTAGTGGCGAAATGGGATCATCCATTGTGGCATCAAGGCCGTACCACTCATTGCCAACCTTTACATAATTCCACATATGCGGCTCCAGGCTGCCTTCATTATCTTTGCTCTGGTAGCCTCCCTGTACCAGCACGCAGGGAATATTCATTTTATCTAATACAGCCTTCACCGCCCTTGCATATCCTTCACAAAGGCTCTCTCCCTTTACCAATGCGCCGTAAACCGTGCGGATATGTCCGCCGTTTCCTTCCTTACAGGTATTTTCCAGCCGGTAAGAGGTGTGCCAGATAATTTCATCATGTGCATACTTAATTTGCTTCTCCTCAATAGTCTTTCCATCGTCCGGGGTAAGTTTCTCCGCACCTTTTAAGATATCATCCATCCTGCTGTTATACTCTATAAGCGCCGCCTCGACGTCATCTTTGCTGGTAAACCCATTGACATAATAAGTATCTTTTCTTCCAGGTCCCAGATACGCATAATAGGCGCCTGCTTTCTGTGTCACCCGCAAAGTCAGAAGTGAAAAATCCACATAAAAGATTTCGGGATAATCCGCATAAAAAGCATCCCTTGCAGCTCCCATATAGGTAAGCAGCGTCATATTCCCACATGCATACCCGTCAAGTTGTTCCTGGGTCACATGCCCATTGGCGACAAGATCATATTCTCCTGTTCCTGTCTTAAAGATCCCCTGGTCATACATATTGTACATTGCTTCGTACAAATCCCTGGCCTCGTCCGGGAGCTGTTCATAATAATACCCCCCAATCCCCTCTTTTTGGACACTTACTGCTTCCGAGCCGGCATATGCAGACTCCTCAACACTGCAAATGCCCAGCGGTAATACCAGAAATACCGCCAACAGAAAACTAACGGCTCTCTTCACACTCATTGTTATATCCTTCCTTTCTTTATCTATGGCATTTTTATGCCTTGGAAGCACAGAATAACATGAAGGAAAACCTCTCGTCAATACAGAAAAGGAAATTTGTGGCTGAACTGTAACTATAAAAAATATTCCGCAGGCAAATTAGTTCAAAACTAACCCGCGCCGGATATAATCCCCAAACGGCGCGGGCGGAATGTCTTTTATTTATTTAATTCTCTCTTCATAACAGCTCCTGTCGCGCCGGAGGTAACCATCTGCGCGTAGCGCGCCAAATATCCTTCTGTCACTTTCGGCTCCCTTGGCTGCCACTGCTCTCTCCTCTTGTCAAGCACATCCTGCGGCACATCCAGTTCCAGTTTCATCTCCGGGATATTGATTTTGATCATGTCTCCCTCTTCTACCAATGCAATCGTTCCTCCAACTGCCGCCTCCGGGGAAACATGCCCAATGGAGGCTCCGCGGCTGGCGCCCGAAAAACGCCCGTCCGTAATCAGGGCAACGGTGGAACCGAGCCCCATTCCGGCAATGGCGGAGGTGGGATTTAACATCTCACGCATACCGGGACCGCCTTTGGGACCTTCATAGCGGATAACCACCACGTCGCCTGCAACAATCCTGCCGCCTTTGATGGCTGCGATCGCATCCTCCTCACAGTCAAATACGCGTGCCGGGCCTTCATGCACCATCATTTCCGGCGCCACTGCGGAACGTTTAACAACGCTGCCTTCCATCGCCAGGTTGCCTTTAAGCACGGCAAGCCCGCCGGTTGTACTGTAGGGATTATCTAATGGACGGATGACTTCTGGATTCCTGTTGATGCAGCCCTTGATATTCTCCCCGACAGTCTTGCCTGTCACGGTCAGGCAGTCCAAATTCAAAAGCCCAAGCTCTGCAAGCTCATTCATAACGGCATACACGCCGCCCGCCTCGTTCAAGTCTTCCATATAAGTAGGGCCTGCCGGGGCCAGATGGCAAAGGTTCGGCGTCTTCTCACTGATTTCATTGGCGAATCCTATATCAAAGTCAAAGCCAATCTCATGGGCGATTGCCGGCAGATGCAGCATACTGTTGGTAGAACAGCCCAATGCCATATCCACGGTAAGCGCATTTAAGACCGCTTCCTTTGTCATGATGTCCCTGGGGCAGATATTCTTGCGGTACATCTCCATCACGGCCATACCTGCATGTTTTGCCAGCCGCAGGCGGTCGGAATATACGGCGGGTATCGTACCATTCCCCTGAAGTCCCATACCTAATGCCTCCGTCAGACAGTTCATGGAGTTTGCCGTATACATGCCCGAACAGGAACCGCAGGTAGGACATGCCTTCTCCTCAAATTCGCATACATCTTCTTCGCTCATTGTTCCTGCCGCATAGGAGCCAACCGCCTCAAACATAGAAGAAAGGCTGGTCTTCTTTCCTTTTACATGCCCTGCCAGCATAGGTCCGCCGGAGACAAACACGGTCGGCACATTGACCCTCGCCGCCGCCATCAGAAGCCCCGGTACATTCTTATCGCAGTTGGGAACCATCACCAAAGCGTCAAACTGATGCGCCAATGCCATACACTCCGTAGAGTCTGCAATCAGATCTCTCGTTACCAGAGAATATTTCATGCCGGTATGTCCCATAGCAATCCCGTCGCAGACTGCAATTGCCGGAAATACCACCGGTACGCCGCCAGCCTCTGCAACGCCCATCTTTACGGCGTTTACAATCTTATCCAGATTCATATGACCCGGTACAATCTCATTGTATGAGCTTACAATACCGACCAAGGGCTTATCCATTTCCTCCTTTGTAAATCCCAGCGCATTGAACAAGGAACGGTGGGGCGCCTGCTGCATCCCTTTTTTCACATTATCACTTCTCATCTGTCTCTCTCCTTTTCTGATTACTGCAAATCTTTTCCCCCTGCAATAACGGCTTTGCAGCCGTAGCCAGGTACAGATTTTAAACAACGGTAACGTCTGTTTAATCATTATATTAGCACCATAGTTGTCTGCTGTCAATAGTGTTGTCTGCTTTCATTGTGTCTGTGCCATCATTATATCATAAGAAACTTGTATAAAGGATTTTTTTCACTTTTTTATCCTTCCAAATAATGACAGGACAGCTAATTTATGTTAAACTTTTTTATATTGAAATAAATATATGAACTCAGAGGGAATGTTACCATGAATGAACAATTATTGGATCACAACTTAATTGAATACATGCTGACACTGCTGCAAATACCGGAAAGCGAACACATGGATAGCGAACAGCTCATAGAGGCCAGCCAGGCAGCAGGGTCGTCATTTCTCCTGAATCCGTCAGATATTCAGAGAGCCCAGGAAATTATCAAGTTTATGGATGAAATGCCAGGTGGTTTTTTAATTTACCATGCCGATGAGAACGAGGATATTATTTATGCCAACAAAGCGCTTTTACGCATTTTCCGCTGTGATACTTTCAACGAATTTAAGGCATTGACCGGCAATTCTTTCAAGGGTATCGTACACCCTTACGATTTAGACACAGTGGAGAAAAGTATCAAGAAACAGATTTCAGAGAGCCAGTATGATTTAGACTATGTGGAATACCGCGCCGTACGCAGGGACGGTTCTATCTGTTGGATTGAGGACTTCGGCCATTACCTGGAGATTGAAGGGTTAGGAGGCGTTTTCTATGTCTTCCTCACGGATGCAACCGCCAAGAAGAATCATTACCTGATAGAGCGCGCCGCCCTGATTGATAAGAAGGAACAGAAAATACAGCATATGATGGCCGCTTACGACCGGGAGAAGAAATTGATCCACCAGGAACATCTGCGCCGTCTGGAAGTCATCGAAGGGCTCAGTATCAATTATGAGTCTATCCTTTACGCTGATTTAGACAGTGACAGAATCTTTCCGTACCGATTAAGCAGCAGAACCAAGCGGCAATTTGACGACAGATACCAGATTGTCGGCTTCCACTGGTATGTCGCCAATTATGTAGAGACCTGGGTTCATCCAGAGGACCGTGAAATGGTTGCCCATCTTACAGATCCTGACTATATCCGCAAGAAATTGTCCAAAAAGAAAACTTACTACATAAATTATCGTGTCATCAACAACGGAGAACTGCAATATTTGCAGCTTCGCATCGTAAATGTCGGTAAAAAAGAGAAAATTACCCAGATTGTTATGGGTTACCGCAGGGTAGATGTGGAAGTACTGCGCGAAATGGAGCAGAAACAGATACTGGAAGATACCTTGGACAAAGCCAACCTGGCAATCGTAGCCAAGAATACATTCCTCTCCAACATGTCCCACGACATGCGCACGCCCTTAAATGCGATTTTTGGTTTTTCCACGCTCGCAAGGCAACAGATTTCAGACCACGAAGCCGTCCTTGATTATCTGGACAAAATTGAAAAAGCGGGAAGTCAGCTCCTAGACCTCATTGAAAAAGTGCTGCAAATCTCCTGGACAGAATCAAACGACGCAAAAATCTCAGAAAATGAATGCAATTTGTCAGAAATCATGGAGGAAGTGCACCATACGCTGCTTCCCCAGGCAGCCGAGAAAGACATTTCCTTCATTTTGGATTCACAGAACCTTTTGCATGAAGATATTTACGGCGATGCCGACAAACTGCGTCAGGTTCTTTTATACCTTGCCAACAATGCTGTGACCTACACGAACTCCGGCGGCAGAGTGGAACTTACCGTCCGCGAACTGGAAGTTCTGCCCAATCATTATGTCTTGTATCAATTTTGCGTGGCCGACAATGGTATTGGCATCAGTAAAGATTTTATCGCACATGTTTTTGAACCGTTTGAGCGCGAAAAAAATACTACGTTCAGCGGCATCCATGGCACCGGTGTAAGCTTGGCAATCGCCAAAAACATTATCAATATGATGGGAGGAAAAATTGAGGTAGAAAGCGCCGTGGACAAAGGCAGCACTTTCACAGTCACGCTGCGTCTGCGCGTACAGGAATCTCACTCTCATACTGCATCCGAGGACACGCCGGAATGTCCTACCGATTTAAAGATTCTGCTGGTGGAAGATAATATGATAAACATGAAGATTGAGACAGAAATTCTGCGCACGATCGGCTTTACTGTGGAGACCGCCGAGAATGGCAGTATTGCTGTAGAGAAGACAGCAGCCTCCACCCCCGGGGATTTTGATGTAATTCTTATGGATATTCAGATGCCGGTTATGGACGGACGGCAGGCAGCAGAGGCAATCCGCAAGCTCGAGAATCCTCTGTTAGCAAATATCCCGATTATTGCCCTGTCTGCTAACGCCTTCGAGAGCGACAAGCGCATGTCCATAGAGAGCGGCATGAATGCGCACCTGACAAAACCGATGGATGTTCCACTGCTGTTAGAAACGATCGGGCAAATCATCAAAAAGCGTCATTCCAGCACCCGCGGGTGGGGAAAATAGCTGAAAACCGCTTTGCCAATGATATCCTCTTTTTCCACAAATGTGTGCTCCCAGTAGCGGGAATCCCAGGAATCATTGCGGTTGTCTCCCATCATAAAATAGCAGTCTTCCGGCACGTGAAAAGGCCCGAAATCGTCATAACTTATCTCCTGGGTGAAATCATGTTCCAACGCTTTACCGTCAATGTAGATTATGCCGTCCTTTCCCTGGATTGTCTCTCCAGGCAGGGCCATAACCCGCTTGAGGTAAAGCGTTTCCCCATCATCCGGATAGATAAATGTTACAATATCGCCCCTTTTGGGCTCTGCAAACGCATAGGACAGACGGTTTACGAAAATTCTGTCCCCCGCCATCACAGTTGTCTCCATGGAACCGGAAGGCACCTGTGCATTGGCTATCACGAATTTGTTCAAAAACATACCGATTGCCAATGCAATCGCCACCATAGTTAAATCAATGAAAATCTCTTTTCGCATTTTCCCTTTCATCTTAAACCTTCCTTTCCTTCCAGAAGCAGCCTTTCGGGCCGGCGGCTACTCCATCGGCAATTGTTCCATCGCATGCAGGATATGTATGCGCATGGCGTCCTTTGCCCCCTGCGCATTTCTTGCCTTTAAAAAATCCATGATCATCTTATGGTCCGTAAGGGTCGCCTGCTCCACTTCTTTGAGCGCCCGGGAAAGCTGCACCCCCTTGTCGATCCCCTCATAGATTACCGGCATAAGCCGGTTCATAAATTCATTGTGGGTCGCCCGGGCAATAGATTTATGAAACGCCTGTTCCACTTTCGTGCGGTCTTTTTTCTGGCGTATGCTCTCTTCAATTTCCGCTCCCAGAATAAGAATCCTCTGAATTTCTTCCTCTGTCGCGCGCTGGGCTGCATAATATGCGGCCTCCGGTTCAAAGATTAGGCGCATTTCATATAAGTCCCTGATTTTTACCTTAGCCGACGTCAGGGAAGACATCCCCTCCATGCGCCCAGGCACAAAATCTTCTCTGACAAACGTACCGCGCCCCCGGCGGATTTCCAGGATGCCCCCGGTAGCAAGGATGCGGATAGCTTCGCGCAGCGTCGTACGGCTGACATTCAACTCTTCCGACAATACATTTTCATTGGGCAGCTTACTGCCTGGTAAAAACCGCTGCTCCACTGTAATCATGGACAAAATACTGTCCGCAATCCGATCCGATAATCTGCTCTCCGTTTCCATTCCTGACCCTTTCCCTGCAATTGGCTCTATTCCCCAATTTACTCTGTACAATTAGCTTATCTGCTTTCTTTTTCTAATTCTGTTTCATGAACGCTTATCGCTTTTTCACTTTTACAGTGATGGCTGCTTTCTTTTTGTTGTAAGTCTTTACTGTAATTTTCGCGGTTCCAACTTTCTTAGCCGTCACTTTGCCTTTAGCGGTAACGGATGCCACCGATTTCTTACTGGAGGAAAACGATAATTTCCGGCTGGCTGTCCCCGCGGGCAATTTGACTTTCAGCGTTGTACTCTTACCCTTTTTCAGCGTGAGGGACTTCTTACGGAATTCAATCTTTTTCGGCGCCTTTTTGACCGTTATCTTACAGACGGCCTTTTTGCCGTTAGAAGACATAACCGTAATAGTAGCTTTTCCCTTCTTCTTAGCCTTTATCCTGCCTTTCTTGCTCACAGATACAATCTTAGGGGCAGAAGATTTCCAGCGGTAAGTCGTTTTCGCCTTGGCGGGCGTTTTTTTCGCTTTTAGATCCAGCGTCTCGCCGACGCCCACAGTCGCTTTTGTTACATTGAGCGTAACTTTCTTTACGGTGGATGTGGAGGGCTTACTCGGAGGCGTCGCCGGATTCACCGGGACCTTGACAATTATCTTTGGCATATCCAAATACATTGTCTCTCTAAAGTCATCCCTATATCCTCCGCAGAAAATCCTTACGTCATCCAGACACCCTTTAAAATTATCATCCTCAATACTAAAAGACTGTCCTAACATAACGGAAAGATTTTCGCCAATCTCCCTGGCTGAAACTCCCACGTCTTTCTTCTCTGCAATCAAATCTCCATTCTTGTACAGGCTCAACGTGGCGGGGGTTACTTCCAATACAACGAAATACCATTCGTCTGCCGGAACATTGTCAAGGCTCTTTTCCGTCTCCAGTGAAACACCATTTTTTACAATCTTAGACGTTATCTGGGAGGAGCCGCCGGAAATATCCAGAAAACTTTTCTCGCTGCTGCCAAAGGAAAAAATCCTCCCGTCCTCGGTTGGTTTTACATACATGCGCACTGTAAAACAATCAATACCTTCTAAAAGTTTTTGCGGCAGTTGAGCAAACGTTCCATAGACGCCATCCAGCGACAAGACATACGACTCCATCTCCCTGTCAAAAATAATCTCGGCGTTGCCGGACAATGACAGCGCTTCCTTGCCAAGCCCTTTACTCATTCGTTTCTCATTTTCACTGTTCCCCTCGAAATCAAAATAATACATGAGATATTTCAAATTCTTTGCTGCCTGTATCAGAGCGTCCGCTTTTTCCCGAAAAGCTGCGGTTGCGCAGGAACGTTTCCCCTCGGCCAGCGCCGCTGAATACGCGCTCTTAAACTGTTCTGCCGATTGTTTCTCATAATCCCCGCTGGCAACCCCTTTAACACACTCTGCCAGAAGGCCATACACGGAATCATAGACGTATACGTTTCTGCTGCAATAGGAAACTGCTCCATTTTTCTCGACAAAATAACGCAAAGTAAATTCTTGTCCTGCCTGGCTAGCTCCCGGCGTCCATTCCAAGACCCCGCTGGTTTTATCAACGGAAGCGTTTTGCGGCAATCCCTGTACGCCGTAAATAACGCCTTCGACCGCATCCGCAAGTACAACCTTTGTCTGATATTTCTCTCCCACGGCAACGTATTCTTTCACAGTTCCATCTTTCTGCGTCTGTGACAAAACGTCGATTTCATGGTGGATTTCCTTAATCTGAGGCAATGCCTGCGCCGGGTCGAACTCCAGATAATCCATATCCACTTGGGTAGCGTTCCCAGTAATCGTGTAATATACCATACTTGCCGCTGTATTCTCAGACTTTGACAAGTCGTAGAACACTGTCTGCCACTTTCCGCCCGTGTTATGGACCTCAAAAACTGCCGCCGGATCATGGTCTGCTTCCTGACATCCCAGACGAATCTGCGCATCGCCATTACTCCTGACTTTCAACGCTACGAGTCCTTTCTTCGGATAACCAAAATGGTGAATAACAAATTCCGTCCCAGCTGCGCTGGCGTTCGCCCTCACAAAAGTGGTATCGCCCTCTTTCATCACCTCCGCTGTTCCCCTGCGGAGCGCAGAGAAATATTCCGTTTGGCTAATGGTCTTTGTATCGCCGCTGAAATCTTTCTTGCGGGAAATCCCATCTGCCGCTGCCGCCTCTGGCGTAAACATAAGCGTGGAAAGCCCGATAAAATCACCGGACGCCCCTTCCGGCATAATGCTCTCATAAGCATCCGCCACATAGCGGTATTTTTCCTGGCTCATATCTGCTTTGGCAATATATTTATAATAATTGTAGACAATTCCATAATAGTTAGAAAGATTTCCTTTCCAGGGATAGCCGTTAATAGACTTATATATGCCGTTGGGTGAGGAAGAACTCACACCGCTGTCTGCCGGAATCCAGGTCACCTCATAACCCAGATGATATTTTGCCAGATAAGACGCGCCTGCCAGCAGACGGTCATCCTGGAACTCAAAAGGATTGACAGCATTCGCCGCCGTCGATATCGTTCCCTCCTCCGGATCCACCAACGTTCCCTGCGCATAAATGCTGGCCACCAGCTCGGAAAGTCCACCTAAATTGCCATAGGCATGTCCCTGGTCACGCCCCATCTCCATCAACTGAATATTCGGCTCCTTCAATATTTCTCCGGTCAGGTCATTCTTTTCCACCTTGCGAATCTGATATTTGACAGAACCATTTCTTCCGCCATGTTCTCCTTCCGTATTGACGAGCGTGCGCTCCACCGCCTTTCCATACATGACGGCGTCATTGGTAAATATGGATTCCCCCATCATTCCCAACACATTAAAGCTGTGCTGATTCATCCAGAACCAGGTTGCGTCATAGAACTTGTGCACAATATTCATAAATCCGGTCAACTTGTCCGTATCTTCCTGTGTCCACTGCAATTCTTCGTTATCGCACTCCGTATAGCGCAGGATTTCCGCTGCAAAACAGAGGTTATAGACAACGTCCCCAAAGCGGAAATCCGTATGGTCAACCGCCGATTCCACGAGGGCAAAATTGTCAAGAATCGCAAATACATTCCTGCGGTACTGCTCATTACCGGTAATATACCACATCAACGCCTGGTGCGCCGCCGTCAGGCTGTCCATCTGACAGCGCTGGGAAACAAATTCTCCGGGATTACTGTAACCCTCAATCGCCCAGGGCCCTGGAATATGGATAAAAATATCATTATCTGGTTGAAAGAAAAGTCTGGGATTTAACGCAGCCTTAGGATTATTTATCAGCGCGCCATAGCCACTAAGCCAAGGTTCATCCCCCGCGCGCACATGACGCTGCATGGTCTCAAGCTGATCGGCAGACATACCAATACCAGGATGGCTTAATCCAGAGGATGCGTCCGTCGCTCTGCGAATCTGCGGTATGTATTCTGTAACCCCCGCCGGCTCATTCTTCGTGTTTTCATTCTCAAAGTCATAGACTGCCCTCTCAGCCTCGTACGCTGTTTGAATCTGCGCCGGCGTTAAAACGCCGCCGTAAATGCGCAAATCTTTCATAGAGCCTGCAAACGCCTGATCCTTCGCATAACCGGACCTGCCAAGATATACGAGAAGGTTCTGTCCAAAGTCTGTTGTCGTCCGCGACTTTTCCGCCGTGCCCACCAAATTTCCGTTCAGGTAAGAAGAAATACTATTCGCTGTAAGCACCACCGTATACTGCGCCCACTTGCGCTCTAAGCCTGTGGTGTCTCCCTCTATTACGCCGACCTCTGTGCGGAACGGCTCTTTCGCGTTGACGCCGTTTGTAAAAACATTTTTATATAAGCCCTTCGGATTGGACGGGACAAAAAGCCAGTAATTGGGAGAATCTGTTAAAGCTTCCACAGGGGAACAGAAAGACATCGCCGCATAATTCCCCGTGCCGGTACGGTTTTTCAACCAGACAGATATCGTCAGCGTATCCTGTCCATCCAGCATCCCCTGTGGCAGCTCGGCATAATTCGTACTGCTGTCGTTGTTTCCTGGAAAGGTAAGCCCATTGTAATAGCGAAGGTTCCCCACCGCTTTTCCGTCACGCCCATTCCCCGAAACATCCTTCAAATCTGTAAGCAGCGGGTAACTCGCCAATAATTCCGGCAAATTTGTCTGCGCTGCTTCTGCTGATATAAGATTCTCCCCCATGGGAAATGCTGCCGCTATCGCCAGGCAAAAGCACAACCATATTGAAATTATTCTTTTCATCCTGCTACCTTTTCCCATATCCTTGCTCCTTTTTTATTTCATCCTAGTAATCCTTTGCTTCCGATGGGACGCCTGCTTTAACGGAAAAATCCTCAAAAATCCCCACCGGCACTTCTTCCCCTAACGCATACTCCTCTCCATCCTCTTTCTCAAAATGATGACCCGCTGCTTAATGGGGAATTCTGCCCGTTTCCCATCAGGCAGCGCATAAATATCATCAAGCGTATGGATTTCCTTTTTCTCTAATTCTTCTATTTTCACTGCTTCTATACAGCCCCCCCTTCTGAGCGTTACAGTTTTGCCCATACATTTGGCGATAGCTGAACTGTTACCTCAAAATTACTGCATCCTTTTTACAAAATCCGCCATCGCCTCCGAAATCTTAATCTGCTGCGGACATACCGCCTCACAACTGCGGCACCCTACACAGGCGCTGGGTTTCTTTTCTTTTGGCACAGCCATCAGTGCCATCGGGGCGATAAATCCGCCTTCCGTATAGCTGTGCTCGTTGTATAGCCCCAGCAGCGAAGGGATATCAAGCCCCTTAGGGCAATGGCTCACGCAGTAATGGCAGGAGGTACAGGGAACGGTCTTTGTCTTTAACATATCTGCTGCAATCTGCTGTAAGGCAGCAAACTCCTCCTGATTAAGAGGTTCTTCCTTAGAAAAAGTTTCAACATTTTCTTTTAACTGTTCAAAGTCAGACATACCGGAAAGCGTTACCACAACTTCCGGCAATGACTGTAAGAAACGAAACGCCATACCGGCGGCTGTCTCCTGTGGACGAAGAGCTTTTATTTTATCTACTTCTTCTCTCTGCAAATTGCACAGTCTTCCGCCGCGCAGCGGCTCCATCACCCACACGGGAATCTTGTACTCCGAGAGCAGCCCTACTTTTGCTTTCGCATCCTGAAAAGACCAGTCCAGCCAATTCAACTGAATCTGGCAAAACTCCATATGCTCGCCATAAGCTTCCAGAAACCGCCGCATCACCTCACAGTTTCCATGTGCGGAAAATCCCAGATGATGAATGCGCCCCTTCTCTTTCTGTTCCATTAAGTAATCAAAAATATGGTACTTCTCATCGAGATACGCATCTATGTTCATCTCACAGACATTGTGAATCAGATAAAAATCAAAATAAGTAACCCCGCATTTCTCAAGCTGCCGCTCAAAAATCTCCTCCACTTTGTCCATGTTGGAGAGGTCATAGCCCGGAAACTTCGTGGCAAGGTAATACTTTTCCCGTGGGTATTTGTTAAGCGCCCTGCCCATCACAAGCTCTGAATTGCCATTATGGTACCCCCAGGCGGTATCATAATAATTGACGCCCTGTTCCATGGCATAAGCCACCATTTCCGCAGTCTTTTCCTCATCAATGTCTGCGTCCCTGCCATTGATAACCGGAAGACGCATAGCCCCCATGCCCAAAGCAGATAATTTTAAATCCTGAAACTCCTTGTAAACCATAATCATTCCCTCTCCTTTCGCAATGAATATCAATTAGGCGTTTGCGAAACGCCAGAACCCACATAAATATGGCTATATTTTCTAATTAAAACAAAAATAGCTCATTTAACTATATCTAATAAAATTATACCGCGTCCGCTTTCAGAAGTCAGCTTATTTTTCAAATTTTTTCACTTCTACTTTCGTGGACTTATTGAGAATAAAAACCAGAACCTTTTTTTACTTTCTTCCCTTTCATCATTTTTTAACCTATCTGTATCTAAATGAACATTTCGTTGTCCATCGAGGGTAAAATTAAAAAGTCCCAGGGATGTCTATGTTATTTATATAAGTACCGCGACCATCAGGCCGCGGCGCCGTAAAATTATTTAACAAATTGTATCAATATCGTACCATCAATCTGTGCAGGAAAACTTTCTGCAAGAGTACCAATATATGAGACAATAATGTGCTCTCCTTGTTCTATTGAATCAGGAGTCCTGTCATCAGAGATAACTGTATCTTCCTCTATAGGTATGTAGCAGTCTCCCATATATTCCTCGTTCAATGTGTCCTTAAAATCATAGCAAATTAATATTTTGCTATCGTCCAGGAAGACCTTTTTTATATAACCCTCAACTGTGGCGCTATTTGTTGCCGGACTATCGTTAAATCTACAACTACAAAAATCAGCGACAATTATTATTAAAACAATAATGGTAACTATCTTTTTATTCATGGCAATCTCCCTTATTTGCAGGCACCAATATCCTTTAAGTATGTAAAGGATACCCTTTGTAATTCTTGCGCCACTATTCGTTGAACCCAAAACAGAATCTCCATGATGGATTCCATAGACTATCTTTGTTGAAGAATCGTATATAGGATAACCACTTTGACCAATTTCTGTATCTATCTTATATTTAAGGGAACCTGTTTGTACCTTTGTAAGCTTACCTGAATGCCTCCACATCTGAACATTCTGCCCATGCATTTTAGAGTCTTTATTGTAAGTGGCCTTGTCTCCTGGATAACCACAGACAGTAAATTTTGCTGCCTCAAGATTAGCTTTTGTAGTATATCCAATACCAAACCATCCACAAGTGTTACCTGCATTAGAGCTAAGTTTAATGTAGCCCCAGTCATTGGCAATGGACTGATTACTTGGATATGACGAACACCTAGACAGTCTCAAAAAGGCGGCAGGTACTTTGCACAAACAGTATGATTCCTTAGACAGCAGGTAATGGAATGGAGAACTTATTGCCGGATTGTGTAGTGACGCAGGTGTTCATCTGATTCTTAGCCAGTAACAATTACCTAATTAACTAAAATAAATCAACTCATCCTCCGGTTTCTCAGCAGGCTGCACATCCAGGGCATACAAAACCGGTCCTTTTCCTTTATATTCCAGTGCAAATTCCGTTTTCATCTCCGCAGTCACCGTAACCCAGGATTTATGAGCAATCTCTGCCGCCTTGTTGTATTTACATTTAAACCCAATAAACGTAACATCATCCACACAGCAAGTCATGGCAAAACGCCCTGGGATCAAAACATCTTTTTTCATCTTCTGCGGGCGGTAAACAAGCGCCAGGAACCGCACCTTCCTGCCCTCATATTTCCTGGGATCATCTAAAGCGTCCATATACCAGATACCGTAATCCATATCTGTGATATCTATGATTTCCTGGTTTAAATCGTAGGGCAATTCCTCCATATCGTTCTCATCAATCGTACCGTCCGCCCGCTCGTAGGCAATCTGCGCCTTGCGGTTCAATGCCTTAATCGCGCGGCGGAACTTACCCTTGGGTGTGTCGTCGTCACAGCGGTTGATAATCACAACGTCCGCCGCGAAGAGCTGCTCCATAATCATGGCGCGCATATTCGTCAAATACATCTCAAAAGTCGTGGCGTCCACTGTGGCAAGCGACTGTACCAGAATCCAGTCCTTCGGCAAATCCATTTCCAGAAATGTCGCCATCTGCCACGTTCCATTGTATTCGATAAATACCTGGTCGGGCTGATAGGCAAGCTGTAATTCCTTTAACTTTACCGGAGTAAATGATGCTTCCTCCTCAATCATCACCATCTTGGCATTTACGTTTTCAAGTTCCGCTTCCTCAAATTCCACTTCCCCATCCTCACAGAGAATCAGAAGGGTCCTGCCGCCCTCGCCAAAGTCTCCCTCAATCAAAGTCTCCCGAATCAGAGAACTCTTTCCGCTGTCCATAAAACCGGAAAATAAATATACCGGAATTTCCATATCCATATGATCACAACCTTTCTCTTCCCATGGAAATCAATTTAATAATCAAGAACGCCGTCGCGTTCTTGCTGCGGGGTGCGGGTCAGCTTTGCTGACAGAAACAAATCCGCACCCCTGCAATTCGCCGAAGGCATCTCCGTCGGAGATTGGACTCTCACTGAAATAAATTTGTTTTACTCACCACTTTTAGAAGTGAGAGCCTTCTCCGAAGAGATTAAATTCCAAACAACTCCAGCAATTTTTCCTCTTCCACATCCGTGCCGATAACGCAAAGCCGCCCGGTATAATCCGCTTCCCCGGTACGCAGCTCATATTCTCCGTCCACCATATCAAAGTAAATCCATGTTCCATCCTTACAGGGCACAATCCCCTTGGCGCGCAAAATCGTACCGTAATCTTCTGTCTCACAGAACGCCTTCAATGCATGTTCAATCGTCTCACGCGCAAACACATGCGGCGTTTCCTTCCCCCAGCTTGTGAAAATTTCATCTGCGTGATGGTGATGTCCATGTTCGTGATGATGACCATGCCCGTGACAGCCGCAAGTACAATCCTCCCCATGATCGTGATGATGTTCATGTTCGTGATGGCGCTCATGTTCGTGATGCTCATGTTCGTGATGCTCATGCTCACAATGCTCATGCTCGTGATGGCGCTTATGCTCCTCCAGTAATTCTTCTTCCATCGTCTTCTGCTGCTCAATCACCTTATAAATCTGTTTTCCATCAATGTCGTCCCACGGCGTTGTGATAATTGCCGCCCTGGGATTCTTCTCTCGAATTGCTGCTGCAACAACTTCGGTCTGCTCCGGCTTCACATTCTGCGTGCGGCTCAACACCACCACCGTTGCATACTCTATCTGATTATTAAAGAACTCACCAAACGCTTTCATCTGCTTGGTCGCCTTGGGGGTATTGACAACTGTAATTCTGCCGTTTAATTTTACCTCATTTTCCGCTTCCACTTCCTGCACGGATTTCATAACATCGGACAGCTTGCCCACGCCGGACGGCTCAATTAAAATACGGTCTGGATGAAAACGCTCCATCACTTCCCTGAGATTCTTACCAAAATCGCCTACCAGGGAACAACAGATACAGCCGGAATTGAGCTCGCTGATTTCAATTCCTGAATCCTTCAGAAACCCGCCGTCAATACCGATCTCACCAAATTCATTTTCAATCAATACAATCTTTTCCCCCTGAAAGACATCCTCTAACATTTTCTTGATGAACGTCGTCTTTCCTGCGCCCAAAAAACCTGAAATAATATCAATTTTTGTCATGTTCAATTCCTCCTGCTCCTATCTCATATACTCATTTTAACATTATAATTCCTATACTTCCATCCCATCTGCTTATTTTAACGTTACAATTCCTACACTTCCATCCCACATGCTTATTTTAACGTTACAATTCCCTTTTCCACGAAAAATGCCGGGCGGTAAGAAAGCTTTGCCTTGCGAAGCCCTTCCGCACCGGTGTCCTCCTCACGGTTCACATACTGGTATTCTGCGGCCGCATGTTCTGCAAATTGCTGGTTTATCATGGGATACGCACCTTGTATTTCAGCAAACGCTTTCTCAATATGCACGACAAACGTATCGGCGTTCAAGGGTTCCCCGACGGTAAATGCGATAACCTCTCCCCCCGGCTCTGTCCGCAGCAGCCCGCCCTGTAATTCCAGCTCTTCCATCAGGCGTAAAGCATTCAGGGTCACGCACATCTCATCTCGTTTATCCACGTCATATTCACACTGCATTTCCTCCCGCCATTTCAAGGCCATCTGGAAACACTCCTCAACATTTTCCGCTGTTATGGGCTCGTAAAGCCAATCTGGGTTGGCTTCCTTGAATCGGTTAATATGGTTGCGCTTACCGTGAAGTTTCTTACCTGCAAGGCTTATCAGCTTGTCCGCCTCGTACACATAATCCGCCGCATCCCGATTATACGCAATCTGCAACTTCTCCGGATACCATGTTTCTAATTGTTCAAACTCTTTTACCTGTACCAGATGCATGTGGAACTGTGCCCGCTGCTCCTTAAACCATAAAAACATTACATCCAAGGCCTTGCGTATTTGCGCCTCCTCCCCAATGGGGAACGTAATACTCGGCGTACCGTCCTCCTGAAAGCCGCAAAATACCAGCGTATCTTCCACTATTGCAAATTCTGTGCGGTATTTCCTGCTCCACAAGTAAATATTAGCAAAAACCAAATCACAGCTCCGGTACGGCTTCTGTTTTAAGTAGCCGGTGAGCAGTTCCTTGTCTTCCAGTTCTATTTTCCGAAACGATATCTCCATAAATCTTTCTTATCTCCTATCTTCTATGTTGTCTAATGTAACTGTTCCGTCACGCCGTTCGCAAACTGTAAGCTATACAGCTTCGCGTAAATACCATTTTTCTCAAGCAGCTCCTGATGCGTCCCCTCCTCCTCTATACCGGTATCGGTCAGCACTAAAATCTTCCTTGCATTGCGGATGGTGGAAAGCCTGTGGGCAATCACAAATGTTGTGCGGTTTTTGGCAAGTTTCTCTAAAGACTCCTGCACGACTTTCTCACTCTCATTATCTAACGATGAAGTCGCCTCGTCAAATATAAGTATGGGCGGATTTTTTAAAAATACCCTGGCAATCGACAACCTCTGCTTCTGTCCGCCGGACAATTTCACGCCGCGCTGGCCGATATCCGTGTCGTAGCCGTCAGGCAGCGACATAATAAATTCATGGGCGTTAGCGTTCTTCGCCGCCTCAATAATCTCCTCCCTGGAAGCATCCGGCTTCCCATAACGAATATTATCAAGCACTGTTCCTACAAACAGGTAAACATCCTGCTGCACAATGCCAACCTGACTGCGCAGGCTCTTCAACGTAATGTCGCGGACATCTATGCTATCAATTTTGACCGCTCCTTCTGTCACATCATAAAAACGCGGAATCAAATTACAAAGCGTGCTTTTTCCCGCCCCCGAAGAACCTACAAGCGCAACGTAATCCCCCGCTTCTACTTTGAGGTTAATATGGTGCAACACCGTCTCCGTATTCTCCTCGTAATGAAAAGACACATCCTCAAAGGAAATGTCGCCCTTCACTGCGTCAAGCTCCGCTGCACCCGGCCGATCCTCAATATCTGGCTGTATGGCCATCATCTCCATAAATCGCTCATAACCAGTATACCCATTTTGGAACTGTTCTGTAAAATTAATCAACTTCTTCACTGGCTCCGTAAACGTATTGATATAGAGGAGAAATGTTACAAGATCCGCTACATCCGCCTGTCCATGGGTAATCATCGACGCTCCGGCAATCAGCACTGCGATTGTAATCAACGTTGTCAGCGCACCCAGACCGGAATGATAACCTGCCATATAGTAGTAACTGTTCTTCTTTGCCGCCAAAAAGCCTCGATTGCCCTCCGCGAATTTCTCCAGCTCTATATCCTCATTGGCAAAAGACTTTACCACGCGGATACCGGAAAGGTTATCTTCAATCTGGCTGTTGACGTCGGCAATTTTCTCCCGGTTGCGTTTGAACGCACGCTTCATCCTGGTGTTGAAATAAGCCGCATACACGAGCATCACCGGCACAAAAGCAAACGCAACCAATGTCAGCCGCACATCAATCTGAACTAAAATGACAAAAGACCCGATGATCTTGATTAAGGAAATCACCAGATCCTCCGGTCCATGGTGTAAAAGCTCGCTTATGTCGAACAAGTCGCTGGTAATACGCGACAGGAGCTGTCCCACCTTCTGGTTGTTAAAAAAAGAAAAGGACAGTTTCTGGTAGTGTGCAAAAATCTCCGCCCGCATATCGAACTCAATTTTCGCTCCCATCACATGCCCAAAATTTGTAATAAAATAGTTACAGAAACACTCCACAGCGACAAGGGCCAGCATCAATATACCCAGAGAAAAAATCCTACTTTCTGCCTCCGCTAAGCCAAGAGCCAGCACCTCATTGGTAATGTAACGCACAATCAAAGGAATTGCAAGCGTTACGCCCGCCCCTGTCACTGCAAAAAACATATCTGCAAGAAACAATGGCATGTATGGTCTGTAATACGATGCCAGTTTCCTTAAAATCTTAGTCATAAATTTCAAATCCCTTCCAAACTCTCTTTTGCGCACGCCGCCCCCCCCGGAGAAGCGATATACATAACAATTTCAACTATCTGCTTATTTCAGACAGCTTTTGTTCAAATTCTGTGACTGCCAACGGCCTGTCAAAATAAAAGCCCTGCGCCAGATAGCAATTGCTCTCTTTTAATAGTTTTATCTGTTCTACGTTTTCCACACCCTCCACAATACATTCAATTTCCATATCCTGCGCCAATGCGACTAAATGCCGGAACATTACGCGCTTCTGCCTGTCGTCATCCGATTTACCTGGCAGGAAACTCTTATCAATCTTGAGCACATTCCAGGGAAGTTCACGTATCAGGTTCATAGAAGAATATCCTGTGCCAAAATCATCCACCGAAGTACTGATTCCCTGGCTGCGCAAACCGGAAACAAGCGTTTTCAGGTGTTCAAATCCCACGTCCGTGCCCGTCTCTGTAAGTTCAATCTCAATATATTTATGGGGAACCTGATATTTGTCAACAATGGCGAGTATATTTTTTAGAAGATCCATATCGCCCATATGCACGCGCGAAAGATTTACGGAAACGGTAACCACTTCTTTCCCCTCGTCCAGCCACCTGCGAATATCCCGGCAGACATGCTCAAGCATATAGAAATCCAACATGCAAATCAATCTGCTCTTCTCCAGGACAGGTATGAACTCGCCCGGAGCCACCACTTTTCCATTCTGAAACCAGCGGCATAAAGCCTCCGCGCCGACCAGATGATAACTCTTCAAATCAATCTTGGGCTGATAGTAAACATGGAATTCCTCTTTCCTGAGAGCCTCCGGCAAGTTAGCCTCGATCATCTTGCCCACGCGAATTCCCTGCATGAGTTCAGCATCAAAAAATGCATACTCCGATTTGCGCACATTGCGCGCCATGTTAATGGCAATTGACAGACATTCCACAATACTGGCGGCGCTATCGCAGTTGGCCGGTATCATATAATAGCCGGCGTGGGTCGTTACCCATACGCGCTTTCCCTCTTTCTCATCATAGACAATGCCCGTACCCTTTAAATATTCCATTACCATATTCAGGTTGCTCTTAAAAAACAACGCTACGAAATTATCTCCGCTTATCCGGCAGACCAACTCCTTGCGACTAAGCATCTCCTGGAACTGACGGATAAATTTGCCCAGCACTCTACTGCTGCGTTCTCGTCCTATCTCCTGGTTCACCACAGAAAAATGACGGATATTAAACTGGCAGGCTGCATATTTGCTAATCTCCCCCTCAGAAATAATCTGATTGGCGCTTTTCATGAACCATGTCATATTATACATGCCAAGCTCCTGGTCACGGAACGTAAGCCTCTCCACCACCTGCTGCATGCGGGTGCGGCCATTAAACGTGAGGAGCACTTTCAGAAATACTTGTATCTTCTCCCGCTCAATCCCATCCCATTCAGCCTCCCCCTTCATAGGAGAAATCGTATATTTCATTAAGTTGCCTTCTTCCGTCCACTCCTTGTATACGATACTCCGCTCAGTGTCGCACTCGCCGTTGTGATAAAAAACGGCGCGGCCGCCCCATTTTTCCTCTTCATACCCCAGGTTCTCATAAAAATCGGCCTCTACTCTGGAAATCCTCAGTACCTGGCATAGGCTGTCCATGGCAGCCTGCGTTTCCGGGTTGATTAAATCTGGAATCTTTTCCATGTGTATGATGAACTTATCCAACGCCTGCGCATATTCTTTTACATCAAATCCCATGAGCCATTCCCCCCTTGACTTCAAGTTGCGGCAAGCTGATCGTAAATACAGTCCCGCCGCCAGGTTTCTCATTTACCTCAAATTTTCCTGACATATGCCGGGTAAGGAAACTCACGATAGAAAATCCCAACTCAGGTCTTCCTTCCCACTCCATCTCCTGAACGCTGCCGCTTTTAATATATTCGCGTACTTTATCCAGTTGCACTGATGACAGCTTCATAGAAGCATCTTCTACGGAAATACTCAGCATAACCGCATAAGAAGCCTTGCGGCTATTGGCACGAATGATAAGTTCCCCACCGCTAGCGCTGCTAATACAATTAAACAGCAATTTACTGAGAATCTGCCCAATCCTTCCGGCATCGCCTAACATGAATTCCGGTACCTTTTCGTCTACCTGAACCATAATCTGTTTGTCATTATTCCCATAATAACTGGTAACATTTTCTACAATCTCCTGCAATAATGTCCTAATCCGGTAGTTATCCTCACTCAGCTCTACCTTTCCGTCCGACATCTTTATGTACTCTACGGCATCCTCCACCATGGAATAGACTTCTGTACCCTGCTTGAGCAGCGTACGCATATTGTCCGCCGCCGGGCTGTCCACCTGTTCCACCAAATCTCCCGCATGTTCCATCCACGCTTCCATATTCTGCTTCATATGCAGACTCAGATTCATGACAAAATCAGACTGTGAACGCGCCGCGCGCTCTGCTTTGCGATATTCCTGTATAGCAAGATAGCTGTGATATGCGATTGCGGATAGCGCTTCTGTAATTCTAGCCAGAAAAACTGCCGCTTTCTCCACATCCTCCCATGCCAGATAATTAGTCTCTTGAATAGTCTTGACATAAACTTCCGGGTCTATACCCATGTCCCACGCTTTCTCGCGCATTTGAACCATGTCGAGCTCTGATGTTCTTACCTGTCCCCCTATAAAACTCCCAATAACTTTATCCTCTACCATAATCGGCGCTGCATAATCTGTAAGCCCTGCATGGCACTGATAAACCGAGATTTCCCCAGAACGCAGAGCTTTAAACGCTCCATCTCTATCACACGCTTCACATCTTCTGCCGCCTGCCTCAGATTTTCTCACCAGCTCCTTACAAAATTTCGTAAATCCGCTCCCCTTCGTTACCGGTACTCCGTCTGCATCTGTAATCAGAGCCGCCATCCCCGTATAAGCTGAAAACCCATCCTGAATTTTTTGCAGAATGTTTACATCAATCAGCTCCTGTAAATCTATCTTCTCCATATCTTACACCCTCCGAAAATTGTGTGATATAATAATAACATATTTTGTCAAAAATATCAATTTGTGTAAAGTTGGAGTTCCTCATTTTTGTACATTTTGTTACTATTACCCGCTATGTGAACCTATTTTAAGTTTTCCCATTTTTGTAATAACCTATATTTCAGTTCCAAAAAGGGCGTGTCGCATAAGCGGCAAAGACAGAATGCACAAAATCGGAGCCCGGATGAACATTACCCCTCCATCCCAGGCTCCGCCTGACTAACTTTTGAATTTCTCCGACTGCTCCCGAATCAACTCAGCATCCGCAAAATAATTAATCTTCATAGCGCTGCGCACGCCTTCTAAGGTCTGTGCCGCCACACACCTCGCCTCTTCGCTTCCCTTTTTCAATACTTCATAAATATAGGGAATATCTTTCTGCAATTCCTTCCTGCGGTTACGGATAGGCTCTAACACTTCCTGCAAAACGTTATTGAGGAATTTCTTAACCTTCACATCCCCAAGACCGCCGCGCTGGTAATGCGCTTTCAACTCATCCAGGTTCGCATATTCCGGCAGATAACGCTCAAAATGTTCCTCTTTGCAGAATGCATCAAGATAAGTAAACACTGTGTTCCCCTCCAGAGAACCGGGGTCATCTACCCTCAAATGATTGGGGTCTGTAAACATGCTCATGACCTTTTTCTTAATCTCATCCGCCTCCTCCGACAGATATATGCAGTTCCCGAGCGACTTACTCATCTTGGCCTTGCCGTCAATGCCCGGCAAACGCAAACATGCCTGATTATCCGGCAGCAAAATCTGAGGTTCCGTCAAGGTCTCGCCATACACCGTATTGAATTTGTGTACTATCTCTCTGGTCTGCTCTAACATCGGCATCTGGTCTTCCCCCACCGGAACTGTGGTAGCCTGAAAAGCAGTGATGTCTGCCGCCTGGCTGATTGGATATGTGAAAAAACCAACCGGTATGCTCGCCTCAAAATTGCGCATCTGAATCTCAGCCTTCACCGTAGGGTTCCGCTGCAGGCGGGACACTGTGACCAGATTCATATAATAAAAGGACAATTCACAAAGCTCAGGAATCTGAGACTGTATGAACAATGTAGACTTCGCTGGTTCCAGCCCGCAAGCCATATAATCGAGAGCCACCTCCACCACATTCTGCCGCACCTTCTCCGGGTGTTCCGCATTGTCAGTCAATGCCTGCGCATCTGCAATCATTATAAATATCTTATCAAACTCACCGGAATTCTGAAGCTCTACCCTGCGCCTCAGAGAGCCCACATAATGCCCAACATGGAGTTTTCCGGTGGGCCTGTCACCTGTCAAAATAATTTTACCCATTTCTTTCACCTATTCCCTATTTTTGCTTCTTACACTATAATATAGATTTAGAATTGCTGTCAAGATGATAAATTTAATTAGAAATCGCTTTCACCGGACAAGCCTTCTTACATGCGCCGCAGCGAATGCATTCCGGGTGGTTGGCGTTCTTCACAGGATCTACCTGCATTTTGCAGGCTTTCGCACATGCGCCGCAGTCCGTACACTTTTCCTTATCGACGCGGTAACGGAAGACCGAAACCGGGTTAAACACGGAATACACAGCGCCCAATGGGCATATGTATTTGCAGAAAGGCCGGTAAATCAAGATAGAAAGAATTACCGTGATAAGCAGCAGCGCATTTTTCCAGGCATACAGAACACCCAGCGCGCTTCGCATGGATTTATTTAACAATACCAATGGTATCCCGCCTTCCAGCGTGCCCGCCGGACAAATCAGTTTACAGAAATAGGGCGCGCCCTGTCCAAGGACATCCACCAGCACAAGCGGAAGCAATATAACAAACACAGCAAAAATCACGTACTTGAGTTTTCTTAACAGTTTGTCGCCCTTAAACGTACCAATCTTCTTGGGAAAGGGAATCTTGTTGAGTAAATCCTGGATTAGCCCGAAGGGACACAGCCAACCGCAGACAAAGCGCCCCATCAGCGCACCCACAAACATCAGAAAGCCCGCCACATAAAAGGCAAACTTGAAATTCCAGTTACCGATCACCGCCTGCATGGCGCCGATGGGACAGGCTCCCAGCGCCCCCGGGCAGGAATAGCAATTGAGGCCCGGAACACAGAGATTTTTAAGTTTTCCTTTGTAAATTTTCCCCTGTGCAAAGCCCAGCAGATAGCTGTTGGTAAGCAGCGCCCAGAGCGCTTGCACGCCGTGCCGTTTCCATTCATTTGTACTTTTTCTTTTATCCAATTCCAATACACTCCATACAGATATTAATCGCCTTTTCCAAAACCACGGGCGCCTCTCCCCGGAAAATTCCAACCCCCATCATAACAAGCCCAATCGCTGCCAGACAGACTCCACCTCGGCGAGCACGCACAGATTTCTTCATTGCGCCACCCCTTTCAGCTCCGTTAGCACGACTTCTTTCCACTCTTCCAAAGAACGGCTCCCAGAATACGTCTCGCCCACAATGTTGCCTTCTTTATCCACAAAAAACGTCTCCGGAACGGCGTTAATTCCAAGAAGCCTGCCGTTTAAAAAGCCTTTGTCCGGTATTAAGAAAGGATAAGCCGCTCCTGTATACTCTGCCAGGACTTTGGCCTTTTCTACGACTTCTGCATCTGCATTGCCGGAACTGTCAACGCCATCCAGCACAATACCCACTACATTAATTCCCTGATCTTTCATTTCCTCCCATAGCTTCTGCAAATCGGGAATCTCGTTGACACACGGAGAACACCAAGTTGTGAATACGTTGACCATTGTCAAATCATAATCAGCAAACATCTCCTGCGTATACGCCTGCCCTTCGATATCCTGCATGGAGAATTCCCCAACGTTATTTCCTTGCGACGCGCTTTCTTCCCCGGATGTATTCTCTTCTTCGGATAATGCTTCTTCCCCGGATGTATTCTCTTCTTCAGATAATGCTTCTTCCCCAGACTCCGTTTTTCCTCCAGATGCACAGCCGCCCAAAGCCACAGAACCACATATCACAATTGCCAGCGCCAACATATATAATCTTCTCTTTTTTAATTTCATACCGACATCTCCTCTCTGTTGTATAAAAATCTTCTGATATTTTTCTGCAATCTAGCCGAAAGGCCCTCTCGTCTAAACTGGTTCCTTATTGCCATAGTTTAGCATATAGACCCAGAAAAGTGTTTGAAATATCTATGAACTTTCATCATTCCTTAGAACACCTATCTATCTTGTCCCTTATTTTCTGCATCCGGTAATCCAATTCTTCGATGGAATCCGCACAGGCTTTGAGTTGTGCGACAATCTCATCCGCATCCGCCCTGTCCCAATTCTTCTTATATCTCAATTTGTGCTCAAGGCTCGCCCAGAAGTCCATAGCGATTGTGCGGAACTGCACTTCCACATTCATATACTTCTTCTCATTTGACAGAAAAATAGGAACGTCCAGTATGTAGTGAAGGCTCCGGTAGCCATTCGGTTTGGGATTTTTAATATAATCTTTGGCCTGCAAGAGAATGATATCATCCTGTTTCGTCAACAGATTTCCAATCCGGTAAATATCATCGGGAAAGGAGCAGATAACGCGCACACCCGCTACATCGGAAAGATTATCCCTGATTGCTTCTAACGTCAGCGGATATCCTTTGCGCCGCAATTTCTCAAAAATACTGGCCGGTGTTTTTAACCTGCTCTTTATAGCTTCAAACGGATTACGGTTATACTCCTGGGAAAATTCTTCATTCAGCACTTGCAGTTTCGTCTCTACTTCCTTAATTGCCGAGCGGTACTCCATCATCAGGCGGTTAAACGACCGCTCCTCCCTAAGCTTCTCCGCCTGAATTCGGATAATCTCTTCCTGTTCCCTAAGTGTCTCCGCCTGCTCCTCTATTTTCCGCTCCAATTGGTTTCTTCTCGAAAACAGCTCCATCGTATTGCGGATTCTGTTGCGGACAATGGAACTCTCAAAAGGCTTATGGATAAAGTCGGAGACACCGAGTTCAAAACAGCGGCTTTCCACCTCTACCGCATACTCGCCGCTGATGATTAGCACGGGAATCCTGGGCATCCACCCCTTGCGCTTCATCTGCTCAATGACAGCCATTCCGTCCATCTTAGGCATCTGCAAATCCAGCAGGATCGCCGCTGTGTCCTCATGGCTCTCTGCCAGATAGCAAATGGCCTGCTCGCCATCTTCGGCTATCTCTACAATATATTCGTCTTCCAATATTTGCCGCAGCAGTTCACGGTTTACTTCCACATCATCTACTACCAGTATCTTTTGCATAATAACCAACTTCCCTATGTAATGCGCTCAACGCTTTCGCACGTTTACTTACTATTTTATTTATTTCTTCCACAATACGCGCGTATCATAATTATAGATTATTTTTTTACGTTATACAACACTTTCATTCAAAAACAGAGGCCATCCCAAAGTTATGCCTTGGGACGCCTCTGTTCAGGTCTCGCTGGCTTACTGGAAATTCTGCATACACTGGCCGAATTTCTGCTTTGCCTCATCTACCTTCTGGGTCTCCGCAGAAGGAGTGGGGTAGTAGCCCCTGTCGTGCATCATATTAAATACCTGGTTCTGGATGGCATGCTCTTTTTGTAAACAGTCGAGAATGGCGCCTCTCACATTTTCATGGACACACTCATTAGAAAAGGTATTGTAAAGCGTGGTGGCTGTTTTTTCTGCGGTCAGCGCATCCGCAAGCATTTCTTTTTCTGAATAAAATGACTGCTGCATGTTCTTCCTCCTAACTCAACTGAGAATACAAGTTGCGGAAATGCTCCTTGTGCTCGTTGGAAATCTCGGTAAATTTTGCTTTCATTTCTGTGTCGGTGCTGTTGTCTGCCAGCACTTGGAATTTCTTAATCAGAAGTTCCTCACCGGAAAGCAGATCGTTCAGTGCGGATAACTCTTTTTCTGATATCTGGTTCATGGATATCTCCTTTCGTTATAATTATTTCACTGATAGTATCTGCTGTTTCTTCCAGATTATGTATGTTGGGAATTTTTTCTGATTTCTTCCGCAGGTATGTTGAGTCGGATGTTCGGCGCATACTTTTCCAAAGCGTCATTAAATATTTTGTAATCTTTTTCGTTTTCCATGGAAACTCCGCCCATTCGTTGCCCTTTCGCATCCAGCAGCAGGATGTCGAATATCCTCCCTTTCGGCTTGAGGATCACAGGATTTTTACTCGTTGCACTCCAGGTAGCGTCTATATCGGAAAGGCGAAAAATACCATAATCAATTTCTTTCCTATATAAAAAGGCTGCTTTGAGATAATGCTCCGTAATCGTAATAGATTTATCAAATCGTTTACCGTTTTGGAGAAACAAAAGCGGTTCCGCTTTCATTTCCTCGTCAAACTGCCGTAACTCCTCGGAAGAAAGTTCCAGCTTTTGCAAACATTTTGCAGCAAACGGAAGCTTCGGCTTTGATAAGGAAGATTTCGTTTTCACATACAAAAATGCCATCACAAAAAAACCTGCAAAACCGATAACGCCAAAAAAGGTAAGTATTTTATACCCCGGAATCATCCTGCCTATGAGAAAGACTGCCGCCTCTATTCCCGCAAATACGAATACCAAAGCCAAAATATATTTAGGGCTCAGGGCCGATCTACTCCTGTCTTGTTGTATTTTCTCCATTTCTTCTTGTAACCATAACGACATCTTACATCCTCCTTCGCACAAAACACTTATACGCTTCCTATGTGGCTCGACAATCCAATACTTACCCGCCTATAAATATTTTGACGGAACACGATTCAACCATCCTGTAACAGCTTTCTTATTTTTTCCTTTCAGGGAACATTGATAAACTTTGCATTTACGAGTCTTCAAATTAATTTTAACATAATATATTTTCCCCTTCTTTATGACCGCGCTACAGCCTTCAGCAACTTTTTTCTTGCCGGAACCATTTAAATCAAAAACACAGATAGGATTATTGTTTGCATCGCCGCTATTTGTTGTCGTCATTACCTTTCCCTTGGATACTATAACAGAACCGACATAATTAACCATATGTTTTTTCTTCTTTGTCTTTATATTTATTGCGTATAAATTCACGCCGTCGCCCCAGTTATCCTGCCCGTAATACAAATATGCCCCGCTGCATCCACGAACTGTATAGTTTGTCCCTGATGTTATTTTTTTGCTTTTCTTCGATTTAATATCATAACAATATACCGTATTTTTCCAAGAATAACTGTCTATCTGTTTTGTCTGTTTAGAATAATATAACACTTTTCCATTGGTAACAAAAGCCGCCTCAATCCCGGATAAAATAGTTGTACTTCTCCCATTCTTTTTCATTACAATCTTAGATAAATAGCGAGAACCTACTTTATGCCGCTTTGCGACAAAGGTAGCCCCTTTGACCTTTTGGGGCGTATCCCATGCCACAGACGAAACATATTGTTCCGCTGCTTCCGAGGGCATAGAAATCTGCACTCCCACTATAAACATAAGTACCAGCAAACACCATAATATCTTTTTCTTCATCATGCTATTCTCCTTTTTTGTAACACAACATTTGTCTTGCTTGTTCAGAAAGCCTTGCCTCGGCTTCCGCCTCTATTCCAAATTAAAGTTTATACATGCTGACAACTACAAGCATAGCATACCGGTTCCTATTTTGTAACCCTCTTTTTCAATAAATATTTGTATCATTATAAAATCAATATAATGGTTACAAAATCCGTGTTCAAATTCTTCTGGTATCTTACTTTTAAATATGATATACTGCATAGTAATGTATTTTTATAATCACTCAGGAAGGAGATATCATGACGAGATTTTATTTTTATCTGCTGGCAGGCTACCTCTCCGGCAGCGTATTGTACGCACATATATGGGGACGGTTCCTCTGTCGCAAAGACGTCACTGCCGGAACGCGCGACAAAAATCCCGGCACGGCAAACGCCTTTATGGAGGGAGGCTTCTGGTGCGGCATACTCACCTTACTCTGCGATCTCGCAAAAGGTTTTGTGCCGGTATGGCTGTTCCTGCGTCAGACGGACAGTACGGATTTCGCACTGGCTTTTGTGCTTGCCGCCCCGGTCATTGGACACATATTCCCGCTTTTCCACCATTTTCGCGGCGGAAAAGGCATTGCCACATCGTTTGGCTGCCTGCTGGGCCTCTATCCCTCCTTGGCCTGCGCGTTGATTCTTGCCGGCTGCTTTATCGTCTTTTCTACGGTTCTGGTAATCTCGCCGCATTATTATCGGACGCTGGCAGCTTATCTCGCCGCATTAATCATTACCTTCCTGACCGTGAAAATATCAGCCATTCGCTTGGGCATGCTGCTGATTTCGGGCGCTGTTTCCTGCAAGCTCCTGACATGCGATGAAAAAAATGAACGACTTAAGGTAAAATTATTATGAATATTCTGATTCTGTCCTGCGACACCGGCGCCGGACACAACACCACAGGACTGGCCGTCCTTGAGGAATTAAAACGAAGAGGGCATCATGCTAAAATGAAAGACCCTTTTCAGTTATCCCAAAGTTTGATTGCCCGAAATATAGGCGCTTTCTACGTGAAAATAGTGCAAAGACATCCCCGCCTGTTCGGTTTAGCCTACCGGCTGGGAATGCTCGTAACAAAAATGCCTTTCCGTTCGCCTGTTTACTATGCGAACGGCCTGATGGCAGATCATATGGAGCGTTACTTGTCTGACAATCCAACCGACATAATAGTTGCGCCGCATTTATACCCGGCAGAGATTCTCACCTACATGAAACGCCACCATATTGCCTGCCCAAAATTACTCTTTATTGCCACGGACTACGCCTGTATTCCTTTTACGGAAGAGACGGACTGCGATTATTATGTGATTCCCCACGAATCGCTGACAAAATCATTCACCAAACGGGGCATCCCGCCTGAGAAACTTAAACCCTTCGGCATCCCGGTACGCAGCGCGTTCACCCGAAACCTGACAAAAGCGGAAGCCAGAAAACAGCTGGGCCTTTCCTTGCATGACGTCTGCTATCTGGTAATGGGCGGCAGCATGGGAGCTGGGAAGGTAAAACAGATTGTAGCTTATTTGGCAGCGAATCGCCAGGAGAACGAACAGATTATCGTAATCTGCGGGAACAATGCCGCTTTGGGAAAGTCCTTATTGAACCGTTACGGCGCTGTTGCCGGTGTTACTGTCCTCGGCGCCACCAGACAGATGGCGCTTTACATGTATGCCTGCGACCTCCTTTACTCCAAACCGGGCGGCCTGACCTCTACAGAAGCGGCCGTCGTCGGCATTCCACTCGTACATACTGCCCCTATCCCGGGATGCGAGACGATCAACCGGGCGTTTTTCCAAAAACATGGCATGTCGATATCTGCCAAACAGGCAAAACAACAGGCTGCTCTGGGGCGCAGACTATTGCACAGTCCCAAAGCTCTGCATGAAATGAAAAAGCAGCAAAACGCTTTTACTTATAAGGATTCGGTAATGAAAATCTGCGATCTGATCGAGGAGATGGGCCGTTAATTCTACAACATATGTTATCATAGTTTAAGTTTCCCCATTTTGTAAATTTTTGCAAGATGTCTATGCTGCCGAAGGCAGCAAGACCTTTTGGTACTAAAATATCACTTATTATAAAAAATGGGGAAACTGGAATATCATGGACTTTGCAATGAAACTATGCTATACTTAATATAGTTTCATTGCAAATTTTTCGTGTTCAGGAGGTGATTCCATGCCTAGTAATGGTGAAATCATAAAAGACGTTGTCGAACAGTTTCAAAAGATTCAAGCTCATATGAAAAATGCAAAAAAAGAAAATGCTACTGAAACGTATGAAGGTTTAAAAAAAGATTACAATTCATTAAAGGCTATTTTAAATTCTTTAGGCGTAAATCTCACTGACATTGATGAGATTAAGGAATAGCAAAGGCCGGCTTTCCTTCATTTTCGCTGTAAGCCTGCCTGGTTCGAGTTCGCTCCGCTTCTTTACGCCAGAGGCTGCCGCACTCATTATTTACCCGTTCAAAAGGAAAGAACTCTTTTTAAACGGGTAAATAATGAGTGCGGCGGCTCCTTGTAACGGACTACATCTTTTCCGGCGCCTCAAATCCCAGCACTTCAATACAGATTTCCAACGCCTGTTTTGTCAACTCCAACAGACAGATATAGCCTGCCTGCACCATTGCGTCTGGCTCTGCGAGAATCTTCGTCTCATGATAGAAATGGTTAAAGGCATTGGCAAGGTCATAGATGTAAGCGCACACCTTATGGGGCGCTGTGTCTGCAAAGGCCGACTCCATCATACCATTAAACTTGCTTATCTCTAACATCAACGCTTTCTCACTTTCAGAATGAGCAGCCAAAATCCGCGCTGATTCCGGCAGGTTCTTCTCTGCCTGATATTTTTTCAAAATAGACTTAATCCTGACAATCGTATACAGGATATATGGGCCTGTGTTTCCTTCAAAAGAGGTAAACCGCTCCACATCAAAAATATAGTCTTTGGCCGCCTGGTTGGACAAATCGCCGTATTTGATAGCAGACAGGGCCACCATCCTGGCGGTTTTACGTCCCTCTTCCTCCTCCACCGTATGGTTGTCTGCAATCTTCTTATACATTTCTTCATTAATCTCATTAACGAGATATTCCAGACGCATGACGCCGCCCTCACGGGTCTTGAACGGCTTGCCGTCTTTGCCGTTCATCGTGCCGAAACCTAAAAATTTCAACTGCGTCTCCGGCCCTACCAGCCCCGTCTTCCTTGCACAGCGGAAGACCTGTGTAAAGTATAGCTCCTGCCGCTTGTCCACCACATAAATGATCTCGTCCGGGCGGTAATCCTGCATACGCCATACGATCGTCGCCAAATCTGTAGTATTATAGAGGGAAGCGC
Source organism: uncultured Lachnospiraceae bacterium (assembly GCA_910588845.1). GTDB lineage: Bacteria > Bacillota > Clostridia > Lachnospirales > Lachnospiraceae > Petralouisia. Next base: position 135,164 of record CAJURU010000003.1, read on the forward strand.
CATCTGATTTGAGAATCATGCACGGCGGAATTTCCTTGGTGTCGCTGTCCTCTTTAACATCCACAACCAGCGCGCCCTCACTCAAATGGGCAAAGCCGTCGTCTTTCATTTTCTGCACCATATCCGGTATATAAGGCTGGGCGTCTGATTCTCCCTTCCACAATTCAAAGGAGACGTTGAGATTCTCATAATTGCGTTTTAAATCGGTAACGGAAACATGCAATATATGTGAAAGCAACGCCTGATAACCCTTGCGCCCATGCTGGAGCTCATAAGTCGCCTGCATGGCAGCCTCCTTGTATGCTTCATCCTCTTTGGACTTTGCGCTGGCTGTGGGATAAATGTCCTCAAGCTCGGAAATCGTAAACGGCGCTTCCTCGGGATATTCCCCCTCGTAATCGTCTTGAAAATACACAAGTTCCGGTTTGCGCACTTTCAACTCTGTGATAATCAGCCCCATCTGCAATCCCCAATCTCCCAGGTGCACGTCGCCGATCATCGTGTGACCCATAAACCTGCCAATCCGCTTGACGCTCTCCCCGATAATGGCAGAACGCAGATGCCCTACATGCAAAGGCTTTGCCACATTCGGTCCGCCGTAATCAATCATAATTTTCTTAGGTTCTTTACTCTTTCCACAGCCAAGGCGTCCCGCATCTGCGCTCATCTGCCGGAGATATGCCGCAAGATATTCATGATCCAGCCTGAGATTTAAAAATCCGGGCTTCACCGAATCCACGGCTGAAAACATAGTATTATCCTTTAAACTATCTGCAACCTTATCTGAAATCAGAAAGGGCGCGCACTTGTATTCTTTCGCCGCCGCCATCGCACCGTTACATTGATATTCGCATAAATCCGGGCGGTTAGAAAGGCTCACCCTGCCAAATTTACTGTCATAGCCGTTGGCTTCAAAGGCTTCCTCTACTTCCCTGCTGATAAGATCCAGTATCTTTTCCATTTCTCTTCCTCTTCCTTCCTAAATTTGCACTGTTCTTTTTATCATAACAAAAAGTGCGGCAGATGTCACTTGTTTTTTGTGCTGAAACCAAAATGTACTTTTTATCATATGCAGCGCATCACGCACGCTCTTCCTGGCTGTCCCTTTGCGGTTGCCACCCAAGGGAATGTAAAGATAATCCCGGAACCAGGAGGTCAGGGAAATGTGCCACCTCCGCCAGAATTCGGCCACCGACTTTGCAAAATAAGGACAGTCAAAGTTTTCCATCAGCTCAAATCCCATGACTTTTGCGGCGCCTACCGCAATCAGAGAATAACCGGAAAAGTCGCAGTAAATTTGTACGGCGAACAAAACGCTTGCCAACAGGAAATAGCCCCCCTGGTATTTGTCCACATTGCCATATACCGTGCCAACCAGCAAGCCCATCCTGTCGGCAATTACAATCTTCTGGAAATATCCCCAGAGCATTATCAAAAGCCCGCGCCGGAAGTTCTCATAGGAAAAAGAAATATCTTTGCCGATCTGTCTCAACAGATTCTTGGAACGTTCAATAGGTCCGGCAACTAACTGTGGAAAAAAGGATACAAATAACGCATACTTAAAGAAATTCTTCTCCACATAAATCTCTTTCCGATACACGTCCATCGTATAACTGAGCGCCTGAAAAATATAAAATGAAATTCCCACCGGCAGCAGTAAATCGAACCCGGGCGTAATCACTTGCAAATTGCATTTACTGAGAATGAAATTAAGATTTTCGACTGCAAAATCAAAATATTTAAATAAAAACAGCAGCGACAGATTCATCAAAAAACTCATCGCCACATAAAATTTCTTTCTCTTTCCCGCTTATGTACCTTGTCCGATTTTTACAACACTAGCGCAGACTACCTTCTAAATCGCACAGACCGCAAAGAGCCCTACCCTCCGTCCTCCGGTAAACATAACAGATAACGGCGGCAGAGCTGCAAGATGAAAGAAATACAAAAACTTCCGGCTACGCAAAAAAATGTTCCGCCAGCGTGAACGTACCCACCTGTTCTACGCTCCCCGTCATATAAATCGTATCGGTATCATCTATCTCCACAATCAGATCCCCACCCTGCATATGCACGGCCACCATATTGTCCACAAGCCCCATGCGCTTTGCCGCGGCTGCGGCCGCACAAGCTCCGGTGCCGGAGGCCAGCGTATAGCCGGCTCCTCTCTCATAGATTTCAATGACAATGTTCTCCCGGTCAACTACTTTGCACAACTGCATATTCGTGCGGTTGGGAAAATAAGACGCCTGTTCCACATAGGGGCCGAGCGATTTGGCCTTCTGCGGCGTCACCTCCTCCATCATTATCACACAGTTGGGATTTCCCACAGACAGGCATGTCGTGTTGTAGTCATTATCCCAAAACCGCAGATGGGCATTGACAACCTCTCCTTCCAGGCCGTTGAGCTTCATCCCCGGCCCTGCATACATGGGCCTGCCCATGTTGACGCGCATACTGCTGCCGTTTTCCTCGAGAAACTCCACCTTCACCTCGCCTGCCAGCGTATCGAGCGTTAGCTCTCTCCCTTTTATATATCCCTCGTCCAGCAGATATTTGGCAAAAATGCGTACGCCGTTACCGCTCTGTTCCGCTTCTGAGCCGTCCGGGTTGAACACGCGGACTTTCCACTTGCCATTCTCCCAAATGGGCCCATATAAGAGACCGTCCGCTCCCACCCCAAAATTTCTCCTACACAGCATCTCTATATTACGGCTCTGCAACGGCAGTTTATTTTTATTGGGGTCTAACACCAGATAATCATTGCCTAACCCATGGTACTTCTTTAATGTGATTTCATTCATGACGCGACTTTTCCTTGAAATATACCTTTACCATATCTTATGCCCCCGTTTTCCGGTATATGTACGCGTCAAGCTAATCCGGCCGCCACATCTATGGTAAAGTCCAAACCACACCGTATCCCTCCTTACATGACAAAGCGGGCTGCTGCACCAATGGTGGAAAGTGCAACAGCCCATCTTTGTTAAGGGAGAGAAAAAGCTTCTACCTGTATCTTCATATCTATCACTGCTACCTATGATTTGAGGCCTACAGGCATGATATCTTTTACTCTTACATCATAATACATTTAGTTTCCCTTGTATTTACAAAAAACAATCTTTCATTTATAAAATCTTTCCCTTTTCAGGGATAACATCCGGGTCTCTATTTCACTGCTACCTTCGCTTTGGAACTGATACCTCTCGCTTTCAGCAGCTTCTTGTAAGTTTTCAATTTACTCTTAGGAACCTTAATGGATGCTTTGGCATAAATACCCTTAAACGCCAGTTTTCCTACTTTCTTCGTAGTAAGTTTCGTTGTCTTAACCGCCACTTTCTTTAACTTCTTAGATTTGTAGAATGCCTTGGCGCCAATTTTATTGACCTTCGCCGGAATGGTAATGGCCGTCAACGACGTACAGTTAGCAAACGCCTGGACGCCTATCGTATCTACATTCTTGCCAATGGTAACGGATTTCAGCTTTGTACAGCCATAGAACGCATTCTTGCCGATCGTTTTGATGTTGCTGCCCATGGTTACCTTTGTCACAGTTTTGTTCCCTTTAAACGCATTTGCGCCAATCGCCGTTACTTTGTAAGTAACGCCTTTTACACGGATGGTTGCCGGAATTTTAACCGTTTTTGTTTTTTTAGCCGCCCCGGTATAGACCACCGTTTTGTTTTTTGCCACCTGATATTTGCCGGAACCACTCGTTAATTTTGTGCCGGCTGCCAGACTGCCGGACGCGGGTATTGCCTCCGTCTTCTTTGCCCCGCATACGGTACACGTGTAAGTCTTTACGCCATTCGCCGTTGCTGTCGCGGCCTTCGTAACTTTTCCATTGTCCCACTTGTGCCCCAAAGCGGCGATCTTTTTGCCGGTTCCTAACTTAACGCCGCAATCCTTACAATAAGTATCTCCGGTATAGCCTTCCACGGTACAGGTTGCCGCTTTTGCATTCCTGATTTCTGTCCTCGCATGTTCTAATGCCGGTATTTCCATCTCCTCCGTCATCTCACATACCGTACACATTCTCTCTTCGATTCCGCTTTCTTTGCAGCTCGCCTCTTTTATTACGGAAACAGTCTTCCAGCTATGGCCCTCCTTTACGCATGGATGCCATTCAATATAATCTAAATCTGCGGGCCGCATGGGCTCATTCCCACTGACGGTTATGGTGTTTTCTCCCTGTTTCAATACAGTTTCTACTTCATAACCCGCCCAGTTATCTGCCACAATCCTGTCTGTATAATTCGCGTTAAATTTTACAACTGCCCGGTCAATGAATTTGCCGTCGTTTACCTTTACGGCCAAGCCCGCGTTATCCTCGCCGGCTGCTGCACCAAGATAGAGCCTGTAAGCTCCTGCTTCTTTGGCATTTACCGTAAATACAACCTGATCGCCTGTCTGACGAAGCCTCGATACTTTTTTGCCGCCGGAAGAATTATACGTTTCCACAACGCTGGCGCTGCCTTCACACACGCCGTCCTCTGCTTCCAGCCTGTAATATGCCACTTTAGGCGTGCCGGAAGGCCAGTTCACCTGCGCATTGTACTCCAACGCGTTTCCAATATCCAGCGTGCCGTCCTCATTCCAGTATACTTTCTGCGTCCGTACGCCGCGGCCGTTCCAGCCGTCGCCGGAATTTTTGGTGGCATGATATACGATATAATCTTCTTCTCCATCCGGGGAAGTAGTAAAGCAGGCATGTCCCGTAGAAAACGTTGTAGAATTATTCTTCTCAAATACAGGCTTTTCCGCCTTCATCCAGGAAGATTCCTCCATGGGATCTGCATCCTTCTTTAAGGTCAGGCTTCCAAGACAATAGAAATCCGACCAGCTTCCACTTGCAGAATACACGATATTTACTGTTCCATCCGGCGCTTTGGCAATCTGCGCGCCTTCATTGATGAAGGGACTGCCTCCCTGCTTTTCCCAGTCGTATTCCGGCTTTGAGAGTTCCACCCTCTCCCCGGAAATTGTCCATGGATTGTCCATCTTAGCAATATAAATTCTCTGATCCACATTGACAGCGCCTTCCCAGCCCGACCAGATCGCATACAATTGCCCGTCATGTTCCAGTACGGTCTGGTCGATCGCCCAACGGTCTGTCTCCGGCGCCAGCTTGCCTTTAAAGATATATTTTCCCTGGGCGTCTGCCGTCTCACTCTCCAAAACATACATTCTATGGTTTGCCCCGGCTCCTGCGGTATAATAAATATACCATTTTCCATCCAGATAATGAATCTCAGGAGCCCACAACTCTGCTGACGGCTCGTCGCCAGACGGCTCATATACCATCTTAGGCTCTACCTGCCCGATTCTGCTCAACTCTCTGGATTTTGACACCCAGATAGATCTATCCTGCTTTACTCGAATATAGTAATAATAGCCATCTTGATAAGTAACATAAGGGTCGGCGCCATAGTTCACCAATACGTTGCCAAACGTCTGCGGGCCAAGGAAACGAACGGTATAACTCTTTTCAAATCCAGAATCCTGCGGACCGGCGACGGTTACAGACGCTTCTGGACGCTCTTTCGTTCCCTGCCTTACGGTAACCTCGAACAAATCCTTGAGCTCACCATTGACAGACGCCTCTATCAGTGGAAGCTGTGAAAGGTCTGCAACCTCTTGCTCATAGGTGAATTTATCCATGTCAAATCCTTCGATTTCTGCCCCGTCTATCGTAAGTTTTATCTGCGGATAAGCCGTGTAAAAATTAATATAATCCAATTCTGAAAAACTCAAATCTCTGCCTGAATGAGTAAACGTCAGCGTATTTTCCCCCTCTTTCAATTCTAATTCCAGAGGATAGAGAATCCAGTTATCAAATCCCGCCGCCTGATAATAGATCTGTTTTGCATTGTCCATATCGTCATTTAACCAGTACTTATGTCCGGGATAAGGGAACGCCGGATCTCCGCCTGCCGCCACTTCAATGCGGTAAACGCCATCCCGCGGCGCCGTTAAGGTAAAGGTAACGGTTGCGTCCTCATCGTCAATATACCCTACTTTCATGCCGCCGGAAGCCGCTTTGTGGGCCACTCCCTTAGCCTTTCCTCGCAGAATGGCAAACTCTGCCTCCAATTTCTCTACTTTATAGCTGATCGGAGGTTGTCCTCCTTCATTGACGATAACCTTAATTTCTGTTTCCAGGGAAAGATTGCCGAGGTTCGCCACTCCTTCCGGGAGCGTTGCCCTTCCTTTCACCTTCACTTCCCTCTGCCCGTGGTTCCCTGCATCATCCGCAGGCGTTTCCCACGTCACGTCCGCTTTGTAAGCAGTTTGCGCATCACCCTTAGATGTGATAAGTCCAACCTGGGACGGAAGACCCCACTCTGCCACCGGCGTCCCCGCATCTACTATAATATCTTCTAAGGATTCCCTGTCAAATTCAATAAAGTTGTTGACGTCTACTGCGCCGGAGGGAAGCGCCTGCGGCGTTACCGTCGGCCCTTTTACTTCCAGAACTGTCTCGCCATCCGCATCCTCGGTAAACTGCATACGGTCAATACAAAGCTGTCTTGGCTCTGTATTCTGCAAATCATGATGCCTGTGGTATACCATAAACAGCTCTGTGCCGTCCGGGGATTCTGTGATACAGTGATGTCCTGTGCCATGAGCCAGGGAATTAGATTTCATGATCGGGTTATTTTTATATTTTGTATAAGTTCCCAGAGGGCTGTCGGCAACTGCATAAGCGGCTCCGTAATTGATACTCTGAAAATGAGAACCGGAATACGTCAGATAATATTTGCCATCCTTTGTCAGCATAAAAGGTCCTTCATTGATGTTCCCCATATCCTGGTCCCAGCCCTGATCTGCTGCAAAAAGCCTGGTGACGGTGTCTTCCTTAATCGTTTTCATGTCGTCATTTAATTCCGCGCCATACATGACGTTTCCATTGTCAAAGCGCACAAAGTATATGTAGTATTTCCCGGATGGTTCATCATAAAATACGTGGGCGTCTATCTCTTTCACATCATTATGCATCGGTTTAAATACATCCTGCTTGAAAGGCCCTAAAGGTGAATCGCTCGTTGCCACACAAATCTGCTCATTGGCAACGTAGTACATATAAAATGTACCGTCCCGCTCAATAATATCCGGCGCCCAGAAATTGTTGGATCCCCAGCCGTCTCCTTTGCGGAAAGCAAACCCTTTTTCCGCCCAGTGTACTAAGTCGGTAGAGGTGTATACCTTGAATCCCTGGTCGTCGTTGTCATCGCCTGCATTCGTGGGATACAGAAAATAGGTCCCATTATGATAGAGCACATCAGGATCTGCGCACATATTCAATAAGGGGTTCGTATAAGATGCGCTCTCGTCCAGTTCTGTCTCCTGATATGTGCTTACTTTCATGTTTGAATAATCTGTTTCCGAAAACCAGTTCCGTCCACCGATGCTTCCCGCAGAATGTTCACTATCTATCACGTCGATTTTGGCATAATTTTTTCCATTGTCATCCACATAACAAGTGATATGGCTGCCATATGCCGTTACTTTCAGACGGTAAGTCGTTCCATATTTGACGGTCATTTTCTTGGAGGCAATCTCCGTCCAGTTATCCCCGGAAGAACGCCCCAGCACAACCATCTGATCGCGCACGTTCAAACAGAAATAATAGCCATGATAGCGGTCCGGATGATCGTTTCCTGAATTTGATACGCGGAACAGAATACCTCCCTGAGCCTCCTGCCGCCTTTGGTCGGGATCCTTGCTGCTCTGAACGGTAACGTCCGCCTCAAATGTAAAATCTGTAAATTCCTTGTCCTTGGCAATCGCCTTGTTTCCATTTCCACCGTTAATCTTCAAGACACCGTTGCTGGCGCTCACCTCCCCCGGCGTTGCTCCCCGAAACGTATCGAACTCTGCCAGGCTATCCAAGTTTGCCATATACAGTGTCTCTTCTTCTCTCTCACCCGCGTCGCTTGCAGGCTTTGCCCATTCCGCCTCCTGCGGCGGCGCCGCTGTAACGCCGGACATCGTCATATTATTAGAGAATATGATAGATGCCGATAAGAATAACGCCATAAATCTTTTCAGTTTTCTCATGCTCCTCATCCTTTCTTTACTTGATTTTGTCTCATTATTTTTCTTAGACACATAAATCTTACCAAAATTGTCTCTCTTTTTATTTACAATAATAATGTCTCTTTTTACTATTTTTTAGCTTGGATGAGCAGCGCAAAAACGCCCCGTCTTAATAAACCCGCTGGCTAATGAAATCTTCCGCCACGCTCTGGTCATAGACTTTCTCCTCGGTGATAATCCGCACCGGCATCTCCTTTCCCGAAACCATGTCGCGGACGGCCTTCATCAGCGGCGCGCCTAAGAGGGGATTACATTCTACTGTGCAGTTCAGTTTCCCATCCACCATCGCCTGAAATGCGTCCCGCGTCGCATCCACAGATATTATTTTTACATCTGTCCCCGGGGAGATTCCAGATTGTTCTAACGCCTCTATGGCGCCTAACGCCATATCGTCATTGTGGGCGTAAATAACGTCCACATCCCACGCATGATTCTGCAAATACCGCTCAATAATCTCCTTTCCTTCCTCATAAGTGAAGTTGCCGTACCCGGAATATATGACCTGGAAATTTGGACACTCCTTTAAGATTTCCGCAAACCCTCTCCCGCGTTCTTCCGTAGGCGAAGCGCCCTTATTCCCTTTAAGCTCTAAAATATTCATTTTTTGTTTGTGCGGTGTGATGTTGTCGCGAATCCAACGCATCGCCCTGCGTCCTTCCTCCAAAAAATCCGCCCCGATATAAGTCATCGTCAAATCCTTTTCCGCCGTGACAACTTTCCGGTCCGACATTACAACCGGAATACCCGCCGCTTTTGCCTCTTTGAGCACTTCATCCCACCCTGTCTCCACCACAGGCGAGACTACGATCACGTCCACTTTCTCCTGTATAAACCTACGGATTGCCGCAATCTGTTTTTCCTGCGATTGGTTGGCGTCATCAAACAGCAGGCGGATATTAAATTCCCGCGCCGCTTCCTGGATAGAACGCGTATTGGCAAACCGCCACTTGCTTTCCTGTCCTACCTGGGAGTACCCCATAGTGATGAGATTTCCCGTGTCTGCCGTCTCCTTCTTCAAGGCCGCCAAATACCGGTCTGCATTCTCTCTTGTAATCGTACGGCTGCGCAAAATTACCTGTTTGGGCACGCCGCTTTGCTGCTCTAAAATATTGATAGCATATTGAATGGCTTCCCTTCCGCCAGTAGGACAGGAAATGGTAGCTGCCATCTTTCCCTGCATCACCATGTCCACGCCCTCGTCTTCGCCGGTAAACCCATCCGTTCCCACAATCTGAATCGCCTGCTCTAACCCCATGTCCCTTAACGCCTCATATGCCCCCTGGGCAACATAATCACTGTTGGCAAAAACCACATCCACATCCTGTAATTTTTCCTGCATAGCAGACAGCGCATCGTAGGCTGTATCTTTCAATTCTTTCTCCATATAACGCGTCTCTAACGTAATCTGTGAATACCCCTGCACAACGGAATCAAACCCGCGGATCCGCTCCTGATTCTGCGTAGCGGATACATTTCCACACAGCTTGAGCACCGTCCCCGGCCTCCCATCGAATAAAGCCACCACCGCTTCCCCTGCCTGACGCCCAATCATATCATTATCCGGCCCGATAAAAAGGCTATACTCAAACCCTTCCACCCCACGGTCCATGACAATGACGGGAATTCCATTCTGATAAACCTCTTTCACTTTCTCCGTCATCTTCCCGGTATCACATGGGGATATAATCAGCAAGTCGATGCCAAACTGCAAGAGCTTGTCCACATCCTGCTCCTGCTTGTCTACAATGGATGTGGCGTCCTTGGCAATAATGCGGATATTGGGGTATTTCTTCGCTTCTTCTTGAATCTCCTGTATCAGGGCCAGCCGCCACGCCTCCCGCATATTGGCCTGAGACACGCCTATCACGTATTCCACCTCATCTTTATATTCGGCCCTTCCCTGCCTTCCAAGATAAAAAGACACGCAGATAAAAACAAACAACAACAATATTGTGCCGATCAGAACTATCTGTTTCAATTTTTTACTCATACACACGCCCTCTTCTACTGCTCCTTAACAGGTATAAAAATTACAACTGTGGTTCCTTCATTTTCTATACTGTGCACTTTTACTTGATAATTATCCCCATAACGTATACGCAGACGTTCCTTCACATAAAAAAGCCCAAAGCTCCTGTTCTGTTCAGGCTTGCTTGGTTCATTGAGCAGTTTCTCCAAATCTTCCGCCCGTTCTTTTCCCATACCCCTTCCGTCGTCCTTCACTTGCAGACGGATGTTTTTTTCTCCTTCTTTTGCCACCCGAACGCTCAAATGTCCTTCTCCGCGCTTTAATTTCACACCGTGGTAAATAGCGTTTTCCACAAGCGGCTGTAGAATAAGTTTGGGAACCTCTTGCGCCTCGCACCCCGGCTCTAACGTAACTTCATAACACACTTTGGGGCCATAGCGGATTTTTTGAATGTACAAATAGTTCGTGATATAGCGTATTTCATCTTGCAGCGTAATATAATCCTTGCCTTTGCTCAGACTTATACGAAATACATTGGTGAGGGCGTCTACGACATGGACGATATCATCCGCTGAGTGTTCCCGGGCCATCCAGCCAATCGTGTCCAACGTATTATAAAGGAAGTGAGGCTTAAACTGTTCCTGAACGACTTTTAGTTCCGCCTGACGTTTATTTTCCTGCTCCATATAAACCTGTTCCAAAAGCTCCTGTATGCGTTCCAGCATATGGTTAAACGTCCGTCCCAAATCACTGATTTCATCCTGATAGTCACCGGTAAAACGCACGGTCAGTTCTCCTTCTTCCGTCTGCTTCATTAAATTACGCAGCTTCACAATCGGCTTCGTGATGGTCTCTGATATTTTTACCGCCACATACATGACAATCAGCACTGTAACCACCAGCAAAGCCACAAATGTGAAAAACATCTTATTGACATTGCCCATAATCTCCCGATAGGAAGATACGCTGACAATTTTCCACCCGGAATACTCCGACTGCTGATAAGTAATCTGATACGTCTGCCCCTGAATCTCCGCTCTCAATTGCTCCCTCCCATTTTGCAGCCATTCCGGTTTTATCCGATATACAACCGCATTTGCCGGCGTATACACGATATGCCCTGTGCTGTCCAAAACATAGACAAATCCATTCTCGCCAATAATGACGTCCCGGATCGCAGAGGAGATAATGTCGTGCTTTATATCCAAAAGCAGTACCCCTGCCACTTCTCCTGTATCTGGATTCCGTACGGCTTTGACAATCGAAAATACATCGTCAATACTGTATGTTTTATCCGTGGCGATATTCCTGCCCGTCACATCGCTGATAATCTGCATTTCCTCCGGGCGCTCCTTGGCTTTCTGATACCAGCTCTCTTTGGTAAAGGAATCCCTGGAAGTCCTGGACATTCTGGTGCTGACGTAAAGGTCATTCTCTGTGGCAAAGAAAATACCGGCAATCTCTTCGTGCGTCTCCGCCACTGTCTGGAAACTTGCGCACAATACCTCCTGACGCATCTCCCAGGATGGATCTTCGCTGTCTTTGATACGCTCTACATGTAACGGCTCTACCATGCGGATGAGCATATTCGCCTTTTTCTCAATACTGTTCAGATAAATATCCACCGTCTGTAAAATCTGTTCTACCATCTGCATCGTATACTGCGTGACGTTTTTCTCCATCTCCCTGGTGGATATGGAAACCCCTAAACTTCCAATCAGACAGAAAGGGATGAACGCAATCAAGACGCAGGAATAAATAACTTTACTGCGAATCTTGATATTCCTAAATTTCCTTTTCAGAAATTCCATAGCGTTCACCCCAATCTTTTTTATTACGATATCTAATCTTGTACAAACAACGAATACCTTCTAGGCTTCTTCTTTTCCTTTCATTTTTTCTGCGCGGATGGCGATAATCCTCTGGATTACAATAAAGAAGCACAATAACGCGGCAATCGTCACTTTCGTCCACCAGGTATTCAAGTTCTGGTACGTCACAATTGTCTGGATAATTCCCTGAATCATAGCGCCTATGGTCGTCCCCACAACGGTTCCTACACCGCCCGATAACAGTGTTCCGCCGATTACCGCCGAAGATAAGGCGTCCAATTCCATACCCATATTCTGAAGCCCATATCCTGCCAGCGTATAAAAACTGAACACCACGCCGCCCAGCGCCGCGCAAAAACTGCTGATGGCATATGCGCCAATCTTTGTCCGCGCCACATTCAAGCCCATCAATTCCGCGGAAGTCTCATTTCCACCAAGCGCATAAAGGCTCCTGCCAAACTTAGTAAACTTTAACACATAGACGGACACAAGCAGAACTGCAAAAAGAATAAACACATAATAGTACAGCTTGCCGCTGGCTGCTTTTGCATTTCCCAGCTTGATTGCCACCTTCCCCAAGGCCATAGAATTAAAAAAGGGATCGCTGATCGGAATGGATGCTTCACTGATTACCACGCAAAGCCCGCGCATCAAAAACTGTCCCGCCAAAGTTACAATAAAGGGCTGCATTTTAAAATAATGAATCAGCGCTCCCTGTGCGCTCCCAATTAAAATACCAATCAAAAGCACTATCGCAATCACCACAAAAGACGGCACGCCCTTTTGCAGCAAAAATGCAGAAAATACGCCGGTAAATGCGATTGTGGAGGAAATGGAAATATCAATTCCCCCTGTAATCAGCACAAAGGTAACGCCTATTCCTGCAATCATCAGGTACGCGTTGTCATTAAACAGGTTCAGGAATGTGGAAATGGAAAAGAAATTATCATATTTCACAGACCCAAACGCGAACATCAAAATAAATAGTACCACTGTAATCAGCAGAGAGACGTTATTGATTTGAAATTTCTTTTTTGTTTTTTCCATTATTCCTCAACCGCCTTTCTCTTTTTTGCCGTCTTATGCGCCGCCAGCATTCCTTTAAATTCTTTGGACTGGGACAGACAGATCACGATAATCAAAATTGCTTTCAATACGCGGATATACGCGGCCGGCACGCCCTGCGCTAAAACGGTTGTCGTAATACTCTGTACAATCAAAGCCCCGGCAATACTTGCCGGAATCGAGAAACGTCCGCCCATCAAGTTTGTGCCGCCGATGGCCACTGCCAGAATCGCATCTAATTCTATATTGAGTCCGGCATTGTTGCAGTCCGCCCCCTTGATGCCAGAGCTCTCAATCAAGCCGGCCACGGCCGCAAACGCACCGGAAATCGTATAGATTGCCAGCAGCATCCGATCTACTTTGATACCTGCAAATTTTGAAGCCTTGGCATTACAGCCCACAGATTCCAGGAAAAGGCCAAATGAGGTCCTTGACACAAAGAGAAGTAATAGCCCCACCAAGAATATCACGATGAACAACGGGAATGGCAAGCCCAATATGTAACCGCCATTGATAAAGTAATAGGCATCCGAATTCACCGTTATAATTTTACCCTTGGTGATGAGCTGCGCAATGCCCCGGCCTGCCACCAACAGAATCATTGTCGCCACGATCGGTTGAATCTTCACTTTCGCGACTAAGAAACCGTTCCAAAAACCGCAAAGCGTTCCCGCAAGTATCGACAACACAACAGCCGCCGCCACATTGCCATGCAGCCCCGGCAGAATATTGCCATTGACAATACTACAGGCAATGGCCCCGCTGATTGCCATTACAGAACCTACCGATATATCCGTCCCTCCTGTCGCCAGTACCATCGTCATGCCCGCCGCCAGGATCATCAGCTTGCTTCCATTTCGGAAAATGTCAATCAGCCTTCCATATAAATGCCCGTCCACAATGGAAAGGCTGAAAAATTCTCCTCCCGTCATAATCCCATTAAACAACAGGATTACCAGGAAAATCACTACCGGCCAAAAGGCCTTTTTCTGAGATAATTTATTCCATTTTTCCTTCATTATTGCTCACCTCCCGCCATAATATGCATAATCGCTTCCTCAGAAATCTCTTTGCCATGCAGTTCGCCTACCTGCCTCATATCCCGCAGCACAACCATACGCTTGCAGCAGCGCAGCATTTCGTCAATCTCCGACGAAATAAATAATACCGCCATGCCCTGTTTTGCCAGTTCTATCACAATCTTTTGCAGCTCCGCCTTTGTGCCAATGTCAATTCCCCTTGTCGGCTCATCCAACATCAAAAACTCCGGCTCTGTGGCAAGCCATCTTGCAAGGATCACTTTCTGCTGGTTGCCGCCGCTTAGATTCTTGATGAGCTGGTCCGCATCGGGCGTTTTAATCTCCAGCTTTTTAATGTATTCATCCGCCAGTTTTTCGGCTTCCCTTTTCGAGATTTTGCGGTACAGGCCGCGCTTGGATTGGAGCGCCAAAACGATATTTTCACGGATGGACAAATCTGCAATAATTCCTTCCGTCTTGCGGTTCTCCGGGCAAAAAGCAATTCCGCTGCGGATGGCGTCTAAAGGACTTTTGAAATGTACCTTTTCTTTTTTGAGTTTCATCTCCCCGGAACCTAAGGCGTCTATGCCAAACAATACCCGCGCCGTTTCCGAGCGTCCAGAGCCCAGCAGGCCGGACAGGCCCAATACTTCGCTTTTGCGTATCTTTAAATTAAAATCCTGTATCGTACCCGGGCTGCTGGCCCCGGCAAGCGCAATCAATTCTTCCCCCGTTGATTCCTGAGCGTCCTCCAGCTGTCCGGCAACTACAGATTCATTGAGGCTCGCGTAATCCTTGCCGATCATCTTTCCCACTAATTCCACACGGGGCAGTTGCGCCGTTTCAAACGTTCCCACATATCCTCCGTTGCGGAACACGGTAATCCGATCCGTTACCTCGTACACCTGATCGAGGAAATGCGTAACGAAAATGATGCCCATGCCCTCTTGGCGCAGCTTGCGCATAATTTCAAAAAGCTTCTCCACTTCCACGGTGGAAAGGCTGCTGGTAGGCTCATCCAGTATCAGCACCTTAGCTTCGATATCGCAAGCTCTGGCAATAGCGATCATCTGTTGGACCGCTACCGAATAATTATCAAGATTCTTTGTGACATTGATGCTTAAGTCAAATTTTTTCAGCAGTTCCTCAGCGTCAGCATTGATTTTTTTCCATTCTATCTTGCCAAACTTATTTCGCGGTTCCCTGCCGATATAAATATTTTCTGCAACAGATAAATTGGGACAGAGGTTTACTTCCTGATAAACCGTGGCGATTCCCTCCCTCTGTGCCTCCTGCGTAGATTTTGGGTGAATTTGCTTTCCATTTAACGTTACTGTCCCGCCGTCTCTCTCTTCCACCCCTGTCAGCACCTTAATTAACGTCGATTTTCCCGCGCCGTTTTCCCCCAACAATGCATGAATTTCCCCGCCGCGCAAGTCAAATTGTACACGATCCAGTGCAATCACCGCTTTTCCAAAGGACTTGGAAATATTCCTGGCTGTCAATAGCCGGTTTTCATTACCCATTGTAAAACCTCCTCTTTTTTAACAAAGTAGGCAAGTCCGCCTCAGCTCCCCTACCCTTTCACCAACGAAAAACTGCCGCATTAAGGTTTGCGTATCCGTTTTTCTTAATGCGGCAACTTTTTTTAATTTTAGTACTGACGATCCGGAAGTACTTCTGCCGCCATATCAGCAGTAAATACGCCGTCTACCGATTTTACCCATTTTTCTACGCTCTCGCCCGCTTTTAATTGAGCTGCTACCTCAAAGAAGAGGGGCCCTAACAACGGATTACACTCTACGGTACAATTTGCTTCGCCTGCTGCCATCGCTTCAAAAATATCTTTTACGCCGTCTACCGATACGGTCTTGATATCTTCGCCCGGTTTTAAACCTGCTTCTTTGATAGCTTCAATTGCCCCAAGAGCCATATCGTCGTTGTGCGCATATACGCCTTTGATGTCGCTGTTGGATTTCAGGAAAGATTCCATAACTTCTTTTCCCTGCGCCCTTGTGAAATCGCCTGTCTGGGATGCAATGATTTCAATATTCGGATAGCTTGCAGCAATCTCATCGTCGAAACCTTTCTTTCTGTCTGTAGCCGCAGATGCGCCGACCGTTCCTTCCAGCTCCACAATCTTACCTTCTTCACCAATCAATTTTGCCATCTCTGCCGCCGCCATTTTTCCTTCCTCAATAAAGTCGGAACCGATAAATGTGGTGTAAAGGTCTTCGCTTACATCCGCTCTTCTGTCTAACAGCACAATGGGAATCCCGGCGTCCTTAGCCTCTGCAAATACCTGGTCCCAGCCGGTTTCTACCACCGGGGCAAGCCCGATCACATCTACGTCCTGCTCAATGAAACTCTTGATGGCCTTAATCTGATTTTCCTGTTTCTGCTGTGCATCTGCAAAATGCAGTTCAATCGTATCAGAATGTTCCTCTGCATACGTCTGAATAGACATTGTCTCAGCATCGCGCCAGCCTGATTCCTGTCCGATCTGCGCAAAACCTACTACCAGCTTTTCATCGCCTGATGTGTCCTCGGCCGCGTCGTCGGCTGCGTCATCGGCATCTGCCGCATCATTGGCATCCGCCTTGTCATCTGCCTTTGCTGCGTCGCTCGTCTTTACCGGCTCGTTTTTAGCTTCCTTTGGATTCCCACACCCCATGGCCATAGCAGCTACCACTGACAGGCACAACACCATACTTAATAACTTTCTTTTCATGATAACATCCTCCTTTTGCTGTATTACTCTGTTTTGTTAGAGTAACGCTTTTTTGTTATGCCATCATTATATCCTCTGAACCTTCCCAAGTCTTTGCAATAATCCGGCCAAAATATACAAATATTTAACCCCGTATCAAGTACTTCTGATACGGGGTTAAACGGTTCACTTATCTTTCATTCTCTTTCTGTATTCGGCCGGGCTGACGCCCAAATGCTTCTTAAATACCGCGCTAAAATAATGCTGTGTAGCATATCCCACGCATTCTGCAATCTCATATATTTTCATGTTTTCATTCTGGAATAATTCAATGGATTTGCGGATTCTCACACTGGTCAGATAATCCACAAAGGTCACTCCTGTTTCCTTTCGGAATAGCCTGCTCATATACTGTACAGACAAATTTACATGGTTTGCCGCGTCTGGAAGAGAAAATTTCACATTCCAATAATTTTGTTCTACATAGTCCTTAACTTCCTGAATCACAGACGAAGTGCCTGCCATCTCATCAATCTGCTCTATCGCCTCCTGATAGGCATCGACTAAATGTTCCATGCCTGTCCCCCTTTTCTGTACCGCAACACATTTTACGGACACCTGGCTTTTTAACAACTCACAATATCTTTGCAGTTGTTCTTCCTGTGCCTCTACCTGTTGTGACAAAACAATCAAGTCTCCATAATCGTTTTGGCAGCTTCGCGTACTGTCCATTTCATTGAATATCTCATTTGCCACATTGCGCGCTACAAAAAACAGCAGGTCATCTGTCCACTCTTCTTTCAGATTTACGACCGTCTGATGTTCTAAACGCACCACTGTCACAACAAAATTCCTCGGTATGTCTACCCCCAGATAATTGAAACGTTCGTGCATCTCTTCGGCTGTAAAGTGCCCTTCCAACGCCTTCTGTAAAAAACTGGACACAAGATATTCCCTATTTTGGTTCAGCGTATCTTTGGCCCATTTCAGGTATTTATTTTGATTTCTTTCACCGATCAGTTTTTGTTTTACGGCTTCCATCATGACCTGAAACTTGTCTTCCATCACAGGTTTCAACAGGTATTCAAAAACCTCCATCCGCAAGGCCGTTCTTGCATACTCAAAGCTGTCATAACCTGTGATAATCACTACCAGCGCGCGCGGATGGATTTCCTTCAGATTCCTGATAAACTCAAGCCCATTTAAAAAGGGCATGTTGATATCCACAAAACAAACGTCTAAGGGAACCTTTTTTGCTAATTCCAACGCCATTTCCCCGTCTTCCGCCTCCACGACAATTTCAAAATCCTCATATTTGTTTAAAAAACTGATAATTCCACGACGAATCAAATATTCATCGTCTGCAACCAACGCATTAAAAATCATATCTTTTCCTTGGGCCGACGTCATGAGAAACATCGGCCCATCCTTTCAAATTATTATTTAATCACCACGCTCTTGGCCTGTCCTGCTTTGGCAAATAGTTTACGGTAGGCTTTTGCTTTCTTATTCGGCACGTCAATATATGCCTTTTTGTGAATTCCTTTGCATGCGCCCTTCCCTACCGATTTGAGCACATTTGATTTCACCGTCACTTTTTTCAGCCTGCTGTTTTTGTAAAACGCATTGCTTCCGATAGTCGTCACATTCTTTCCAATGACAACCTTTGTCAGCTTTTTATTATTTTTAAACGCATTGTTCGCCACTGCCGTTATCTTATAGCTCTTGCCCAAATATTTTACCGTTGGCTTAATATTGACAGACGTGACGCTCTTCTTGGCAACGCCTGCAACGCTGACCGTTTTCTTGCTAACATTTGTCACCTTATACTTCAAGGCGCCAACCTTAAACACCTGCCCCTTCTTGACCGCGTTTTTATACCGTGCCAATTCCTTTTTCAGCTCCTGGGCTATCTTCTGTGTCAATTTAGCCGCTTTTTCCGCTGCTTTCCTTGCTTCTTCTGCCTCCGCTGCACGCTTCCTTGCGGCCTCTTTTTCGGCCTCCGCTGCTTTCTGGGCTGCCTGCGCTTTTTTCAACGCTTCCTCTAATGCCGCCACGTCGCCGCCGGAGTTTTTCTCTATCAACTCCAGAAGCGCCTCGGAAAGATTGACTGCCGCCTGATTAATTTCTGCCTGCTCATAACGGCCGGCCGCTTCCGCCGCCTCTAAAGCCGCCTGCAATTTCCGATAAGATTCTTCCGTATAATTCTCTTTTTTCAAACTCTTGGCAAATGCGATTACTGCATCCAGCCCCGCCGTGTTTACAGGTGCGAGCGTCTCCCCGTCAATAAACGATGAGCGCACAGAGAGATTATCAAATACGGAAGCGCCCTGCGCATTATAAAAACCTATCAGGCCTTTCTCAAAAGAAGTATCTTTCACCGAGAATAACGCCTGCTCGGAGCCGTTCAAATATACTTTCAGATGGCTGCCCTGCGCCTCCGCCAAAATCTTGTATCGCTTCCCTGCTTCCAGTTTCCAACTGCGCTCTGCAATTACTGTCTCTTTGTCTCTCTCAAATTTTACAAGTTGAACCTTGTCCTCCTTGACATTTAAGGCTGCACGATACCCATTGAACCCATCGCTGCCTGGTGCGGCGCGAAAAACAATTGCCGGGAGAGCCTCGTCGTCTTCTGCTTTCAAGTCGGCTGCTACTGCCGTATCCTTTTGCGCGTTTGCGTCAATGAAAGCAAATGCTTTGTCGTCAGAAGTTTTATATACGCCGTCTCGATTGCTCCACACGCCGGTTTCCTCCCATTCGCCAACTCCATGGCTAAAGTCGCTGGTATAACTGAGCGTATTGGCAATCTTTATGTTGTCAATGGAGGAGTCGCACTGGAATCCCCGGATCGCCGCCCCGCCTTCTGCATACGTGTTGTCGACGACATCTATATACGGCGCTTTCACATCATCTACATAGACCTGGATACGCGGACCAAAAACAGCTACCTTCAGTTTGTGCTTTGTGCCAGTCCTCAAGTTGGCGTCGTTTTCCCTGGCAAGTTCCTTCCAATTGTTATTCATGCGCCCAAGCTGCACATAGCCATTGCCAAGTCCGGCATAATAGCCGTCCAGACCATCCGCCCCCACCTGATAATTCGTCGAGCGGAACGCAAAACCGACGTTTCCATTGTTATCCTTTAAACTGCCAACCGTGAAATCGGCTTCATAGACGCCGTCCGCCATCTTTATATCCTTGATAATCAATTTATCACCCGACCGCGCCGACAGCTTCAATTCACCGTCCGTTACGTTTGCCTGAATATGATTGCCCATTTTCTCATAGCGGCTGTCCAAAGTATCTACGCTAAAATCGTCCGTGAAATTTACCGTTGGCAATTCACCCTCCGTATCTGCCTTGACCGTTTCATAAGATTCCGGCGCCACCACTACGTTTTCTGCTCCCGGCTTGACCGTCACGCCGCCTGTAAATCCGCTCTTGTCATAGACGTTTATGACAGGCTGCGGGTCGTTGTCTACATAGACGCAAATCTGCTCGTCAAACAATCGAACTTTTACCTGATACGCTTCCTGCCTGCCCGGCAGATTTGCCTGGGCCACGGTTGCTCCTGTTTTTACATTCGTCAGAACCACTTTGCTTCCATCCGCTGTAATTTCCACACGATAGCCGCCCTGGGCATCATCTCGCACAATATAGCTCTCGTTGCTCTCTAAAGCGGCTTCCACACTATAATTGTCGCCTTTCACCTCTAGCTTCTGCTCCTGGTCTGCCTCGCCTTTCACCGTCTGATCTGTCGGATTGAGGATCAGCGTGGGATTTACCGCATAGCGCCCATATTCCGCTGCATAAATTCGGAACCCATTGCTGTGCTCTGCGTCTTCTTTCACCTGGTAGGTAACCGAAATCATACGCTCATCCCCCATTGCTTCTTTGATTTGCTGTAACTTTTCGTCCGTAACATTTATATTAATCAGATAGCCAAAATCGCCCGCGCTGGTATTTCCATTATTCGGCCTGTTCAATGAGAGCGTTCCCCGCATATCGCGCGGATTATCCGGCAGGTATACCGTATCTAACTCTACGCCGTTCACAGATACGGTCAAATCTGAGGGGCGTTCCCTGCCTTCGGCCGTCTGTCCCCATACCGATGAGAACGAGGAGAGGTTCTTGTCCGTCCCCAGCTGCTTTTTATAAGAGGAAGCCTCCGCCAAAACACGCATCCCTTTCAACTTTGTAAGATCATAACCCTCCGGGAGTGTATAGCGGTAGCTCTGCTTCTGGTTCCCCTGGCTGGAGACCATCTTTACATCGTCTACTTTTGCTTTCAAACATACCGAACCATCCTGGTTCTCCTGCGTATAAGACTGATTGCCGGCTGTCTGATCTTTTACAACCACATTTGTAAAATTCTTCGCCAGCTTTCTGCCGTTGCCATCTTCCAGCCATACCGTCAAAGTTCCCACACATGCCTGAGAGGGCGTCGTATACTCGATGGTAACGGAAGATTTTCGATAAGGAACCATGTTTAAGTTCTTTTCCCCAGAAATCCCGGTGCTGATTTGGTTTCCATAAATGTCGGTGCCATCAAACCTCCATTTCATAATCACTGTCTTAGGAATATCATTGGTCCAGCCAATTGCCATCGCTTTCGTCTTCATCTTCTGTCCCAGAACCATATTGCGCATTGGCTGATCTACGATTCCAACATAAATCTCCTGCGTCAGATCCCGGATAGACATATCTCCGCCATAGGCAATCTCATCATAGCCAAATATCTTCATATTCCTGTCATATGTCATAATACCATTGCGCTCATATTCTACATCGTAAGGCTCCGTATAAACAAACCCGCTCTGCTTCTCATAGCGCCTCTGGATATCCGTCATATACTTAAAGCAATAAGATACGTCAAAATCTCCTGCATATGCCCCTACACCGCCGTACTCACTGTTCAGCAATGGGTCGCCATCCTGCACCTCGCCAAATTTAAAGCCCTCTTTGGAACCGACATAGGCGTTGTCCACAAAACGCTCCACCATGTTCACTGTCTCCCCATAGCTGCTGGGATACATATGATATGTGTTGAGCTCTGTCGGCTGTACATGGTCGAAATTACAGGGACTCATATCCTCAACCAACAGATTGGGATTGATTGCCTTCGTTCTGTAAAAAAGCTCTTCCACCCAAGTTTTGGTACTTTTTCCGTCTGCCGCTACTACGTCTCTCTTTCCATCGAAATAAGCTTTCTGAAGCCCCCATGTCTCATTAAACAGCATCACGGCAACAATGGAGGGATGGTTATAATTCATATTCATCATGGCGTCCAGACATTCTTCGTAATACTGACGCCCGAAAGCCGCGTCCCCTGCTTTATCGGGAACCATCGCCGTGGCATGAGGCATATCCTGCCATACCATCATTCCTAATTTGTCACACCAATAATATTGGAGCGGGTCTTCCACTTTCAGATGTTTACGGATCATATTAAAACCTGCTTCCTTCATCTTGAGAATATCGTACTTTAACGCTTCCTCTGAGGGAGCCGTATAAATACCGTCTTCCCAAAAGCCCTGATCCAATAGCCCTGACATATAGACAGGTGCGTTATTGATATAAATATATTTTACACCAAGGCTCTCATCAAAATACTTCTGTTCAACCTTTCTCATGCCAAAATAAGTGTTTACCGTATCTAACACAGTGCCCTGGGCATTCTTTACCGTCAATGTCCCATAATACAGGTTGGGGTCGTTATAGTTCCACAGCTTGGGATTTTGAACGGTAATAGCCTTTAAATCTACAGTGCTTTTACCTTCTGCGGCCTGAATATTCTGGGAACCTTTGATCACGGAACCCGTGGAGACATCCTTTTCCTGCTCCATATCATAAACCTTGCTCTCAAAATCATACTCTACCGTCAGCTCCTGCGCCGCGTCGGAAGTGATATCCAGGGTATATGTGACAGAGGAATTGTCCACATCCGCAGCTGCTTTGGCGTTGTCCAGATAAGTGGCGCTCCTGGCTTCCATGCCTACCGTCTGCCAGATTCCGCTGGTATGGATGTAACCGCAGGGAGCATTCCTGCCCTGTTTGCCAATCAATGCCGGATAACTGTCGTCTCCATAACTTCCGTAATCTTCTACCCAAAGCGTAATGGTATTTTCCTCTCCAGGATTTATATACTCTGTCACGTCAAACTCAAAGGCATTATAACCGCCAACGTGTTCGCCGGCTTCCTCGCCATTTACCCAGAGCTTGCATTTCCAGTCTACAGCGCCAAATTTGAGGAAAATTTTTCGTCCTCTCCAGGAGGCGTCCGGCGTTATTTTTTTCTGATACCATGCCTGTCCCAGATAATCGGTGTCCTCCACACCGCTCAAAGACGATTCCCAACAGAAAGGCACGTTAATTTTCTGCTCCAACACTGCTTCTTCCTGATGCCATCCTTTGCTCTGCCCCTCTTGTCCTGGATCAAACGAAAAATCCCACCAACCGTTGAGATTGACATAATCCGTCCTTTCCCAGTCGGCTCTTGGGCGTTCCGCCCTGGTCTGCCCGGCCACATTGCCCGGCAGTACAATCAGCATACTCTTAGACAGCACGTTTGTACTGCCGCTGACCGCTTTTATCTTATAAGTACCGGCCCGAAGCGCTGAAATATTCACCTCCGCCTGTGTTTCTGACACAGAAACTACCTCCAGCGACGAACCTTGCAGGGACGCCCCGTTTCCTTTGACAATCTCGAAGCTCGCGTTCTCCGAAAAGCCTATGCCATTCACTGTCACATGCCCATCAAAATCAGCCCCTTCGGTCAAATTAGCCTTCGAGGTGTCAAGCTCTGCAATATACATCCCTGCAAAATCTTCTGGCAGGTAAAACGCCGTTCCCGGCACGGCTGTCTTCTGCGTGATCCCCTGATCATTGCTCCAGAAGAGAACAACATTCGATCCGCCCTCATACTCAAAATAATCGGCGCGGAATTCATAATATCTGCCCGCCTCCAACGAAACCTGCTTACTGGTCTGCGGCACATTCCAGGAATTTCCATCCCAGTAATCAATCAACTGTTCCCCATTAATCCACAGCCGAAACCCATTGTCCGAATCTGAATGAAATGTATAATTGCCTGTTTCCGGCACCTTTATTCTGCCCGTCCAGCGGACGCCCACCGCATCCTCACGCCCCGTCTGTTCTTTCAATTTACCGTCCATATCACGATACTGGATGTAATAGTCCACGCTCTTCGACATTAACTGGTCAAACACTACATCTTTGCCGCTGCCTCTCGTCGTCCAGTACTCCGCTGCCAGCCCGGGAAATTCCAACTGCCTGCTGTCCGTTAATTCACCTTCTTCCTCTGCGATTCCTTTCTCTGGCAAAAGCCCTTCTCGCCCCTGCTGGACATCAAAATTTTCTGAGACTTCCGAAGCCATGACCGGCATCACGCCTGACATCGCCATGCTTGCCGCTAATAACAGACTAAGCAGCTTTACTCTTCTTTTTTTCATAGCGCTCCTCCTTTTTTCCAAAGCAACTCCCCCCAGTGTACTGACACATCGCTCTGTTTCTTTGTAAATATGATAGCATCGCCCTCTTTTTCTGTATTTACAATATTCCTTCCAGAGTTTACAATTATTTCTCTTACAGGATGGTTATGCAATGTTCAAAAGGTACTGGAGCGCGAATATGTTCACACTTTCGCGTAACAGGGTATTTTCTATAAGGATTCAGTTGTCAAAAGGGCGCTTTGCGCCAACCGAAAACAATATGTGGTGTTGCAAGCTCGCTTGCAAACACACATATTTGTATCGGTTTAGCCCTGAAGGGGCTTTTGACACCCTAATCCTATAAGATGAAAAAACGGCATAACCACGAATGGCTATACCGTAATTCTCCTAATTGCACCGAAATTCCTTATAAAAACAGGTGCTCACTGACGAATATAAATTCCCTGCTGCTCAATGAAATCTTCCAGTTCATCCTGGGCATCCTGGGACCAGGTCTCATTGAGAGGAGCTGGTTTTCCTGGTTCCTGCCCGTCCTGTCTGCGTATTACATCTTCCTGCTTATCCCCTTGCCTGCTCATAGGCGCCTCCTTCCTGAAAGGGCGCACGTTCCCTGCTGCCAGCCCTTACAAAACTTCTGCCATATCTGCCTTTGCAAACGATAAAACCACTTCTTAATCTGCCTCTTCTGTCTGGGGGGAATCTGCCTCATCATCTGATGGTAATGCTTCCTCCATATCCTGGCCCGTTTTCCCACTGTCAACACTGTGCGCAGCGATAATATCCTGCAATTGCTTGCTCTTCTCACTTAGAATCGCCTCCACTCTCTCCTGGGTCACTCCACTCATGCGGTGTTTGCCGCTGGCGTCCATGCCGGTCTCAAGCTGCCTCTCAAGCATCTCCCTGTCAGCAATCAGCCTCTGGATTTCCATAGCCATCTTCTTGTTCTGCTCATCTTTAAGCTTCTGTACAACCTCCTCCGCGGCCTCCCGCTCTTGCTGCATCTGCTTATGCTTCTCTTCCTGCGCCCTTCGTTCAAGCTCCTCTTTGCTTGTGTAGATAACGTTGCTGCGCTTTACAATACTTCTGGCAATACTTTCCCTCTCATTTCTTTTATCAATTGCATCCTTCATACCTCTATCTCCTATTTCCTGCTTTGAAATCCACAAAAATCCCCTCTTTTGGGGGAATCTCATTTTCTACAGTATAGCACGAAATTTCTATGAATAAAAGTAGTAAATTTCGTGCATCATTTTATTGTAAGATTACTGCTACTTAAAAAGGGAGGTAACATAATGGCGGCATACAAAGTAGAAATCTGCGGAGTGAATACATCAAAACTCCCTGTATTAAAGGACGAAGAGAAAGACGGCCTCTTTTCCCGCATCAAAGCCGGGGACATGGAGGCGCGGGAAACGTATATCAAAGGGAATCTCCGTCTTGTCCTGAGCGTCATCAAACGTTTTGCCGGCAGCAATGAAAATGTGGACGACCTGTTCCAAATCGGCTGCATCGGCCTAATCAAATCCATCGACAACTTCAACCCGGAAATCGGCGTCAAATTTTCTACCTATGCAGTGCCAATGAATATACTTTGTCGAAAAAATTATAGAGAAAAGTCTATGTGCACATGTGAACCCGTGATAACTACCTTATTAACCAGCTTGCGGACGATATGTTTCTTCTGCCGCACATCCATAGCATCCCACAATTCTCTCACCGTCAATAAGAGCTCTGTTTTCTCTTTTCTGCGCGCCAGAACAATATCATCCTGCTCATTCAATTCTATCTGCTGATTGATCGAAGAGAGTTTCTTTTTCAACTCTTCAATGGTCTCAAGTAAAATATCATTATCCTCCCCGGCCGCATAGACGTTATACAGCTTTTTGATCTTTTTATTGAGGCTTGTCTGCTGCTCATACAGTAAAGAGAGCGTATCGCCGGGCGCAAGCGATTCCGTTTCGCTGGGCTTATAATTATTGGCAAACGCAAAAATTGCCTTGATAACTTCTCCCTCCACCTCATCTGCCCAGACCCTTTCCTGCTCACAATTCGGATCTTTGATTAAATATGTCTTAGACTTCTGTTGCGAGTAGCACACTAACTTGCATCCCTTATTCCCCCATTTCTGATAACGCATTTTGGCGCCGCATTTCCCACAGTGCAAAAGCCCGGTTAGAAGGTGTTCCGACGTGTTTGCCCGCACAAATTTGCGCTCGAGCATACAGCGCATTGCTATGTCATATATTTCCTTAGAGATAATCGGCTCGTGCTGCCCCTGGTATTCTTCCCCATTATATTCAATGATTCCATAATTACTCTTGCGCGTCAATATCTGATATACCAGCCTGTCATATTTTAAACCCAAAAGATTAGCAATCTCCTGCGGCGCTTTCCCCTCGATATATAATTTGTAAATCTGCCTGACTTTCTCGGCGTCGCGGTTTGGTACAAGCACGCCTTTGTCTTTATCATAGTCATAACCGAACGGCACCCGGCCGCCACCCATCCACAATCCTGACTTGACGCGCTCTTTCATACCCATCCGCGTACGGAGCCGGATGTTTTCACGTTCTAACTGTGCAAATGCCGACAGGATCCCCAACATAAGGCGCCCCATGGGCGTGGACGTATCCATGCTCTCGTTGAGCGATACGAAATCAACGCCATGGGGATTAAACACGTCCTCAATCAGATACAACGTATCTTTCTGCGAACGCGACAGACGGTCAAGCTTATAGACAATGACATGCGAAATCTTGTCCGCATTCACGTCTTCAATCAGCCTCTGCATCTCGGGACGCTCAATGTTGCTTCCCGACCAGCCGCCGTCTATATAGAATTCATATTTCTTGATACCCTTCGACACACAGTATGCAGAGAGCTGCTCTTTCTGCGCGTCGATTGAATATCCTTCCTCCGCCTGTGAATCGGTCGACACCCTTATGTATATTGCTGCCGTTTTCATCCTATGCCCTGTGTCCTTTCTGCAAGGGGAGCAGACGCTTTACCCTGCTCCCGATAACTGTTGCTTGCACTCTGCTTGATTGCCTCGACGTAATCTATATAATCCTTCTTCGTAATCTGTACCTCTTTCAGTTCTTCGGGCTGAATTGATTTCCCATTGATGGAATAGCTTACTGTCATAATAATGCCACCTCTATTATAATACTTCCATATCGCTGATGAAAGTATTCCCAAAAAAAGGAAAGGTATTCGTAATCTAGTGTACTAGCCCAGCGCCACATCCAATGCCATCATCAATGTAAATCCCAGCGCAAACACCACCGTCCCAACGTTAGACTGCTTCCCTACCGACATCTCGGGAACCAATTCTTCCACCACGACATAGACCATCGCGCCCGCTGCAAAACTCAGCAGATACGGCAGCACCGGGACAATAATGCCCGAAGCCAGAACCGTAAGCAACGCGGCGGCAGGCTCCACGGCCCCAGACAACACACCGCACAAGAACGCCGTCCGCTTCTTCATCCCTCCTGCCTGCAACGGCATGGAAATAATCGCTCCTTCCGGGAAGTTCTGGATAGCGATGCCCACAGAAAGCGCCACAGCCTCTGCCATGCTAATCTGTCTGTTCCCGGACAGGCAGCCGGCGAACACCGCCCCTACAGCCATCCCCTCGGGGATATTGTGCAGCGTCACAGCGAGCACCAGCATAGCGTTTCCTTTCTTCGCCGTCCATGACGACTTCGGCTTGCCATTCCCTTGATACAGATGGGGGATTGCCCGATCCATTACCAACAAGAATAAGACACCGAACCAAAAACCGGACACAGCCGGCACAAACGCCCACTGTCCCATGGGCGCCGCCTGCTCCACTGCCGGAGTCAGCAGGCTCCAGATAGACGCCGCCACCATCACGCCTGCTGCGAACCCATTTAAAACCCTTTGTAACGAATCACTGAGCATATTTTTCATAAACAACACGCAAGATGCCCCTAAAGTCGTCCCCAGAAACGGAATCAAGATACCTTGAATTACTTCTATCTGCATATTTATTACCTCTAAAAGCCCAAATCGGCTCTCTGTTTATAATAAATATATGACGCTTCCCTATATTTGCTAATCGAACACTGTACCTTTCCCGACAAATAGTTTATAATTTTATCGTAACTATTTGTATATTGGTGTGAATCATTGCTGTTCCATCATAAATTTATTTCATTAGGTAATTGCGAAACACATAAATTTTCAAAATTCCATGTACAATTCAAAAAATTATGAGTAAATATTTTTATATACAGAAACTAAAAAATGCATTTAGCATCATGAAAACGAGACTCAAAAGACGCTGGAAGCCTTTGCTGACAGGGGATTTTGTAGTAAGAGGCTCGTTGGAATGTTTGATGCGCCTAGCATTTTGTGTTTCTGTATTATGAAAATATTTTAAGAGAATTGTTTAAATTGTACATGAAATTTAATTAAGTTTAGAGTTTCGCAATTGCCTAATTTATTTCATATCAGGGAGGTCGCCAATGAAGAGAAGAATATGCGTTGTATTTATTGTTGTTGTCACTGTTTTTACTGTAATGGGAATTGTATTCCGAAAAAAGATTCCAAGAATTGCTGTTAAAAGAAATGTTATTTACATCGGGCATTCAGACGGCCCAACTTCTGTCTTCCTTGCCGGGAAAATCAGCAGAGGCCCTAAAACCTGACACGCCGCTGTTAGCGGAAAGCAGCCGTCTCCCTCTTCAGAAAGAAACGGCTGCCCAATGTTCACACTACATTACCGCCTTCTTTCTGATGGTAATACATATACAATCTTACAAATTCGCTGTGTTTCTTTTTGGACAAACATATGGTTTCACCGCCGTTAAGTGTGATACTGTCGCTGTCATACTCCGTAATATACGCCATATTTACAAGATATCCTCTATGGCAGCGGTAGAATCCCTCCCCTAACTTACGGGTCAGTTCCTCCATTGTGGCATATATCTCGATCAATTCCTCGCTGCCAACGGTGTGGATTTCCACTTTTTTGCCCCTGTTCTCAATATATAATATACTTTTTTTGTCAATCGTAAAACTCCTGTTTTTCTCCCGCACAAGGATAATTTCTTCGCGCTGCCCTCTGTGTCTTGCGACTTCTTTGGCCGCGCGTTCAAACACCTCCATGAACCTGCGTTCCTCTATGGGTTTTAACAGATAATGGAACGCTGACACATCGAAAGCCTCCAAAACGTATTCCCGGGTATCTGCAAAGAATATCAGAACGGTATCCTCCCGCTGCTTACGGTAAATCCGCGCCGTCTCAATGCCATTAAACCCTCTTAATTGTATATCGAGGAAAATCAGGTCGAATTTCTTCCCGGCTGCCAGCAGCTCCTCTCCTGTGGCAAAGATTTCCATGCGGCAATCCGGCCTATGGTTCCTAATGTAACTGCATATCTGTTTCTGCGTAAATTGTTCCTCACCTACAATGGCTGCTTCCATATTTCCCCACCTTGTATTTTCTGCCTCTGTAAATCCGTCATTTATTTTATCGGCAGATTATGATATTTCTTTTCCCAAGTGGAACGAAATCACCATTAAGAGGGAACGAATGGCATTTATACAAGGCGGGGCCCGAATGAAAGACAATGATTCGCTCTTTTTACTCTCCTGAAATTAAGGCTCTCGGCGTAATTTTCCTTATTTTCAGAGACAACAGACAGACCGTCGCAAAAGCAAACAGCACAAGCCCGATACCGCCAATGGCGATAAATCCCAGCGGAACTGCGAACGTACATTGCACGATTCCAATACCATTTAAAAACAAGGCGGTCAAGGGGTTGATGATAAAACTAGAAAGAATCAACCCGGCAATCGTAGAAAGAATCGTCGTCGGCATAAACGACAACGCCGTTTGCAGGATAAGCTGACCCGTCGTAAATCCCAGCGATTTCATAATCCCATACTCGCGAATCTTATTGTTAAGCATGATACGCACAAGCAGATACAATACAAAAGCGATAATAATTGCGGAGAGCGCAAGTATGGCGATCACAATAATTGTCATAAGCGAGACATATACGCCCGCCGTGCCTTCTATGATTGTCAGAATATTTATTGTGTCTTCTATGCCGCCGGCAAATTTCTTTTTCATTTCCTGATGAAACGCATCAATATCGGTTCCATCCGCAAGATTGATATAATAGCTTGTATTTGTGAGCGTTCCTAATTTTTCATAGCCCGCCCGCGTAAGCGAACAGTCTCTGCCAAGATTGTTGCTCATTTGCGTAAAGCCGCAAATCAGATACTTTTCCTGGTTTCCGTTTGCCGTTATTTCTATTTCATCTCCAACCTCGAACCCGTTTTCTTTTGCATATTTGGCGGCAATCGCAATTTCATTGTCATATTTGGGCAGCCGTCCCTTAATTGCAATACTCTGATTATTGATCTTTGTAAAATCATCGCAAACCGCCGTCATAAGCTCCGCGCCGCCCACATGCGAAACAAAAAAAAATGTATAGAGATAACTCTTCTCTACGCGGCTGTCAGTATTTATTTCCTGTAAAAAATCTTTCTCTATTTCCGCCTGCACACTGATGCAGCTATCCGCAGTTTCTCCTACGACGATATGCAAAAACGGCGTCATATCTTCAATTACATTTTCTTTCATTAGGCCGGAAAATACGACTACCAGCGAAAGTACAAGCATTGTGACTGAGATGGTTATATTATGCTTTACCCCGGAAAGCGTAGTTTTGAGCGCAAGGGCAACGGTCAGGGGAGCTTTTGTGTGTGCGAGCGGAACCTGGTTGCATTTAAAATTATGCGTCTGAATCCCACTACGAAGCGCCACAATAGGTTCAATCTTTTTGATTCTGCGCGCTGCGAACCAGACAGAACAGGCAACGGCGCCGCCCAATACTACAAGCGAAAGTACAAATGGCAGCGGCAAAAAATGTGTGACGTATGGAATGCCTGTCTGCGAAATCATCATGGCGTTGACCGCTGGAAACAGAAGGTACGAAAGTCCTATGCCAATGAGCGCCGCCAGAACAGTCAGACTTAAAAACTGCCATAATAAAGAGCAGATCAATTGTCTTGACGTATATCCTATAGCTTTCAGCGCGCCGAGATTTTTCATATTTACTTGTATATAATTGATGATATTCGATACGATCACCACAAGCGCAATCAGCAATACAAAAAACGCCATAGCGCTCATGATTCCCGAACAAATCATCTGCGAAATATAGCGGGACTGAGATACGGTATCGCAGCAATTGCTTACCATATTAATATTCGGCTGTTGTTGTGAAGCCATACTTTTCAGCGAAGCTTCATAGCTGAGATTCTCCGATATGTCTTTCAGGCGTACGGAGCACAGCGTTGCCTGCGAAGCATATCCGCCGCTGGCAAGCTCTGTATACTTATCTTCCGTAAGTACGATTTCTATCAAGGAACAATTATGCGAACCCATCATAATGCTGTTAAAAAAGCCGCACACCGTATAGGTCTCTTTCTGGCTGCCGATGAAAATGTCGATCGGTTTGCCTATGTCGATATCGTCTGTTTTATAGAGCAGAGGCAGATATACGCCGCTTGTCAAATTTCCCTCTTCTACAATCTCAATCTTGCCAATGGAACGCGTAAACGCCGTCTGCTTATCCATAAAAACAAACCAACTGCTTATCTCACCGCCGTTATACGGAAACCTGCCTGTCATATGCATACAATTATCCAGACGGTATTGCGCGATGCGGCTGTCGCTTTCAAGCGTATGCGACAGAAACGTCTGGAATTCGTCTGTATTGCTATCCAGGGCTAATGTAACATGCTCGGCGTTAAGTTTGTCATGATATCTGTCAAAGTTAGATTTGTAATCCATAGAAAGCATTAGCCAAAGATTAAACATGAAAGCGGCAAGCAGGATTAAAATGATAATTGCAGCCGTCTGGCCTTTTGATTTTCGGATATTGGAACGGACAATCAGAAAACTTTTACCCATATTACCACCCCCTGTCATTGAGGAATGCAGAAAGTTTCTCGTGCCTTTGCGCATCGCCGTGGGAATATCTGCCTAAATTGCATTCACCTAATATAACGCCGTCCTCTAAGTAGAGAATACGATTGCCGCGACGCGCAGAACGCATATCGTGCGTTACCATGACGACGCTCTGCCCTTGTTCGTTAAATCTTGTAAGCGTATCTAACACGTCAAGACCGGTTTTCGAGTTCAAGGCGCCTGTCGGTTCATCGGCAAAGAGTATTTCCGGAGAATTGATAAGCGCCCGCACAATTCCCACTCGCTGCGCCTCGCCGCCCGAGATCTGCGTCGGAAATTTCTTTTGCGTTTCTTCAGAAATATCAACCGCCTTGAATAATTGTTTCGCCTTAGCCACAAGCGCCTTTTTATCCTTGTTCACCAGGAGCCCTGCGGAAAGCACATTATCCATCACGCTCATTCCGTCGATCAGATAAATCTGTTGGAACACGAAACCACAGTGGTCGCGCCGGAACACGGCAAGCCCATCCTGGGACAACCCGGAAATAACCTGATCTGCGAAAGTAATCTTGCCAAGCGTAGGCGTGTCCATTCCTGACAAGGCATATAAAAGCGTGGATTTTCCCGCGCCGCTTGCCCCCATAATAACAGTGAAATCGCCTTTGTACAATTGTAAGTCAATATTTTTCAGAACGTGCTGCATAGCGCCGCCGTTTGAAAAGGACTTACTTAATTTTTCGGTCCTTAATAAAGTTTCTTTCATACGAAACGCCCTCCTTATCACACGTTCTATTGTACGTTTCCAATTCTTAACTGTCCTTATACAATCCTTAAATATCCCTTAAATGATACGACAAAGTGAAACCCAAACAGTTGCTCTCAGTCCCTTTGCGCCATTTTCAATCTCAAGACGCCCCTGCATTCTTTTCATGCAGTGATCGGCAATATACAGCCCCAGACCTGCGCCTTCTATGTCCTTTGTATTGCTGCCGCGCTTAAATTTCTCTTTCAAAAGCGGCAGCTCCGATTCTCTGATACCACCGCCAGAATCCTCTATACGGATAGCAAGATCGTTTTCCTCCAGACAGACGGCTACATTGATTGCGGTATCGGCATATTTATAGGAATTAGCAAAGATATTATCAAATACCTGCTGTAAACGGAGTTTGTCTGCAAACAGCACGCAATCGGGAATAGGAGGTATTATTGCACGATGCAGATAATCGGCATTCTCCAATAACGTCCGCAGGTCTTTGCTTTCCATATCCGCAGGTATTACCGACAGCTCATGGAGTTCTTCCAACGTAGCGGAAAACAGATTTGTAACCAGCGTGTTAATCTGATCTGCTTTGCGGATAATCTGCTCATAATTGACCCTGCTTTTTTCATCCGGCGACAATGCCGCCCCTACTTCGGAGGCTGCCTTGATACTTGCGACCGGCGTTTTGATATCGTGCGACAGCTTGGCCACCAGTTCTTTTTTGCTCTCGTTTGCCCGCGCTTCGGCAATTCTCGCCTTTTTTAACTCCGAACGCATAATATCAAAGCTCTCGGTAAAGGCCCCAAATAAATTTTGCCGATCCATTTGCAGCGGAATATCCAGATTGCCTCCCGCAATACGTTCAGCAAATGCCTTCATCTTGCGAAATGGCTTTATAATCGTGCGATGTATATAGAAAAAATATCCCGCACAAATACACCCTTGTAAGAACATCGCCACTATGATAACAACAACGGTACGCTGAATTTCAGATTGGACAATAAGCGCATCATTGTTGTATACGATGACCTTACCCGCAATCATGCTGTCAACTTCAATATCAAGAATGGTATCTTTATGGCTGATTGCAGCGTTTATGCTCTCGCTCAATCCAGCTTTTGTTCGATATCGAATTGCTCCGTCTGAGCCAATAACAACATATTCCAGCGACGTGGGGTTATGATGTTTTTCTAAAGAATCCCAATCCCTTTGCACCGTTTTTACAACCTCATTGACTGCCACTGTATCCTGTAATTTTTTCTCCCTGGGAAACACAGACAATGTGAGAACAAGAAGTTCCAACAAAAAAAGAAGCAGAAGACCGCCGATAAAAACACGGTTTTTCATTGATTCCTCCCTATAAACTTATAGCCGTCGCCCCAAACGGTAACGACGTACCCCGGATTGCCCGGTTCCTCTTCAATTGCCTCGCGTATTTTGCGGATATGCACATTCAGCGTGCCGTCTCCGGTAAATTTATCTGCCCACACCTTTTCAAAAAGCTCCTGCTTTGAAACTACCCGACCTGCATTTTGGATCAGATAAGCCAGCAGCTTAAATTCCAGCGACGTCAGCTTTACACAAACTCCGTCAACGAGAACCTGCCGCGCATTAAAATCTACCGATAAACGCCCGTCTGCGTAGTGTTCCACCTCTTTACTTCCATAGCGTTTGAGCACCGCCTTAACCTTTGCCAATAAAACGCTGAGAGAATAAGGCTTTTGAATATAATCGTCCCCACCGATACTCAGAGCGATGATTTGGTCATCATCGCTCGTCCGCGCTGAGATAAAAAGGATTGGAACCTCCATAGCCTCCCGCAGTTCTTTGCAGAGCTCAAAGCCGCTGCCGTCGCCAAGGTTGATATCCAGCAAAAGCAGCTCCGCCGTATTTTCTTTGAAAAAATCTCTGCAATCTGCAACACTGTATGCAAGCGCCGTTTTCACACCAAAAAGATTGAAGTATTCCGCCGTACTGTCTGCAAGCAGTTTTTCATCATCAATAATTAAACAATCATAAGTCATTTTCGGTCAACCTTTCGTTCTCATAGGCAGAATATTCACAACCGCTTGGATATCGACTCCCATATGATTATAATTGGCACAGGGTTTTTCGGCCAAAAATCAATCCCATATCAATAGCGATACTCCAAAATAGTTTCCAAACGCTTCCTTGGCCGCTGCCCCGGCTTTTCTTCTGCATATCCCATGGCTACCGCTCCCACCAACTGCCCGGGTTCTTTTACAAATTCCGCCAGTTCGGGGTAAGCAAAAAAAGTATTGCCAATCCACAATGTCCCAATCCCCAAGCGTTCTGCCTCCAAAAGCATATTTTCAATCGCCGCTCCGATAGATAGCGCGTCTACAATTTCTGTCACGCGTTCGTCAACCGTAATTTGCTCAAACGGCGATTTCCCATACGGATTCATAACTACTACCAACGTTGGCGCCTCTCTCATAATTTGCAGCGTGTTTCCTGCATCCGGCAAACCATAGGCGCTGTCAGGCAGAAAAGCCTTGCCGCTTAACTCCCGCTGTAATCCGGCTTCCATCTTTGCAAGAAGGTTCCGCTTGGCATCCCCTCCATAGACTATAAATTTCCAGGGCTGTTTGTTCTTTCCTGACGGTGCAAAACGCCCGGCCTGAATAATTTTATTGACGACTTCTGTGGGAATTTCATATTGTTTATATCTGCGTATGCTTCTGCGCGTTTTTATTTCTTCTATCATTTATCTACCTTCCCTAATTCTTGCGCGAACTTAATTCCTGCGTTTCAGGATATCTTCTGTGCAAATCCCATCCACCTCTCCAACAAATATGCTATCATATATTTGCGCTTCTTCATGCTTCTTTTGATTTATCTCGCATACCTGCAAGGGTTTCTTTGCTTGTTATCCGTCTTCCATTCTACCACAACTTTCTTGAATTTTCTATTTGAAAAACAATAATCGAACAGAGGCTGGCGCTAGCCAACCCCTGCTCGATGATTTTATACTGACCTTCTATTTCTTAATCTTAACGCTGGACGCCTGCCCTGCCCGACTCAGCAATTTATTATAGGCTTTCAGCTTGCTCTTTGGCACTTTGATGGATGCTTTCTTGGTAATTCCCTTGAATGCTTTCGCCCCTACCGTTGTCAGCTTTGTACTTTTGATGGTAATTTTTTTCAGCTTCTTGCAGTTGTAAAATGCCTTAGAACCTATCGTAGTGACATTCTTGCCAATCGTTGCGCTTGTCGCCTTACTGCATCCTGAGAATGTGCTGTTGCCAATTGATGTGACAAGGAACTTTTTACCTCCAATTGTGACCGTGTCAGCCACCTTGATACTCTTGCCCTTCTTGCTCTTGACGCCGCTTAAGGCAACTGTACCTTTCCCATTTGTCTTGGCACTCTTAATCTTGTACTTGTAACTTCCAACGGTGTAGACTGCATTCTTCTTAACAGCAATCTTAAATGTCTTAGTGATTTGTCCCGTATAATTTCCCACTCCTTTGATCGTTACCGTCGCCGTACCGATTTTCGTATTATTTTTGTAGCTTACCGTATAGTCCTTGTTAAGCTTTAAGCTGTTGCCCGCATACGTTATGGTAACGGACGGCTTCTTCGCTTTGCCCGTATAATACTGATCCGCAATCTTATTCACAGCAGCCTTGGCGATGCCGGTTTTCGTTGCAGGCGTAAGGCTCTTATATTTTGCCTCCGCGTCCGTCAGTGTCTTATAATTATTCACGAGACTTTTCTGAACGTCCGACAGCTTGTCGTACGCTTCCCTTGCAGCAGCAATTTTTTCCTTGCTGGCGTTATCATAAACTACTTCGCCGATGGCATCTATTAGCGTTTTCACATTCTCTAGCGCCTGGTCTACCGGCACATAATCTGTCTGATATCCAATCGCATACAAAGTAAACTTCTTCCCCTCATCTCCCGCCGCCATTTTTAGTTCAATTTTGTGCGGGGCAGACTCTTTTTCCTGCAAGGCAATGCATACTTTACCATTATTCCAGCCCGAAGAGTTGTGGCAGTGCAACGTAGACTTTTTCACACCATCCACATACAAATCGGCTGAACCGTACGCATTCTCGCTTGTTTCTTTATATACGAGCATAAATGTCTGGCAATTAACTTCAATCGTAAGCGGTTCATTGGCGCCATTTCCGGCATACATCCAGTTATTCGGAAACCATTTTTCTCCCTTTATCCCATTATACAAATACTGGTATGTCGGAACATTGTCGTCTTTGCTGCTAAATCCGCCCGCATTGATGGCGCTGATTGCCGGATCAGAATCGGCGGTTGTCGTCGAATCAATCATCTTAATCCCTTGATAGGAAGAAGATGTCACAGCTTCGATAGAATCCACATCTGCCGCATTGTCAACCTCAGTTTCCTCTTTATCAACACGATCCATCAATTCAAGAATACAATCCGCCATAAGTTTGTATCCATTTGCATTAGGATGAAGCGTATCGTTATAAAACCAGTCATAAAAACCAGATTGCTGATAAACATCCTTGATCGCGTCTCCCGTGCTAATCATCGGCAAATCATACTTTACTCCATATTTGCGATAATTCATCTCTTCTACGCGGTTTAAGTTGTTAAATACGGAAAATACCAGAACAACCGCCGAGCCGGATTTCAGCGCCTGGCGAATCAAGCCTTCGTATGCGCCGCCCTTAGTTTCACAGCCGGAATCATTTACTGCAAACTCAATAAACAAAATATCTGGATGACTGCTGCCCTCCGGCAAGCGGTCTACCACATCGCGCCTATAACGGATAATACCAATATCCGATGACGTACCGCTCATGCCTGCATTGATAAAATGAACATTCTTGCCCTCATTTACGCCATATTTCTTAGCAAAAGCAGTAGCAGAGACTTCTGCATAGCACGCGGAATTCGGATTATAACCGCCGCCCTCCGTGATAGAGCCGCCAATATAAGCCAGTGATACATCCTTTCCCTCGCGTGCCTTTTGAAGCGCTGCCTTTATGCGCGCATTATTGCCGGTAGAAAAAACGCCTCCCTTAACCATATTGTTATAAAGTTCTTCATTCGGCTTAAATTCATTGTTTTCTGCCGGAATACCGGTAATTGACAAATCATCTACAAAGAAATCCGCCGTCCCTGACGAGGAACACTGAAGATACAAAGCAATCTCACTGGCATTTTCCGGAACTTGAAAGGAGCCTGCCAATTCCGTCCACTCACCGCTCGCGCACGCTTTGCCATATCCAACTACCGAATTATATTTGGTTTCGCCGCCAGCATCCTTATACTGTACCCCCAAGTCAAATGTCTGTTCCGAACCCGTATCCTGTTTTACGTAGGCTTTGAAATCATATGTATTCCCAGATATTACGTATTTCGCAAGCGACAACTGAATGCCATGCCATGTATCAGTACGTCCTTTGACTGACAAACTGTTATTGCCTACATCATGGTGCACCGAAGTAGAGACTTCAAGCGTTACCCCTCCGCGTCCCATAATCCCCTGGTATTGCCCGTCTTCAAAACCATTTCTGTAAAATTCTTTTTTCTCATCCTCTGCCCGTACATCCACCGGAAGCATCGTCAATGTCATTGCCGCCGCCAGAATTACGGCGCACAAACGCTTCCATCCACTCTTCATCACTTTCTTCACAGCTTACTCCTTTCATAATAAAGAAGGATTGCAGAAACTTCATCGGCAAAATTTCTCAATCCTTCCTAGATTTTATAGATAATTTATTATAGTATGTTATATTAACTTTTTCACCCCCAAAAACTATAGACATTTCACAAAAAACTGGTAAAAATATTTAGTTTTTTACATATTATGCCAAAACCCGCTATACCAGGCGCCCTAGGGATTTGTACATTTTGAACTGCCTCAATCCAAATCATAATATCATAAAACTTTCTTTTAAGCCTATCGCAACACCAAAATGGCGTACCCTAAATCTGCCACATCCGGCATCAAGCCAAGGATTTAATCTTTCGTCATCTATAATAATAGAATCCAACGCTGTACCATGACGAGAATCATCGGGGTTTTAGGATGATTATCGTCAACCATATCATGATACTCTACCCAACTTTCCGTACTTCCTTGCCGTCAATATAAATCGGAAAGTTAAACTCTATCGACTTCAACGGCATTTTCGCTTCACCATTCGGATATATCTGGATTTCTTTAATGAGGTGATAAGGTTTTTCTTCTCCTCGTCACTCATTATATCACAATGACGCCCCCGCTCTTGCTTATTTCTTCCGCATATATAATAGTAGACTTCCTTATATGTGCCGTCTTTATTTGTCCATGCGTGTTTATTCGTATACATTGAACTGCCGCAAAGGGGACATTTCAGAACGCCCGTCAGAAGATGCGGCCTTTCTTTGCCAATTCTTGACGTCTGCTTGATTCCTGTTGCAAAACGCTTTGCATGGACTTTCTGCCAGAGTTCTTCACTGACAATCCCCTCATGCTGCCCGCCCTCTAAGATATAATCATCTGTATGGACTTGTTTGTATTCATTCTTCGTTCCTTTCACTTTTTCCTGTGTTCTTCTGCCATATGCAATTTTTCCACAGTAAACAGGGTTGTCTAATATCTGCCGTATTAAATGGCTGCTCCATGTTTCCAACTTTCCATTCTGGCTGGGTATCTTCTTTATTCCTTGCAGATTAAGGTATTTTGCAACTCCCCCAAGCCCTATATCTGAATTTCCAAACTTATCAAATATAATTCGGATTGCTTTGGCTTCTGTTTCCTCTATTAAAAGATGATTGTCTTTCAGATAATACCCATATGGGGCAAAACCGCCATTCCAACCGCCCTGCCTTGCTTTTTCCCTGCGACCGTTCATGGTCTGCTCAATGATATTTTCCCTCTCAATCTCTGCAACCGCCGACAGGACAGATATGAGCAGCTTTCCGCTTGTCTGGGATGAATCAATCCCCTCCTCAATGCAGATAAGGTTTATCCCATAGGACTGAACAAACTCCAATGAATTTAGAATGTCTGCCGCATTTCTCCCAAAACGTGAAAGTTTATAGACAAGGATATACTCTATTTCCAATCCGTTTTTATGTCGGACAGCATTTTCTTAAATGCGGGTCGCCCCTCGA
Source organism: uncultured Lachnospiraceae bacterium (assembly GCA_910588845.1). GTDB lineage: Bacteria > Bacillota > Clostridia > Lachnospirales > Lachnospiraceae > Petralouisia. Next base: position 175,155 of record CAJURU010000003.1, read on the forward strand.
TTGATTTTCCCGACTTTCCTGCATCTTCGTAGATGGCGACAACTTCCATTTCCTCACGGTCTGCAAACCGTTTCAAACTATTTTTCTGCCCCTCAAGGCTGTATCCGTCAACCTGCATCTCGTACTTACTCTTGGATACAGAACATACGATGAGTTAAAAGAAGCAGTATATGATTACATAGCTCACTAGTTCATCGGCTCTGCGTCTAAAGCGTCTGGCTCTTTGATGATGGTTATGTGTAACTTTTTTGCTTCAATTAAACTTTCCTGTTTGCATTTCGGACAGTAGCGCGGGAAATTTTTTAACTCTGTGTCCTCTCTAATTTTGTTACGGGTTTTGTTTCCGCAAACAGGACAGAGTACCCATTTCGTACTTATCATAATTAGCTGAATAATCCCAACAGTTAGCGAAACTAAATAGCCTACTCCTTGTTTTACTGGCTCAAGTTCGACATTCTCGCTAAACAAACAAGCAATACCACAGGCTAATCCAAGCCAAGTAAATGTGACAATCTGAGCAATGGTTGCAAACAGTTCATTGCTGTAATTGTTTTCCAAAGCAGGAAGAGCAAAATAGAAATCCCATGTGTTCATCCGCAATGAAACAACGATTGAAAACAGCAAATATGCAAAACACCCAGACAGAAAACCTACTGTTCCAAATTTCAATGCTTTCCTTTTCAAAGTTTCACCTCATAATCAATAATAGCATCCTGTGCTTTCTTTTTAATGAGTAAATCACGCAAAAAAATTGCTTGATTTACTCATTCGCTTTTTCATTCACAAGAGTAGAATGT